>CBDAVN010000023.1:0-248863 GCA_965200905.1 Psychrosphaera sp.
TTAGGGTGGTGTTTTGGTTTCCAGTAGCTATTGCGATAAGAGCACTGATTTGCGACTGCGAAAGCTGGCTGCCATTGTCAAATACAATACGATTAATCATCATATTGGCTCGAGACTTATTTAGAGTAATACTGTCGCCCGTTTGGTTGCCATTATCATCAACTAAGGTTATCCCAACATAGCCTCGATTAACCGTAAATTGCAGGTTTGATGCAGTAATACCTGGGCCAAAACTAATAGTAGAATTACCTGAAAAATCACTAATAAAGTCATGACCATCGCCTAAGTTAAATACATAAGTATCATTGCCAGCCCCACCATATAAATAGTCGTTGCCTTTTCCACCTATAAGTACATCATCACCATTATTAGCATGAATGGTATCATTGCCCTCTCCAGACCAAATAGTGTCACTGTCCTCAGAGCCATTAATCACATCAACGCCAGCCAAAATCTGGTAAAACGGGGAAATATCAAAATCAGCTGCTTTGGCAGCACTGCTCAAAGCTGTATGCCACTGGTGATTAAATTGGTCTTTCATCAGCGTATTATAAGGACTAAGGCCTGCCACAATATCGACTAACTCAGCAAACTCTGCTGCACTCATTTGTGCGTTACCAACTTGCTTTATGACATACTCTGCTAAATCAGAAAAATCGGCAGTCCAGTTACCATCATTACTCTGACTAAACTCAATCATCTCGAACAAGTCTTGGCTATGGCTCTGTGCCATAAGTTGAGTGTAAATAGCACGCTCAAAGTTTGCGTAAACCAGCCCTAACAAGCTGCCATAAGCTCTAACGGGAATAGCTTGCACCGCTTCTTGCCCCCACAGCTCTTCCAATATAGCCAAGTGCTGAGCATTAACATGCTCTCCTCTACTATTGGGATCAATCGCTTCTTTGCCTAACCAAGTTACTAGAATGCTAGAAACTAGTTGTTTACGAACCACAGTAGAAGGTTCGCTGACAAACTGCTCCACTAACTTTTGTAATTTGCCTGACGTATCTAATTGCATCGCCTGATGTAAACTGTAGGCTCTGCCATAACCAGATAAGTCTGGTAAAGACAGTATTTCATCACTCACTATTGCATTACCAACTGGGCCAAATTCAATCGGAATAGAATTACTCAGATCCGTGTCAAAATATAAGGTATGGACAAGAGCATCTGAGCCGTCAGCAAAACGAGCACTGCCAATTTGTTCGTGGGTAACATTATTTTGGTCGGTAATAAAAGCTTCGTCATAGGATAAGTTAATACTGACAATGCCAGCATCCTTGAAACTTTTTAGCTCATCCGCTTGAGAGCGACCATCCGAGTTTGCATCTTGCCAAATTTTAAGCTCAGTAAAGATGCTGTCTTTGGCATCTATAACGCCATCTTGGTTGAGGTCATATTGCGCTAGCGCTTCAAAGCCATTGGTTGCAAGCTGACCGTTTGGCAGCAAGGTCTCGTCACCAAATAATTCATAACCGCCATCCACAAGGCCATTGTTGTTAAGGTCAAGTATCACCATGCCATCTTCAGGCGCCAACCAAGTTGTTAGCTCGGCAAAGCCGTCATTATTAAGGTCAAAATGAACGCCTTTTGACATAGGAATTGTATCAACTAAGCCATCTTGATTAAGGTCTATGGATAAAGGGTCTCGCCTAACTCTTGGCACTTCAGGTCTTGGCGGCGGTGGCGGCTTAGGAAGAAAAGGCTTATCTTTTGGCGAGGTTGGATTAGAGCCAGGATTGGAGCCATCTGATAGTTCCACCAAATCAATACCTAGGTGGCCATCAGTAAAATCTTGTATCACTAAGCCATTATTAATGGTTAAGGTATTTGCTTCTTTATCATATACATAAGTGTATTTACCATCTGCACTCTTATACACTCTTGATGACTTAGCAATTTGTTTACCGCCGGTTAACAAAGTATCTTCTAAATATACAGAACCATTGCCATCTGAATCAGTAATAATATCCCTGCTGTCGGCGTAGTAGATATCATTGCCTGCCCCACCTCTCATAATATCGCTGCCATCACCTCCTTCTAATATATCATTATCAGCCTCTCCCCATAACACGTCATCTTTTGCTCCTCCAGTCAAAACATCAATACCTGCCCCGCCTAAGATTAAAGACGGTTTATCAAACTCTTTTCCAGCATCTAATTGATAGCCGTTACGACTTCTAGCTATGACAGTGTCAGCACCATCACTACCTACATAAATATCTAATGCATTAATGTTTCGCCCTTCACCATATTTAGCCAACAGTACACTAGCTGCTGGTTGTAATGAGTTTTCTAGAGACTGCACTGAGCTGTGTTTTTTATTCAACTGGCTGCTATGTAATTTCTCATAACCCAATACTTTTGCTCGGATATCATAATTCGTCGTATTTTTAGGTTGGTATCCAGTGATGGCGTCATAGATGTCTCTTGCATCTTGCTCTTGTTGCTCGGCGGTTTTACTCGTAAAGTTGGCATCATATAAACCAAATAATTCGGCTTCATAATATCGGCGTGACGCTAGCCCATGCTTTAATTCATCATCAGGATTTATTTTGTTAGAACGATAGCGAATTTCTATCCATGCTCTGGCTCTATTGCCTTGTTCTATTGCGGCTTTAAGGCTTGGACCTAAAAGAGTGCTTTCTCCAGTGTTGGTATTGAAGGACAAAGAAAACAATACAGCACGTTCTTTTGACTCAGGAATATCTGCTAGCCATTTATCAATTTCGGTTTCATATGTTGGAGCAAGGGCATCGAATAAAGACCTTATTTTGGTAGGATCTAGCTCGAATACAACATTATTATCTCTTTTATACTCTCTCCACAATTCATCTAACTTATCTTCTAATAAAGGTATGCTGCTAATTGTGCTTATAGCATTACGCATATTATTAAAAAGTTTACCATTTAAATCATTTTGTATCGGATCAGGGTCATCAAAATCAACATCGAATCCAACAGACAAAACTAGTCTAAGCGTCACATCATTAGTTATGTTAGCCCCTATACCTATGGTAGCTATGCCTTTTCCATCGTCATGAACTTTTGGTTTCTCACCTTCTAGTCTTTTTATTAAATTGAATCTAATTGTTTCGTATTCATTATTTTTATTATATGTAATCATATTTCATCTTCCTTGTTGTTAATTGGCTTTAAAACTACAGACCGTATACAGAGCCGAAAAACCAGCTTCTTTTTTATAAGGTAAAGTTGGCTCTACAATTTGAATTGTTTTTGCAAGCTTTGCTGCAGAAAAATAATAAAAACGGCCCTTGTAAAGAAAAGGAAATCCAGTAAAGGATGCTTTATTTTCACTACGGTCTATTTTGTTCCCCTGCACTCTTTGATATCTAACTAATTCACCATAGCTTTGGTCTTGCAATCCGTGACTAACCACATAGAATTGTTCTTTTTTGCCATCATGATTTGCATCTACTGGAGCAGAAATAAATGATTTCACCGATGCCTTTAAAATGAACTTCTTATTATTTTCAATGGCTTTTTTAAGTTTCTCTTTTTTCTTGCTGTCAGACTCTCGTTCTAATTCTTGATTTAAATAATTAAGTGTATCTTGGTAATAGACATTGTCATTTGGCAGCAGAGTCAACTTTACAGGTACAAACTGTTTAAAATCAGGATGAGGTTCACGTCTTTGGGTATAGTAATTAACGGGTTTGCTGTTGAGCATTTCTAGGAATTCGTTACACAAAGCAAGTGCAGAGTTCTTTTTTAACACGTACTCTGCATTTACCGTACTGCATGCGGTTAAGGATAAAAGTCCAGCTATAAAGGATAAGTATTTTTTCATAGTGATGTCCCTATGCTGCCATTGAATAACTAGGGCAGTACGCATGGTGAAGACCCAAAGAGTTATCTGCATTCTCTTCTTTGTGAATTTGCTCTAAAGCTGCATTATTATTGGCGGTTAAAAACGAAATAATATCTTGAGCCTCACTGGCTGAGACATTGGATGCATCTCGATACAAACCAAATAAAGCAGATTCGATATAACGACGATTGGAAGCTTCTACATTGCCATTGGAGTTGTATCTAACCTCAAACCAAGCCGCTGCCCTATTACCAGCTTTTATCGCATTGATTAACTTGTCACCAAGTAGGCTAGGACTGTTGTATGCAAGAGAAACCAAAGCCGCTCTTTCTGTTGAAAAGTCCAGCTCTTCTGTCGATAACTTGCTATTAACCGTTGTAATAAAGCTTTCTAATAGTATTTTTAAAACGTTTGAAGATTGCGCTTCTTGCAGTGTAAATGAAGTAAATTTTGATTCGTTGTTCTTGCTTGCTTCGGCTATTTTTTCGTCCAATAGTTGACGTTTTTCAGCAAGTGAGAATTCATTGCTGGTTGTGATTTGAACAAACGTTCGGAATAAATCAGATTTATCATTTAAATTAAGCTTAAAGCCTTCATTTAGTACAGCTAAAAGAGTAGCTCTGTCTTCTAAATTAAAGCCATGCCCTACAGTTAATAACTTTTTTTCATTGGTATCTTCATAAGGAGCAGATTTAAATCCTTCAAAGACGGCTATTAATTCTAATGCTGCCTGTTTAAATTGTTCTTCTGTAATAGGTAATGTTGCAATTGCCATAATAAATTTCCTTTTAAATTATTTAATTACTTACGTTGTGGTTTAAACACACAAATTTGTTTATTTTTTAAAGGGTTTCGATAGGAAGTATTTTCTAATACATAAGGTTCGTCTACAAAAGAGGCACTTAGTACTTGACTGTACAAATAGAATCGCCCCCGATAAAAAAAAGGCCACCCTCCCTTTACTGGTGCTTGATCTGCGAATGCAGTATTAAGTTGATTATTATCGGTTACCACATACCCTCCGTATGAAGGCATATCAACAAAAACTTTTTCTAGTTTTTTATTCACTCTTTTATAATAAGTGCTTAAATAATAAGTATCATTCCAAAACACTTTCTCAATATTGCCATCGTGATTGATATCAGCGTGAAAGCTAAAATAACTTGCATTGTATTTTCGGTGAGCCTCTACCTTTTCTTCAAATGTTTTACGAGCACTATTAGCCGTCACATACTTGTCATAAAGCTGTTTTAAAACGACAAGAAACTCAGCTTCTGACACCTCGGTTCGTCTTGGTATTTTGACTTCCTTTATGTATTTATGCGGCTCAAACTCTTTGTTCATAAAAGCATTGGGAAACTGATTTAAATAACCTTCAAACTCCCGACACAACTGTAACGATTTATTTTCTTCTAATACCCAGCTGTTAACTCGAAATAAGTCATGATTTTTTGTGAATTTCTGTTGTGCTTCTGCACCAAGACTATTAGCGGAAAAGAGTAAAATCGCCAAAGCTGAGAATAAATTTAGTTTCATAGTGATGTCCTTATGCTGCTGTTGAATAAGGCAATTCTGATAATGAGATTTTGCTATCAACAATATTAGTATAAGTTTCTAGCAAACTATCTAATACCGTTAGAGACTCCGATTTGTTTAATACAAACTCTGTTTTCACTCCTGACGTCAATTCACTCAACTTGCTATTAAGAGCCTGCTGTTTTTGCTCTACCGATTGTTCACTCTGTGTTATTTTTAAAAAGTCTTCAAGTACTGGACTATCCTCAGGCAGTTCCAATTTAAATACTTGATTAAGCACTTTTAATAAAACGTTTCTGTCTTCTAAATTAAATCCATGACCTATAGTTAATAGCTTTTGTTCATTGGTGTCTTCATAAGCTTTACTGCGAAAGCTTTCAAAAGTAGCAATAAAGTTCAAAGCTATTTGTTCATAATCACTTTTTGGTAACTGTAGAGTAGAGAGCGGCATAGTTATATTCCTTTATCTAATTTATTGATTGCGTAATGGTCTAAAGTCACAGACCTTATTCATGTGTAATGGGTTATATGTTGAATCTGTTTTAAAAATGGTAGGTTCATAGATACTCGAGGAGTACAATCTCCCTTGAAATAAATAAAAACGACCTAAATAAAAAAACGGAATTCCTTGCACAACAGGCACTCCCCCCACTAAAGATTTATCTAAGAGGCTCTCCTTTGTAACTAAATAGCTTGGATAAAACGGTATATCTATGGGGATAGTTTTGGGTGTTTTATCAATCGATTGGTAAAATGTTCCTCTCCAGTATGTATCCACTAAAAGTACTTTTTCTTTGCTACCATCATGGTTGATATCAGCCGTATAGGTGTAATATTTAGTATTGTAGTGACGGTGACTTTCTACTGTTTCATCAAACGATTCTGGTTTGTAATAACGACCTTTTGATTTGTAATCTGTATGAAACTGTCTGTAAACGGTTAGAAACGTTTCTTCGCTAACCTCAGTAAACTTTGGTATCTTTACTTCTTTAATATGTTTATGAGCTTCAAACTCCTTATTCATGAATGCGTTAGGGTGAAGATTTAAGTATTTTTCAAATGCTTGGCACAAAGGTAAAGCTCTGTTATTTTCTAATTCCCAGCTATCAACTCTGGTTTCTGTGTGCCCCTGAGAGAACCTCGTTTGCTCTTTAGCTAATACTTCTACAGTCAAAGCTAAGCTGACCCCCATCATTAATATCAAAAAGTTTTTCATGGTTATCGTTCCTGCAAACTTTCTTGTTTATGTCTAAGTAGTGGCGCTAGGAAAAATTCGATTATTCGGCGTTTGCCGGTTTGTACTTCTGCGGTCACGGCCATTCCGGGGATAAGTTTTACTTCTCGGCCTTCTGCCATGATGGTGTTATTGAACATGGCCAGCTGCATGGTGTAGACCAAGCCTCTTTGCTCGTCGACTATGGCATCATCGGAGATAGAGTTAACTTGACCATTTATTACTCCGTACTTGGTGAACGGGAAAGTATGAATTTTTATTTCCGCAGCCATACCTTCTAAAACAAAGCCTATGTCTTTGTTTTCTAAATGAACTTCTACTTCCAACTGCTCTTCCGTTGGTACGATTAACATCAACTCTTGCGCTTCTGTTACCACGCCACCTACGGTGCTAATTGCAAGCTGTTGTACTTGACCTGCTACAGGGGCATAAAGGACTTGTTTAGCATTAAGGTCTTGAGCTTTTGCTAACTCTTGTTTTAAGCCTGTGATCTGTCGGTTTAATTCCGTAACTTCCAATAAATATTGCGCTTTAGTTTGTGCCACAAAAGTTGATGTTTGTTGTTCTAGTTCTGTTTGTGCTGCTTGCAGTTGCTTGTATCTTTGTTGTTCGGCTATTAAGTCTTGTTGCTGCTGAATGAGTTGTTGTTTCAGTTCCAAGTATTCCATTTCAGCCACATAGTTGTTGCTCAATAGCTGTTTTGCGATTTCGGTTCGCTTGGTAATAATGGGTAAGGTTTGTTCTAGTTTTTTAACACTGGCTTGTGCTGCTTGTTGCTGTGCTAGGTTTTTTCTCAATGCACTTTGCAAGCCTTGCCTTTGTGACCAGTATTGTTGCCATTGTTGTTTTGAAAGCAGGCTATATTGCTCTGTTTCATCTGCGGTGACAAAGCTGGTACTTTGTTCAATAAAAGGTTTATTTAACTGGTTAAGTAATGCTTGAGTGCTGCTTAGTTTTAATTCACTGTCCGCCAGTTCAGCGCTAAGCTTGCTTTCATCGGCAGAGGTTAAGGTTTTGTCTAGTTCAACAAGAGGTTGACCTTGCTCAACGTATTGACCTTCTTGTACCAGAATATTTTTTACTACCGCCTTAGTTAAAGGTTGAATTTGTTTAACCCTAGAGCTAGGGATTATTTTACCTTCTGCGCTAGCGACTATGTTAATTTCGCCAAAACAAGCCCACACAACAACTAAAGTGAATAAACAAATCAAAGCCCAGTTTAACTTTCTCGCTAAAGGGTTGGGTGGGGTTTGTTGTATTTCTAATGCCGCAGGTAAAAATGCCACTAACTCTTGTTCTTTAGCGCCATCGCCGATGGTTTTTCGGTCTTGCCAAGCTTGTTTTACTGTATTTAATAGCGCCATTATTTTACTCCTTCTGTTGCGGTATTGATTGCTAAGGAGCTCGCTTTGTTAGCAGGCGTATTCACTTTGGTTAAATTAGGTTCGTGATTTTGGTAGCTATGCAGCTTGGCATAGTAGCCTTTGTGGTTAATAAGTTGTTCATGGCTACCCTGCTCAACGATTTTGCCTTTGTCCATCACAATAATACGGTTACAAGCTCTGACTGTTGAGAGTCGATGGGCAATGATAAATACCGTACGGCCTTGGCATATATGACGCATATTATCTTGGATAAGACGCTCAGACTCATAATCTAAGGCACTCGTGGCTTCATCAAAAATAAGGATCTTGGGGTTGTTTATTAGTGCTCTAGCAATAGCTAAACGCTGGCGTTGGCCACCTGATAAGTTACCACCTTGTTCACCTACTAAGGAGTCATAACCATTGGGTAGGTCAATAATAAACTCATGCGCTCCTGCCATTTTCGCCGCATTGATGATCTTTTCCATTGGTACGGCTGGATTGGTCAAAGCTATGTTTTCTCTGATGGTTCGGTTGAACAGGAAGTTTTCTTGTAACACCACACCTATTTGTTTGCGTAGCCATACGGTATCAATGACCGACAAATCGACGCCATCAATGGTTACTCGACCAGATTCCGGCAAGTACAAACGCTGTACTAATTTAGTGATCGTACTCTTGCCAGAGCCAGAACGGCCAACAATGCCTATTACCTCTCCCGGCCTAACGGTTAAATTGAGTGAATCTAAGATAATTGGCGCATCGGGACGATAACGAAAACGTAAATTTTCAAACGATATCGCACCTTTTAAAGCAGGTAACCTCGACCTATTTGGGTTAAAGCCTGGCTCTCTTGGTGTATTTAAAATATCGCCTAGTCGAGCAACAGAAATACCGGCTTGTTGGAAGTCTTGCCATAGTTGTACCAGCTTTAAAATAGGAGCTGAGACTCGGCCAGCTAACATATTAAAAGCAATTAGTTGACCCACTGAAATATCACCGCTCATCACCAAATGAGCTCCTAGCCAAATGATCCCCAAAGTAACAAATTTATTAATTGCTCCAGCAATTTGATTGGAAATATTGCCTAGGTTTTGGCTGCGAAATGAGGCATGCACATAGTTAGATAGGTGGTCTTCAAGCTTTCTTCTCATTTGCGGCTCAACAGCCATTGACTTCACAGTGCCTATGCCAGTGATAGACTCAGTTAAAAACGCCGTGTTTGCCGCACCATGTTTAAACTTTTCATCTAAACGATGACGCAAAATAGGGGTAATAAATATTGATAGCGCGATATAACAAGGGATAGAAGCCAAGACAACCCAAGTTAACGTTGGCGAGTAATACCACATAACCGCAAGGAACACGAAAACAAAAAACAAGTCGATAACTAGCGTCAGCGCGGTACCTGTAATGAAGTTTCTAATTGAGTCTAGTTCTCTCACTCTAGCGACGTTTTGTCCTACTTGCCTCGACTCAAAGTAAGACATAGGCAATGCCATTAAGTGATCGTATAGTCTAGAACCGAGCTCAACATCTACTCTATTAGTGGTATGGCTGAAAGTATAATTGCGTATCCCTCCTAATATGGCTTCAAAAATGATCACCACAAAAAAGCCCATAGCCAGTACATCAAGCGTAGTGTAACCACGGTGCACTAATACTTTGTCCATCACGACTTGGAAAAATAATGGAGAAATAAGGGCAAAAAGTTGTAAGAAGAAAGAAGCAATAACGACTTCTTTAAAGAGTTTTCGATATTTAACCAACGAAGGAATAAACCAAGAAATATCAAAGGCCTTTTGTAGCTTTTCACCAAAGCCTTGACGACGGGTTAGAGCGATAATGGACCCTGTCCACATTTGCTCAAAATCTTCCGCACTCACAACTCGCGGCGCTTCTTCGGTTAAGTCATGGATAAGCAATTCTTGCAAACCAGTCAGCTGAGACTCATCTTCTGATTTTTTAACTCTAGCAACTATGATGTATTTACCATTTTTTAGCTTAGCAATTGCTGGCAGGGTTTTATTATCTAAACTGTCTAGACTTGTCGTTATTAGTTCGGCTTTTAAGGTCAGAGACTTCGCTGCCCTTAATATGTCTGTATCAGTGAAAAGTTGTTCTGGAATGCCGAACTCATGCTCTAGCTGCTGAGGCTCTGCGGGAATTTGATGAAAGTGCGCGATCGCAACTAACGAGTGTAAACCAGTGTCCATACCGAATATTAAGTACCACAAATAAATTTGCGGCACTTTACACATTATGCAAATGGATTAAAACCCCTAAAATAAATAATCATAAACAATTAATAAAAACGTTGAGACAGGTTAACAATCCGTAAACAGCAATGAAAAAATCAGCTTTACTCTGTGCCGAGTTGCCTATCTATTTTGCTATTGGTTTGATGTCGATAAACTGCGCAGTTTAGTCTGGGGGATTGGCGTGTTTATTAATATTTATCTGTTTGCTTATTGTTTGAGCTAAGGAATAAAAGGTAAATGCTCCACACCCAAAAGTAGTAAATTCTGCACTCTTCAAGAGTGACAAAAAGCGATAGCGTCATTATCGTGCGTCGATGCGATAATCCATTTGATATATGGACTCCGGGACCGTCATGTTGAACTCGATTCAGTACCTCAGAGACTCAGTCGATATATTATTAATCTAGAGTGAGTTAATTTCAGGCAAATCTTTTTTGATGATAACCACCTACTGAAGTAAGTGCTTTAGGGCTGAAAATAAAAAAACAGGTATGCTTTGGCACACCTGTTTTTTTAATATAACTTAGTGGCCTAACAGCTCGTTGCGCTCTTGTTGGTGCTGTTGCGTAAGTTCCCCCATTTTAGCCATCATTTGACTCATCATATCTTGCATCATCTGCATTTGTGCTTTCGCTAACTCAGGGGTTTTGCTGACTAAGGCTCTGCCTGCATCTGAAGCATAAAATGCATTGATTGCTTTTAAGTCTTCAAGCGAGTAAGTACTAACAATCATTTTAGTGATCATGGGTTCAATACTTTGCCAAGATAAAAACTCATCTAACACGGCTTTGTTTTCTTTATCGTGCTTTGCCATTAGCGCTATATACTCGTCACTCATTCCTTCAGGTTGTGGTGATTTGAATTGGTCAAACATCTGCTTTGACTGTTTCATCGACTCTTCGAACGCCCACTGGGCTTCAGTAAGCACTAAATATTGTTCTGCTGCATTAAGCAGTTCAGGATCAACTTGTTCCTTGGCTTGGGCTGTCACTGTGATAGAAAAAGCCATTAAAATGGAAAGTAGAGTAGATTTCATAACATTATCCTTGTTATATGTTGTGGTGAGTGAGCTCGCTGGCTTGTCCTCTTAGCGACACCAACGAGCGGGGTTTACCGTTTTACCTTTGTATCGAATTTCAAAATATAGGCCAGGCGTTGACTGACCGCCACTTTGTCCGACTAGCGCAATAGGCTCATTTTTTTCGACATAATCGCCAACCGATTTAAGCAAAGCTTGGTTATGACCATAAAGACTCATATAGCCTTTACCATGGTCAATTACGGTTACCCAGCCAAACCCTTTGAGCCAGTCTGAGTAAAGCACTATGCCCTCTGCTATGGCATTAACTCTATTGCCTAAGTTTGCTGACATCAATACACCTTTCCAGCGTAATGCGCCACTGCGCCTTTGACCAAAGCGTTTTGCAATTCGTCCTGTGGTTGGCCACTTCAACTTCTTTTTCAGGTTGTACAAACCAGCTAAGTTTTCTGGGCTTTTCTTTGCTTCTTGTTGCGCTTTGGCAATGGCATTGGCTAAGCGAGTTTCGCTTTGCTCTAAACGTTTTAGTCTGTTTTTATCGGTTTTAATCGCGGAATTAAGCTTTCTTAACGCCGATTTTCTCGCAGTTTGCGATTTTGCTAATTCCTTTTTTTGCTCTTGTTGTGACGCTCTAAGCTCTAGCAACTCGCTGCGTTTTTTACTTAACTCTTGTTCAATTTGCGCTAAGCGATTGAGTACCTTTTGAATCGTTTCCAACTCTTCTACACGCGCTTCGTTGAGCGACTTGTAATAGGTGATTAATCTTTCTAATTTGGCTGGGTCATCTTGATTTAACAACAGCTTGGTATAGTCATGGCGGCCACTCAAATAGGCGGTGCGTACCAATTCGGCTAATAGAGCTTGTTGTTTTTTCTTTTCTTTGAGCAGTTGTTTTTGTTCTTTTTCTAGCTGTTTGATCTTGGTATCAACATCAGCAACTTGGTTGTTTACCCGACGAATAGCAAGCGCGACTTCGGCAACCTTAAGTTCGGTTGATTTAAACACGGCCTCAATATCATCTTTTTCCGCTAGGCTTTTTTCAATGGCCAAACGCTGTTGTTTAATTTTAGCTTGTACTTGTTCTAGTTTTTTATTGTCATTTGCCAGTGCTGGCCACGAGCTCACTATCGCCAATAGCAAGCTATAAGCAAGTGACAATAAAAAAGCGCGTTGATTAACTTGAGTAAACTGCACGATATATAATTTTATTCTTAGACGTCCTTGTCTATCTAACCAGATTAGTCGACTAACATCAAAGGTTTACCTGTCATTTGCTCAGGCTGTTCCATACCAATAAGGTGTAAGACCGTTGGTGCAACATCACTTAATTTGCCATTTGCAACTGGTTTAGCATCACGACCAACATAAATAAATGGTACTGGTTCACTAGTGTGCGCAGTATGAGCTTGACCTGTATTTGGATTACTCATTTGCTCTGCATTGCCGTGGTCTGCAGTAATTAAGCACTCACCACCGACTTTTTCTAATGCCGTGACAACACGACCAATACAAGCATCTACCGCTTCACAAGCTTTAACCGCTGCGTCATAAACACCAGTGTGGCCAACCATGTCGCCATTTGGATAGTTACAAACAATAAAGTCATACTCTTGCGACTCAATCGCTTCAACAAGTTTGTCGGTGAGTAAGCCAGAGTTCATTTCTGGTTGTAGATCATAGGTAGCCACTTGAGGTGAAGGAATAAGCTCACGCTTTTCGCCTTCAAATAAGTCTTCACGACCACCGGAGAAGAAGAAAGTTACGTGGGCATATTTCTCAGTTTCAGAAATACGTAGCTGAGTTTTATTATGCTTTTCTAACCACTCGCCCATTACGTTTTCTAGTTCAACTGGCGGGAATGCAGCAGTGCTATCAATATCAGCGGCGTATTGAGTTAACATTACAAAGTCAGCTAATTGCGGCACTGACTTACGCTCGAAACCAGAGAAGTCAGCATCGACATAAGCTCTAGTGATCTCACGAGCACGGTCTGCTCTGAAATTCATAAAGACAATTGCGTCACCATCTTCTACCTGAACTGGTGTACCAATTGTTGTAGCCTTTACAAACTCATCGTTTTCGTCGCGTTGATATGCTTGTTCTAAACCAGCTAAGGCAGAATCGGCATTAAATTCAGCTTGGCCAAAAGTGATTAAGTTATAAGCTTGCTCAACACGATCCCAACGGTTATCTCTGTCCATTGCGTAATAGCGACCAATTAACGAAGCCACTTTACCTTTACCGCTTTGGGCAAAATGTTGTTCAAACTTAGCTAATGAGCTTTCTGCACTTCTAGGCGGGGTATCACGTCCATCTAAAAATGCATGAACGTAAACTTTGTTACAACCTTTAGCTTCGGCCATTTTCACCATAGCAAACAAATGCTCATCATGACTGTGAACGCCACCTGGAGACATAAGTCCCATAATGTGTACTGCTTTGTCATTCGCTGTTGCTTTTTCAACGGCATTTACTAGCGCTGTATTCTCATCAAAGCTGCCATCTTCGATCGCTTTGGTTATACGGGTGAAATCTTGGTAAACAATTCGTCCTGCACCTAAGTTTACATGACCTACTTCGGAGTTGCCCATTTGCCCATCTGGTAAACCAACGTCTAAACCACTACCTGAAATTAACGTGCTTGGCTTTGTTTGCCACAGTTGATCTAACACTGGCGTGTTGGCATTGGCGATAGCGTTGTTGCTGGTTTCTTCGCGATATCCCCAGCCGTCCATAATGATAAGTACAAATGGTTTTTTATCCGACATAATAGGTTCCCAGTTGGATGTAATGTCACCCGATCTTGTTATTGTTCAATTTCGAGCAAACATTCTAACTGTTTTTTTACCATTCGTGACGACAATTCTTATTTTATTTGTTGCTTTTTTATAACTTCCCTTGGGCATCTTATTTTTACTGGGTATAATCGCGCCTCTTAAAATATAAAATTAAATTCAGTGAACGCACTGAACTAGGTAGTTAGTAATGGATCAATTTATTGAATTTTTAGGCAATCACTACATGCTGACAACGGCATGGATCGTGTTATTTGCCATGTTAATCGTTAGCTGGGTAAGCGCAGCAACCTCATCAATTAAAAATATTTCGACCCACGATTTAACCATGATAGTGAATCGTGCAGATGGTCAAGTTGTTGATATTCGTAAACAAATCGAATTTAACAAGGGCCATATTACCGACGCTGTAAACCTGCCTTTAGAAAAGATCACAGCGGGTCAATTTGGTGCCCTTGAAAAGCATAAGCAAACCCCCATAGTTGTTGTGTGTAACGCTGGTATCTCAGCAAAAACAGCAGCCAAGTCGCTGAGCAAAGCAGGCTTTGAGAAAGTCACGGTATTGCAAGGTGGCATGCAAACTTGGTTAAGTGCCAATTTACCAATAGTTAAAAAGTAGACTATGCAAAAGATTGATATATATACCAAAGATTATTGCCCTTACTGCAAACGAGCTTTAGCCCTGTTAAAAGCCAAAGAAGTGGCATTTAACCAAATAAAGATCGACAAGCAGCCGAAACAAAGAGCGCCTATGATTGAGCGCGCTAATGGCAGATCGACAGTACCACAAATTTTCATCGGCACTACTCATGTAGGTGGTTGCGATGACCTTATGTTATTAGAGCGTGAAGGTAAGCTTGACGCACTTTTACAAGTTTAATTAAGTTAATTTAGGAAGAATTTTTCTCATGCCAGAAGAAACGAATCAAGCAGCTACTCAAGAGCAAGAAGCAGCACCACAGTTTTCAATTCAACGTATCTATGTAAAAGACGTCTCTTTTGAAACGCCAAACTCACCAGCGATCTTCACTAAAGAGTGGAATCCTGACATCAAACTAGATTTGGACAACAAGAGCCAAAAGCTAGATGAAGGCATCTACGAAACAGTACTATCATTAACAGTAACAGCAACTGTTGAAGGTCAAACGGCTTTCTTATGTGAAGTACAACAAGCTGGTGTTTTTGCGATTGGCAACTTACCTGATGCGCAAGTAGCTCACATGCTAGGTGCTTTCTGCCCTAATACGTTGTTCCCATACGCACGTGAAACAGTTTCTAACTTAGTTAACCGTGGTACTTTCCCTGCTCTTAACTTAGCACCTGTAAATTTTGACGCGTTATTCGCTCAATACGTTCAACAGGCACAAGCTAAAGCAGCACAAGAAGGTCAACAAGAAGCTGAAGGTCAAAAGCTAGACGCTTAATTGATACGGAAACGTTTATGAGTTCTGATAATAAATTCAGAATTGCAGTATTGGGGGCGGGCTCTTATGGCACCGCCCTTGCTTTTTGTTTCGCTCGAAATGGTCATAAAGTGATCATGTGGGGACGAGATCAAGAGCAAGTTGCCAATATGCAGTCACACAGACAAAACCTAAAGTACTTACCTGGTGCAGACTTCCCTGAAACATTAGAAGTTACCTCAGATCTAGAGTACGCAGTAACCAATGCGGACATGCATCTAATTGTGGTACCAAGTCATGTGTTTGCCACAACCTTGCAAAGCGTTAAACCTATGTTGCCAACAGAAGCTAAGCTCTGCTGGGCGACAAAAGGTCTAGAGCCTGAAACCGGCCGCCTATTGCAAGATGTTGCTCATGAAGTCCTTGGTGAGCAACACAAGTATGCGGTTTTATCTGGACCTACTTTTGCCAAAGAAATGGTTACTGGTTTACCTACCGCAATTTCATTGTCATCGGAAGATGAAGCATTTGCTAAAGAAATCGGCGAGTTACTGCACTGCGAACGCAAATTTCGAGTTTATACCAATAGTGACTTCATTGCGGTACAACTTGGCGGTGCAATTAAAAATGTCGTTGCCATTGGTGCAGGCATTGCTGACGGTATTGGCTTTGGTGCCAATGCTAGAACGGCGTTAATTACCCGCGGTTTAGTTGAAATGACTCGACTGGCAGTGGCGCTAGGGGCAAAACCAAACTCAATGATGGGAATGGCAGGACTAGGTGATTTAGTCTTAACCTGTACCGACAATCAATCAAGAAATCGCCGCTTTGGTTTGGCTTTAGGTCAAGGTAAAGGGGTTGAACAAGCCATGACCGACATTGGTCAAGTGGTTGAAGGTTATCGCAACACTAAAGAAGTGTTCATGTTGGCACAAAAAGCCGAAGTCGAAATGCCGATTGTCGAGCAAATCTATCAGATCCTATATCAAGGCAAACCCGCACTAGAAGGTGCAATGACCTTGTTAGCTCGGGATCCAAAATCTGAATAAAACATTAGCTGCAAAACAACTAAGGTTTGCAGCTAATGTTTCTATTTCCCATTAATAGTCTGCCCTAGCTTGTTGCTTTCTAATTTTCGCTGTTCTAGCAAAGTAATGCTGTGTACAGCGATCTCGATTTAAATTAGCGCTGTCATCAATGTCAAAATAGGATAGAGTTTCAGCTGCTTGTTTATCGTCGTACTGGATTAGCGCTAAGCTTTGCTTGAAGCGCCTTTTAACTGCCTCAGGTGGCTGTTTAACATCAATAGATTGAGCTCTTCGTTGTTGCTCAATCATATCCGTTAACGCTTGGTACTGCGTTATCACATACTCACGTTTGTTTTTGAGCACAATTGCAGGGTTCAATATATCGTTGAATGGGTGTTCTGTAATAACGCCAAAATAAGCCGATAATGCGCTATCGTCATACTCTCTTAAACCAAACAAAGTATAAGATATTGCTCTGCTAAGGTGCTCTGCCGCCAACTTCGCATTTTGAGTTTTCCTATAGCTCGTTTTAGCTCTAGCAAGCTCATTAACTATAAGGAAGCTAATAGCATGATAAGAGGCTCCTGACACTAATAGCTTCTCAGCTATTTCCTTTGCTTTATCTCGCTGTCGAAAGCCAGACTTTTGCAAGTAGGTGATCATTGCCCACTTGTCACCAGCAAAAGCTTGCTTTTCTAAACTCTCTATAGGTAACTCTTGATAAGCTGAAACAAATTCATTTCCTGGGTAAAAAGAATCTTCATGACTCAGTGACTCATTTGTCAGTTTCGCTTCTGCTCGTCCCTTAAACTGAAACCAGTCTTGTTCTAACTCCAACACATATTTAAAGTCACTTTCTGCAAGTTCATCTTGAGCTACACACCAATCGGACTCTAATGGCTTCTTAACATCACTGACAACATATTCATCATGTAATACTTTTTCGCTGTTCCCTACAACTTTACTCTGTAGCTGAATTTCTTCGAAAGTAACCGTTTCTGGTTCATTTTTAGAGCTCAACGTAGGCATATGATGGTCTTGCATAGGATAACTTTTATCTTCAAGAAAAGGATACTTGTACAAACCAATTGCAATGATCACTAGTACAAGAGCCAATACTTTAAGTTTCAAACTATTCATTTCGTAACAACTGCTTTTTCTTAAACGTGATAAATGTTTGTTTTTCTTTAATGAAACTATGAATAACAAAAGGCTGTTAACTCTTTCGAATTAACAGCCTTTTTTATTAGATAAGAATTACTTAAGCTGCGCAGTTACTTGGTAACTTTGTTGGCCACTGGCCCAGTATTTGCGTTCAAATGGCGTTATTGGCTGGTCACTAGCGTACTCTAGCATCTCTCCAGATATCCCAGCTATGGCTAAAGCTCGGGTCATTTCCTTGATATAGATGGGCCAATTACTGCGTACAATTAGCTTTTCACCTATTTTAGGTAATGCACTAAAAACAGGTGCTCCGTGCCATCTGCGTTGTAGATGTTTAGCTTTTGGCCAAGGGTTTGGATATAAGATGTAGTGCTCTGTAATAGGCCAATCCGCTGCAGCAATCAAACGCCATAAGTCATTTAAATCGCCGCGAGCCAAGATCACATTATCCAGCTTTTCATGGTGAAAATCGTGTTTGTCTAAGCGGTGCTCAGATTTGTCGATACCAATAACTAGCTTAGTTGGGTTTGCTTGTGCATGGCGATAACTGCTCTCACCAATGCCACAACAAGAGTCTAAGATCACACCTTCACCGCCAGCAGCCATAAATGCATTCACTTGTTGTTCTAACTCTTCAAACAAAGTGTTAGAAAAAGGCGCAAACGGCTTTTTAAACTCTGTCGTTAAATGCTTATTGACGACTTTGTCCAAGTCTTCATTGATATCAGCTTGGTTGGAAACAATGCTTCTAGAATTACCTTCGACCATGATCTGCCGATTACACCTTCTTCACAAACTTAGTTAAAATTACGATTTTCTGACCATTAACTCGACCTTCAATATGTTCTGGGTTCGAAGTTAACGAAATGCCTCTAACCGTCGTGCCTTGCTTGGCGGTGAAGCCAGCACCTTTTACAGGCAAATCTTTAATAAGGTATACGTTGTCGCCAGCAGAAAGTTTATCGCCATTGGAATCAAATGCTTCAGAGTCATCATCAGAGCTTCGAAGAGCTAGACCTGACTCGGCCCATGACTTTGCGTCGTCTTCTAAATACATCATATCCAGTAAATCTTGCGCCCACGTTTCACCGCTTTGAGTCAAAATAGACAGTTGTTGCCAAGACAACACTTGTACAGCTGGTACTTGACTCCACATGCTGTCATTCAAGCAGCGCCAATGAGTGATGTTTAAATCTTGTTCTGCGTTCAGTTGACCATTACAAGTACCGCAAACCAAAGCACAATCGTCAGAGCTAGAACCGTCTTTAGGCAGTACGGCATAAACCACTAACCCGTCTGTTGCACCACATAATTCGCAGCTACTGTTACTGCGCTGTTGTAAACTAGCTTCAATTGCCATGTTGAAATTCCAAATTTGCTGAGGGGTGGACGGTGTACATCCACAAATACTGTTGTGACTTGCTGCATAACAGCATTGGCGATTGCCTAACAAGTCAATGTTTATAGGGGCGGCATTATACTGATCCGCCCCCTATTTAATACTATAAATCTAATTATCTGGGGTCTGTTTGACGACTTTGATGATCTCCGACACCCAATCGCCAATGATCGGAATAAACTCCATCTGAGACAACAAATACACCACAGATGACAACACAACCGTTGCCCCTAATACGCTGCCTAAACCAAAAGCGGTGCCTTTTAACAAGTGAAACCACAACAGGCGAGGGATTGAGTTATAAGTTTGTATTAACTTATGCTCATTGAGCTTTTGTAGCTGAGTTGTGGTCTCTGCTGATTGCTTTAGCAATTGCTCAAGCAACTGCTGCTGTTCCTTGTTACTGTTGTCCTGTTGTTTCATTAGCCGCCAAATACAAAGTCTGAAATGTCATCTTTCAGATCATTATAGTCATCTTCACTAAAGCCTAGTACATCTAGTACACATTCTTTCACATGCACCCAGTCTGGTGAAGCAACATGTCTGCGTTCTGAATAAACGATATTTTCTGCCATTTTCAATACCGCATAACTTAACTGGTCAATACTGCCATCAATATTGTTTAAGTAGTCTCTATCGTGGTGACGCAGGATCAGCTGGCAGATATCTTTTGGCAGATGCCAGCTAGTTGAAATGAAATAACCGATGGTACAATGGTCGGTATTATAATGTTTTTGTTCTAACTCACACTGGGTTTCGTGGTAGTTGCGATTCGCTTCACCTAGTACTTTGACATAATCTTGGTACTTCATCGCCAACACAGGTACGCCACAGTCATGGAATAACCCTAAAGTGTATAAGTTTTCGCCCGGTACTTTAGCTTTAATTTGACCGCCAATGTATAAAGCAACTTGGGCAATTTCTTCGGCATTATCCCAAAATCTTTCTAAGCTAATTGAACATTTACCCGCGGCAAATGCTTGTTTTAATTTCAGACCTTGGACTAATGAGTAAACGCCTTGAAAGCCTAAAAACATGACTGCTTGTTTAATATCGGAAACCGTTCGAGCTAAGCCAAATGCAGGTGAATTAATTAACTTAAGAATGGCAGCCGACAGGGCAACGTCTTTGGAGATCACTTCCGAGATATCAGCTAGGCTTGGGTCTTCGCGATCCATAATTTCTTTTAGCTCAGCTAAAATTTCTGGCCTAGGGGGAATGATGAAAGAACGGTTAATGTTCTCTAAGACTTTATCGTCAACATCTATCATTTTGTTTCCTATAATAAACGGTCAATACCGAGATCTAATTTGTTTGAACTGCCCAGTTTGTTATTCTGGCCAATACATTTTTTGCTGATATAGGTTCACTGAAATAGCGCCCTTGTGCTACATCACAACCTAGCTCATCACATATTTTCAAATCGTTTGGGCTATCAACCCCAGTTAAAATAGCAATTTTTCCTAAGCGCTTAGCCAAGCAGATACAGTTTTCAGCTAAGCTAAACTGTGGCAGCTTATTCTGCGTCTCAGTTAATAAATGCCTATCCATTTTGACAATATTGGCAGGTAGCTTTGCGACCTTATCTATCGAACTTTTATCTTGACCAAAATCATCTAACGCCAATTCAATGCCTTTGGCATGTATAGCAGCCAAACTTTCTAGCTGTGTCGAGTTATAATTTGCAATTGCCTTCTCATCGACCGTTAAGCAAAAGGTATCTAGTGGTACAGAAAAATGAACCATTAGGGCGATCAACTCATCAATAAACTCAGGTTTCTCTATATAAGAAGTACCGATATTCATCGATAATTTTAGCTCTAACCCTTGTTTCTTCCAAGTCGACCAGTCTCGAAAAACTTGTCTGACAATGATGGCTGCAACGTCCAATAGCAGTTCACTTTGTTCTATCTTCGACAACAGTTGCTCGAGTGAACTTGTATAGTTAGAGTCCAAGCGCATCAGCACTTCTACACCATAAACTTTGCCATCGTATAAATTAACCTGTGGCTGGTAATATAGCTCTAGCTCTTGATGCTTAATTGCTTGAATGATCTGATAAATCTTAAGTCCTTGCTCAGGCTTTACTGCGATATCCTGCGCTTCTCCATTATTTTCCAGTGCAGACAACAACGTCGAAAGCTGCTCAACCTCAACAGGCTTTAGCAACGTACCTAAATAATTTAAACCATGATTAGATGCCGCTTGTTCAACCTGTGAAATAATATGAGGGGCAACCCCACTCATAACGACTAAAAAACCATCGTAGTTCAACTCGGCAAGTTCTGCTAAAAACTTTATGCCATCAAGTTCAGGCATGCTTAAATCTAATAGCAACAAGTCAATATCTAACTCAGCTTTTAGTAGGCCTAACGCTGCTAACGGAGACGATGTTGTTTGGATATTTTCAACATCATAATTTTGCTTCAATACAGCAGAAATAAAATTCAGTATGGCATGACTGTCATCGACAATCAGAGTTTTGAGCAACCTTAATGGCTTCGACAGCATAAGCACAACTTCCAATCAGTACTAGCGTTTCGAAAAACAGCTTTAGAGTCCATCCCACACTTTCTCTGTTTGTATAAAACAGTATATATATCATCCACCTAACAAGGTTAAAACAGAGTATTTTGTGCCGAATTATCAAAGCCGATACTTTAACTAAATTCCATTAAAGTTGCATCAGGAATTCCCTAAAAAAAGTGTTGATTTGGCCTAGATCAATACCTTTATATTAGATAAAGCTAAAGTTAAGACAAGCAATCGGCTGGAGTTGGCTATGATCAATAATCAAAAAGCAATAACTATTATGAAAGTAGTGATGGTATTAGGTCTATGTCTGATCTTATTTGGCCATTATTTACTGTCGTATACTTCATTTGCCGAAACCCATGGCATCAAAGGGTTGATGATCAGTGGTGGTATGATGGCTGTTGGCTTGATCATGTCATTACCAACAAAAATGTACCTCACTTTTGTCTTTGTAAAAAATGAAAACGAAAGAAAAGAGCGGGAAAAACTGGCTAAGAAAAGCACCAAATCCTGATCTCAATGCCACTCATTTAACAAATATCGCTCCTAAATCCATCATGCTGATACTGAATCGAGTTCAGCATGGCAGATTCAGTATCAGCATTACGCCTTGCTTTGTCCTTTCGCTGCTATCATTAACTCTATTACCCAGAACGATTTAAGTGTGTTTGTGCCAGTCATTTATTAAGGTAGAAATTAACACTTTATTTTAGACGGCTAAACGTCTAAACTTCTTACTAGTTATTTGAGTTATTAATATAAAGGTTTTGCGGATATGAGTTCTGAGCTTAAATCACGTTACAACGACGTTAACCGTGGCGTGTACTTTATAGGTACAACCCCACCTAAAAGTGATACACCGCTGGAGCAAGTAGAGACAATTGCAGAGAAACTGTTAAGTCGAGTCAGTGATATAGATGTTGATGGCTTTATTGTCTACGACATTCAAGATGAAGCTTCCCGAACCAGCGCACCTCGCCCTTTTCCGTTTAAAAGCACTCATGATCCACGCCTTTATGCGTCTTTGCTGCAGCAAAAATCAACGCGTCCAGTCATCACTTACAAAAGCGTTGGTCAATCAACGGCAGCACAGTTTAATCAATGGGCACAAGATACTTGGGATAACTTTGATATTAGAGATCTAGTATTAGTCGGTAGCCCTTCTCGTGACAACGAAGTCAACTTATCTTTAAACGATGCTTATCAATTGCTTGCGGATCATCCTTGTGATTACTTTACTGGCGGCGTCACTATTGCTGAGCGTCACGCTAGCAAAGGCAATGAACATCAACGCTTAATAGATAAGTACCATAAAGGTTGTAACTTTTTTATTTCCCAAGCGATTTACAATCCTCAAGCAACCATAGATCAACTTACTCGTTATGCGATTGAGTGTAAAAAACAAGGACTGAAGCCACAGCGTATTATTTTAACCTTTTCGCCATGTGGCAGTGAAAAAACGCTTGAGTTCATTAACTGGCTAGGGGTAAGTGTGCCAGAAGCGGCGAGTCTTAGAATATTAAATGCTGACAATCCTTTATATGAATCTATCCGCATTTGTAACAACAGCCTTAAACAAATTTTAGATGCAGTCATCCCTTATAACTTGCCGCTAGGGTTAAACATTGAAAGTTTAACCAATCGAAAAGAAGAAATTGATGGCGCTATTCTACTGTACAAGTTATTACGCTCTAACATGGATAATTACCTAGCTCAAAATGAGTTGGATCAGCTAAGTAACAGGTAGTTATCTTTGGCTTCGAGCTATGTTCTGTAATAGGACTGCACTGAGTGAATAAAAACAAGTAATAAAAAACGCTAACCATGGTTAGCGTTTTTTTTTCGATTTTACAAATTAACCGGCACAGCAAAACAGCGGCTTGTGAGCAACAACTTACTCAAACTTCAAGACAATTGAACACTATGAGGCTCGTTCAGCAACAACAGCAAGCTGAGTGATAAATTTATTGATATCAATATTTACCGCTGTTGCCGTTATTATGGCTCCGGCACCTGGACCTCGGATAACTAACGGGTTTTCACTATAAAAATCGGTGATCAAAGTGAATACATTATCTAGAGGCGTCAGTTGGGTTAACGCACTTTGTGAGCTCTTAGCAACTAAGCCAACATTTGCTTCGACCACTTTATTGAATATTCGAGCTTGCGCTGCATAAGCCAGCTTATGGCCTTGTGCCTGAGCTTTGTCAAATGCTTGCTGCATGTAATCGTCAATTGCCGCTTTATTCTGCCAAAAGTCTTGTAAGCTACCTTGCAGCAGCTTTTCAGGTAACAAAGGCTCAACTTTGATATCTGATAGATTTAGCTTTAATCCAGTTAACCGAGCTAAGATAAGCAATTTGCGTTGAACGTCACTGCCAGATAAATCTTCACGCGGGTCTGGTTCAGTAAACCCTTGTTCACATGCACTTTTCACTAAATCAGTGAAGCTTTCTTTACCTTGATAGCTAGCAAGTAAATAACAAAGACTGCCTGAAAACACACCTTCAATTGATTTTAAAGTATCGCCCGCTTGCAACAACTCTGACAACGAGCTTTGCACTGGCAAGGCCGCCCCTACGGTTGCGTTAATGCCCCAAAAACTTTTGTTTTGAGTCAAGGTTTCGACCAGTTTTTGATAACGTTCGTTGGCCACGGTTAAAGGCAATTTGTTTGCCGATACGATATGCCAGCCCAACGTAGCAAAATCCAGATATAGGTTTGCTACACGCTCACTCGCTGTTAAATCAACGACAACTACATTATCTAATTTAAGACTTGCTAGCTGTTGCACTAACGAGTCTAAGTCAGTGACGCTAGCCAACTGTTCAAACTTGTCTAATTCACGGTTATCTATGCCTTGCTCAACAACTAATGCTTTTTTTGAGTTAGCCAGTGCGACTAATCTCAAGTCCGCGTGCTTTTTATTAAGCTGTTGTTGCGCTAAGAACAATGACAGCCAAGCTGAGCCAACATTGCCTTTACCTAGCACAACCAAATTTACGATAGGTTTCACGCTCTACTCCATTACCATAGTGCTGCAAGTGCTGGGCTTAAACGACAGCTAGCACTTTGTTCAGAGTCGGTTAAATCAACTTTAGCTTGCTGTTGGCTATTTTGCTGCTTTTGTCCATTGGCTGCGTTGGATAAAGCTTGTAGCAGATCTGCGATTAAATCAGCTTTTTCTTCAAGTCCAACGGAAAGACGTAATAATTGACCATTAATACCAGCGGCACTTTGTGCTTCTTCAGGCATAGCAGCATGAGTCATAGTTGCTGGATGACACACCAAACTCTCAGTGCCACCTAGTGATTCTGCTAAAGTAAAGAGCTTTAATTCTGCCAAGAAAGCAGAAACTTGCGCTTCTGAGCCTGCTAGTTCGAAGCTCAACATACCACCGTTATAGGCGTGTTGCGACTTTGCCAAAATATGCTCTGGGTGAGTGCTTAGCCCCGGATAATGTACCGCTTTTACCGCTTCATGGGCTTGCAACACTTCAGCAATCGCTAAGGCATTTTCACTGTGCTGCTTTACTCGTACCGACAAAGTACGAATACCGCGCAGGATCAGATAAGAATCAAAAGGTGAACCAGTCACACCAGTATTGTTTGCCCACCACTTAATTTCGTCAGCCGTTTCCTGATCTGCACATACGACGGCTCCCGAAACAACGTCACTGTGACCGTTTAAATATTTCGTACTTGAGTGGATAACAATATCAGCGCCTAACTGAAGAGGAGACTGGCCTAAAGGCGATAAGAAAGTATTGTCTACTGCAACTTTAGCTGATACTAGCTTGGCAGTAGCGCAGATCTTTTTGATATCAGTAACACGCAATAAAGGATTACTTGGTGTTTCTAGCCAAATTAAATTTGGTTTTAGTTTTAATAACTGAGCGTCGATATCCGCGGCATAGAAATCTAACCATTGTAATTTAAATGCGCCCTTTTTCGCTAAGCTCTCAAATAAACGGTGAGTTCCACCATAACAATCCAATGGTGCTACCAGCACATCATTTGGGGTCAGAAGCTGTAACACTAAGTTAACCGCAGCCATTCCTGAACTAGTTACCGTTGCACCAGCCCCTTTTTCTAACTCTGCTAATGCGTTAGCCAATAAATCACGAGTTGGATTACCACCACGGCTGTAGTCGTAATTTGGCTTGTTGTGATAATCATCAAATTGGAAATTCGTTGCCATATAAATAGGAGCAACTACAGATTGGTGTTGAGTATCGGTATTTAACCCCGACTGAACTGCGACAGTCGCGGCATCATATTGAGTTATTTTTTCAATTGTCATGCTTTGCTCCAGACATTTATACGTTTAGACGTCTAAAACTATAACTGAGTTATTTTTGATGTCAACCATCTAGACGTCTAAACTTTTAGAAATCGATAATTTGACTAATATTTTTAATTCAATACAATTTGCAGGCGAATTTTAGATCAAGAACTTTCTGTCAATAGGCACTGTTGGCAGGCAACAATCCCTACAAAAAGGTGTTTTATGGCCAAGTGGAATGGTGAATACGTTCACCCTTATGCAGAACACGGCAAAAAATCAGAGCAGGTTAAAAAAATTACAGTTTCAATCCCGCTAAATGTGTTACAAGTTTTGACGGATGAAAGAACAAGACGCCAAGTTAAAAACTTACGTCACGCAACCAACAGTGAATTGTTATGTGAAGCATTTTTACATGCGTTTACCGGTCAACCTCTGCCAGCAGATGAAGACCTAGCAAAAGAAAATCCTGAGCGAGTGCCCGCAGAAGTTAGACGAATACTAACGGAAATGGGTAAAGAGATCCCAGACCTAGACGAATAAGCTAGGAGCAAAAAAATGAGCCGCTTGCTGAGTGAAGTGGCTTATCATTGAAGATAAAAAAGCTGCTAAATAGCAGCTTTTATATTGCCCAAAGTAAAGTGATCGAAGGAATAACGCATAAGCTGATCACTAACTTCCAAGCAAATTCTGATTGTTTCCAGCCAGACCATTGTTTTTCCTGTGCAACTTTAACCATGCCTGCTGCACCTTTGTTTATTAGCACTGCTAACACAATTAGCAATACCATAAACATCAAAATGGGATCGTTCATAAGCTCTCCTTTTATCTGACAATAGATTAAGAGAGCTTAGAGGCCTATTCGACTTTAGTCTTGAGTTTTAATTTGAGCAACACCAGATGCTATCGCAGCATCAGCAACGGCTTTAGATACCAACTCAAGCAGTCTTGGATCCATAGGTTTAGGGATAATGTACTCTTTGCCAAACTCTAGTGAATCTACCTTCGCCGCATCCAATACTTCTTGCGGAACAGGCTCTTTTGCTAACGCTCTGATTGCTTCAACCGCAGCCACTTTCATTTCTTCATTAATTTCAGTGGCTCTTACATCTAGCGCGCCGCGGAAAATGAATGGGAAACACAAGACGTTGTTAACTTGGTTTGGATAATCTGAACGACCTGTTGCCATGATCAAATCATCACGAGCAGCTAACGCTAGTTCTGGTTTAATTTCAGGGTCTGGATTCGAACAAGCAAAAACAATTGGGTTTGGCGCCATCAGTTTTAATGCTTCAGGCGACAGTAAGTTAGCACCTGATACACCAACAAAAATGTCTGCACCACAAATCACGTCTTCCAACGTTCGTTTATCCGTATTACTAGCAAAACCTTGTTTATACTCATTAAGATCGGTTCTACGAGTGTGAATAACGCCTTTACTATCTAACATGTAAATGCGTTCACGTTGTGCACCACAGCTAATTAACAAATTCATGCAAGCAATAGCTGCCGCACCAGCACCTAAACAAACAATAGTTGCATCTTCAATGTTTTTGCCTTGAATTTCTAAGGCATTGAGCATACCAGCGGCAGTCACAATAGCCGTGCCGTGTTGGTCATCGTGGAATACAGGCACTTTACAGCGCTTGATTAGCTCTTGCTCAATTTCAAAACACTCTGGCGCTTTAATATCTTCTAGGTTAATACCGCCAAACGTATCAGCAATCGCTGCAACCGTATTAATAAACTCTTCTGGAGATTTGTGCTTCACTTCAATATCAAACGAATCAATATTAGCAAAGCGCTTGAATAATAAAGCCTTACCTTCCATTACTGGCTTAGACGCTAACGGGCCTAAGTTACCTAACCCTAAAATAGCAGTACCATTAGTAATAACGGCTACAGTATTACCTTTGGCCGTATATTTATAAGCATTATTAGGATCTGCCGCAATTTCTCTAACTGGCTCAGCAACACCTGGGCTATACGCCAAAGCCAGATCATTTACCGTTTCTGCCGGTGTCGTCAGGGTGACTTCAATTTTTCCAGGCTTTGGTTCGCTATGATACTTTAGTGCTTGTTCTTTAAGGCTACTCATTGTCTATTCCAGTTGTTTGCTTATGATTGATAGGGTCTGCAATGTGGCAGGGGATATTAAATTTACTACTAAAGTAGCAAAGTGCAACCCCACGAAAAGTGATAACTTATGCAACAAATGTTATGACTGATGAATATTTTCGTAATTTAACTACATTTGATCTCTGTTTATTATTTCCCCACATATCCGTTTAAAACGCCCTCGATATTAGATACTGGTTAGCTTTAGTTAAGGAAATTTGAATTCATTTTAGCAACAGATAGGATGAGTTTAAAAAATAGGCTGTTGGAATAAGACTACAAAGGTGACGGAATTTTTTTGATTATTTTTTTTCAATTCAATCTTGCGCAATACGCACTATTGACTTTACCAAGTTCAGTAAGTTGAAGAAAAGCAATAACTTAACTAGAAAAATGAGGTAATTAAGTGGCTCATGTTAAAACAATAACCGAGTTGTTATTTGCTCTTCTTGCCACAGGTAAAAAATAGGCACAAAAAAACCCGTTTAAAACGGGTTTTTAAATTTTAAAAGCTTAACTTTTAATTATGCTTCAGCGATAACGTTAACTTTTACAGAAGCAGTTACTTCTGGGTGTAATTGGATCGCTAGATCGAATTCACCAAGTTCACGAATTGCGCCTTCAGGCATTTTAACTTCAGCTTTTGCTACTTCAACACCAGCTTCAGTGATTGCTTCAGCAATGTCACGAGTACCGATAGAACCGAATAGCTTACCTTCGTCACCCGCTTTAGAAGCGATAGTGATCTCAGCAAGTTCAGTTACTTTCGCTGCACGAGCTTCAGCAGCTGCTAATTCTTCAGCTACCTTCTTCTCTAATTCTGCGCGACGAGCTTCGAACATTTCTAAGTTTGCTTTAGTTGCTGGAACCGCTTTACCTTGTGGGAAAAGGAAGTTACGAGCAAAACCTGATTTAACTGTTACCTTGTCACCAAGTGAACCTAAGTTGGCAACTTTGTCTAAAAGGATTACGTTCATTTGTATTAAACCTCTTAATTACCAATCTTATTGATGTAAATCTGTGTAAGGTAATAACGCTAAGAAGCGAGCGCGCTTAATTGCACGAGCTAATTGACGTTGATACTTTGCACTTGTACCAGTGATACGGCTAGGTACGATTTTACCACTTTCTGTAACGTAGTTACGTAGAGTTGCTAGATCTTTATAATCGATCTCTTTTACGCCTTCAGCTTTGAAACGGCATACTTTACGACGTCTGAAATAACGTGCCATTTTGAGTCTCCTAATTGAGTCTTTCTATTTGTTGAGCGTGCAAAGCAATAATGGGTGTACCTTTATTACTTTCGTGACGGTTTAAAAAACCACTCACTTGAACCGCATCGCCAACAATAAAATTTTGTATTAACTGCTTTTGTTCAAGCCCACAAGTAACAACATGAATGCGGATATACGCGTTGCGATTAAATTCGCCTTCTTGCTGTATTGACTTATGTTCAATGGAAAATTGACCATGAACAATGCCTGTCGGACTTTCAGAAAATTTAGGTGGTTTACAAATCAGGCCGCTTAACACAACTTGATTAAACACTTAAACCTCTAATTAAGCTGCAGCTGATTCTTTTTTCTCTTCTTTAACAAGAGGAGAAGCTTCAGTTACTGCATTGTCCTTACGGATAGTTAGAGAACGTAATACCGCGTCGTTGTAGCGGAAAGTTTCTTCTAACTCAGCAATTACTGCACTTGGCGCTTCAACGTTCATAAGAACGTAGTGTGCTTTGTGTAGTTTCTCAATTGGGTAAGCTAATTGACGACGACCCCAGTCTTCTAAACGATGAACTGTGCCGTTAGCTTCAGTGATAGAACCAGTATAACGCTCGATCATACCTGGAACTTGTTCACTCTGATCAGGGTGAACCATAAATACGATTTCGTAATGACGCATCGTGTTAATTCCTTATGGATAATTAGCCTCAAAAGCAAGCTCAGCCAAACTTGTCTAAGGCAAGGAACAAATAATAAGGGCTGATTTGGGCGCGCAATTATAAGGATTATTGCAGGATATACAAGAGCAATGGCGAATTAATCGGCAAATAAAAGGTAAGCGGTAAGCGGTAAGCGGTAAGCGGTAAGCGGTAAGCGGTAAGCGGTAAGCGGTAAGCGGTAAGCGGTAAGCGCATTTTAAAACTCACCTGATAATTGTCGTCAAACTTTTTCTTTTACTTATGGCTTACAGCTTACGGCTCTAAAGCTTATCTAACTTTTAAATCGACCGACGATTTCAGTAAGGGAGCTAGATAAGTTATTCAAGTTGTCCGAAGCTTGTTTGGTTTCCATGCTGGTTTCTTCTACGCTCATCACCGAGCTTGAAACCGCATCAATACTTGAACGCATATTATTAGCATCGTTTTGGTTAACTTGAGCAAGTTCCGCTAATGTTTGATTTTCTTGGCTTAAAGTCAGTACCGTTTGTTGTAACTCTTGTAATGAAGCAACGGTATTCTCCGCCGCCTCTACTGCATTATTGGCTTTTTGCTTATTACTTTCCATAGAGCCAACGGTAGTCGAAATAGAACTGACGATTTCTTCTAAAATTGAGTTGATTTCATAGGTTGAGTCATGAGTTCTTGATGCCAACGTTCTTACCTCACCCGCAACTACTGCGAAACCTCGACCTGACTCACCTGCCCTTGCCGCTTCAATTGCCGCGTTTAGTGCCAGTAAATTAGTTTGTTCCGCAATATCAGCAATCGCTTTAACCACCGAAGAAACTTTATCACCGGCATGTTTTAAGCTTAATAACATTTCCGATGAGGTATCGATATCACTTGATAGTTCAGAAATAATATTCGCCGTTTGAGTCAAGTTAGTCGAACCAGTCTCAACTTGCTTTGCACCTGTTAGAGCTTTATCAGAAACCGACATGGAGCGCTCTGCACTGTCACCAATGCTCTGTTCTAGGCGGTCAACAACCCCTGCTAAGCTATTTGCAGAATCGGACAAGTTAATAATTTGTTGCTGTGACAACTCGCCACTGTGATTAAGTAAATCAATAGATTCAATGACCACTTGAGTTGATTGGCGAATTTCATTACTGCTGGTTTTAAATGCTTTTAGTAAATGATTGATACTAGCCGCGGCAATACCTACTTCATCATTACTACTTACTTCAACCGTTTTGGTCAGGTCACGGCTTTCAATAATGTGATCCAGCTGCGAAGACAAAGAAAGAATAGGTGACACTATGTAACGTCTAGAATAAATAATTGCAGCGCCTGTCACCACAATCACAATAATAATAGCGCTAAACATCCAAGCCACCATGTTATCTATGTCAGCCGCAACTTCGTCTAGCGTTTCGTTGGTTTTCGTTTGAATTCGTTTTTCAGCATCCGATAACAGCTTAGAAAAATCGTCGTTTAATGTTTGTAAAAGGCTAAGGGTGTCCCTTGCAGAGTCCCAATCAACCGACTGCTGTGCCATTAAATCAGCTAAAGTAAGTAACGCTTGTTTGAACTCTTCGGTTCCTTGCGGTTTGACATTGAGGCCAAATGATTTCAGTTTTTTAACCGAACGGTCAAAGGTGGCAAATTCAGTTTCCACTTTCTGGTTAAAGTCTTCAGCAGAAATGGTGTAACCGTATAAACCAAAAGCGGCCATCATAAGCTGACTTGCGCTTTTGTGAGTTTGTGTCACCGCTTCTAATGCTGGCAAACTCATATCAACAAACTCGTCATTCAGTTCTTTGGTTTTGAACAACTTGTTGGTCAAAGTACTTGTGGTTAACACCAACACTAATAATACCAAGACATAACCAAGCACAACTTTTCTACTAATTGAATTTAACCAGTTCATTTACTTCCCAAATTTTGCCACGCAAATATTTATTCTTATGCTAGATCTTTATCGACCGCTAGACAAATCTTGACAGGAAAAAGTGAAAATAAATTTCCAATTATTGGCAATTAACTTGAAAAAACTAATTTCAGTAGCACATAGATAGCATTGTAAACCCAATTTGGAGTGGTATATGACCACAATTGTTTCTGTTCGTCGTGGTGATGAAGTTGTACTTGGCGGTGATGGCCAAGTTTCTCTAGGTAATACAGTGATGAAAGGCAATGCTGTTAAAGTACGCCGTTTATACCGCGGTAAAGTCATTGCAGGCTTCGCAGGTGGCACAGCCGACGCCTTCACGTTATTTGAAAAATTTGAAGCAAAGCTGGAGTTACACCAAGGTCATTTAACCAAAGCGGCGGTTGAACTAGCCAAAGATTGGCGTACCGATAAGATGCTTAGAAAACTAGAAGCCTTGCTAGCAGTAGCTGACGAAACCGCTTCATTGATCATCTCAGGTAACGGTGACGTTATTCAACCAGAACACGACCTGATCGCGATTGGCTCAGGTGGCCCATTTGCCCAAGCTGCGGCAACGGCACTTATCGAAAACACAGAATTATCGGCCAAAGAGATTGTTGAAAAGAGCTTAAACATTGCTGGCAATATCTGTGTCTACACAAATACCAATTTAACTATCGAAGAATTAAGTAAGGGTTAATTTAATGTCTACTATGACCCCAAGAGAGATTGTTCACGAACTTGATCAACACATCGTTGGTCAGAACGACGCCAAAAGAGCGGTAGCTATCGCTTTACGTAACCGCTGGCGTCGCATGCAATTAAATGCAGAATTAAGAACCGAAGTTACGCCTAAGAATATCCTTATGATAGGCCCTACAGGTGTAGGTAAAACTGAAATTGCCCGCCGTTTAGCCAAGTTAGCTAACGCGCCATTTATCAAAGTGGAAGCGACTAAGTTCACCGAAGTGGGCTATGTAGGTAAAGAAGTTGAGTCAATTATTCGCGACTTAACTGAAATTTCAGTGAAGCTTACTCGCGAATTAGCGATTGAGAAAAACCGTTTCAAAGCAGAAGAAGCAGCAGAAGAAAGAGTACTAGATGCCCTTCTTCCACCAGCAAAAGATAGCTTTGGCCAAGTAGTAGACACTGAGCAAAAAGAAAGCTCTACTCGTCAAGTATTGAGAAAGCGTCTACGCCAAGGTGAGTTAGACGATAAAGAAATTGAAATCGACGTTGCTGAGAAAGAAATCGGCGTTGAGATCATGGCACCTCCAGGTATGGAAGAAATGACTTCGCAATTACAAGGCATGTTCCAAAACCTATCTGGTGACAAAACAAAGCCGCGTAAATTGAAAGTTGGCGCTGCATTGAAGCTATTAGTCGACGAAGAAGCCGCTAAGTTAGTTAATAACGACGATCTAAAAGAACAAGCAGTTGAAGCCGTTGAGCAAAACGGTATTGTTTTCATCGACGAAATTGACAAAATTTGTAAGCGCGAAGGTGCCAATAGTGCTGATGTTTCTCGCGAAGGTGTACAAAGAGACTTACTGCCACTAGTAGAAGGTTCTACCGTTTCAACTAAATATGGCATGGTTAAAACTGACCACATGCTATTCGTTGCATCTGGTGCATTCCAAATGAGCAAGCCTTCGGATCTGATCCCTGAGCTGCAAGGCCGTCTACCAATTCGCGTAGAATTAAGTGCATTAACAACTGAAGACTTTGAGCGTATTCTGACTGAGCCAAATGCATCACTTACAGAGCAATACAAAGCGTTACTTGCAACTGAAGGTTTAAACATCGAGTTTACCGAAGATGGCATTAAGCAAATTGCGCAAGCCGCGTTCAAAGTAAATGAGAAAAACGAAAACATTGGTGCTCGTCGTCTACACACAGTGTTAGAGCGTTTAATGGAAGAGATTTCATTCAATGCGTCTGAGCGCGATGGTGAATCAGTCACTATCGATGCTGAATTTGTTAAATCAAACCTAGACGAAATTGTTGAAGACGAAGACTTAAGTAAGTTTATTCTGTAATTTGACAGTTCAGAACAAATAAAAAGTGCTCTATTGAGCACTTTTTTTGTCTCTGTTTTAGCAAAACATCAAAACTGATAATTCATTTGCAGTAACCACTGACGCCCTGCTGTGGGATAATCCTCAGCAATAGAATTGCTCGGTGTATCTGCCTCTTGGTCAAACAGGTTATTCACCACGAAAGCGACTTCTAGCTGCTCAGGGAGTACTTGATAACTAAATCTTGAGCTAAACCAATTAGAGCTTGGTAATGCTGATCTTAAGTCCGTTTTAGCGCGATTTTGTTCACCTGTATATTGCCAAAATAGATTAATGTTTGACTGCTCACTGGGTTTATAATTGACATTAACAGCAGCCATTTTCTCGGCAAAACCCGCTAACGGCATTTGTTCACCATCTTCGTTATCGACATAGCTGAAGTTAGTTGCGACATCTAGATTTGCCATAGGGCGCCACTGCATACTCCACTCTAAACCTCGTCCTTCTATTCGACCATGGTTTGCAGCCCTACGTCCCGTCACGCCAGCAGTAACAAGATATTCGATTAAGTTAGTTGCTTCATAGTGATACGCGGACATTTCCATAAACAGGTTGTCTGTCACTGTTAAACCGAGGTTAAACTCGTTTGTATCTACCTCTTCAGGTTGTAGTTCAGGGTTGCCTAAGTTAACAGGATTGTTATCCGCATATCTATCGTAAAAGCTAGGAGCTCGATAGGCGGTGGCAGATAGTAATTTTACCGTTAGCGCGTTTGTTGCTTGCCAAACTATACCTAACCTAGGGTTAATGGTTGAGCCAAAGTCAGAATAGTCGTCATAACGACCACCTATGTGTAAAGCCCAATCATCTGCAAGTTGCCAAGTGTCTTGCACCGAGAAAAATGCGATATTACGCGATTTTTCAGGCAAATAAGCATATGGCGTACCTGAGACATCGGTGAGCTTTCCCGTTACTACAGTTTCATTGCCATTAAGTACACCTGGACCAAAGTTTTTGCTCTCAAACGGTGAGTGTTTGTGATACTCAATACCTAGCTGCCAACGTAACGAGTGACCTTGCAAAGGTGAAATAACTGAGGTGATACTTGCCTGTCCCAATTGTGAGTCGTTGCCTGGTACACCAATATAGCCCTGTTCGAACAGCGCTAGCGTCGTTGGTGCAACAAAATCCAAGTTGCCATCACTACCGATTGGCAAAACTGCGCCAGCTGGGAATATAGTGAATGGAAACTCTGAATGTTTTTCTTGCCACCAAAGGTTAACTGTCGTTTGGTCAGTATCAAACATAGACCATTGGTACTTAGCATCAACAATATGGCTATTGTGCTTTCCTCTGCCTTCCGGATCCAAAGCTTCTGCCACGCCAGCACCAAAACCAAATGAACCTGATAGCCCATAATAAGACATAGATAAGTTTTGCCATTTGGCTTTCAAATTGACACTAACTTGTTCGTATGAATGGTCGAAACGCCCTGGCGCTCGGCTGGCATTAGTATTAAAAATGCCGTCAAAAACCGACTGTAAGTCTGAGTTAATTACCCGCTCAGGATCATCCTGATACTTACTATAGTTGACGCTATAACGGAAATTTACTGCTTCGTGTTGCACCGAACCTTGAACACCTAAATCACGTTGACCAAAACGGCCAAAAGCTAACTCAGCTTGCGTTTTCTGCTCAAAGTCATCATTGGAGATCAAGTTAATGATGCCAGCAAAAGCATCTGCACCATAAGTTGCGGAGCCTGGACTACGAACAATTTCAATCCGTTTAAAACCTAATAAAGGAATGTCTAAGGCAGGTTTGCCACCGTGATGGATTCGATTAAAAGGCACACCATCGATTAACAATTTAACTTGCTGACCAAAACTGCCAGATAAACCTCTGATAATAACGTTACGTTCGGAATTTGAACTGGCTAACAAAGTACTTTGTAAACCCGCTACGCCAGTTAATGCTTGAGATAAGGTTCTGGCACCACGACTTTGCCATTCTTTTGCCAGAATAATTGATGCGGACGCTGGTGCTGATTTTAAGCCTTGTTCGATTCCTGAAACAGAACTAACCACTCTAACATTCAATAACTCTTCCAGTGTTAGTTCAAACAAGTCAGTTTCGTCTTGGCTTACTTGAGCTGTGGCCGAACAGGCAAGGCTAGCAATAATAACTACTGGAAATACAACATTATTGCTGCTCTTCATAAACCCTACTATTGATCAAGTCTGAACCAATGGCTTAGTTCAGATATACTATTTGCGAATCATCATTATGTTGATGTATTGGGTAATAAGTCAATAATCTAGATCAAATCGGAAGCACTTATACTCATACTGATGCCTGTAACCGTCTTAACAAGTTAACAAACTCTTGCGGCTCTCGATCTAATGCCGAAGCTGGGACATAAATATCGTATCCCAACTTGTCTCTTAAAGTTGCAACACGGTGTCCCAACATGGCTTTGAGGCCACGATAAACTTTACTCTCTATTTTGTAGTCATCGAATTTATATAAAATCTCACTAGGGCAAGTACCGTCTTTACATTGCCAATCGGCAAAATCATCTTTTAACGCCGCGATGACTAGCTCTCTCTGCTCTGTCACTAGATAAGAAGCCAGTCGCGGTGAAATGTTGTCTAATAAACGTAACTGAGATTTAAGTCGAAATGCCACATAGGGTAATTGCTTTTGCGTTAATCCATGAGCAATGGTTGGAACATCAATGCGTTGAATATCTGACCATGGAATTTGCCAACGGCCTCTAGCATGTTGATAGGTCACGCCAAGATCATCCATCATTAAACTGTAATCGGGTTCTTTGAGCTTTATAACACCAACAAAGATAGCCGCTAAACTTAAACTTACCCCAACATAAGTTGGGATCTTAGCGAACAATCCGATACCACTACCGAAAATAACAATGGCTAACAAAGTAACGCCAGCTATGGTGACAGTTAAGCCATTGCGCTTTGATATTGCTTTTATTTTTACAACTCGACTCATAAATCACAGCTCAGCCAGAATTAGAAGGATAAAAATAGTACAGCACTATCGAGGGCATGGATCAAATATGAAAAGTGAATATCTAAAATAAGGAAGGTTGGAAAATAACAGAATATTCGAGCGCCAAGCCTAGGCGCTCGGACATTAGATAAAAATTAATTAAGGGTAAATGAGTTCACCTGCACATCACCCGTTGTATAAAGGTATCTAAACTGTGGTGCGACAAAGCCAACCGCTTTGGACTCTGAGACAAATGTGTAGTAACAAGTATTAGCGTTATTAGTAACCGCAATATCAACACCGGCAGCTAAGTTTTTAATACCAGCACCGTCTCCTACAGGGATCGCCAACACTAAGTCACTTTCCATTACTGAGTTAAATACGTCTAAACAATCTTGCTCCGAGCCAACTTGATTGCCATCATCGGTTCCTGCCGGGTAGCCAATACTATTGAAATCAAGGGTATCAACTAAATCTACCGCAACACCTGTATTGCCGCTAACACGCCACTTATTGTGTGCTAAATCAATGCCTGCTCTAAAGCTGCCTAAAGTGCCATTAAACACCGCAGTGTGAGCATCTGTGGTTAAATTTAAGAAACGTGGCGCTGCAGTTACCGCTAAGATCCCTAGGATCACGATAACAATGATCAGCTCAATCAGAGTGAAACCCGCATTACTGTGCTTTCTATTGCCCATTCGTTATTTGTCCTTTAATTAATTTCGTTCTCTGTAATGTCATTAAGTGTATGCTAAGACAAACGAAAATTGAATTAAAAAACCTTATTTGACTAAAACTGATAGCCTATTAAAAACGAGCCAGAGGTTAAATCCCGATTAGATTCATCGCCTTTGCCATAGCCAACTTCGAAACGCGTGTACATCCCCTCTGCATTAAACTGATTAAACGAATAACGGTAACTAATGCCAATTCCATCGACTCTTTCCCAATCAAACGCATCGGCTAAAGCGCAACCTATTGCACTTCCTAAATCATCATTATCTCGACAATCTGTATCACCGTCATGTACGCCGACAGAGCCAAAAAAAGCGCCAAAGCTATGTTTTTTATTAGTGGAAAAAGGCGTTTCAAAGCCAATAGCTGCACCATTATCAAGGCCAATTTTTAAGTTGGCGTAATAGCGAATATCACTGTTATTGGCTTGGTAAGAAAGTTCAGGAGTAAGGAAAAAAGGCAGTCCCGTTGATATTGAGGTGGACCAATTTTCCTCCGCCAATACAGAGCCAGATAACAACAGACCACAAGCGACAGATAAAATACGTGTTTTCATAAATTTAGTCCTTTAAAGATAAAAACCAAATATACCTGTCACCAATCCATCCTGTACAAAGTTATTTTGTAGTCTTATGTAACCGTTAATAAAATCTGCTTTATTTCGCTTTAATTGGAATGTGCAGAGTCATTTCACTACTTTCATCCATCACATTATAGCCCTCAGGGTAAAGCTCAAAATCTGGCTTTTCTACATATTCGTAAGCCGACTTAGGGAGCCAACTGCCCCAGATATATTTGAGCGTTTTATCTAAGTTTGTAATTGAGCCTTTGTGAGTAAACTTAGCGTACATCTGTTCAGGAAGTTGACGAGTGATCATGCCTTCAGGGACGTGACTAAAATCATTCACTTGAGCACAACAAACGTAGCTAAAGCGCACTTCCTGTTCTGCTTCTTCATAAGCTTCATATATGCCAAAGGATTGCTCATTCACTCTATTAGTAATTTGCTCTCGATACGGACGAAAAGCAGACCAGAGTTTAGGCAAGCTCAGATCCGCATTATCATATTGCTGGCTTATTCCTACTAACTTGATAGCAGGGCGAGTGATTATTTCGGGCTCCATCGATAATTCATGCTGCAAAAAATGCAACATATGAGGGCTGAACTGATCTTTGTATAACAGACGAAACGGGTCGTTTTGCTTTCTGTATTGCGCTGGGGTGATATTAAAAAGATCTTTAAAGGCTCGGGTAAACGCTTCTTGCGAGTCAAATTGACAATCTAATGCTAACTGCAATATGCCAATATCTTCACTTAGAAGCCTTTTCGCTGCAACGGTTAAGCGGCGTTTGCGAATGTATTCTTTCGGTGTATCGCCAACCAATGCTTTAAAAATGCGACTGAAGTGATAAGTCGAATAAAAAGAAGCCGCAGCCACTTGATGAACAGAGATCTTGTCGTATAAATGCTGTTCGATAAATTCAATACTGTTAAAAAAACGTTGCATAATCGGCCTTGTTATATTCGTTCATGAGTTAGATGAAAGCGTAAATGACTAAAAGCTTTATCACGAATAGGGATCAGTTGCTGATATTCACTATCAGCAAAAAACTCATCTATTGCCTGACGGGATGGAAAAGAAATAACAGAATACACACTTGGCGCAGCCAATTCATCCAGTGTCTTTTCAACATCGTAAGTAGCGATTGGCACTCCTGCATATTGATAAACAATCGCTGGCACCTGCGCTAAATACTGCTGTAACGCTCCTTGTTCAGCAGGGTTAGGCTTTGCTTCAATAAATAAAAATACGGGTAATGTCATTAGATACTCCAAATAAGCCTAGCACCAAGCTAGGCTCAAATATAAATAATTAAAAAGATAGGTATTAATTAGATTTGTTAATACGGACATGCCAAAGTGCTAATAAAGGCACGATAACCAGTTCAATAACCGTTGGTCCAAGCACTTGAGGATCAACAACACCAAACTCCATAATGTTCGATAATCGACCTAGACCACCTATAAATAGCGCTAAGGCTACAAAACGGAACAAAGTTGCTTGCTGACGCATATTTTTTAAAAAGAATAACAAGGCTAAGCCTTGTGCAAAGAAAACACCAAAACCAAAGCGATATTGATTATCGGCAAAGCCTCGTAGTACGCTGTCGGCGCTAAAAATCGCCTCTGCCCCTCCTAGTGCAGCACTACCGTTTAGCCCGCCAAATGCACTTGCACCACCTGGCACAAAACATATAACCGCTAGTAACAAAATTAATAACTGAAACGCTTTGGTTTCCAATACACTGACTTGATTCATTTTACTCACCTCTGAATAGATTCAACGGCAACAAGTGTATGAGGTCGTGATCGACAATTTTTGATATTTCTTGCGGTTATGGCATTTTTCAAAAATTGTACAAACCGCAAAAAATATCAAAAAATGCATTGGCGAGATCACTATCTTTACCAGCAACAAAACACAGCGACCTAGTTTTAGGGTCTTAGAGCAAAATTAAGATAGAGGGCACAATAATGTTAAGTACTTATTTAATTACGGGCGCAAATGCGGGATTAGGTAAAGAAACGGCAAAGCAACTGGCGGCAAAAGCAGAAACTAAGAAGATTTACTTAGGTTGTCGCAACAAAGACAAAGCGTTAATGGCACAAAAAGAGCTTGAACTAGAAACTGGAAAATTCATTTTTGAAATTTTAGATATCGACGTTGCTAATTTAGCTTCAGTAACCGCCGCAGTAGAAGCTTTACCAGAGCCTGTCGATGCATTAGTAATGAACGCAGGCGGTGCTGTTGGTAATACTTTTCACCAAATCAACCAAGATGGCGTAACGGAAATATTTGCCGTTAACTTGCTAGGCCACACAGTCCTTAGTGAACAATTAATTGCAGCGCAAAAACTGACGAAAGTGGCAATTTATGCAGGTTCTGAAGCGGCTCGAGGTGTCAAAGAGATGGGGATGAAACGCCCTGATCTTCCATCGACCTCAACCCAAGATTTTCTAGCTCTGAGTAAGGGCGAACTTTATGGTCACAAAAGTGACGCTACCGTGCCTTACGGCCCTATTAAATACATGGCGGCACTTTGGATGTCAGCCATGGCAAGGCAGCACAAACACATTCGTTTTGTCACTATGTCACCTGGAGCAACCGCTGGTACAGATGGCTTTAATACCTTGTCACCAGTTAAGCGATTTGTCATGAAAAGCATGATGAAAATGATGTTAATGATTGGCAAGGTGCACGGCGTGGAAGTAGGCGCAAAACGATTCGTCGACGCCATGTTAGATACGTCTTATAAAACAGGAGGTTTTTACGCGAGCGAAAAAGGCTTAACCGGAAAAATCGGCGAACAAAGTAAGTTGTTTGAAGATTTAGCCAACACCAAATATCAAGATAATGCTTACGCCGCGATTCAAAAAATTGCAGCGTAAAATAAAACCCGCAGTGATTGCTGCGGGTTTTAAAGTAACTAGTTTAATACGGCTTCGAAAGTAAAGAAGATCTGACCGCCCATTTCATCCGCTAATGGGTTGTTAGATTGCTCTGTTCGATACTCAGCCATTAATAAGTAACGACCCGCATCTTTAAGCGTAAAGCTGATCTCACCTTTATTATTAGATTCTAACTCTAGTGCTTCAGGGCTGTTTCTATAACGAGCACCATCTTTGATGATCTCGACTTTCACGCCTTTTTGCGCTTTGCCATCAAATAATAGCTGTAACTTTACTTCTTCGTTCTGAGCGATATCAGACGGGTGAGTGATAGGTTTAAGCTCTAAACCTTGGTTGTTCAAACTGTAGTTGTCTGTTGGTTCGTTCAGCGTTACAAAGGTCATAACTTGAGATTTTGACGCCATTGTTTTTACGTTCTTTGCGCCTTTTGGTAGTACTTTGTCACGACTCGCTTTATTTACGCCACGTAACCACTTTGCCTTTTCTTCACCGGCAACTTCATAGCGCGTCCAGTAATTCACATCGCTGTCTAAAAACATCTTATAAGTGCCATTGTCAGCTAAATTAATATCCACCACACTCTTTCTGTGGCCCTTAAAACTAGAGCCTGGGCGAGAACGGTTACCATCAGGCTTGATAATAGTAAAACGGTCAGAGCCCATTGGCTTATCAACGTTAAACGTTTCGTTTGACGCAGTGACATCAGCCATGATCCAAACTTGCTTTTCACCTTCTTCCGCAGATACATTGAAGTGAGTTGGCAAGATCCAACGGTTGTGAGCTTGCGTTGAACTTGCAAAGGCAAGGGCTAATAAAGAAAACAGTTTTAATTTAGACATGGTTACTCCTTGATAGAAAACGTTGCTTGATTTGTTTCTGGCGTCGCTTTTAGTGTGTATGACTGAGCTTGGCCATTAATGCTGAACTTTTGTTTGATAATGGCGCGCCCACCGTTTTCTCTGACCACCTCCACTTTTAGGGTGTAGTCACCTTGTACCAATGGCTTTTTGTTATCATCCACGGCTTGAAAACTCAGGTTATAGTTGCCAGCGGGTCTGGTTGCTGAGGTAATACCGTCAACCAATGTTTTATTGCGTCGGCCAACTTTACGCCACCAGGTTCTTAAGTCTTTTAGCCACTTAGCACCTTCGCGCCACAACACTAATGTGCGAACACTTTTACCTGAGTCATTTTCAATCCAAGCCGCCACATACGGGTTGTGATATTCCCCCGACTGCTTAGCTAAATTAATTGATAGCTCGATTTCGGTTGCTTGTGCTTTTGCGGCAAACACTAGCGCAACAAGTAATAACGCCCACTTTTTCATTGTCTCTCCAAATAATAGGGTTAAACGTAAAATAAGTAACAAAGCACCACGGCTAGGCTGGTCACTAAACTCAAGCCTAAGGTTTTATTAATGCGTCGCTGTGCTAACGCCAGAACTAAACCTGTGATGCTAAAAAGGATCATCAACAACGCACTGAGGTCGATAATAAAACTCCACAGCGAACCACTATTTCTACCTTTGTGTAAGTCATTGAGCTTGGCCCAAATGCCATAATCTGTGCTTTCAACAAACGCCTCACCAGTTTGCAAATCCACTGTCAGTGTTAAATGTCGGCCAGGGCCTTTGTCACTGATAAACAGTTCATACTCATCGCGTTCTAGATTTAGCCGCTTTCCCGCGAACCATGTTTGTTGATATAAATAATCAAGTAGCTGGCCTTGAGAGTCCTCAGCCAATAACTGTGCTGGAATTTGTACTTCTAGCTCAGCAACGGCAGCTTGATCATCAGCAAACCATTCAGGGTGATTTAGCGTGATACCCGTAATGGAAAAAAACACCATAAGCGTTAATAACGCCATGGACACATAGACGTGGATTAGACGCGAATAATTTAAAACAGACTTATTAATTCGCACCTTAACTTCCCTGCTGCAATACCATAGTTTGTAGAGTATTGACGTTGTTAATTAAGGTTTGCTCGTTTGGTTTAAGTGCTAACGCTTCACGCAATAACGCTAAAGCTTTGCGAGTATTACCTAATGTCAGTTGTAAATCGGCGTGTTCCGTTAATGCTTGTAATTGAACCTCTGGAATTTCACTGGCACGAAGTAATAACATTTGCGCTTGATGGCTATCGTTATTGATACGGTGAACCTTAGCTAATGCCATTAACGCGGAACCATGTATAGGTTGTAACTTAAGTGCTTGTTGTAAGTTGCTTTTCGCTTGTTTAAAACGTGACTTTTGGAAATCTAACTTACCCGACAAGTACAAAATTTCGGCTCGTAAATTCGGCGCTAAATCTTGCTGTTTTTTTGCTTTTACCAGCAAAGTATTAGCTTCGTTCAACTTATAGCTATCAATTAAAAAGCCAATGGCATCGAGTACTGAATCCACTTCCTTTTGGCCTTGCCAAATTTGTTGGTACAGCTTAATTGCTCTTGGCGTACTGCCATATTGCAGTTGCAGTTGTGCTGTTAAAGCTAAATTTGAAGTTTGGTTCTCACCTAAACGAATTGCCGTTTCCAAACTCGAAATTGTTATCGCATGATCTTGTTTTGCTAAGTAAATATTGGCTCTTTGTAGCCACAGTTTGGCTTTGTTTGGCTGCTTCGATAGCATTTGTTCTAGCATCGCCAACGCAGCTTCTGACTGGCCACTATTGCTATAGCTGTACACTAATACTTCGTCCAGTTGGGCATCGTTAGGCAACAGCATTTTTGCTTGTTCGAAGGCAATCGAAGCGTTCATATACTGCTCTTGTTCTAAGTAGCTAAAACCTAAATAACGATATAGTTGCGGATCTCGAACACCAAGTTTTAGTGCATCAGAAAAATAGCCAACTGCGGTTTCAAACTGCTCCGTTTGAATTGCTGCAAGTCCAGCTCCAGCAATCGCTTTTGCATAAGTAGGTTGCTGCTTAATGGCAGCGTTAAAATATGTCATTGCCAACTTTGGCTTGGTTAACTGCAACGATAACTGACCAAGAAAGTAATTCATTGCCGCACTTGGTGTTTGGCCACTCAACTCTTGTTCTAACTGTTGAAACAGCGCTTTGAAGTTCTTTTGCTCTAACTCTTTTTGCAACATAGGCACTAGTTTTTGCTCTGAGCTTTTCAGCATAGGAGTGTGACCAAGATCAAAACTGTGCACTTGCTCAACAAGCAACTCAGGCTGAGTAAAGTCAATGCTCACTTTAGCGTAGCTAGATGAAGCAAATAGAAGGCATAAAATAACGAAAGGTTTCATAATTGTGTTTAACTATTCTGGTAATTACTCTTTTAGCTCTAACGGCCAAATAAATTCGGCTTTAACTAATTTGCCGTGGCGTTTTGGCGGCGTGAACTTAGCTGACCGAACTACCGCAACTAAGGCTTTGTTTAATTCTGGGTATGGGTTTTCTTTGATCCCTTTGAGCAACACTCGGCCATAGGTATCAATTTGTACATGCAGTTTGACTAAAACTTTTGTTATGCCTTTACGCTTGAGCTCAGAAGGGAAAGTGACCTGTAAAGGGGTTAACTGTCTTGGTAGTGAGTCGAGATCGCTCAAGCCAAAACTAGCAGTGTCAAACTCTACAGACTCTTTACTAAAGTCAGGGGTAGACAGCGCTTTTTGCTTAACCGAAAGAACAGGTTTGCTCGCCTGCATATTGATCTTCGATAATTTCAGACTCGGCCCATCACCAGCAATGCGCACATCTAACTTAGGTGCACTTTGCACTTGCTCAACCACTTCCATAGGCGGAGGTGGTGGAGGCAGTTGTACTGTAGTGATATTCGAATGAACAATAACAGTGTCTGGCTGTTGCATAGTTTGTCGATTGTTGAAGATCAAAATGCTGGTCAAGGCCACAACTGACAGACCAGATAACATTCTAAAGACGTACCTTATCCAAGGTTTCGCATTAACCTCAGAGTGACAAACACTAAGCTGACTGTTCATTAAGGTTGCACCGTCGCTAAACTAATATTGCTAGCGCCAGCCAATTTGGCTTGGTCCATCACAGCGACTAAGGTTTTAGTTGGGACGTTTTGGTCAACTTGCAGTACAACAGGCAACTTTTGCTTTGTCAGCAATTGCGTTACCGTGCCTTTAACGCCAACGACCCCTATGTTTTGACCACCGTAGACCACCGACCCATCATCCGTAATGGCAATAAAAATACTCTGCTTTTCTAACTTAGCGGCACTCATTGCTTCTGGTTTTGATACTTCTACCCCTGTTTCCTTGACAAACACGGTAGTAACAATGAAAAAGATCAATAAGATGAATACCACATCCAGTAACGGCGATAAGTCAATTTGATGCATTTGTGCATCAATTCTCTGTTGCAAACTAGGACGCATTGGCTACCTCCGCACCTTCAGTTTGTTGCTGAACACGAGACTGTAAAAACCAAAGTAGGATCATCGCAGGAATGGTCATTAACATCCCCATTTGCGTGGTAAATAAAGCTTTGGCAATGCCATCACTCATCGACATTTGTGCTTGGTGTGACAAGGCAAAGAAGATATCAAGCAGACCAATAATCGTGCCTAATAAGCCTAGTAAAGGGATAGCTGACACCATAATTTTCAAGGCTTTAGCCCAGCCCATAAACCAGCTAGGATTAGACAAAATTAATACCTGATACAAGCCTTCGAACAATAAGCCATAACAAAACATGGCCAACCCTAAGATCAGCCATATCACAATGCCACCAGCCATTAGTTCAGCTGGAATTATCGACTCAAGCAGCACGTTCAACCTCAGCTTTAACTGGTGAGATCTCGGCATGAGATAGGTGTACGGCAAAAGACTCTAGCTCAGACATATAATGTTGACACTTTCGAGACATTAAGGCGTGTGCGACAAGAGCTGGAATAGCCACAATAAGGCCTAGCTCTGTAGTTACTAAAGACTCAGAAATACCACCTGATACCGCATTAGCATCGCCAGAACCAAATAAAGTCATAAGCTTAAAGGTTTGGATCATGCCGCTGACCGTCCCCAACAAACCAAGTAAAGGCGCAACCGATGCAGTCACAGCAATGGCACTTAAACCTTTTTCAATATTTCGTTTACTCGACATCAGTGCATCAAGCATTTTGTCATCGCGCTCGATACCAGAATGTTGCTTAGCAATATCAACTAAACGTTGTTGGTACTTGCCCATGCCCTGCTCTGTATTTAGCAAAGGCTGCAATTTAGGTAAGCGCATTAAGGCAAAAGCTTTAAACACAGCAATAACAAAAGCGACCAAGGCGAAGGCTAAAATTGGTAATACCCAAATGCCGCCTTTATCTATGTGATCAAGCAAAGACTCTTGATGCTGAGCTAAGGTGATGTTTCTGTTATTGCTCGGGTCAACCGCAATGGCAGCAGAACCTTGTTGCACTAATTGATGTAACTGCTCAGTTTGTCCTTCAGTAAAGCTGTAAACCATCAACCAGTGCGATGTTTCGTACTGAATAAAACCACCGTGTTGACCATCATTGCTGATAAACCAATTTAGTGGGCCTAAAGAAACGCGTTTGCCCGCAACATAGTCGCCATTTTCTAATGCGGCTTTAGTGTCAGATACGACAGAATTTGCCGATTGTTGTTCTAGCCAGTTGGTCAGCTGCGGTGCAGAGCGAATTTGCTGTTCTGAGTCTAAGCCATCGAATAGATGATGTAAGTAGTTAAGTTGCTGCTGCCATTGTGACAACCTTTGCTCTAAGTTCTCTAGACTGAGCGTTTGTTCATCTTTATTACGGGTAATAGCTGCCACTTGCTGATTTAAGCTTTTCAGCTTGTTTTCTTCTGCAACTAAGGTTTTTAATAACTTGGCACGTTCACGACTGATCGTTGCCAACTCATTTTGGTGTCGTTTGTTCGCTAGCTTAATTTCATTCAACAGCTGGCTGTTGTACTTGGTTAATGTCACTTTTAGCCAGCGCCAAAGTCGATGCCATAGCGACGAGGATAAGTGCAATTGAAGTTAGTAATTGTCTCATTGCCACGCTCTCCAATTTAACTGGCAAGTCAATCAGCCGCCCTGGAGTTAGGTTCTTGGCATCTTTTATTGCCTGCGCTATTGCTTGCTGATAGTTGCCAGCAAATTGCGCGTCATCATCTGATAACTCTTGCCAAAGCCAGCCAGACTGAGTTGCGAAGCCAAGACCTACACGGCTGTTATCTGGTGTAGAAAACCAAGCTTGGTCATTGCCTAAATACAATTGCTCGGTCATTAAATCTTGCCCAGCTAGTTTGATCATGCCTTGTTTTACTTGCAGCAATTGATCGTTTTTATGCCATTGCTTTAATGTATCTACTAAGGTTTGATACTGTGCCGTAACAGGTTTATTCGCAGATAACTTTGCTAACATATCTTTTAATTGCTGCTGTAAGTGCTCTGGGGCAGTCGCAGCTTTACTCTGCATAGCATGGCTAAACTTTGGTAAAACTTGTTTGTAGTCCGCTAATAACTGCTCAACTTTACCTTGCTCTGCCAATAGGTTTTGACGGCGTACAGTCAGTTCATCAGCATCGTTATTAGTCTGACTGACGGTATTTTTAAGCTGCTTATTTTGTTGCTTGAGAATCGAAATACGTTGGCTGATCAACTGTTTTTCTAGCTGCCAATCAGCAATTAATTTGTCGGTCGATTGTTCAGTGGTAAGCCAAGTTTGAGTTAGCTTGTCGATGTCTTGGTTTATATTGGCCTGTTGTGTTGCGGCCGCATTTGACTCTAGCGACAGCAAGATCACTATTAAACCAGATAGGAATGTGTTGAAGTTTTTCATCTTGGTAAAAGCAAGCAGCAACGACTAGGTCGTTGCTGCTAAAGTTAGTTAGAACTGGTAGCTAACTGAGGCTTTAATATTACGACCTACTTCATTGTCGTTATATTCTGCATTACCCCAGTATAAGCCGAAGCTCTTGTGGTTTTGATAAGCCTTGTCGAAAACGTTATCAACCGCTAAGTTAACTTTTAAGCCTTCGATAGCTTGAGGTTCATAAGCTAACCATAAGTTAGTGACACCGTAACCCGCCTTTTCGATTCGAGCTGTACCTGACGATGTAGTTCTCATTAAGTTAGCATCAGAGAATATTGCTGAATTCCAACCCACTGTTACTTCTTCAGTCGCTGCGTAAGTTAGACCTAGGTTAAACTCATGAGTACCCGAGTATGGGTCGTCAGTTGTGTAATCACCAAAGTCACGGTCAGCAGTGTTATAGCTGTGGTTAATAAAGCCGCTTAGTGCATTCTGTTTGAAGCTAAAACCTGACTCAATACCTGAATTATCTAAGTCATTAAGGCCACTTGCTAAGCTCAAGTTCTTGGTTGGGTGATAGCTGTTATCAATAGTGAATTGATAAAGGTTGGTATAGAACGCAGCTTCTTCTAGACCTAAGCTTGGCGCTAAATCATAGTTAACGTTTAGTTCAATGTGATCACCTGATTCTGCTTTTACATCGTCAGCTTGCGTAATGTTATTAGTTAACATTAGTGTTTCAGGTAAACCTGGGCCTTTGAAGATCTTACCGTAGCCAAAACCAACATTGATGTTTTCTTTCGCTTGCCAGTTAACGGCTAATTTAGGTGATAAGCGGCTTAATGTCGCATCGTATACACCACCTAATTCATAGTTGTCATAACGAATACCAGGAACAACAGTCACATCACCCATAGCAAACTCAGCTTGTACATAAGCACCAAATAAACGTGCTTCTGGGCCATTGCTAACTGCGATATTTACATTTGATACTTCGCCAGCTGAAGTTGTGATCACACGAGGACCTGGTGCTTCAAGGCTTTGCTCTGACTTAAATGTCTCAATACCATAAGTCCATAACGTATTATCAATTAAAGACTCGTTACGGATGTCTAAACCAATTGTTTCGTGTAGGTAAGTTCTTGCAGGATTGTACTGTGTACCGTCAACAGTCCATTTACCATCAACACGAACCCAGTTTTTACCTGTTACTGCTTCACGTTCCATTGTTTTGTCGTTGGCATAAGCGTTGATGTAAAGGTTTAGTAATGGGTTATCACTGTTATTTGTGTAAACAATGCTATAAGTGTCACGTACATAACCGTTGTAAGCTTCTTCTTGCTCAATTACGCTCTTTCCTGGTTTTTCACCAGATAAAGTACGGTTGCCGCCATCATCTACAGACTGCAAGTTAACAACTAACTTTTGCGCTTGGTCAATGTTGTAAACCGCTTTGATTAAACCACTTTCAAGTTCACTGTGCTTGTTTACGATTGGATCTGCATCAGGCGTTTCAATGTCGCCAGAGTCGTTTGTAGTAAACATACCCAATAAGCTTAACTGAGCGTTTACACGACCGTAAACGCCGCCAGAGATCTGTCTGAACTCAGTTGCGTTATCAGCTGCTAAAGCGATTCGGCCACCAAATTGCTGGTCGGCATTTAGTAGTTCTTCAGGATCTTTTGTTTCATAAGAGATAGCACCAGTATTGGCACCGTAACCACTTAATACAGAAGTTGCGCCTAATTTCACTGATACCGCTTTTAACATGCTTGTATCAACAAATTGGTTACCTGCGTGGTGGAACATTTGACCGTCTTGACGAACGCCATCAATCGTTACATTTGCAGAATGTTCTTCAACACCGCGTAAATAGGTTTTTTGGCTATAGCGAACACTGTTACTTACCGTTACGCCAGCTAACTGATTTAATGCACCTTTGATGTCATTAACCTGCTTGTTTTCAAGCTCTTTGGCAGTAACTTCAATCGAAGTTTGATCTGACTTAGCAGATACTTCAGATGTATTTAATTCTTGCATTTGGTTTGCGTAGGCTTGGTTAGCGGCTAACAAAGCAATCGCGATAGCTGAGTATTTGAATTTCATTTTGTGCTCTCTATATAGCTGTGACTTCGTTGCAAATGATAGTGATTATCATTTGGAAATAATGGCGCGCATGGTATAGAGTTTTTACTCAGACGAGTAGTAGCAATTCACTTACAACAGAAATAAGTAGAACTTAACAATAAAGAAAATATTGCCAGTTATAGAAGCTAATTTTGACGAAGTTGAACATAAATAGAAGACATTCACTTCATTTAGAAAAAGTTAAATTCAGAAAATTATCGTAGCATTGACCCTATTAATAAAAAATATTACTTAATTTTATTTAGATGTTAGACCAGCTGCATTATTAATGCGACGTTTCCCAGCCCATAAAAGTGGAACATGGAACACTTTAATTATTAAGTATTCATTAGTAAATGAAAGAAGTCGTTGAATTTTGTTATGACGTTCCTTTTAGGAAAAAGTTTCATGAATCCAAGCTATTAATAAAAAAACATTTTTAAATTACCTTTACAGATATAAACAAAACAATATAATCCGCGACTCAACAATTCATTTTTGTAATAAGGATATTCAATATGCGTAACATTCTCCTTCCTCTTTTTTTCTTAGGCTTAGTTGGTTGCTCAGGTGCAGCAAAGCTTGAAGTCGATGACAAAAACTCAGTACAAGAATCAACTAAATTAATCAGCCAAGAATTAGCGGAAGACAAACGCAAAAAGTTTAAAAAAGCAATGCAATACTTTTCTATGGGCGGTCTTAGTGGCTTAAAAGCAGCTATGGCGAGTGCTTTTTCAGGTAAAAAGACAGAAGATCCAGAAGCAATGATCTTAAAAAACTTAGAAAAGTTAGATGGCTTAACAGGCGAAGAAATCTTAGCCTTATACGATGAAGAGCGAGCAGCTCAGAAAAACTAAACAAAAAAGCCCGAGCATTTGCTCGGGCTTTTCTTAAGCGTAAGTGCTTGAAGGCTGGCTACATCATGCCGCCCATGCCACCCATACCGCCCATGCCGCCCATATCAGGCATTGCAGGCGCTGCTGATGCGTCTACTGGAGCATCAGTTACCATAGCTTCTGTAGTGATCATTAGACCTGCTACTGATGCTGCGAACTGTAGTGCGCTACGAGTTACTTTAGTTGGGTCTAGGATACCTTCTTCTACTAAGTCAGCATATGTGCTGTTAGCAGCGTTGTAACCGTAGTTACCAGAACCTTCTTTAACCTTGTTAACAACTACTGAAGACTCGTCACCAGAGTTGTAAGAGATTTGACGAAGTGGTGCTTCCATCGCACGAAGTGCAATCTTGATACCGTGTGTTTGGTCTTCGTTGTCACCTACTAGCTCAGTTAGCTTAGCTGCGACACGAACTAATGCAGTACCACCACCAGCTACGATACCTTCTTCAACCGCTGCGCGAGTTGCGTGAAGTGCGTCGTCAACACGGTCTTTCTTCTCTTTCATTTCAACTTCAGTTGCTGCGCCAACTTTAATTACTGCAACACCACCAGAAAGTTTAGCTAAACGTTCTTGTAACTTCTCTTTGTCGTAGTCAGAAGTTGATTCTTCAACTTGTGCTTTAATTTGTGCTACACGACCGTCGATGTTTGCTTGCTCGCCCGCACCGTCAATGATAGTAGAGTCGTCTTTAGTGATAACAACGCGCTTAGCTGTACCTAGGTCTTCTAGTTGAGCTTTTTCTAGCTCCATACCAATCTCTTCAGAGATAACTGTAGCACCAGTTAAGATAGCGATGTCTTGTAACATAGCTTTACGACGGTCACCGAAACCAGGTGCTTTTACAGCAGCTACTTTCACGATACCACGCATGTTGTTCACAACTAATGTTGCTAATGCTTCACCTTCAACGTCTTCTGCAATGATAACTAGTGGCTTACCAGCTTTTGCAACGCCTTCTAATGTAGGAAGTAATTCACGGATGTTAGAGATCTTTTTGTCTACTAATAAGATGAATGGCGAGTCGAACTCAACAGAACCATTTTCTTGGTTTGTCATGAAGTAAGGAGAAAGGTAACCGCGGTCGAACTGCATACCTTCAACTACGTCTAGTTCGTTTTCTAACGACTGACCTTCTTCAACTGTGATAACACCTTCTTTACCTACACGGTCCATTGCTTCTGCAATGATGTTACCAATTTCAGAGTCAGAGTTTGCTGAGATAGTACCTACCTGAGCAACTGCTTTGCTGTCCGTACAAGGTACAGATAACTCTTTTAATTCTTCAATAGCTGCTTTAACTGCTTTGTCGATACCGCGCTTAACGTCCATTGGATTCATGTCCGCTGCAACTGCTTTGATACCTTCGTTAACGATAGCTTGCGCTAATACTGTTGCAGTTGTTGTACCGTCACCCGCTTCATCATTTGCTTTTGACGCCACTTCTTTAACCATTTGTGCGCCCATGTTTTCGAACTTGTCTTCTAGTTCGATTTCTTTCGCAACTGATACACCGTCTTTAGTGATAGTTGGGCCACCGAATGATTTGTCTAAAACTACGTTACGACCTTTTGGACCAAGGGTAACTTTAACTGCGTCTGCAAGAACGTTCACACCCGCTAACATTTTTACGCGAGCGTCGTTGCCAAATTTTACGTCTTTAGCTGCCATTTTTATTTCCTATAATTCTTTAAATTCTAATACTCATAAATGAGCATGAGATCCCAGCTTTGGCCAGGATGACGTTTGTTATTCTACGATTGCTAAGATGTCTGCTTCAGACATGATTAACACTTCTTCACCGTCTAACTTTTCAGTTTTAACGCCATAGCCGTCATTGAAAATAACTGTGTCGCCAACTTTAACGTCTAAAGCGCGAACTTCACCGTTTTCAAGAATGCGACCGTTGCCAACTGCGATTACTTCACCACGAGTTGATTTTTCTGCTGCAGAACCTGTTAATACGATACCGCCAGCTGATGTTGTTTCTTGTTCGTTACGCTTAACGATTAAGCGATCGTGAAGAGGACGAATAGCCATTTGTCATTATCTCCAAATAAAGGTTTATTCCAGCCTGTAAGTAAGGCTATGTAATTTTGTTGAAAGTTATATAAGGGTAAGAACTGGGATCCCAAGACTAAAATTTAACTTTTTTCGTTATTCTGAGTCTTGCTCTCGTTTACTGATGTTTTTTTGTACAAGCTCGAGTCGAAGGTGACTGTTTTCAACCAAACTCGATAACGGCACAACTTCAATGCCTAAATGTTTTAATTGCGGCAGTAATTGTTTTAATACTTGATAAGTTTCAGGATAAGGATGTCCGATTGCAACGGCATGGCCTTGCTTTTTAGCCAGTTTAATTAAACGCTTAAACTGCCAGCGAATTGATTTTGGTTCACGAATGTTATCCAAAAACACACTGCGCTCGAGGGAGCCTACGCCATAACTTTCTGCGACTTGTAACACCTTGCTTTGCTTAGTGGTTTTACTGTCTAAGAAAAACATATTGTGCTGTTTTAATAACTCCATGGTCCAAGCCATAGGCTGTTCCATTCGGGTTAGCAAGCTTCCCATATGGTTATTAATACCAACAGCAAACGGAATATCTTCCATTGCCGATAACAAAGTGCGCTGATATTCCGCTTTGCCCATTTGTTTAAGTAAAGCACCTTCACCTAGCAAGTGATTATTTCTATCTGCTTGCATAGGTAAGTGAATGAGTACTTCTTTTTTACTTTTCGTCGCTTTATATGCGTACTCATAGCCCATTGGAGTATGAGGCAGAACGGCAAAGGTGAGAGGTGCGTCAATAGACAGGAGTTTTTGATCCGAGTGCTTGTACCCGATATCGTCAATTACGATAGCGATTTTGCTCGCTGTTGCATTTTCACTCGCTAACAGCGTAAAAATAAGGCTTAAAACTAAAAAAAGTAGGCGCACTAATAAATTATTATTGTTTTCTTATTATGTTTTGCATTATAAACACCAACCCAGAATTTAAAAGAGTAAAAAATTATGCCTACTCCACACATTAACGCTCAAGATGGCGCTTTTGCAGAAACAGTATTAATGCCAGGCGATCCGCTAAGAGCTAAGCACATTGCTGAAACGTTTCTAGAAGACGCTAAAGAAGTTACAAATGTAAGAAATATTCTTGGTTATACAGGCACTTATAACGGTAAGCCAGTAAGCATCATGGCTTCAGGTATGGGCATTCCATCAATGAGCATCTACGCTAGAGAACTGATTGCTAGCTATGGCGTGAAAAAGCTTATCCGTATCGGCACATGTGGCGGTATTGGTTCTGACGTAAAGATCAGAGATATCATCTTTGCTCAAGGCGCATCAACAGATTCAAACGTTAACCGCGCACGTGTTGAAGGTTGGGATTATGCTGCGATTGCAGATTTCGACTTACTGGTAAACGGTGTTAATGCAGCAAAAAGTTTAGGTATTGAAGCGACAGTTGGTAACGTATTTACTACCGACACTTTCTACCAAGCTGACTTAGAGTTATACAAGAAGTTAGACAAGCTAGGTGTACTAGCAGTAGATATGGAAACGGCTGGCTTATACGGTGTTGCAGCTGAGTATGGTGCAAAAGCAATGGCACTATTCACAGTAAGTGACCACGTTATGACTGGTGAAGCAACGCCAAGTGAAGAGCGTCAAAACTCATTCAACGAAATGGTTAAAGTTGCATTAGAATCTATCTGACCGTTAGCTCATCCTGAACTTGATTCAGGATCTACTAACAAATAAAAGACTAAACCACAGAGGACACAGAGCCTAATTGAGCAAATAATTGGTACAAAACAGCCAATTTAAGCTTAATCTCTGTGTACTCTGAGTTGAAAATATTAGCCTATGAACTAAGGACGCAAAGTATAGAGTGGTTAGATATTTCCCCTCTATCAAGCTTTTAACAAACCTCTGCGCCCTCTGTGGTTAATATCTTTCTAGCTCTCGCGGGCGATTGCGCGATAAGCAATATCAGTGCGGAACTCTACGCCTTGCCATTTGATTTCATTCACCGCTTTATATGCTTCTTGTTGTGCTTCTGTCACAGTTGCACCCATTGCTGTAGCACAAAGTACACGACCACCAGCAGTTAGCACTTTATCACCATCTAATTTAGTACCAGCGTGGAATGTTTTTGCTGTGTCTGTTGCCGCTGGAATACCAGTGATTTCATCACCTTTATTGTAGCTACCAGGGTAACCACCAGCTGCTAATACAACACCAACAGCAGGACGAGGATCAAACGCAATGTCTTGTTTGTCTAATTCACCCTTGCAAGCAGATAAACAAAGTTCAACTAAGTTTGATTGTAAGCGAAGCATAATAGGCTGAGTTTCTGGATCACCGAAGCGGCAGTTGTACTCGATTACTTTAGGCGCGCCTTGTTCATTGATCATAAGGCCAGCGTATAAAAAGCCTTTATAAGGGTGGCCTTCATTTGCCATGCCTTCAACAGTTGGATAAATAACTTCATCCATAATGCGCTTGTATACTTCGTCGGTAACTACTGGAGCTGGTGAGTAAGCCCCCATACCGCCAGTATTAGGACCTTCATCATTGTTGTAAGCACGTTTGTGATCTTGGCTCGTGGCAAATGGTAGAACGTTCTTGCCATCAACCATAACAATAAAACTTGCTTCTTCACCCGTTAGGAATTCTTCAATAACGACACGAGAACCAGCGTCGCCAAATGCGTTACCCGCTAACATGTCTTCAATTGCGTCGATAGCCTCTTGCTCTGTCATCGCAACGATTACACCTTTACCAGCAGCAAGGCCATCAGCCTTAACAACAATAGGTGCACCCATTTCTTTTACATAAGCAACAGCAGGATCAATTTGCTCAAACGTTTGGTAAGCCGCTGTTGGGATATTTTGACGAGCTAAGAAGTCTTTAGTGAAAGATTTAGAACCTTCTAATTGTGCCGCACCTTGTGATGGACCAAAGATGTTCAAACCTTGTTGTTCGAATAAATCGACCACACCATCTACTAATGGGGCTTCTGGGCCAACAATCGTCAGTTCAACATTATTAGTTTTGGCGAAGTCAGCTAAACTTTGTAAGTCGCCAACTGAGATATCTACGTTCTCTAATTTGTCTTCTGTTGCCGTACCTGCGTTGCCCGGTGCAACAAATACTTTTTCAACATCTGAACTCTGTGCCGCTTTCCAAGCTAATGCGTGCTCGCGACCACCTGAACCAATAACCAATACTTTCATTGTGTATTCCTGAATGTTTTTTGAACTGAGGGTTAATGGCCGGAAATTCTAACATATAGGCGAATTAAACAGCTATTAGATTTTCCTCTACCAGACAGTTTTCTTTTCAATGATTTAGCCAATACAGTTTTTTACAAAAAAACGTCAAAATTTTACTGGCACAATAAGTGCAACCAGTTAAAGTTAAGGTATATTTGACTATTCGATTTTAATAAATCTTCGACTTTGACGATTTATTGACAGCAACTCACAAAGGGTGATGTATGAAAAAGGTATTAAAATACGGCTCAACAATTTTACTAACATCCGTTCTAGCGGCTTGTTCTAGCTCGCCATCATTAAACTCTGGTGGTACAGATGATATTCCTGAGTGGGTGCTAAATCCAACAGTAGATAACGGCATTGCAGCAGCTACTTGTGTTGTTTGGTCTGGTAACTTAGCTATCGACAAAGCACAAGCAACAAGCTTAAGCCGTACAGCACTGGCACAGCAGATTGAAACCCAAGTTAGAGCTTTAGATAAAACCTACTTAGATAAAGTAGAAGTAAGCTCAGGCACTCAAGCAGGTTCAACCTTTACGCAAGCGTCAAAACAGCTAGCAGACCAAACATTAGTAGGCTCTCGAGTATCACGTACTGAATTTGCAGAGTTCGACGGCAAGAAGCACTTATGCGTAATGACAGCACTTGGTGAACCAGAAACAAAAGGTTTATACGAAGAGTTATTAAGCCAGTCGGGTCGTAAAGTAACGGCTTCACAAAAAGAAGTCCTTTACCAAGAATTTAAAGCGCAAAAAGCGATGGAAGAGCTAGACGCTGAGTTAGAGAAGTTCCGCAATAGCCGCGGCTAAACACTTTAACAGAGCTAGAAATTAATAGAAGCCAGCACATGCTGGCTTCTTTTTATGATAAATACCATATACTTGGCCACCACAAGATAAGAATTAAGAATTCAACATGAACCAAGCAATACTTTTTAATGATGATTTACGCTTAATTGAGCCAGGAGTTTGGCAATTGTCTGGGTTTTATCAAGGCGAGTTATTAGTCATTAAGGTGCTATCCCCAATCACTGAAATGACCGACAGTACCCGCTTTGACTGGGAAGCTGAAATTGAAGATTGGCTCGATGATAATCAACCTGAGGAAAGTCCAGTTACCATTAACTTGGGTTAAATCTCTAAGTGATAAGAGCTAGAGAGTAGAAGACGCATTTACATCTAAATAAACGTGTCTTCACCTTTAATAGCTAATTTATTACCACTAACTTTGGCGACTCTTTTTCATACCCAGTCATGACTTGTCCCAAACCAGCACCAATATAAGTAGGGTCGGCGACTAAAAACTTGTCACCCTTTACTCTATAACCGGCACCATCAATTTCACTTTTCGTTTTAACTGCTATAGCAACATGGCCTTTATACAATACGCCTATCATTTTGTTGCCTAGTAAATTCTCTATAAGATAAGCCAGCAGCACCGACCTATCTTCACAATCCGCATACGGGTAATGAATGGTTTCTGCCGCGACTAAGAAGTTTTCTTGATTAAACTGTTGATCATCGGTTTTATAAGCAAACGCATATTGGACAAATCTCAACAAAAAGTTCAGTGCTTGTTTTTCTGTCTTACCAGCGATCTCTTGCGCTAAGTAACTCAATAGCACTTGTTTAGAATCGAATGGCAACCCAGCTTGAAAATAGTGCTCAAGTTCCAGCTGAGGATATAAGTTTAAAAATTCGACATAAGCTTTGTTATAAGGCACTGCAATTGTGTGCTGTTTGCCTAAATATTTGAACTCCAGCTCTCTCGTTAATGTTTCGCCAGACAAGGCAGGTATTTTAGACATGTCTATCTTTACGTCTGCGCTCGCTAGCGCATGTTGAGTTTGATAGGTTTTGATCTTCAACCCTAGCTCGGTAGGGTTCGAGCTAAAGTTAACGAAGTAATACTTGCTGTTACCAATGCGGAAAAATTTCTGCGCGTATAGAGGCTGCGTTACTTTCAATAATAAGTGGACTTGTTCTGAGCCATAGCCAATTCGACTATCAAAGCCTTGCTGTAATAAATAGTACCAAGTATATAAGTTCGCTTCGTTTTCACTTAGCTTTGGCGATGTTTCTGTTATTACTCTATATGTAAGGTATGCTTTGCCCCAATCATCCAAATTAAGCTTATTACCAAACTCTTTGAGTTGCTGTAAAAGTTGAACACTCTTGTTATTCGCCATTTTCTGCCAACTTGCGGCAATAGCATCTTGATCTACATAAGACAGCTCAAGGCTTGGCAAAGAGACGTTGCCGAGATTAAGGTTATTGCCTAAAAAGTTAACTTGATTAGAGTTTAACTCAGGCTCTTTTGGCTCCAAAGGTAGATCTACGATTTCTGGCTCGGCTACGTGTTTTGGTGGTGCAGTAACAATTGGTATAACAGGTTTTGGCTTTATGACTTGAATAGGCTCGCTAGTATCAGCTTCAGCTAAATTTGGTGACACGCTAGGTGGACGCACTATCTTAGGTACAAGGTCTCGCTTAGGTGCAGATTCAACCTTCTTAACTACCCATCTTTGTTTTAAAAACTGGTTAAAGTCTTGATCCTGTTTAGTAACAAACTGATTAAATTGCTGGGTTCTTTGTTGCTGCCACTTATCAAAGTCAGACAAATTATTGTCCGTCGCATTGAGGTTTGAGCTAACAATCGTTAGCAACAAAGCTGTCGTTAATTTTTTTAAAGCAAACACATCCATACCATGTAAAGTTTAATTGCACTATTAGCTTAGCTAGTTTTACGCCAAGTTTTCATCTAATCTAAAGGAAAGTGACTTCAGTTTACAGGAAAGCTCATGTTTAAAATTTTATTTGCCGTTATTGCTACTGTTTTAGTATTTCAATTTACTGATATTGAAGAACAAATTGAACCTCTCTTAGCGCCATTGCTGGAAATGGCTGAGCAGCAAACAGAGGATGGCTTGCCAGAACTCGGAAAGCAATTTTTAGCAGAGCTGTCATCACAAGATTTATCTGCCTTAATCGAATCACCAGACTTCGATTTATCGCAAGTCTCATCTATGCTTGAAGATCAAGAACTTAACTTAGACCAACTGACCGAGCTTATTGAGTCACAGGAATTTGACACCGAAGCGGCACAACAAAAATTAGAAGAGTTAAAAAAATTAGTACAAGAAAAGATAGAAGAAAACCAGTAAACTATTAGCAGTTTATTTAGTTAAGGTTTTATCTAAACGTGAAAGGCAATCTATTTATCGTCTCTTCTCCAAGTGGCGCAGGCAAGTCAAGCCTGATCTCTGCATTATTAGACAAACACAATGACATGAAAGTGTCAGTATCTCACACCACTCGTGCGCCACGACCTGGCGAGGAAGACGGTGTGCACTATCACTTCACTAACGTAGACAACTTCAAAACGTTGATTGAACAAGGTGAAATGTATGAGTGGGCTGAAGTATTCGGTAATTACTACGGTACCTCAAAATCAGCAATTCAAAACCAGCTTGAGCAAGGAATAGACGTATTCTTAGATATCGACTGGCAAGGTGCACAACAGGTTCGTAAATTAGACCCTGAAGTTAAAACTATTTTTATTTTACCCCCTTCTCGCGAGGAGCTAGAAAACCGCTTGAACAAGCGAGGTCAAGATTCAGCTGAAGTGATCGCCAATCGTATGGCTCAAGCACAAAGTGAAATGTCGCATTACAACGAGTATGACTTTGTCTTGATCAATGACGATTTCGAACAAACGTTACAAGCGTTTGAAAATATTGTGCTGGCGCACAGACAACAACTGGCCAATCAGCAAAGTAAATTTGCCAACTTAATCACTGAACTATTGGCGAACGATTAAGCTTAGTGTAATATTGCGCCCCTTAAATTTTAAATTAGCCGTATTTGCCAATACCGAAACAATATCGGGCAAATATTCACCACTGAATAGTGGCTTATCTAACTGGAGATTGTAAATGGCTCGCGTAACTGTTGAAGATGCTGTTGAAAAAATTGGTAACCGTTTTGATTTAATCTTAGTTGCAGCTCGTCGTGCTCGCCAACTAGCAACTCAAGGCAAAGAGCCTCTTGTAGAAGCTGGTCAAGACAAAGCTACAGTAACTGCACTTCGTGAAATCGAAGCTGGTTTAATTACTCACGACGTAATGGACCAACACGACAGCCAAGACGAATCAGCTCGAGAAGCTGAAGAAATGGCAGCAGTAGCGGCGATTGTAGGCAACGAATAAGCCCTACCTGCTCCTTACCTAGATAGATATCTAGACGGATAATTGTTTATTATCAAAAGCCAGTGCCTTCTGCACTGGCTTTCGTTTTTAAAATCCGTATAGTCTGAATTACATCCCTTAACCCCTTACTTATTTGAAGATCTGTGTATTTATTCGAAGGACTTAAACAACAAATTTGCCAGTATTTACCTAACGAACAGGTAAATATAGTGCAACGCGCTTTTGTTGTGGCTCGCGAAGCTCACGAAGGCCAAATGCGTTCTAGTGGTGACCCATATATCACTCACCCAGTTGCAGTTACGGTATTGCTTGCCAACATGAAGCTAGATCACGAAACATTAGCTGCTGCCTTAATGCATGATGTGATTGAAGATACGGAAGTATCTAAACAAGAACTGGCAGATGAGTTTGGCGACACAATCGCAGATTTAGTTGAAGGGGTGTCTAAGCTAGATAAGCTTGATTTCAAAGACAAACGTGAGTTCCAAGCGGAAAACTTCCGTAAAATGATCATGGCAATGACTCAAGATATCCGCGTTATCTTGATTAAACTTGCCGATAGAACTCACAACATGCGCACTCTTGGCTCGCTACGTCCAGACAAGAAACGTCGTATTGCCCGTGAAACCCTAGATATTTATGCGCCAATCGCCAACCGTCTAGGTATTCACCAGTTTAAAAATGAACTGGAAGATTTAGGTTTCCAAGCGCTGTATCCAATGCGCCATCGTGCTCTAGCTGCTGCAGTAAAACAAGCTCGTGGCAACAGAAAAGAGATCATTCAAAATATTCAAACCGAAATTGAAACGCGATTAGAAGAAGTTGCTATTCCTGCGCAGGTTGAAGGTAGAGAAAAACATTTATTCTCTATCTACCGCAAAATGTTAAACAAAGAGTTAATGTTTAACGAGGTTATGGATATTTACGCGTTCCGTATTGTGGTTGACGACATTGATACTTGTTACCGCATGATTGGCATTATGCACAATCTATACAAGCCAATTGAAACTCGTTTTAAAGACTATATCGCAATTCCAAAGTCCAACGGTTATCAATCTCTGCATACTTCTCTTGTTGGCCCGCACGGTATTCCAATTGAAGTGCAAATCCGTACCAATGATATGGACCAACTAGCAGACAGAGGTGTTGCTGCGCACTGGGCGTACAAAGGTGCAGGCGACAACGCTGGCAACACATCACAGCAGAGAGCAAGACAGTGGATGCAGTCACTGTTAGAGCTACAGCAAAGTGCAGGTTCTTCGTTCGAGTTTATCGAAAACGTAAAAACCGATATGTTCCCAGAAGAGATCTACGTATTTACTCCTGACGGTAAAATCCACGAGCTTCCTATGGGCGCTACTCCTGTTGATTTTGCTTATACCGTTCATACCGATGTTGGTAACACTTGTGTTGGCGCCAAAGTCGACCGTAAACCGCATCCACTAAGTAAAGCACTAGACTCTGGACAAACCGTAGAGATCATTACTTCGCCAAAAGTAAAACCAAACGCCAACTGGCTGAACTTCGTTGTCACAGCCAAAGCTCGTTTAGGTATTCGCAATTACCTTAAACATCAAAGAACTAGCGAAGCAACTAGCTTAGGTAAGCGCTTATTAACCTCAGCTCTTGGCGATAAAGAACTTGGCGATATCGCTCCAGAGTTTATCGAGCAGGTACTTGAAGAGCTTCACGTTGCTAGCTTGGATGAATTACACCGAGAAATTGGTTTGGGCAACCTTGTTAGTATTGCCGTGAGAAACCGTTTGGTTAATGACCAAGAAATAGAAAGCAGTAATTCTAATTCTTCAGCAGTTGCTGGCGCCTCAGGCATGTTAGTTAACTATGGTAAGTGCTGTAAGCCTATTTTAGGTGATGAAATTGTCGCTCACGTTTCACAGGGCAAAGGTTTCACCATTCACCGAGAAGATTGTCCAAACTGTCGAAATTGGGAAAAGGACGCCGCTAAATATTTCAAAGTGAAATGGGACGAAAACGTTGAGCGTGAATACGTCTCAACCATTAAGATTGAGCTAATTAACCATCAAGGTGCATTAGCAAAAGTGACACATTTGATCTCACAAGTGAATTCAAATGTAGAACACTTATTTACCGAAGAGAAAGAATCAAACTTATACGTGATCACCGCAGATGTCACAGTAAAAGACAGGATCCATCTGGCGCAATTAATAAAGCGACTAAGAACCATGCCAGACGTACACCGTATAAGCAGAAAATAAGGAAACACAATGAATAGAATAGTTATTTCAACGGACGCAGCACCAGCTGCAATTGGCACATACAATCAAGCTATTAAAACAGGCACAACGGTTTATCTATCAGGGCAGATTCCATTAGTACCTGAAACAATGGAAATTATTTCGGATGACTTTGAACAACAAGCTGAGCAAGTATTTAAAAATTTAGCAGCCGTTTGTGAAGCTGCAGGTGGCTCATTAAGCAACGCAGTAAAGCTAAACATCTTTTTAACTGACCTAGGCCAGTTCGCAAAAGTAAATGAGATCATGGCTAAGCACGTAGCTGAACCATACCCTGCTCGCGCTGCAGTTCAAGTTGCCGCTTTACCTAAAGGTGTGCAAATTGAAATTGATGGCGTATTAGAGCTAAGCGACGTTTAATCAGATTTTTATTTAGATCATGACACCAGACCGCTTTAAACGTATTACCGATTTATTAGATAAGCGCCAGCAAGACTTAACCGTTTGCATGGAGCAAGTTCACAAAACTCACAACCTTTCTGCCATTATAAGAACGGCAGATGCCGTGGGTATCCATAATATCCATGCAATCTACACAACAGAGAGCCGTTGGCTTTCTGGTGGTAGAGCTTCGGGTAGCCAGAAGTGGGTAAAAGTGACGGAACAACCTGATACTGCAACTGCAATTGCTAGTTTTAAAGCTCAAGGTATGCAAGTCCTAGCGACAAATCTGTCAGAAAAAGCAGTCGACTATCGCGAGATTGATTACACTAAACCGACAGCACTAGTACTCGGACAAGAAAGAGACGGCATTTCAGATACCGCTCTTGAGCTTGCTGATCATCATGTTGTAGTGCCTATGTTTGGTATGGTTGAATCGCTTAATGTTAGTGTAGCTGGTGCATTAATCATGTACGAAGCACAACGCCAGCGCATTGCTGCTGGTATGTATGACACCCCTAGCCTATCAGCTGAGATCAGACATCAAATGCTGTTCGAAGGTGGCCACCCAATTTATGCTGAGCTGTGTGCTCGTACACAAACCCCTTACCCGCCACTTGACGAAGAAGGCCAAATCGCCGCTGATAAATCTTGGTATCAAGAATTAAAAGACAAATATAATCAGCTATCGGCTGAAGATAAGTCTCGACGTGTTGATTTTACTCATACAGGTCAAGTGTTCGAGCACGACCCTAGTCAATACACAGATCAGTGTAACTAGCCTAGTAAGGAAACATCATGGCTTTGACTTCACTTGCTGCCGTTCCAGTCACGACACTTAAAGGCGTTGGTGCCAAAGTGGCAGAGAAGTTGGCCAAGATAGGGATTTATAACGTCGAAGACGTGCTATTCCATCTGCCGCTAAGATACGAAGACCGAAGCCGTGTTTACCCTATCGCGAACACCGTTGTTGGTACTCACATTAGCGTGCTAGGGCAAGTAACCTCAAGTCAAATTCAGTTTGGTAAACGCCGTACCTTGGTCGTTAAAATTGCCGATAGCACAGGTTCTATGACCTTGCGCTTTTTCAACTTTAGCGCCGCACAAAAATCACAGATGGAAGTGGGCCAATGGTTAAAGTGCTTTGGTGAGATCAAACGCGGCCGTCATGGCCCAGAGATCATTCACCCTGAATACACCAAGTCAGATGGCAATCAAAGCGTTGCCGTTGAAGAAACTTTAACTCCGGTTTATCCAACCACTGAAGGCTTAAAACAAGCCAGCTTGCGCAGTATTTCAGAACAAGCTTTATCTCGACTGCAAAAGTATCAAGTGCAAGAATTAATGCCAATAAGTGAGCATAAACTAACACTAAAACAGGCATTATCAATGTGTCACAGACCACCTGTAGATACTTCCTATGAATTACTAGAGCAAGGCATTCACCCGAGCCAACAAAGATTAATCTTAGAAGAGTTGACTGCCCATCAAGCCAGTATGTTGCAAGCTAAGTCTGAACTAAAAGGCGACCAAGCGGTTTCAATTCAAAGTGATCAGCAATATGCTAATGCTCTATTAGCCTCTTTGCCCTTCGAGCCTACAGGGGCGCAAAAGCGAGTTGTAGCCGATATTCAAAGGGACATAATTCAACCACACCCTATGCTTCGACTGGTTCAGGGTGATGTTGGTTCAGGTAAAACTCTAGTTGCGGCCTTAGCTGCCTTATCTGCAATCGAAGCTGGATACCAAGTTGCTTTAATGGCGCCAACTGAGATCTTAGCGGAACAACACGCCATTAACTTTAAAGAATGGTTTGCCGAGCTGAATAATACTCTACCACCGATTGAAGTCGCTTGGCTTGCAGGCAAAATGAAAGCGGCGGAAAAAAAGCAATCATTAGAGGCTATTGGTAATGGCCAAGCACAAATGGTCATTGGTACCCATGCCTTGTTCCAACAAGATGTCGAGTTTCACCGTTTAGCCTTGATCATTATTGATGAGCAACATAGGTTTGGTGTACATCAGCGATTGGAGCTAAGAAGCAAAGGGGCTATTCACCAAAACGGCGTCAATTATTACCCACATCAACTGGTAATGACAGCCACACCAATTCCAAGAACCCTAGCAATGACAGCTTATGCGGATTTGGACTTGTCTATTATTGATGAGCTACCTGCAGGCAGAAAGCCGATCACTACCGTTGCCATACCTGATACCAAACGTGAATCCATTATTGACCGAGTCAATCAAGTTTGTCTTACCACAGGCCAGCAAGCTTACTGGGTTTGCACCTTAATTGAAGAATCCGAAGCTCTGCAATGTCAGGCAGCTGAAGACACTCACTTAGAACTACAACAAGGCTTACCTGAATTAACCATAGGGCTTGTTCACGGCAGAATGAAGGCCGAAGAAAAACAACAAGTAATGGAAGATTTCAAAGAAGGTAAAATAAACTTGCTCGTTGCTACCACAGTAATTGAGGTTGGGGTAAACGTGCCGAATGCTAGCTTGATGATCATCGAAAACCCAGAAAGACTTGGCCTAGCACAACTGCATCAACTAAGAGGACGCGTTGGTCGTGGCGGTTTACAATCGCATTGTGTACTTTTATATCACCCACCTTTGACCAATACTGCACAACAGCGATTAGGCGTATTAAGAGACTCCAATGACGGTTTTGTTATTGCCGAAAAAGATCTACAAATACGCGGAGCAGGTGAGCTTTTAGGTACGCGGCAAACAGGTACCACGGAATTTAAAATCGCCGATTTGGACAGAGATGAAGCACTTGTGCCTATTGCGGCAAATATTGCAGAGCAAATCGTCGAACAAAACCAACATATGGCCGAGCAGCTTATTCAACGCTGGTTAGGTGAAAAACAGGTCTACAGCAACGCCTAATCAATAACCAATAGGCTATAAGCTAATGCAAAAAAAGCATTGGATAAAAGTAAGTTAGAGCCTTTTTTTAGTTGCTGAACCAGAAGAATAGTGCTTAACTTGAATGAAAGGATGTACAAAATTCGAGTGTATGAGCAAAACAAAAATACTGATAGTAGAAGACAGTAAACCAATTCTTCAAATTCATACTCATTTGGTAAAAAAAGCTGGATTCGAACCAGTCACTGCGGAAACCCTTGCACAAGTGCAAGCTCTGCAGGATGACCTCGACCAATTTTTTTGTGCGATTATTGATTTCTCATTGCCAGATGCACCAAACGGTGAAGCCATATCTTATTTGCTAGCACACCAAGTGCCTGGCATTGTAATGACTGGCATGATTGACGATCGGACACGTAATACCATTCTCAAGTTGCCAGTTATTGATTACATCACTAAAGAAAGTAAACAAGCTTATACCTACCTGCAGCACTTGATTGAGAAGCTTACAGTCAATAGTCGCAACAAAGTCTTAGTTGTCGATGATTCATCCAACTCACGTAATTACCTTAAGAAGCTATTAGAGCGCCATAACTACAGCGTTTTACTGGCCAGTTGTGGTGCTAATGCAATAGAGATATTAGATCAAAACCCAGATATCAAATTGGTGATCACAGACAAAGAAATGCCAAATATGGACGGCATTGCTTTATGTAATCACATTCGAGCCAGATACAACAAAGATGAAATTAGTATCATAGGCGTGTCGGGGGCAGACAATCCTGCACTGTCTGCTAAGTTTATCAAAAACGGGGCTAATGACTTTTTGCGTAAACCATTCTGCCCTGAAGAATTCTACTGTCGAGTATTACAAAACATCGAATACTTAGAAAGTATCGAAACCATTCGCCGTCAAGCAAATACCGACTACCTAACCAATTTATATAACCGTCGTTACTTCTTTGAAAATGCAGGGCCTAAAGTTAAAAAATTGCATCAGGAAGGCAATGATTCAACGCTGGCAATGATGGATATTGATCACTTTAAATCTGTTAACGACAATTACGGTCATGACGCTGGTGATCAAGTACTCAAAGTCACAGCAGCCCTTATTCAAAAGCACTTTGGCCAAGATTTCCTAGCCGCTCGGTTAGGAGGCGAAGAATTCAGTATATTTTTCGATAATGTAGCACTTGAACAAGCTAGAAAAAGGCTAGAGCTGTTCCGCCAAGAATATGAACTGCAAGAAGTGAACAACAATGGTCAGATCATAAAGTGCACAGTAAGTATAGGTGTGACTTCTTATAACGAATCAAACATTGATGACTTGGTAAATAAAGCCGATGAACTGCTTTATGAAGCAAAAGAATCAGGTAGAAATCAAATTATCTATGAAGGTACAGGTAGCGATATTCCAGCAAATAGACCGCCAAAAGCTCGCTCGACTGAAAGAAAATAAACAAGGCAGCAATGACGCTGCCTTATTTCATAAATGATATTGCCTTTACACTTCCAAACTAAAGGTCACAGGGCCATCGTTAACTAAACTGACTTGCATATCTGCACCAAACTCACCAGTTTCAACTTTTAGTCCTGTGGTTTTACACTGTTCAACAAAGTATTGATAAAGTTCATTACCTAGCTCAGGGCTAGCCCCCCTAGAGAATCCAGGTCTAGTGCCTTTTTTCGTGTCTGCAACTAGAGTGAATTGCGATACTACTAACAATTCTCCTTCAATTTGCTGCACATTTAAATTCATTTTGCCATCTTGATCAGAGAATACTCGGTAACTTGTGATCCTTTCCATTAAACGCTTGGCTTTTGCTTTATCGTCTTCACGTTCAACGCCTAATAAAACCAACAAACCGTTATTTATCGACCCTATACACTCGCCGTTTACTTCAACTTTTGCTGACTTTACTCTTTGTATTAGTCCTATCACTTGTTACTCTCCAAAAATACTGCCATTTCGTCTGATGCTCTCAATAACGCATCTTGGATCCCAGGCTCTAAACAACTGTGCCCTGCTGCCGGTACGATTTCTAATTTACCATTTGACCAATGACGAGCCAGTTCAGCCGCTCCTTCCGTTTTACACACTACATCATAACGACCATGAATAATGTATCCAGGAATATCACGAATGCGATCAATTTCGCTGATAATTTCATGCTCGTAGATAAATGAGTTATTGGTGAAGTAATGACAATTAAGCAAAGCAATGGCAATTGCTTCTTTATTTTTGATCTGAGGGATTTGGCTTGGCGATCTTAGTTTAGCGATCCTGCCTTCCCATGCACAAAACTGCTTCGCTGCAGCTAACTGCACCAGATCGTTATCACCAGTTAGCTGTTCATAGTAGCTCTCTAATAGTTCTTGTGTTGTACTGAACTCATGGCCTTTAATAAAGTCAGTGAAGAACTCAGGGAATATTTGGCTTGCCCCTTGTTTGTCTGAAAATAGCCAGTCCACATCTTGCTGTCTAGCAAGGAAAATGCCTCTTAAAATTAATCCAGATACGGCTTGTGGAAACTCAAGAGCATACAATAACGCTAATGTCGAACCCCAGCTACCACCAGCTACTAGCCATTTATCTATCGATAAGTGCTGTCGTATCTTTTCTAAGTCTTTAACCAAATCAATACTGGTGTTATGCCAAATCGCATTTATGTCGCTAGCACAATGAGGCTTAGACTGGCCACAACCTCTTTGGTCAAACAAAATGATCCTATATTTTTCAGGATCGAAAAAGCGACGATATACAGGATCACTGCCTCCACCAGGTCCACCGTGACAATAAATCACAGGTATGCCATCAGGGTTACCACTTTGCTCAACATAAAGTTGATGACCATCACCCACATCTAAATGCAAGCTGTTATTAATTTGGATCTCTGGAAATAAGGGTCTCATTGCCTTTATCGGCTCCTTTTATCGACTACTTACTGCCTGTTGCAGACAAGGCGTTAGGCTCAAGGTATTGTAATTGCTCTACTATTTTAATAATGGTCAGAACAGAGGCAAGGAAAAAGTCTTTATCTATGCGAGCAAAATCATCTTTTTCAGTATGGTAAACTTTGTTCACTTGAGTGCCAAAGTATAGATAAGGTATCCCTATTCGTCGAAACGCTGCATGGTCACTGGCGTTTTTCCAATCAACCGTTCGAACAGAGCCTGATAAACGATTAGCAAAAGGACGAAATTTTCTCACTCTAAACTGCTCTGTTCGCACTTCATTAGCCACCCTTTTTATCGTCGTTTTTACGTCTGTAGTCTTGTTAGAATGAATAAAGTACAAAGTATTTCTGTTACCGCCATCACCAATCATATCCAAATTGATATTCAGCAGTATTTGTTCTTTTGCTATTGGTAAATGCTTAGCAAGGTATTTGGCTCCATGTAAACCAGACTCTTCGGCGTCTGTCGCGACAAAAACTAAATTGTACAAAGGTAAAGTGATCGAAAAATGTTTCATCAAACTAAGTAAAGCAATAACACCTGATGCGTTGTCGTTAGCACCATTAAATACCCTTTTTCCTTTCGCTCCTAAATGGTCGTAGTGCGCTGTTAATAACAAATACTTATCGACATACTTACTAGCTGCAATATAACCAATGATATTGGTTCCAACCACGTCTGCTGAGCCAAATAGAAACGGCTGTTGGTAATTGGCATATTGTTTAAAAGCTAATAAATCTTGTTGCTTAAATTGTTCGATAATAAAGGACTTAGCTTTCTCATATCCCTTTGATGGTGCTTCTCGACCTGCCATATCATCTGCTGAGAGTACTCTTAACTGTTGCAATACCAACTCTTGTTCTAGCGTTATCTGAGCGTAATTTATGTGCGAAAACAATAATGAAATCAAACACAAAGACAGTGCAGATAATTTGATAGAAACTGCCTTCATTCGCTTCCAACTTAACCGACCGAGAAAGTTACAGTTTAGCGCATTTTTCGCTTGGGGATTTATACAGCAAATAAACACAAGATCCGCGGCAGAAAATGTTTATCTAGCGCAAACTTTGCTAAACTGCGCGCTGTTTTTTTCTAGGCGGTGATCATGCAATTAAATCCTGAACAACAAGCAGCTGTGACTTATGTCGATGGACCATGTCTGGTACTTGCAGGTGCAGGTTCAGGCAAAACACGCGTGATCATCAACAAAATTGCTTATTTGATTGAAGAGGTGGGGTTATCAGCAAAATCCATTGCTGCCGTGACCTTTACCAACAAAGCGGCCCGAGAGATGAAAGAAAGGGTTGGCCAGTCAATTGATAAAGAAAAAGCCAAAGGTTTGAAGATCTCCACCTTCCACACTTTAGGCTTAGAAGTGATCAAACGAGAAATTAAAACGCTAGGTTTTAAAAAGAATTTTTCACTGTTTGATGATCAAGACTGCTTTGCACTATTAAAAGAGCTAACAGAGCCTGAGTTAGATGAAGACAAAGAAAGTATTTATAAGTTGATCAATAAGATCTCAAACTGGAAAAACGACTTAGTCTTACCAAAGATGGCGATAGCCAATGCAACCGACTCAGAAGACTTGCTATATGCTGAGCTGTATCAAAGGTATCAATCGCAATTAAGGGCATATAACGCTTTAGACTTTGATGATCTTATCTTGATCCCCACCCTATTGTTCAAAACGAACCAAGAAGTTAGAGAGCGCTGGCAACAGCGTATTCAATACCTCCTAGTTGACGAATACCAAGATACCAATACCAGTCAATATGAACTGGTTAAGTTACTAGTTGGACAAAGAGCAAAGTTTACCGTGGTAGGTGATGACGACCAGTCGATTTATTCTTGGCGTGGTGCCAAGCCGCAAAACTTAGTATTACTGAGCAAAGATTTCCCATCTTTGAATCTGATCAAGCTAGAACAAAACTACCGTTCTGTTGGTTGTGTACTAAATGCTGCAAACGTACTCATTGATAAAAACCCACACGTATTCGACAAGAAATTAAAAACCAATATGGAATACGGCAAGCCGATTAAGATCATTCAAACTAAGAATGAAGACAACGAAGCTGAAAGGGTTATTGCCGAGATCATCGCACACCGATTTACCCAAAAAACTCACTATGGTGAGTACGCTATTTTATATCGTGGTAACCATCAAAGTAGGATCTTTGAAAAACTATTGATGACCAACCGTATTCCTTACAAGATCAGCGGTGGTACGTCATTTTTCTCACGAGCAGAGATCAAAGACATCATGGCTTACTTGAGACTACTAGTGAACCAAGATGACGATAATGCGTTTTTACGAATTATTAATACGCCAAGAAGACAAATAGGCCCAGCAACTTTGGAAAAGCTAGGCCATTTAGCGAATGATAAACATATCAGCTTGTTTGAAGCGGCATTTGATACCGACTTTTTGGCTATGGTCAGCGGCCAAGCCAAATCAGCCATCATGTACTTTACTCGTTGGATCGTGGAACTTTCCGATCAAATGCAGCGCAGTGAGCCACTAGAAGCCGTAAAAGATCTGATCAAAGGCATTCATTACGAAGATTGGTTATTTGAAACCAGTTCTAGCCCCAAAGCGGCGGAAATGCGAATGAAAAACGTCAGTGAATTGTATTCTTGGGTAACGCAAATGTTACAAGGTGACGATGAACACGATCCTTTAACATTAGCCGAAGTGGTAAACAAACTTGCGCTTCGAGACATGATGGAGCGCAACGAAGAAGACGAAGCAGACAACCAAGTTCAGCTTATGACCATGCATGCTTCAAAAGGTTTGGAATTCCCTTATGTCTTTATGGTTGGGATGGAAGAAGGGTTGCTACCGCATCAATCCAGCATCGACGAAGATAATATCGAAGAAGAAAGACGTTTAGCTTATGTTGGCATCACTAGGGCGCAACGTGAGCTTACCTTAACAATGGCAAAAGAGCGTAGACAATATGGTGAGACTATCTTTACCGAACCATCTCGATTTTTAGATGAGTTGGATCAAAAAGATCTGCGTTGGGAGAAATTAGGCCAAGCCGTGCCTGAGCAACAAAGAAAAGAAAAGAACAAAGCTAATATTGCTAATTTACGCGCGATGTTGAATCGTTAGTGACTCAGCATTTTGCTGCTGCAATTGTCGAGTAATATATGGGCCTGTAATAAGGTCGACATTAAGCTGATTGGCTCTTTGTCGGTGCTGCTCTCGCTCTATGCCTGCAAGTATAGGACGAATTCTAAACTGACCACACAAGTCAATTGCAGCAGAAAGCAAAGCAAACTCAGCAGGATTAGCTGCAACCGATTTTATTAGCTTGTGATCGAATACAATCACATCCACTGCGACTTTAGCTAACAAACCTAACGTCATGTTAGCTTCACCAAAACGATTAATTCCCACTTTAACGCCAGCTCGTTTAAGCTGTTTAATGTTCGCTAAATGAGGATCTTTTAATTGGATCAATTCAGCTTCGCTGAACATCAAGCACAAAGAGCTAGGGTTTGAAAGCTGACTCAACTTATTCACTAAAGATTTAGTCAACTTTAAATGAGTTAAATGATGACTGCTGATCTGCAGCATAGAAACTGACGAACGCGCCGCTTCATTTTTGTCAAACAATTCAAGCTGCTGATAGTCGTAGCTAGCCATTAGGCCATAATGTTCCAATTGGCTAAACCAATCTGCTCGGTCTAGCTTTTGTATTTCTGACGCAACGAAGTTAGCGTGTACAAACTGACAACTGACTTGCTCTGAAGATTGAGAAACGATTGGCTCAGCCTCTAAAGTCAACAAACCATCATTTAACGATTGTTGCATCAGCTGCACCAAATTGTCTTGTTTAGTCTCCACTCTCATACTTGGCTCGAACACAACGAATTGACCCCGACCCAATGCTTTTGCTTGATACATAGCTAAATCAGCATCTTGCATGATCGATTCAACGTCGTGGTATTTTCGCTCAAACATAGCAATACCAACACTCGCGCCAGAACTCACCTCACAGCTTTTAAGTTGGTATGGAACCGCGATCTTTTCAATCACTCGTGCTGCGATATCTTCAGCTAAGCCGTTGTTTGGGATCAGATCCAATAACACAACAAATTCATCACCGCCTAATCGAGCAACGGCATCGTTATCTCTGACTGACTCGCTTAAACGCTGGCTTACCTCTATCAAGAATTCGTCACCTGCTTGGTGACCATGGTTATCATTTATTTGTTTAAAGTTATCTAAGTCAATAAATAATAAAGCAAATTTATGTTCAGGGTGGCGTTTAGCACGGGCTAAAGTTTGTTCCACCTTAGTCAAAAAACAGGAGCGATTCGGTAGCCCGGTCAACGCATCGTGATTGGCTTGATAAAATAACTTTTGCTCTGCTTTTTTCCTTTCGTCCACTTGTAGACGTAAGAACAAGTTAGCTTGACGTAGCTCTTGTGTTCGCTCAGATATCTTTTTCTCTAATTCATCGTAACTTTGCTGCAAAGCTTGCGATGCCAGTTTGCGTTCAATAGCTCGGGCAATATGATGGGATACAAAATTCAACAACTGCAGATCTTGGTCGGTGTAATCACTTTCATTGTCATAAGACTGCACAGTAATAACACCGATAACTTGCTCGTCGATGATCAGTGGAGCCCCCAACCAACATGTTGAAACATGGATATCCAGAGCCACTTGTCGAGATACTAACCCTTGATTTTCAAGCTCTTCGGCTCGGCTCTTATCAATCAATTGACAAGTTTTATGCTTGATCGTGTATTCGGTTAAGCCATTTACCATTTTGCGGGTAGCACAATGCGCGCGATATTTATCGACAAAGAATGGAAAACTCAACATGTCATCTTCTAACAAAGCGATATAACAGTTTTTAACATCCATAAGTTGCGCTAGGCTTGAATGTAGGCTTTTGTAGAAGTCTTCCATTTTTAAATTGGATGCACTAATTTCCGATATCTGAAATAACACTTGCTGCAGGCGTTCAGCCTGTTTTCTCTGTTTAATTTGATGCTGTAAGTCGAGGTTGATATTTTGCAGATCGGCTGTTTGTCGCTTTACTTCTTGTACTAAGAACTCTCTTCGTTTGATCCGGTTGATCGCCGTCATCAGATGCGAACCAAGATGCTCAAACAAAGCAACGGTTCGTTCGTTAATTGTCTTTATCGGTGAATAGGACTGTACCGCCATAACACCAATACAACGGTTACCTCTTTTTAACGGCACGCCAAACCAAAATTCAGGTTCAGACCCTAACTTAGCAAACTTGCCATCTTGAACCATGTCAAAATAGCCTGTTCTATCACACAAAATAGACTGACCAGTTGCATAAACATAACCAGTTATTCCGTTCTCAATACCATTAGCTTCAGGCAAGGTTGAGTCGTCTTTCTCATCGACAAAATAAACCAACTCAAGCTGCTGTTCATGGTTTTCTAGCGCAATATAAAAGTTATCAGCGGGTAAAATGGATGAGACGACATGATTTAATTGCGGGTAAAACTCAGTAAGATCTTGAACCTTACTGGCTAATTCAGACAGCTGCAGAAGTCCACCCTGAACCGAGCGGATCTTTTTTAATTGCTTGACTAGGTAATTTAGTCTACTGATCTTGCGATCACTAACTTCCATATTTTAGCGCGCTGCTTAATTATTATTATGCGCCTAGGATACTCCTAACAGGTAAAAGTTTGCAATAAAAAAGGTGGCATAATTACAACCTTTTCATCACTAACTTCATTTATATTAACTCTAAAATACCTGTTCTAATTGAAAAGTTTATGTACAGCTTTAGTCTGAGAAAAGAGATAGAAGTCAGAAAATAAAAAAGGGCGTTTATACGCCCTTTGTGTAAACGGTTGAAAAGCTTTATTCAAGCATGAAATCAATTGCCGCTTTGATTTCATCATCTGAACACGCCATACAAGTACCTTTTGGTGGCATTGCATTGAAACCTTTAATAGCGTGATCTAATAATACATCCATACCTTGAGCTACACGAGCTTCCCAAGCAGCTGCATCACCTTTCTTTGGAGCGCCCATTGCGCCAGTACCGTGACATGCAAAACAAGAAGACTTGGTAAACGTCAGCACCAGACTTAGGACCAGTTGGAGCAGCTGCAACTTCAGCTGGCGCAGCACCAGCTAAATAAATTTCACCAACAGGCTTGATTCGGCTTTTCAATTTCAGACTTGTCAGACTCTGCCGCTTGTACAGCAAAAATTGACGCTAACGTGAAGTAGTGTAATCAGCATTTTTTTCATTGTGCGCTCACTCAATATATTAATTCATAAGTTGTCTCTTGGCGCTTATTGTATCCCGTAATCCACCAAGAATGGAATAACCTGTCTAAAATTATTGATTTATAAATTCACCTAGATCAAAACGAATGGCCTTCAAGCTGGCTAAAAATCAACCATATAGTTTTTAGTTTTATTAAAATATATACAAAGAATAAAAAATTAAAAGAAAATGCTAGATCCTAGGATCAAATCTGTGTAGATTATCGATCCTCTTTTTTGAGGTCGTGATTCTCAGCATTATATTGCTGAACAAAAATGGAATAAAAATAAAAACAAAATCGGAGCGCAGACTCTTTATAGCAAGAATAATAAAAATAATAAATTGTAGCCGTATTCAACAATCTTATTTATTCTGTTTGTGGAATTACCAACAAACTTATCCACAAGTATGTATTTTTATTCACACTACTCATATTTTTCTAGTCGCCAAGCAATTGGGGGCTTACGCCTGTTTGTGAGTTTTTTATTCACCACTTTATTAACATCGTTCTGGAAATAATCCACATGTCTAACACTAGCGATTCATCTGTAGATAAACCCATTATATTAGTCGACGGTTCTTCCTATTTATTTCGTGCCTATCATGCTCCACCGCACTTAACCAACTCAAAGGGCGAATCAACTGGTGCCATTTATGGTGTGGTTAACATGCTTAAAAGCCTAGTACGTCAATATCAGCCTAAAAAAATGGTCGTGATATTTGACGCTAAAGGGCCTACTTTCAGAAACGAAATGTACAGTGAATACAAGGCCAACCGTCCACCTATGCCAGACGATCTTAGATATCAGATTGAGCCTATCCATAAGATCATCAAAGCCATGGGACTACCTCTTGTCGCTATTGAAGGCGTAGAAGCCGATGATGTTATCGGTACTATGGCGCAAGAACAGCTGAGCAAGGTAATCACGTCTTGATCAGTACTGGTGATAAAGACATGGCGCAGTTGGTTAACGATAAGGTGACCTTGATCAATACCATGACTAATACCATCATGACGCCAGATGGGGTTGTTGATAAATTTGGTATTGGCCCTGAATTGATCATCGACTACTTAGCTTTAATGGGTGATAAAGTAGATAACATCCCAGGTGTACCTGGTGTAGGTGAGAAAACAGCGGTCGCTTTATTGCAAGGCTTAGGTAGCATCGAAAACATCTACCAAAACTTAGATCAAGTTGCAGGTCTTGGCTTTAGAGGCTCTAAAACAATGTCTGCCAAGTTGCAAGACAACGAAGAGCAGCTTCAACTTTCTTACCAATTAGCCACGATCAAGCTAGATGTTGAGCACGGCATTAGTAATGACGAGATGATAGTGCAAGCACCGGATACAGCTAAGCTAGCTGAGCTATATAAAGAGTGTGAATTCAAGCGTTGGTTGGCTGAAGTATTGGCTGGCAATTCTGCTGCTCAAGCTGTTGCTGCTGAATCAAATGCAAATGAAGTTGAAGCAGAAACGGTAGAAGATAAATTACCACTGCAAGATCATCAGGTGATCTTCGAACAACAACAGTGGTCAAATGCCGTTGCAAAAATCAAAGCCGCAGGCCTTGCTGCGTTTGATACGGAAACCACTTCATTAGATTACATGGAAGCTCAACTTGTCGGATTATCATTTGCTTGGCAAGAAGACAAAGAAATTGCTTCTATATATGTACCGCTAGCTCACGATTATGTTGATGCACCAGAACAACTTTCTTTAGAAGCTATTAAAACTGATCTTATTGAGCTTCTAACAAATAAAGAACTAAAAATTGTTGGTCAAAATTTAAAGTACGATAACAACGTTCTGCATAAATACGATATCCAAATCGAAAATATTCACGCTGATACCATGTTGCAATCGTACGTATTTAACAGCACAGCAACTAAGCACGATATGGATAGCTTAGCGTTAAAATACCTTGGCCATAAATGCATTTCATTCGAAGAGATCGCTGGTAAAGGCGTAAAACAGCTTACTTTCAATCAAATTGCGCTAGAACAAGCTGCACCATATGCGGCTGAAGATGCAGCTATTACCTTGCAGTTGTTTTTCTATTTCGAGCAGCAGCTAAGCAAACATGAAAGCTTAAATAAGCTATTTAATGAAGTTGAACTGCCACTGGTAAACGTTTTATCAAGCGTTGAGCAAACAGGCGTACTAATAGATGCAGACCAGTTACATGCTCTAAGTGCAGAATTTGCCAATAAGCTGCAAGAGCTTGAATCGAAGGCTCATGAGATTGCTGGTGAAAGCTTTAACCTTGCATCAACCAAACAGCTACAACACATTCTTTTTGAAAAACTAGAATTACCTGTGATCAAGAAAACACCTAAAGGTGCGCCTTCTACAGCTGAAGAAGTATTAGTTGAATTGGCTCATGACGGTCACGAACTACCACAAGTGTTGATGGAATTCAGAGGCTTGAGCAAACTTAAGTCAACTTATACAGATAAGTTACCACTGATGATCAAATCTACAGGCCGAGTACATACTTCTTACCATCAAGCTGTTGCAGCGACAGGTAGATTAAGTTCAACTGATCCTAATTTACAAAATATTCCAATTCGTAATGACAATGGCAGAAGGATCCGCGAAGCATTTGTTCCTGAAGCTGGCTACGAAATGGTAGCGATCGATTATTCACAAATCGAACTAAGGATCATGGCACATCTAAGCGGTGATAAAGCTTTATTAGACGCTTTTGCCAATAACTTAGATATTCATAGAACCACAGCATCTGAAGTATTTGCTACGCCTTTCGATGAAGTTACTAGCGACCAAAGACGAGCTGCAAAAGCAGTTAACTTTGGCTTAATTTACGGCATGTCAGCGTTTGGTTTAGCTAGACAACTAGGCATTCCAAGAGGCGAAGCTCAGTCATACATTGACAAATATTTCGAACGTTTCCCTGGAGTTTTAGACTACATGGAAACAACAAGAAAAAATGCCGAAGAGCAAGGTTATGTTGCAACACTACAAGGTCGACGCTTGTACTTGCCAGATATCAAAGCGCGAAATGTACCAAGAAGAAAGGCTGCAGAGCGAGCAGCTATCAATGCTCCAATGCAAGGTACAGCGGCTGATATCATTAAGAAAGCAATGTTATTAGTGCACAACTGGATATCTCAACCTGAACGCACAGGGATCAAAATGATCATGCAAGTACACGATGAACTTGTATTTGAAATTGAGCAAAGCAAGGTTGCAGACTATATTCCTGAACTAACTAAGCTAATGGAAAGTGCTGCAGAGCTGAATGTTCCGTTAATTGCCGAAGCTGGTAAAGGGGATAATTGGGAACAAGCCCACTAAAATGTAATTTTATTATGTAATTAAATTACAAAAAACTTGCTATTATTTGAGCATTGACTATTATCTTTAGCTGTAGGGTACAAATAAGAGACTCTAACTAGCTTTGGAGTCTCTTATTTATTACAGGCTTTATTTATTGCCGCCCCGTCTTAACCAAGACGGGGCTTTTTTTTGCCCGCAGGGATGCGGGTATGCCGAAGATACATGGACGTAATCGCCTTCGGCGGCCTTCATACATATAAACACATCGGCCGTATTTGTTCCCGACAAATTACCGGCATTCGCAACTTCCTTGTTGGTCAACCACCATGGACGGTAACAGGTTCGTGTGCCCGCAGGGATATAGGTATGTCGGCCAAGTTTGTTCCAGACAAACTACTGGCACTCAGTATGTACATATACATCGCATTTCATGGACGAAAATGAGCGACGGCTCGCAATGGATGAAGGTAAAACTGTTCGATGTATTCGCCTTCGGCGGCCTTCATACATATAGGTACATCGGCCGTATTTGTTCCCGACAAATTACCGGCATTCACAACTTCCTTGTTGGTCAACCACCATGGACGGTAACAGGTTCGTGTGCCCAGTCTCCAACAACTCCAATCTAACTCAAAATGAGCGACGGCTCGTAATGGATGAAAGTATCCCCACTAAGTTAACGCCAAACTAACCTCACTTATCAGCAAACAAAAACGCACATCTAATGTAGAGAATAATTTATAAACAATTATTGGTGAACGGTTATACAAACAGATAAATAAGCTAAGCTTTAAACTATTGCGTAATAAAACGACTGACTTTCTTCTACTGCTAAGAACAGTCTTCCTTTTGTAGGTATTTACCACTAAGTCTTTATTTATCTAGATAATTTGCTGAATACACTGACATTGATTAATGCAACTGCCAATGGATATGAAAAAACAAAGAAAGTTATTTTCATTAATTTCATTAAGTTACAGTTAATTTGGATAAAAACTCAATTTTTTTAGAGTAAAGACTTTACTTTTTATTAAACTCGGATATTATATGCATTGTCTCTCTTATGAGTTGACCCTGTTGATATTTGACAAGATATTTATAGCCTCTCCCCGTTTGCTATGACCGATGCTTTTGAGCGTCGGTTTTTTTTTGCCTACAGGATGTAGGTATGTCGTGGTTTCATGGACGAAAAAGAACGACTGCCCGAATAACTTCGTGTTCCCTTTTACAAACAACTCATATCTTCATAGTTCGCCCCCGAAATAGAAAACCAAAAGGTATGTCGGCCAAGTTTGTTCCAGACAAACAACTGGCACTCAGTATATCCATATACATCGTGGTTTCATGGACGAAAAAGAACGACTGCCCGAATGACTTCGGGTACACCGAAGCTACAGGGACGTAATCGCCTTCGGTGACAGCAGTTCCCACAACTCATATCTTCATAGTTCGCCCCCGAAATAGAAAACCAAAAGGTATGTCGGCCAAGTTTGTTCCAGACAAACAACTGGCACTCAGTATATCCATATACATCGTGGTTTCATGGACGAAATAGAACGACTGCCCGAATGATTTCGTGTGCCCCTTATTTAGATCAGACTATGCCTGCTAGATCACTTCGTGCTAGATCAGGCTTCGCCTGTTAGAAAAAACAACACTTCAAATTACAGCTAAATTCCAACCTATTTCTGGCGCGTAGCGATCTAGCAAACGAAGTTGGATCTGGCGAGCTCTGCTCGATCTAGCTTCTTCAGCAGATCAGGCTTCGCCTGTTAGAACGGTTCTCCTTTTAGAAAGACACCCACTTAAAATTGCAGCTAAGCTTCAAACTATTTCTGGCGCGTAGCGATCTAGCAAACGAAGTTGGATCTGGCGTGCTTTGATCGATCTAGCTTTTATCAAAGATAAAGCAGCCTTTATGGCTGCTTCTATATAAAGGAAGGAAAAGAGTTACTCTTGAGGCTTTTGTTCTTCTTGCTCAACAGGTTCTAGTAGGTCTTTAGCTTGATACCATTCGTCTAGCTTTCTAGAAAGCTGAGGTACACCAATTTTCTTCAATGAAGAAAATAGCTCAACCGTTACATCACCTTGGAAGGCTAAAGACGCTTCACGGATCTTTAATAGCTCAGCTTTACGTTTTCCTGACTTCAATTTATCGCACTTTGTAAGTAATACTAAAACAGGTAAACCTACATCTACTGCCCAATATATAAGATCTTGGTCAAGGTCTTTCATTGGGTGTCTGATATCCATTAGTACAACTAAACCTTTTAAGCAGTCTCGCTTTTGTAGGTATTCAGACAAAGACTTTTGCCATTTTAGCTTCATTGCTAACGGTACTTTTGCAAAGCCGTAGCCTGGTAAATCGATTAATCTTCTCTCATTACCCAAATCAAACACGTTAATTAATTGCGTTCGACCAGGCGTTTTACTGGTTCTTGCTAAACCGGTTTGCTCAGTAAGCGTATTAAGCGAGCTAGATTTACCCGCATTTGAACGACCAGCAAAGGCAACTTCGTAACCAGTGTCAGCTGGCAGACGTCGAATATCGGGGGCTGAGGTCAAAAATTCAGCCTTTCTATAGTTAATAATTGATTTAGACACCGCTTTTCCTCAATAAATTTATGGCTATTTATCGAAATTCAATAACTTGGATCAAATATACTCCAAAATCACTGTTTCACATTTTGCCATTTGGTGTAGAATACGCGCATTATACTCTTTGCGTGAACAGCTTCATAGACAAAGGGAAGCGGAGACAACTTTTAATTTACAGAGACCACACTATGAGAAAAATTGCATTTACTCTTACCATGCTTTTAGGACTTGTAGCCTCAGCACAAGCAGTTGAAGGTGACGCAGAAGCTGGCAAGGCTAAGTCAGCAACTTGTGTTGCTTGTCACGGTACAGACGGTAATAGTGCATTAACTATTTATCCTAAAATTGCTGGCCAACACGCTGAGTATATTTATAAACAATTAAAAGAGTTTAAATCTGGCACTCGCCAAGATCCAGTAATGGCAGGTATGGTCGCTGCGTTATCAGATCAAGATATGAAAGACTTAGCCGCTTACTTCTCGTCTCAAACTATGTCTGCGGGCGAGACTCCAGAAGATGTAGTTGAAGCTGGTCAATACTTATATCGTGGTGGTGATATGGAACGTGGTATTCCAGCATGTATCGCTTGTCACGGTCCACGTGGTGTAGGTCACAGCTTAGCAGGTTTCCCGAAGGTTTCTTTCCAGCATCCTGACTACATCAAAGCACAGTTAGAAAAATTCCGTTCAGGCGCTCGTGCGAACGACAAAAACGGCATGATGCGTGATATCGCTGTTAAATTAACAGACAAAGATATCGAGATCTTATCTAAGTACATGGCTGGTCTTCACTAGTCTTGTAAAACAGCAAGAGAGGGCTTTATTACTAAGTTGTTTGCCTGAAGCAACTGTTAATAAAAGTATTAAACTCTATTTGCTGAATTAATTTGAATGAAAGCCAATGTGAAAGCATTGGCTTTTTTTGTTGTTATAGCTTACAACTTTACAATAAAGACAATGTGCTCCTACTTTGTCATCTTATTCGCCCCCTGAGGTGCAACTTCAAGTCGGCCGTTCGAGGAAAATACTTTGCTACATACCCTAGCCATTTCCAACTACCGCTCTTTGCAAAATGTAGTGATCCCCTTACAACAGCTCAATTTGGTTACAGGCCCAAATGGCAGTGGCAAGTCAAATACATATAAAGCGTTAAGGTTATTAGCAGAAACAGCTAAAGGCGGAGTCATTAATGCACTCGCTCGTGAAGGCGGCTTAGATTCGACTTATTGGGCCGGACCTAAAGAGATCACTGGTGCAATGCAACGTGGTGAAGTCGAAGTGCAAGGCAATCACAACAACAGTGGTAAAAGACTGAAACTGGGTTTTGCTGGAGAGCAATTTAGTTACTCGGTCGCTTTAGGAGTTACGCCTCCAGTGCCCTACCCTAGCGCCTTCAATTTAGATCCAGAAATAAAACGCGAGGCCATTTGGCAAGGGCTTAGTTACCGCGTGGCATCATCGTTAGTCGAACGTAAAGATACCATGGTTAAAGTGCGGGACGGGCGAAAATGGCAGGTCATAAACACTCATATGCCTATGTTTGAAAGTATATTTACTCAAGTTGCCGACCCTGCATCTGCACCTGAAGTTTTATTAATGCGTGACTTTATTAGTAAATGGCGCTTCTACGACCACTTTAGAACTGACTCCGAAGCTCCGACAAGACTACCTCAACTAGGCACTCGAACCTTAGTTTTAAGTCATGACGGTTCAGATTTGGCTGCTGCATTACAAACCATTATCGAGATTGGGGATGACCAAGCATTAGCAGATGCGGTCGATGACGCTTTTCCTGGTGCTAAATTGAAAGTTCAAGTCACTGAAGATGGTCATTTCAGTTTGTTGTTTTACCAACATGGACTGTTGCGACCACTAACGGGTAAAGAATTGTCAGATGGCACCTTGCGTTATTTGTTATGGGTTGCAGCATTGCTAACTCCAAGGCCTCCTTCTCTGATGGTAATAAACGAACCCGAAACAAGCCTCCATCCAGATTTACTACCTGCGCTTGCTAACTTAATTATTAAAGCGTCAGAATCGACACAAGTTTGGGTAGTTTCTCATGCTAAACCGCTGATTGAATCGCTGAAGCGACATCCACAATGCAATTCTATTGAGTTAGATAAGCAATTTGGTGAAACCCTAGTGAAAGGACAAGATTTGTTAACGACACCAAGTTGGCACTGGCCGAATTAAGCCAATAAAAAAGCGGCTTATAGCCGCGTCTCTAAATTAATAAATTTGTTATTTTTTAACAAACTTCAAAGTCATACGGTCACTTTCACCAATTGCCATATACTTTTCTTTATCTTCATCACCTAATGCTAATCTAGGTGGCAATGTCCAAACACCTCTTGGGTGCATAGCAGTATCTTTTTCATTAGCGTTAACTTCACTAGCCGCTACTAACTTAAAGCCCGCTTTTTTCGCCATCTCAATTGCATAAGACTGCTTCATATAACCAGAACGTTTATTTTCTTCTTGGTCTAGTTTTTCAGGCATACGGTGTTCAACAACACCTAACACACCGCCTTTTTTCAACACACGATGAAAGGCTTTAAATGAATTAAGCACACCTTCATCATCCGCTGCCATGTACCAATTGTGCAAATTTCTGAATGTTAACACCATGTCAGCCGAGTTCTCTGGTGCGATCTCTAATGCTTTGGTTGGATGAAATGCCGCAATTTCTACCCCTTTGAACAATGGGTTTTCTTTTACTTTTTTCTTAAACCCATCAAGGCTTTTTTTGTAAAAGCCAGGTGCTTTATCATCAATAAAGAAATGAGCACCAATTAGCTTACCATTGTCTTTAACAACAGGGTTTAAGATTGATGTATACCAGCCGCCGCCTGGGCTGATTTCAATCACAGTCATGTCTTGCTTTAAACCGAAAAACTCTAACGTTTCAGCTGGGTTACGGAACTCATCACGCGCGCTCTGAGCTGCACGAGCAGGGTCCATTACCGCTTCTTTAATTTTACTAACGTCTGCTCCTGCAGATACAGCTGCCGACATCATGGCAAAAGCAAGCGTCGAACTTTTTATTATTGTTTTAAGTTTAGTATTCATTTTCTTCCTCAATTAGGTAGCAATCCTTAAGTCGATTTCATTTATAGCAATTGGCAAAAACAAAGCAATCTTTTATAGTCAAGTGAACAAAAAAACAACATGAAAAAATGAAACGTTATTTTTACAGCTTATTTTCCATCGCGCTGTTGTTTTCTTTTTCGGCTCAAAGCAAAGAACTGAAACTTGGTTACCCCGAGTTTAAGCCATATTCTTATACGGTTAATGGCGAAGCAAAGGGCAGCAGTATTGTATTTTTTTCTCAATTGGCTGAGCGCTTGGCGTTAAATATTGAGTTTATACCGGTCGAAAGTCACGGTAGTGGCTTTGCTCGCTTGCAAAAAAACATCATAGACGGCGTCCTACCAGCCTCACAAAATGCGAATAGAGACAAAATAGGCAAAATTTCCGCACCAATAGACAACAATACTTGGAGCTGGTTTTTATTAAAACGAGAAAATAGAAATTATCGCGCTTTGATTGCTGATAAAGAGATACGAGTAGGAACAATCAAAAATACCAACACCCACACTTGGCTGTTGGACAATAACTATTACGCCATTGCGGCAACTAAAGATATCACGGCCTTGCTAAGACAAATTCACAGTGAAAGAATTGATGCGATATTTATCTCAGAACGAGTCTTAAAGGACAGACTTAAAGCTTTGCAACTTAGCTTGCAAGACTTTCATCTTTTCCAACAGGTAAATATGCCCTTAGGTATTTATTTATCAAATGCTTACTTGGCAAAAAATAAAGCGCTTTTGCCAAAGTTAAACGCCGAAATAATAAAGCTAAGAGCAAGCAACAAAGCTACTCGTTAACTAATTGTTCAATACGGTAATGTCCAGCTTCTGGCGCTAAGGTTTCAACTAGGTAAGGTAGTACCTGCTCCATTTCTTGTTTCAATGTCCATGGAGGGTTAATTAATATCATACCAGAACCTGTCATACCTCTTTCATCCGTGTCCGCTGCAACGCTCAGTTCAAATAGCTGAATATTGCTAATACCTGAATTAGCTAATTGTTGTTCCATTTTATCAATGCGCTCTCTATCAACGACTGGATACCAAAGCATATATACGCCAGAAGAGAAGCGTTTCCACATTTGCTGCAAATAGTCGACAACCTTGTTGTAGTCATCCTTTAGTTCATAAGGCGGGTCAACAATAACAACGCCACGCTTGCTTGGCGGCGGAAACAGGCCAACACTTTCTTTATAGCCGTCACCATGAATTGCTTTACGGTAACGATTAGTTCTTACAAACTGGCGTAATAAGTCGAAATCACTAGGGTGTAATTCGTGGAAAAAAGCTTTACCTTCTAAAGGCATAGCATCAAGCGCAAACCAAGGCGAACCAGGGTAAAGTGATAAAGTTGCAGAGTCGTTTTCTTGATTGAAGCGCTTTACTGCATCAATATAAGTTAACACTGACTCAGGAGCTTGAGTTTGTTGCCACAATTTACCTATGCCCGTTTCATACTCTTTGTTTTTATCGGCAAAGCCATCTTCTAATTTGTAAGCGCCTGCACCAGAGTGAGTATCTATAATTGAAAATGGCTTATTTTTTTTGCCCATGTAACTAAGTACATATTGATAAATAAGATGTTTGATCACGTCGGCGTGATTACCAGCGTGGAAGCCGTGACGATAACTGAGCATGAAGCACTCGCATAATGACAATAAATATTATGCTGGCGATTTTAAAACATCCATGACGTAAAGTCATAGTTAAGTTAAAATTAGCGCCAATCATTTTTAAATCAAATAAGAGACAAACATGGCTTGGGTTCAGATCCGCTTTGCAATTAAATCAGAATACGTTGACGATATTTCTGACCTATTAATGGAGCTAGGCAGTGCTTCCGTTACTTTTACTGCCAATGACCCTAATGAGGCTGTGTTCGAACTGTTTCCCGGTGATGTGAAATATTGGAAAACCTCTACAGTGGTTGGCTTATTTGACGCCAACACGGATATGGCATTCATCGCTAATATACTATCGCACAAGACATGTTCGAAGGCCAATTTAGCCATAAAGTAGAGCAAGTTGAAGATAAAAGATTGGGAACGCGAGGTGATGGATAATTCCACCCAATTAAATTTGGTCAACGTTTGTGGGTATGTCCAAGCTGGCGTGATATCCCAGAGCCAGATGCCTGTAATGTGATCCTAGACCCAGGCCTAGCGTTTGGTACAGGTACTCACGCAACAACTGCTTTATGTATGGAGTGGTTAGAGAAAATGGACTTGTCAGACAAAACCGTGCTCGACTTTGGGTTGTGGTAGCGGCATTTTAGCCATCGCAGCATTGAAGCTTGGAGCAAAGCGCGCCATCGGTATCGACATTGACCCTAAAGCAATTACCGCATCTATGGAAAACGCAGAACGCAACCAAGTGCAAGATAAACTAGAAGTGTACTTACCAGAAGATGCACCAGAGTTTGATTGTGATGTTATCGTTGCGAATATCCTAGCAGCCCCACTAAAAAGAGCTAAAAAACGTAATTTGTGGATACGGCCATCAAGGTACATTGTTAGCACTTTCAGGTGTCCTTGCAGAACAGGCAGACGATGTGTCAAGCGCGTATCAAGCTTTAGTTGAGTTAAACCCAATTACGCAAAAAGACGAATGGGTAAGAATTGACGGCACAATTAATAACGCCGACTAATCAAAACTCAAACAAAACTAAACCAGCTCAGGTACATTAACGAAGTAACTAAGCTGGTTTATCCTCTTCACTCAGCTTTCTCTCAACTTCTTTTTTTCTGCCTATACTAGTTGCAAAATGCATTTCTATATGTAGGTGAGTTATGACCTCAGCAGATAATTACGGTTTATTAGTGGTTGATATCCAAGGCAAACTTGCTCAGCTTGTTAACAACAGCGATACCCTTATCTCTAACACAATTAAGTTAATCAAAAGCTGCCAATTACTATCTATTCCAATCGTAGTACTAGAACAAAATCCCAAAGGCTTAGGAAGCACAACACCAGAGCTTCAAAGTGCGCTTAATAATTACCAACCTCTAGAAAAATACTACTTTAATGGCGTTGCCGAAACGCATATCAAACAAAAAATAGCCTCAGTAAATAAAAAGCCATTGGCTGGTAGCCGGGATTGAAGCACATATTTGCGTTTATCAAACCGTACAGGGGTTGCTTGCTGAAAATTATCAAGTTGAACTTGTATCTGACTGCATCTCTTCTAGAAAAGAGTCAAACATAGCGCTTGCAATAGACAATATGCGAAGATTGGGTGTCAATATTACTAGCGTTGAGATGGGTATTTATCAGCTTCTAACAAACAAGTAAAGCAAACACCTTTAAGCAAATATTAGAAGTCATAAAGTGATAGTCTGTATTGGCTATCACTATTAAGCTCTTGCAATACTCGACCTAAATTAAGTCTACAAAAACGTTAATGCATTTAGAAAAGTCTTTACCAGAGAGTATGGTTTAACACCAAGTGAATACAGAAAACGATTTTCACAAGCGCTAAAATAGTGCCTTATGTGAAACCAAATAAACGAATGTGAATTTTGTGCTCTAGCTCAGTGCAAAATTTTTTCGCTAACTGACATTTTTTTACATAAATTTTAGTTTCGGCTGTACTTATTTTCCTAAAACCATCTCCATTTTTTGTCAACAAAAAAATGTCCTACAGGCCTTATTTTTAGGGTATTCCCTAACAATAAGATACGAATTGCGCAGATTTATAAATGTCAATACGCGAGCGCATAAAAAAAGCAAAAATTGTTTAAAAAACAACCTTTGATTTTTGGTTCACAATGAGTATACTTGCCGCCCTTTTTTTGGACAGACGGATTGTTCGCCTAAATTGAGGAAATGAGAGTTAATGCAAATTGGTCCTTACACACTTGAAAACAATTTGGTTGTTGCCCCTATGGGCGGGTGTAACGGACAGACCATTTAGACAACTTTGTCGAAGAATGGGTGCTGGCTTAGCCGTTTCTGAAATGCTGTCTTCTAACCCTAAGGTTTGGAAAACAGAAAAGTCCATGACACGAATGGACCACATGGGTGAAACAGGTATTCGTTCAGTACAAATTGCTGGAGCCGATCCTGAGTTAATGGCTGAAGCCGCTATTTTTAACGAAAAGAATGGCGCTCAAATCATTGATATCAATATGGGTTGTCCAGCAAAAAAAGTGAATAAAAAAATGGCTGGTTCAGCTTTGATGCAGTACCCAGACTTAGTAGAAAAAATTGTTAAGTCAGTGGTTGCGGCAGTAAAAGTACCTGTCACTTTAAAAACCAGAACAGGCTGGGACACAGATAACCGTAATGGTGTTGAAATCGCAAAAATTGCCGAGCGTAATGGTATTCAGAGCTTAGCAATTCACGGCCGAACCCGTGCATGTATGTACAAGGGGCAAGCCGAATACAACACAATTAAGGCGATCAAGGAAGCGGTAAATATTCCTGTGATTGCAAATGGTGATATTAATTCGCCAGAGCAAGCCAAGAAGGTGTTGGAGTACACCGGAGCTGACGGCCTGATGATAGGACGAGCAGCACAAGGTCGACCTTGGATCTTCCGAGAAGTTGACCACTATCTGCGAACAGGAGAAATTCTGCCTCCGCCGGAGAAAGAAGAAGTTCGCAGCATTATGTTGGAGCACGTTGAAAACTTGCACCAACTGTATGGAGATGTGATGGGGCCACGCATAGCTAGAAAGCATGTCGGTTGGTATCTAGAAGATCAGGACACGGATAGGTCTTTTCGAAAGGCGTTTAACGCTATCGAGTCTGCAGCCGAGCAATTCGATATGTTAAATGGGTATTTCGACCAAATTTAGTAGGACTTAGACTAGACATGTTCTAGTCGAGTAAAGAATTAATAATTTTTTAAAGAGAAGAAGTAAAATATGTTTGATCAAAACGTACAAACTCCGTTCATTACTAACGCACATATCCAAACAGCGGATAAGCCTCAGCCATTACGCAACGAAGTTAAAAAAGCAGTTCGTAACTACTTACAAACGTTAAACGGTCAAGACTCTACAGATGTATATGACTTAGTATTATCTGAGTTAGAAAAGCCTCTTTTAGAAGAAATCATGACATACACTCGCGGCAACCAAACAAGAGCGGCGAATATGTTAGGTATCAACCGTGGTACTTTACGCAAAAAGCTAAAGCGTTACGGCATGAACTAAAATACTCGGCGGGTTAACCGCCTACAAAAGCACCCTCGGGTGCTTTTTGCTTATATGGACATAAGTAAATCGAAGCTAGAACAATGTGCTCCTGCATTGTTCCCTTACCCTAGCTCCATGTAGGGCAATATGGACATAAACGCCTTCGATTCTAAATCTGGGCCCTAAAAACCCAGAGCACATGGAAGTGAACTGACAGTAACGAAGTAAATGACAAGTTCAACGACGGTTACTGAACTAGCTTGGGATCGGTTCCAAGTAATTAGCATCGGAATTAAATCCGACCTACACTAAAATATTTTACACAAAGGTAAATACAATCAATGGATACATTACGACCTGTTCGCCGCGCCCTGATCAGCGTGTCTGACAAAACTGGTATAGTAGAATTCGCCCGTACTCTTGCTTCTCATGGTGTTGAAATCTTATCTACTGGCGGTACGTTTAAATTACTTACTGACAACGGCGTAAACGCAATTGAAGTTTCTAACCACACTGGCTTCCCAGAAATGATGGATGGCCGTGTTAAAACGTTACACCCAAAAATCCACGGTGGCATTCTAGGCCGTCGCAACACTGACGACGCAGTGATGGAAGAGCACGCAATTGCTCCTATCGATATGGTTGTAGTTAACCTTTACCCGTTTGCTAATACCGTTGCAAACCCTGACTGCACTATGGAAGATGCAGTTGAAAACATCGATATTGGTGGTCCAACTATGGTTCGCTCGGCAGCTAAAAACCATAAAGACGTTACTATCGTTGTAAATGCAACAGATTATCAGCGCATTGCTAATGAGCTAGCTGAAAACAATGGTTCGACTACATTCGAAACGCGTTTCGACTTAGCCATTGCAGCATTTGAGCATACTGCACAATATGACGGTATGATCGCAAACTACTTTGGCAAAATGGTACCTGATTACTCAGACAACGCTGAAGAAATTGAAGATTCTAAGTTCCCGCGCACTTACAACATGCAGTTCACCAAGAAATTGGAAATGCGTTACGGTGAAAACAGTCACCAAGATGCTGCTTTCTACGTAGAAAACTCTATTGAAGAAGCATCTGTTGCTACAGCTAAGCAGTTACAAGGTAAGGCTTTGTCTTACAACAACATTGCTGACACTGATGCAGCACTAGAATGCGTTAAAGAGTTCGATAAGCCAGCTTGTGTCATCGTTAAACACGCTAACCCGTGTGGTGTTGCGGTAAACGATACGATTTTAGAAGCTTATGACCGCGCATTTAAAACTGACCCTACATCAGCATTTGGCGGTATTATCGCATTCAACCGTGAATTAGACGCTGATACGGCAGAAGCGATTGTTTCTCGTCAGTTTGTTGAAGTTATTATTGCTCCAAGTGTTTCTGCTGAAGCAGCACAAATAGTATCGGCAAAACAAAACGTACGATTACTAGAATGTGGACAATGGGCAGACAAAACCACTCAACCTGACATCAAACGCGTTAACGGTGGTTTATTAGTGCAAGACCGTGACCAAGGTATGGTTGAAATGGCAGACTTAAAAGTCGTTTCTAAAGTTCAGCCTACAGAAGCACAAATGAAAGACTTAATGTTCTGCTGGAAAGTAGCGAAATTTGTTAAATCAAACGCTATTGTTTATGCCAACAACGAAATGACAGTTGGTGTAGGTGCAGGTCAAATGAGCCGTGTTTACTCGGCTAAAATTGCAGGTATCAAAGCAGCTGATGAAAACTTGGTTGTTGAAGGCTCTGTGATGGCATCAGACGCTTTCTTCCCATTCAGAGATGGCATTGATGCAGCAGCTGAAGCAGGTATCAAAGCAATTATCCAACCAGGTGGCTCAATGCGTGATGAAGAAGTTATCGCAGCAGCAGACGAACACGGTATCGCTATGGTGTTCACAGGAATGAGACACTTCCGCCACTAAGCAACTTCTTTGCTTTAAAAACCTTCAAAGCCCGCGACTCTCGCGGGTTTTGCCTTCATGGAAGAAGGTACACCGGCCGTAGCTATTCCAGAAAGCAAACCGGCATTCGCCACATCCATGTGGGTCAAGCTAAAACAATATGCTCCGCATTGTTTCCTAGTAGGCAGGGATGTAAAAGCCTTCGGTGTCGACAAGTTCAGTCCACTCAATCCCGAGCAAAACTAAGAGAGCGGCGGCTTTAAAGCAAAAAGATCTGGCAAGCCAGCTAGATCAGACTGCGTCTGCCAGATCAGGTTTCACCTGCTAGATTATTAGAGACACCCACCACTAACTGCATGCAAACTCCAATCTCTTACTAATGCGCAGCGATCTAGCAAACAAAGTTTGATCTAGCGAGCTTTGCTCGATCTTTTATCTGCACTATGGCTTAGGGGATTAAAAAATAGTCTTTATAGGTTATAGTCAAAGCCTCGATGGAAATGGAATAAAATCAAGTTGGCCTGACTGAGCATGATCACCTTTTTAACTCACTTTGCTTTAGCGCAGCTGTTGATATGCAGTTTGTTACTTTTGCCTTATTGGCACAAAGGGAGGTCAATTGTTCTATTTGTCTTGTTAATGTTGTGCAGCAGTGCTTATTTGCTAGCGAACCTATATCAAGAGAGTCATACATCGCAGCTGATCACTATCATTGGCTTTATTGGCGGTAACGCTTTACCAGGCGTATTTTGGTTGGTCAGTTTGAGGATATTTGGCGATCATCATGAGCTAAGCAAAACATACTACGCTATCGCTTCAATAACTTTACTTTTACCTGCAATAACTAAACTTGTTATTGCCATTGCCCCGCTTGCGACTGAGCAGCAACAAAACATATTAATAATGAGTAAATTTTTAGGCCTAGTCGTTGAGTTGTCTCTGATCTCGCATGCTTTGTATATTTCAGCGTCAAACTGGCGCAACGATTTGGTACAGGAGCGCAGGTATATTAGAGGCGGGGTTATTTCTCTATGTGCCGTTTACATCATTCTGGTCATTGTAGTTGAGCAGGTTTTTCAGCTCAGATCAGCAACATTAGAGTTAATTAAGGCTCTGTCAGCCGTTGTTTTAACTAGCTCAATAAACTTACTGCTATTTAAGCCTAGATCCTCAACTCTGTTTGAAGCAAAAGTCAGTGATCCAATAACCAATAATTCAACAGAACAAAACCCATTACTTGAACAGCTGCTAATAGCGATGAATAGCGACCACCTTTACCGACAAGATGGTATGACGATTTCACAATTGGCAAAACGACTATCAACTCAAGACCATGTGTTAAGAATATTGATCAACAAAGAGCTAGGCTATCGCAATTTTAATGACTTTTTAAATCACTATCGCATTGCCGAGATCACAGCAAAAATAAAATCTGACCCAGAGTCACGATCTTCTATCTTAACCCTAGCTTTGGAAAGTGGATTTAGAAGTTTAAGCTCTTTTAACAAAGCTTTTAAGCAAACTCACCAACTGACACCAACAGAATATAAGAAAAAATGCCTTACAGATTATTAAGTTAAAAAATCCGTCAGGGTTATTTTAGGATCCACTAGCAGCTCTTTCTGAACTCGAATAAGCTAACTCTTGTATCAACAGCGGGGTACAAGTAGTGAAGACAACAATAATAATAACCTGCTTGTTTTACTTAAGCTCAATTGACGTTGTGGCTAAAAGTATTGAACAAGGCAAACAACTCTATCAAACCTGTGTGGTATGTCATGGCGCTTCTGCACAAGGCAATGAGGCAGTTAAAGCTCCAGCTTTAGCTGGACAACATGCTTGGTATACCGAAAGACAAATAACCAATATTCAAACAGGAATACGAGGCAGCCACCAGCAAGACACATTGGCCAAACAAATGCAGCCTTTTGTCAGCAACCTATCTAGCGAAGACATAGCCAGCCTCGCCAGCTATTTAGCAATTCAATCCTCAGCGCCAGTAGTTCAAGTGCTTAACGGTGATGAAAAGAATGGCTTTCGTTACTACCAAGCCAAATGTGGAGCCTGCCATGGTAATACTGGTCAAGGTAACAAAGCCTTTCATGCTCCTAAGCTTACAGGTTTATCGGCCAGCTATCTGCAACGTCAAATGAACAATTTTAACACTGGGATAAGAGGCTCACACCAAGACGACAAGTTAGGCCGACAAATGGCAATGATGGCTAAGATGACTTCTGGTCAAGAGTTAAACGACATTCTGTTTTATCTACAGAGCCAGAATAAGTAGCAAGTGGTTATGAAAACTATCAATTTAATTTTATTAACAAGCTTACTTTTCTCGACGAAGCTGTTGGCCAACTCAACTGAGACAACCTTTAGTTTGAACAGCACCTGTCCGCCAAGCTTTGAGCTAACTAAAGATAATCAATGCAAGCTGCTTAACCTTTATCAATTTTATAGCTCAGTGCAAAACAAAGGATTAGGTGGCACCACAACTAACTTACCTCCTCACAGAGATGGCTTTTCGCCACAACAGATAGATTTAGGTCGCTTATTATTTTTCGATCCTGCTTTATCAAAAGACGGCTCAACATCTTGTGCCTCTTGCCATCAACCGGACAAAGGCTTTAGCGATAACTTAGGTAGAAGTGTTGGGGTTGGCGGCGCACAAGGTAGCAGAAGTGCACCAACACTTTGGAATGTTGCCTTTGTCGATAAACTATTTTGGGATGCCAGAGCGAAAACCTTGGAAGAACAAGCTCAAGGGCCGTTGTTTAATCCTTTAGAAATGGCCAATACACCTGCACAGCTGCTATCAACTTTAAATAACAATCGAGCTTACACTGAATTATTTCAACAGGCTTTTCCTGCATCAAAACGTATTGAGCTAAAACAAGTTTATAGTGCTTTGACGGCATTTCAGACATCGCTTATTTCGTTAAATAGTCGTTATGACCAGTATGCCCATGGTTACCACCAAGCTTTATCTGACAATGAGATTAAAGGGCTAAATGTATTCCGTTCTTTCGTCGCCCGATGTGCAGAATGCCACCAGCCGCCACTGTTTACTAATAATCAAATTGCAGTAATAGGCACACCAGAGCCTCAAGGAATGCCCTTTGATAAGGGAGCCGAGGTCACCTATGACGCCACCAAACTACGCGGCGGTTTTAAAGTGCCAACGCTAAGAAACATAGTTAAAACCGCACCTTATATGCACTCTGGTCGATATGAGGAGTTACGAGAAGCAGTCAGCTTTTATAACGATGGGCGTGGTAACTCAGTTCCCGAAGGACAAGAGCTAATGTTGCATTGGCATATTACCAGCCCAAATTTAACTGAAGTTGAAATCGATCTTATTGTCGATTTCCTCGCAACTCTTACTGACGAGAGCTTAACCCCACAAATCCCACAAAGGGTGCCTTCAGGCCTCAGTCCAATAGGGACCATACACCAGCAAGTGAACTCAAATAACAACAATAATTTGCCGCTTTTAGACAACGGAGAAAACAATGAAATCAATTAACTGGCTAACTTTGCTTTTGCTACTTGCAGCATTTTTTTTAGGAACATGGTTTAGCTCAAGTGACGACTCGCTCATTATCACAGACAGCCGGAACGGCGCTAGTTATTCTGGCGGCTATGACAGCAGCAAGGATAATTCGCTAGCGGAAAATAAGGGTGTAGTTGCCAAACGTATTGCTAAAGGCAAAACCCATATTGTCAAAGACGGCGAAAAGATCATGGATGCGGTATTGGCTGCCACTCCCGGTGACACTATTCAAGTTATGCCAGGTAATTACAGCGAGACAGTTTATGTTGATAAAGACAATATCAGTATCATAGGCGTTATTGAGAAAGGGCAAAGGCCTGTACTCGATGGCAAAGGCCAGTTAAATGACGCCTTTTTATATTCTGGTAACAACTTTGTGATCGAAAACTTTTTGATTAAAAAGTACAAAGGCAACGCCATCATGGGCCAAGCAGGCAATAACTTTGAGATCCGCAATAACATAATCGACGATACTGGTGTGTATGGCATTTTCCCGCAACTTGGTAAAAATGGCATTGTCGAATACAACGTCATCTCAGGGATTGAAGATGCGGCCATTTACGTTGGCATGAGTGATAACATTCATGTATCCCATAATGAAGTGTTCGACAGTGTTGCGGGTATCGAAATTGAGAACTCTAGACATGCTATTGTTGAAAACAACAATGTGCACAACAACACTGGTGGCATCCTAGCTTTCATCACTCCAGGGTTGCCGATTAAAACCACCTATGACGTGATCATTCGCAATAACTTTATTGTGGGTAACAACCATAAAAACTTCGCCCCGCCAGGCTCTATGGTTGGAGGTATTCCCGCAGGAACTGGTATTTTGATCATGGCGGCAGATGACGTGGTCGTTGAAGATAACCTGATCATGAATAACAAAATGGCAGGCATCTTGATAACGGACCATCAAAATGCGCCAAATACGACAATCGATCCAGAGTCTGACCCTTACCCTGACGGTATCAAAATCTTAGATAACATGATGTTCAATAATGGCTACGACACCATAGATGAAGCAAAAGCATTAATGTTAACAGAGCTAAAACAGGGTCACCCCGATATTCTCCGCGTTGGTGAAAGTAAAAACAGTTGCATCATCAATCGTCATCGTTATGTCACCGTAGGCGTTGATGACTGGGCAAGTTGTGATTTCACGAATACCGACACCATTGCTACTTATTTACTTGATGAGCCTGTTGCTCCCCGAGATATAGACCCTACAGAACGAGGAAAGTATGTCTACATGGGCATTTGTGCAGGTTGCCATACCTATTCGGGTCGAATGATAGGTCCACCAGTGCAAGTTATTCAAGCTCTGTATATGGATAACCCTCAAGGCATTGCTGATTATATTAATGCTCCAATTAAAAAGCGTGATGACTACCCTGAAATGCCTCCTCAGAGCTACTTAGATCCAGAGACAAGACTGGCGGCTGCCAAGTATATGCTGCAAGTAACCCGATAATAAACACCAACAGAAGGAGCTTTTTTAAGCGCCTTCTGTTGTTTTTTTACTCGACAAAAACAACAAAACTGTACTATCGTACAAAAACCACAATAAAAGTAATACTACCTAGCCACCTATAGCAATAATTAAACAAGGCTAGAACAACAACAATAATATGCATCAATAAAAGGAAGCGGGAGTGAACATGCAAGCCAATCGTTTACATAGCAAAACCCGAATTGCCCAAGCAATTTTGTCAACTCTATTATTTACCCCAGCCCTTGCTCTTAGCGCTGAGGAAGGACAGGAAAGTAAGTTTGAAGTGATCGAAGTAACCTCACAAAAAAGGGTACAGAGTGCACTGGAGGTGCCTCTTTCTGTCAGTACGGTGAATGAAGACACGATTAAAGAGTCAGGTTCATTGTTGTTAATGGACATCGACAAATTTATTCCAGGTTTCGATTTTGGTTCTGCTTTTGAAGGCTCAATGACACAAGCTGGTGTGACTATGCGTGGTATATCCAGCCCTAACATAAGTGTTGGTGGTGACCCTTCAACCGCGATTTTTTATGACGATGTCTACATGCCTAGAGCCGCACAAAATATCGTATTTTCAGATATGGCAAGAATTGAAGTACTAAAAGGCCCGCAAGGGACGCTGTTTGGTAGGAACGCAGCCATGGGGGTCGTCAGCATGATCCCTAATGCGCCTTATGAAGATTTTGAAGGCTTTTTTAAAGCGAAATTTGGCACTGACAACCTAGTCAAATTGGAAGGCATGGTCAACCTTGCGCTTGCTGATAACCTATATGTCAGAGCTAACGCCCTGTCTAATCGACAAGATAGTTTTATCAATAATGTTGCAAACCCAACATGGGATGACAATTTTAGGCACTTTGATTTTGGTGAGAAATCTCACGATGCTGCGCGAGTTGCATTTAAATGGGATATCAGTGACAAAACCAGCTTGCAGCTATCTTATGACTGGGACAAGTTAGACCAATCACCATCTATGGCTATTGGTATTAGCCAATGGGCTTATAATGGCGGCTCTAACATCTTTGCGCCAAATGCAGAAAACGATGTTAGCAATGCCGTTGAAAAGCGTGATATGTATGGTGTGACCGCCAAGTTAACCAGTGAGCTGTCTGATACTTGGTCAATGAAGTATGTATTGAGCTACCGAGACTGGGAAACAGAAAACAGGCAGGATGAAGACGGCACCGCTGATATTACCCGTTACTTTTATACTTCAAACAATGAAGACTCAGACATCTTATATACCGAGCTACAACTCAATTACATCAGTGACAATATAAGTGCCGTGACCGGATTTTCATACTCTAAAGAAAGCGTGTCGCAAACTACTGAGCTAGTGATGACTACTGACACTGCAGCTCGACTGATCACTCAAGATCTCAACCAACAAGTGGCTGCACTGATAAACGGTCAAGTACAAGCTGGTCTAGCGGAAGCAGGTATAACATCCGATGCCGCCGCGCAAGCTGCTGGATTAGGTGCAACTTTGGCCGAGGCCATCGAAAACTTTAAACTGGCAAATGGCATCAGCGTGCCGCAAATGGATCACATGTGGAATGCCGATGAGTTTGCCACAACACTGAATGCACTTGGCGCTGGTCAACTTATTATGGAACAAATAGGTTTCCCTGATTTTCCATTTAGTGCCGGCATGGTCAATGCGCTTGCTAATGACCCCTTCCCTTATGATGCCTATCAAATGGTGTCCGCAGCCTTACCGGGTCTAATTGGTTCAAGCGCACCATATATACCTGAAATATTTGGCCCACAATATGGCGGTATGTTCTGGCAGGAGGCCATTACCAATACTGGCGACTTTAAAAACTGGGGCATTTTCGCGGATATCGATTACGCGGTAACCAACAAATGGAACATCATTGCAGGGATCAGATACTCTAAAGATGAAAAAGACTTTACTTGGTTTATTCCGCCAACCTCTTTTGCTACTACGCCAATTAACCAGCTGGTTGCTGATATGGGTGGACCACAAGTGCCTATCAGCAACGTCCTGTTTGAACAAGCAAATGAAGCGGCTTCTAACTCTTGGGAACAAACCACTGGCCGCTTGGTGACCAGTTATAAACTCGACAGTAAGAATATGATCTATGCTTCGGCATCAACAGGTTACAAATCTGGTGGCTACGACTCACTAGTTGCGCCGGTAACTGCACAGGATTATTTGGGCTTTGAACCTGAAGAAACAACAAACTTTGAATTGGGTTATAAGGGTATCTTGTCGCAGAATTTGATAACTAATTTTAGCGTGTACAATTTAGAGCTAACCAACCAACAAACCAGTGTCGACTCTCTAGATCCAAACGACCCTTCTGGTGCAGCAAAGCCTATCATACTGAATCGAGATACCGATATTACAGGTGTCGAGTTAGATATGCGCTGGAAGCCTACAGATAGCTTAACACTTGGAGTTATCACTGAAATTCGTTCTATGGATATCACCACACCAGCCCACTTCAACAATATAGGCGAGCGAATTGAGCAAGAAACCAGAAGCGAAGATGCGGCGACCAATTATACTTTAACCTTTGATTTACTACCTGATTGGCAATATGCAGAAGGCAACTTTAGTTTCCATGTTGATTATCAGTTTGTTGAAAACACTTCGCACTTGAACCCATCTATTCCAGACTTTGTCTTCGAAATAGATGGTTACACCAACGATATACAAAATCTAAATGCTCGATTCTCTTGGTATAACGACAACCTAGAGCTGGCTGTATGGGGTAAGAACTTACTAGATGAACGTTATGTTTCTGGCGGAGGTGGCTTAACGGCTGGCGTATTAGGTACGCCAATAGTGGCGGTAAATAGAGGTATAGAGACGGGTATCGATATTATTTATAGGTTCGAATAGATTCAACTCCTAGCGGTGAAAACTATACGCAAGAAAAAGAGCACACTAGCAAAGCCAATGTGCTCTTTTTTATCTCCAGCGCTAAGCGATAACTCGGATCACCTTGTTGTCGTCCTTATCATTTAGCGTCAAGGTAACTCGAATAAAGCCTTTTGGCGAACCCGCAAGGGTTAATAAAATACTAAGGAAAGTCACCAGCGTTTTATCAATACCGCCCTGCAACCAATCGACTAAGAAGTTGTTCACTTCTGTCCACTCAGCCAGACTCGAAGCTAAGCGTTTATTAACCGACAGTAATAAGTTACTGAGTTGTTCTTCAAGCTCTTTTGGCGGTAGCCCTTTAGCTCTGATCTCTTCGATATCGGTTAACGTCGATTGTAAAATGTCTATCAGCTGCTCTAATGCGTTTGCTTTTTTATAAGTACGCTTGGCAGCCCTAACATACTTCTTAAACTCAGAACCGGGGACCCGCTGCATAGCATCGCCATACTCTTTGCTTTTCTCGACAACTTTACGAACCTTACTCTCTTTCATTTTAGTTTCATCGCCGAGCCTATTTAAACTTTCAGCCAAATCGATATTTTTATTCACAGCATCTTGATAAGCCGCAACGATGGCAATCGTTCTCTTTTGATGACTTCTACTGGATAATTCTAAGATACGATCGACAGCAAATCTAAACGCATCTTTTAAGTCGGCACTTTTTAGAGTCTCGATTAATTGTCCTGCATCACCGACAAAAACGTTTACTTCGCTGACACTAAACTTTCTGGTTTGCAATTGAGTCTGATACCAATTCAAATGTGATGAAATAGAGTTTGGCTCAATAATATCGGCCATTGGTTCATCCGCGATACCTAGCTCCCCATCAGGTAGAGAAAGAGACGATAAAATTTCATTCATTTCGCTGACTTTATGCTTTTTCGTATCTTTATTTGTGTAATTAATTGCAAAGTTAGCGAATTTTCTCTCATCAAGTGCAGCATTAGCTAAATCGTAAGTCAGGGCCATTGAGGCTTTTCGAGTTTCACCAAAAGCGTTAGATACAGCAATGGCCGAGGCGCTACCTTTAACAGCCATATTACCTAGGTTATCAACACTGATAGCTAACTGAGTGTTGATATTTTTGACATTTGAGATACCAATACCAGAAAAATCTAGATTAAATGACAATGAACTGCCTGTGGTGTACTGCGAGCTAATAGACTCTTGAGGTACAAAAATAGCACCAGCTCGCTGCGCTTGCTCCAATAATCGAGCAAACTGTTTGTTTTTACCCAAGATTAACGCGGCATATAAACTCTTGCTCAACTCGTGCTCCGCATCAATAAAATCTATCACTAGATTGTGCGCTTTCTCTGCTGATGCAGCTTGTTCTAATGCCAAAGCTAAGCCAATTTGAATATTGGCTGACTTTTCCAAGCCTTTTAGCACTTTTTCTTTAAAGCCTTGGTATTGGCCAACGGCATATTGGATCTTGTCATTAACAATTTCATCGGCTTGACCAGCTAATGAATTAACACTCACACCTAAACGTTCTAATGGTGCCAAAGCATCAACAATGGTAGCTGAATGCTTAGCGATATAAGCATCAATATCTTGCTCTAAAGTTTTCTTCCATGTCTTAAATTGTTCCTCTAGAGGGACGGATAGTTCTTTGGCGATCTGTGCAACGGTTTGATCACTCTCATCAAGTTCAAAAACACCTAGTAGTTTACTCACCAATTTATTAGCTAAGGTTGTGGGGTCAACTTTTGGATCTTGTACATAGCGGTCAACGAGAGTAGATAATTCATCCTTGATTAGTTCGTTATAAACTTGATTACTGTCAGTTTCACCAAAAACGAGCTTAATCAAAGGGTCAAACCATTGGTCAGCCTGCTCTGCAGTGATCTTCTTAATTAATTGTTCTGCTGGGCTGCTCCACTTTTCAAGTTTCACAACTAACTCGTCGGCATCGTCAAATAAAGGCAAAATATAACGTTTGGCAACCTCGTCTAGACCTTTGATCTCGGCGTTCGCATTTAAACTGAAAGACAACGAGTCTTGAGTAGTATCATTAAGCTCAACTTTAGCTCTAACTACCGTTTCACCGCTACTGGACTGAGTAGATTTAGACAAATCGATATGGACTCCACCGGAGTATTCAAATGTCTTACTCAGACCCAGCTTTAAGTTAAGCCCTGCACTCACATCTGAAAACTTACCTTCACCTTGTTTACTCCAAGCACGGCCAAAACCAACTGCCCCATTAAAAGCAAACTTGCCTGTCGTTCGTAATGAGAGCTTTCTTAAACCCTGACAATTCGTACCATTAACACAAGGTGACAATGCCTTTGTGACATGGGACAAATCCCAAATAACGAGACCACCAGAAAAACCTGTCAAAATAGCTTTATACGTTGGGTAACTGGCAGGAAATTGAAAATAGCGGTCGAACTCCATCTCTCGAGCATGCTCGATACCTATTGACGCAGTAGCGTAACCAGACGTATAAGCCGCCGCGCCGTTTGCTGAAAAACCGCCTGTTACTTCATGGTTCAGCACAACATCAGCGTCACTAATTGATAGTTCTTCTTGTGCGGCACGCTCTTTATTCCAAACTTCAACACTGGTATCCGCTTTCGCTGCAAGCTTTAGAGAAATCTCGTCTGAACCACCAGCAACTTTGCTGGTGTCCCAATCAATAGACCAGTCTTTTAGTTCCTTGAAATCACTAATCGGCGCAGTCAAAGTTTGCCAGTGACCATAGATACGCTTGATATCCTCCATATCAACCTTAATGCCAAGCTCTTCCAGCAAAGGTTGCAGTACATTCATATTCTCGTGGTCAATTCCTTCCTCTAAGATCTTTCGGACAAATTCAACTAAGCCAGCAATATCTATATCGGGCTGGAGTTCTTGGAGTTTTGGCAAAAGCTTTGTAAGTAGGCGGGCATAACTAGGGCTAACTTGATCAATATTATTCAACGTCAACATAAACCATTTCCTTTTTGTAGTAATGTGTATTGGCTTTAATCTATTGTTCCAAACGCTGATAAAAGGTATAGCAGAGTATACTGATCCTGCCATCGACTTATTGGCCTACATCGAGTAATCAAACTTGATGTAATTGAGCAGGAAATTGCGCAACATCACCTACACTGTTGTTTTACATCAACAAGATCAAAAGTGACGAACCGCATTTACAATTTTAAAGTTGGTAATGCGGACGGACGGTTATATACTTTTGGCAAATCCGACGTTAAGCGGGAGCTGCTATGGAATACAATACCTCAGAACTGTGTGATTTATTTGCCGAACAAATCGATGTGCTAGACCCGATTTTTGAACACTATGGTGGACTCACCTCATTCGGTGGCCAAGTGCAAACGGTTAAGTGCTTTGAAGACAATGGTCTTATTGCTTCGGTACTAGGCCAAAACGGTGCAGGCAAGGTATTGGTTATTGATGGTGGCGGCTCAACAAGGCGTGGTATAGTCGATGTAGAAATCGCTGAAATTGCATTAGAAAATAATTGGGAAGGCATAGTTTGTTACGGTAGCGTACGTCACGTTGATCGCCTAGAAGAGCTTAATTTTGGCATAATTGCATTAAACTCAACTCCCGTTGCAGCCATAGACCGAGGTATAGGAGAAGAAGAAGTTGCAGTCAACTTCGCTGGCGTCACTTTCTTACCAGAAGATCACATATACGTAGACAGTACAGGGACAGTGTTATCTCCAGAACCTTTAGATATTGAATAATAGAGCACCATGTCTGAACACTTACATTACTTCCCAGCGACAGCATTAGCCCCTTATCAAAATAAAAGAAATAACGAGCTACATGTCGCTGACCAAATTCATATTCCAAACCCAAACCTATCATTAACAGACAATCTGACAACGGCCAAAGAAGCAGGCGTAAAATACGTGATTGTCGGCGTGCCTGAAGATATTGGACCAAGAGCTAACTGTGGCAACGGTGGTGCAGATAAGGCGTGGGAAAATTTACTACCGGTTTTATTAAACCAACAAGCCAATGACTTCTTTGACTGGCAACAATGCTTAATTTTAGGCACTGTCGAGCTTAAAGACTTGCAAAAGCAAAGCTATCAAGCCACTTGTTCAACACACATGTTAGATACATTAAGAGCATTGTGTGAACAAGTTGATGCGAGAGTGAAAAGTGTCTTAACACCAGTATTCTCAGCGGGCCTTGAGGTGATAGTGATAGGAGGCGGCCATAACAATGCTTACCCTATTATTGATGCTTTATACCAAGCTGAGCAAACGCCTGTTGCTTGTGCAAACTTAGATCCTCACGCTGACTTTAGAGCAACGGAAGGCCGCCACTCTGGTAACCCATTTAGATACGCTTATGAAGCAAATTATTTGGCCAGATACACAGTTGTTGGCCTACATGAACAAAAGAATAATAAAGATACGGTTGATGGCCTGAAACAGGCTGATTTCCCATTCTTTAGTTACCAACAGATGTTCATGAATAACAGCAAAACCTTTGAAGATGTGCTGTACGAGGTCAGAGAATATGTGTGTGAAAGTTCAGGCCCTATTGGCGTCGAGCTTGACCTAGACAGCATTAAAAAAGCTGCGGCAAGTGCATACAGTGTAGCAGGATTTAGCTTAGAGCAAGCTGTGCGTTTCGTTTACCGTACCGCAACATTACGCAGCACTCGATATCTTCATTTATGTGAGGGAGCGCCAGCGTCGCACGAACATTCTGAGTACAAATCTCACGATGTCGGTCAAATACTGACTCAATTGATTTACAGCTATTTACAAGCAAGAACGGATAAAGAGCCTGAGTTACCTTTGTAAGAGATTTAGATCAACCTACTGGTTGTTAGATCACTCCGTGCTAGATCAATCTTTGCTTGCTAGATTTGCAGTCTTTTCTGTATTTTTTCAAGCTTCACCTGCTAGAAAAAGTTGTTATTAATCAGGTCTTTTTCTAGCGCATTGCGATCTAGCAAACTCGGTTTGATCTGACGAGCTTTGCTCGATCTAAGCCTGCAGGTTTTAATTACCCTAGCTCAATACCAATGTTGGTAACAGGGTCAGCAAATGCAACATCAAAAGCTTGCTGCTGAATTTGTTTTGCATCTTTACCGCCTAACTTAGCGTTTTCTAACCAGTCAATTACTGACGACAACAACTCAGTTTCGGCCTGCATTAATTCATGTTCACGAATAGCAGCATTATCTAATTCTTCTTCACCAGCTTGGTATTCAATTAAGTGAACGATACAACCTTGCGAGATCTTTGCGACAGCAACCGGATCCAACTCGTCTTCGCTAGCTTCACCAGCAATATAAGTCAGCATTGCAGTACAAAAATAAATTGCAGGATAAACACCATACATGTCGAAATCATGCTCATCTGGCGTTAACTCTTCTAATTTATTTTCCATCGCACTAAGGTTTACTTTTGCGCCTTTAACTAACGTTCTGTCCCAAAGGTTTTGCATCAAATTATCCAGCTCGTAAGGCTGAGGGAAATCCGTTACCTGAACAAATAATTGATAATTTGGCTTCATGCGCTCAAGTAGTAACAAAGATAAAATACTTTGTTGACGTTTCGATAATTCACGAATGCGCTGGAAGTTATTCATTTTATTTACAGGCTTAGACAAAACAGACTCTCTTTCGACGTGGGTTTGGTGAATGATAACTCTATAGACCTTAACTATCTACAGAGTTATGATCATATCTGCTTTTAATACTCGAAAGAAGATCATGACGTTAACAACACCAGCTTTATTGTTCCCTGCAATTTCATTATTGCTATTGGCTTATACCAATCGATTTTTAGTATTGGCTCAACTTATTCGAGAGTTAAATCAAAGAGAAAATAAAGGACTTGAGCAAATTGTTCGTCGTCAGATCAGTAACTTAAGAAAACGTTTGTACTTAATCAGAGCGATGCAATCTTTTGGTGTAGGTTCTTTTATTCTATGCACTTTGTCGATGCTGTTTATTTATTTCGAAATACTTAATATTGGTTCCATTACCTTTGCAGCAAGTCTGGCGACGTTATGCATTTCGCTTGTGGTATCGCTTTACGAGGTAAACATTAGTACCAAGGCGATTGAGATTGAGTTGGAGTCTATCGACTCGTCCTGCAAATCATCAAACAAGTAATTCAAATAGGCCAACAATCAACACCCAGCAGGCAAAGAAAAGCTTTAATTGCATCACTGGCAACCTAGTTGCCAGCATCCGTGCTAAAACCGCCCCGGCTAAAGCAGCTGGACCTGCAAACATTAGAATGTCCCAATAAATATTGCCCTGTTGCAGGTGATAACCAATACCTGACCAAACGGATGCAGCAGAAATTATTACAGCTGTGGCAATGGCCATAGTGACTCGGTATCCGCGTAAAATTAGATAAAAAGCAATAAACTCACCGACTCCAACCGACAACCAAGCAGTAACTACACCACCGATAAAACTAATCAAGGCTAAAGCAAGTACATCTTGTTTGGCAATTTCTGATTTAACCTCAGCCATACTGATATTTTCAGAAACGGGCTTTTTAATCAAAGTGGTAAATAATAAGCCAACCCCTATGACGATGGAGAAGTAGGCAAATAAACTGGATAAGCTGGCAGGTGACGCTGATCCAAAACCATATACTAACCAAATGCCAGCTACCGAAAAGGGCAAACAAATTTTCACCCAATTTTGGTAATAGTTTCCAGTCAGGAAATTCACAACGACGAGCGTGCTTAAGCCAAACTATTGAGCCCATAGTCATGCCAAAACATTGAATTGCGAAGCTAGTTGCAACAGATTGCGCTTCTGACACACCTAATTGCTGAAATGCAGGGATAAACACGACACCGCCACCAGCACCTGTAGCATTAGCGAAAATCGCGCCTAATAATCCCAAAAGTGAAAACGGTGCATATTCATTGGTATAAAACAATAACCAAAAAGCTAACGCTAATATTGGCAAGCTCAATAAAAGTAAGCGGGTTTTGTTTACTGATAACTGCATAACTAAACTCACTTTTCGTCCAGATAATACAAAGCCATCATACGACGGCTTTGTTATTTTTATACCCAAACTACCTCAAGATACGTGATTCAGCGCTTTCACAGGGACTTAATATCAAGACGCAACTAGCAGGAATGGTCAACCCTTTCAATTAGTTGCAACGCAGAGAGTAAGTTCCTGTGAAGCGCCCTCCCTATAAAAAAGCAAAAGATGGGTTGGTTTAAAAACGATTTATACTGTGTTATTGATTTTAACAAGGGAACAACCATTCTTTGCAATCAATGCCTTGCCTAAATCGTTTTTAATTCCAACTGAAACCAGCATCTTGAGGTAGTTTGGGTATATAAGATCACAGTGTGAAGAAAAACTCTCGGTAGTGTTTCAACTCAGCAATAGACTCACGAATATCATCTAGTGCTAAGTGACTGCCTTTTTTGCTAAAGGTCGTTAGCAATTCTGGCTTCCAACGTCTTGCTAGTTCTTTCACTGTGCTAACGTCGACATTGCGATAATGGAAAAACTTTTCCAGCGTTAACATGTGCTCATGCATAAAACGTCTGTCTTGGCAGATGCTGTTGCCACACATAGGCGATTTACCAGCAGGTACGTAGTCTTTTAGGAAGTCGATAGTCATTTCACAAGCTTCTAGCTCAGAAATTTTACTGTTACGACAGCGCTCAGTTAACCCTGATTTACCGTGTTGGTTGATGCACCATTCGTCCATATTGTCGAGGATGTCATCTGGCTGGTAAATGGCAATTTCCGGCCCTTCAGCCAGCACGTTTAAATCTTTATCTGTCACTATCGTTGCGATTTCTAACACTTTATCAGTGTTTGGCTCTAATCCAGTCATTTCCAGATCAACCCAAATCAAATTATTTTCATTAAATGACATATGAAAGCCCTACAGGATCCTTTTTATCAAGCGAGGATAAGGTTAAGATACCGCATTGTTATTCTTTTTAACTCGTTTAACAAGTTTTTATAATTAATTCATAGGCCAAAATGGCAAAGCAAAAGAAATTATCCAAATCACAATCGCGTCGCATTAAAGCGAATCAGAGCAAGCGAATTGCTAAGGCGAAGCAACAAGAGCCCGTTGATGAACAACTTGATGATTCATTATTAGGTCCTCAGACTTTTGGCCAAGTTATCACTCGCTATGGTCAACATGCTGATGTTGAAAACGCCGAAGGCGAAATTGTTAAATGTAATATTCGCCGTATCGTTAATACCCTTGTTTGTGGTGACAAAGTGGTTTGGCGACCATACAAAAAGTCAGACTCTGACTTTGCTGGTGTCATTGAGGCTGTAGAACCAAGAACTAGTGAGTTCGTTCGACCTGACTTTTATGATGGCTTGAAACCAGTTGCGGCAAATATTGACCAAATTCTAATTGTCTCGGCATTACTACCAGATTTAACACCTAGCATTATTGACCGTTACCTTGTTGCTGTTGAGCAGTTGGCTATCACTCCTGTTGTGTTAATTAACAAAATGGATTTATTAGACGAGAACAACCAAGAGCTAGTTGAAAAGACGATAGCGCTTTACCGTGACATTGGTTACCAAGTGTTGCCATTATCAGCAACAGAGCAACAAGGCGTTGAAGCGGTTCAGCAATTATTGGCAAACAAAACCAGTGTGTTCGTTGGCCAATCGGGTGTGGGTAAATCATCTTTGGTCAACGCCATAGTGCCAGAGCTGAATATCTTAACTAAGCAGGTGTCAGACAATAGCCGCTTAGGTCAACACACCACAACGGCTTCTAGGTTATACCGAATCGAAAACAACGCATCGATTATTGACTCACCAGGAGTTCGAGAGTTTGCGATGTGGCATTTAGATGATGAGCAAATTTTTGATGGTTTTGTTGAATTTAAGCCGTTCCACGGCATGTGTAAATTCCGCGACTGTCAGCATAAAAATGATCCGGGCTGCGCGCTCCAGCAAGCTATTAAAGACGGACAAGTATCAGAACAAAGATATCAGAGTTACCTGAAGATCTTACAAACTAACTCAGAGATCACGCTTAGGCATAACTCTAAGAATAAAGAAGTTTGAGCATTCTGTTACAAAAGCAATATACCTTGGCTCGGCTAGACAAGTTACAATAGCCAGCATAAAACAAAATTAGGAAAACAACGTGAACTTTGACAATTTAAAAATTGCATTCCAATACGCATTACCAAAACACGGCGTATCTAAGTTAGTCGGCTTTTTAGCAAGAGCAAAGCTTGGTTTTGTTACTACCGCATTAGTAAAAGGCTTTATCAAAGCTTACAAGATCAATATGGCAGAAGCCAAACACTCAGATCCTGCCCACTTCAAAACGTTTAATGACTTCTTCACTAGAGAGTTAGATGAAGGTGTTCGTCCATTAGTAGAAGGTGAACAAAAAGTTGCTCACCCAGTAGATGGTACAGTAAGCCAGTTAGGTCCAATTAAAGACGGTACTTTAGTTCAGGCAAAAAACCATTACTACAGCCTACTAGAACTTGTTGGCGGCGACCAAGATATTGCGGATAAGTTCGAAGATGGTGACTTTGCTACTATCTACTTGGCACCAAGTGACTACCATAGATTACACATGCCACTAGCAGGCACATTAACGGACATGGTTTATGTTCCAGGTGATGCCTTCTCGGTAAACCCACTAACAGCGGAAAACGTACCTAACTTATTTGCCCGCAATGAGCGTGTTGTTTGTGTATTTGACACCGAAGTTGGTCCAATGGCGATGATTTTAGTTGGTGCGACGATTGTTCGTTCTATCGAAACCGTTTGGGCAGGTGAAGTAACGCCTCCTCGTGGTCCATCAGTGAACCGTTGGCAATACCCAGCTGAAGGTGCTAACTCAGTAGAACTAGAAAAAGGCGAAGAAATGGGTCGCTTCAAACTAGGCTCTACCGTAGTGTGTCTATTTCCGAAAGACAAAGTTAAGTTCTTAGATGACTTACAAGCTGGCAGCGTGACACGTATGGGTGAACACTTCGCCGATTCGCTTTAACCCTAATATCTAGAGCTGTAACAATTGTCATTTAAACAGCGATTATTAAATCCACCTCCAATGCTGCAACTGCACTTGGGGGTGTTATTACTTGGTGTCGCCGCCCTCTTTGCCAAACTAATTGACCTTCCCGCCTTAGATATTATTGCTTATCGCAGTTTGCTTACCATGTTCATACTGGTAACTATGTTAAAGGTATTCAAACAACCAATACGGCTGCGCAGCGGACGAGACTATAAAGTTGCCGTTATTCTTGGCGTGCTGGCTGCCATCCACTGGCTGACCTACTTTATGAGTGTGCAAATGACCTCAGTTTCCGTAGGCATGATCACCTTGTTCACATACCCAGTGATGACCATCTTACTGGAGCCCCTGCTACGAAAGCAGTTACCCAAAGGACAAGACCTGCTGATCAGTTTAGTTGTGCTATTTGCCATTAGTTTACTGTTTCCTGGTTTTTGGCAAGACACGGCTGATGTATCCGAACATATATATCTGGGGCATTGTTTTAGGCTTAGTGTCAGCGCTGACTTTCGCCCTGAGAAATATTGGTATTCAGCACTACTTTACTGGTTACTCGGGGATGCAAGGCATGTTCTATCAGTTTGCCATTAGTGCTATTTTATTAGTGCCTTTTGTCGGCGCCTTGCCTGCTCAAGTTGCGCTAGATGACTGGTATTTATTGCTAATTTGCGCCGCATTTTTCACTGCAGCGCCCCATGTATTATTCGCCAACTCAATCTCAAAAATATCAGCCAAAACCGCTGGACTAGTTGCTTGCTTACAGCCTCTGTACGGTACGATTTGGGGCCTTATTTTGCTATCAGAAGTTCCTAGTATTTCAACTTTAATAGGCGGTGCTATTATTGTTGGCGCGGCTTTATATGAAACCGCCCAATCGAATAAACGAACAGTCAAATAAATAAACAAACAAAGGAAGAGTAAGTGAAAGTATTTGCTCACAGAGGCGTATCAGCGCTTTTTCCAGAGAACAGTCAAAGTGCGCTTAGAGCCTGCAAAGATAGTAATATGAATGGCGTGGAAATAGACTTATTTCAAGCCGGTGATGACTTTTTTATTGTTCACGATCCTTGGCTTTCGCGGCTATTTGGTATCAACAAAAAAATAACTGAGATGGACGAAGCTCAGGCCGCCACGCTACTTTGCCAAGACGGAAAATTGATCCCTAATTTAGAATGGCTGATCAAAGAATTTACCCAGCAGTCCTTAATTCTCAACATCGAGCTTAAGACAGTTAAAAGCATTGATACTTTTATTCAACAACTTAGTGAGTTAATTGAGAAATATCAGTTTTCTCCAGAGCGGTTGCTGATTTCATCCTTTGACCACAGATATTTAAAACGAGTGAGTGAACAGCGCCCTAACTGGAAGCTGGGTTTGCTAATCGCTCACCACCCTTTAGATATATCGCCTTATTTTTCAATGCTGTCTTTGTATAGTCTGCACCTTTGCATTGATGCAATTTCAGCAGAGTTATTACAGGCGGCACAACAGTATTCAGTCCAAGTTTTCGTCTATACTGTTGATCAGAAAATAGATATTGAGTTCTTGCAACAACACAAAGTTGACGGAATATTCGCCAACCACCCAGAACAAGCCTACAAAATCATCAATAAATTGATCTAAGTTGTTGCTTAATCAGTTATTTTCGCTATACCTTACAATTACTATTGCGCTTAAGGATCCGCACACTTATGTCTGATGATGACAACAAAAACAAAAACTGGTGTTTTCGTTCCGAAACTGCCCGCTTAATTGCTCTGAATGTTGCCCAAATTCATACAGGGCTAAATGAAGGCGATGCTTCTATTAATACCCTTAGTAACTCGTTTCAGCTACTGGCTAATTTCTGTGATGAGATCCAGCAAATGGATAACACAGATGCCAACAGCCAACTTGAGCATGTAAAAGAAATCGCAGGGTCCATGTCTGGGCAAGTCAATAACGCCATTATGGCTTTCCAATTCTATGACCGCCTATGCCAACGCTTAGACCACGTACAAAGCAACTTAAACATGCTATCGGGTTTGATCACAGACGAAGAGCACATTGCCAACGCCGAGGGCTGGCAAAGCTTAAGAGACAAAATTAAATCATCTTACACGATGGAAACCGAACACCAAATGCACGATGCCGTCTTAAACGGCGCAAGTATTGAAGAAGCGTTAGAAATGTTTAAAAAGGCATTAGCAGAACAACCTGAAGAAGACGACATCGAGTTGTTTTAATTTTTCCTAGAGTTTGGTTGGCTTAGCTAAATCAAACTCTAGCTACTTCCCCCAATGGCTACTCACACATAGTCATTTACAGCATAAGTTGCCATTTGCAGTTTCATATTTTATCAATAAAAGCCAAAAACTAATTAAGCATTTAGAGCAATAATAAAGATTAGCAAAACAATCTACTATGAATCTGCCCTAAGGAAGTTCACCTTAACGACAGAATTATTGAGAGAGTTTTAATATGAAATATCAAGGTTTCCAAACATTCACCACAGAGCAAAACGCAGGCGTCTTAACCGTTACTTTTGACTTCGGTAGCGTCAACGTTCAAGGCCAAGAAATGCTAGCCGACCTGAACAGTTTAGCAATGCGTCTAGAACGTGACCGCAAGACCAAAGTAGTGGTGTTCCAGTCTGCCAATCCAGAAATTTGGGTATGCCATTATGACACTGAACTTTTAAAAGACATGTCTGAGCAGGCTGTATCCCGTGAAGAGGCGCAGCTATTAGACCTACAGTCGGTTTGTCAGCGTATCAGTAAAGTGCCACAGGCAACGATTGCGAAACTGGAAGGTTTTGCTCGAGGCGGCGGTCATGAACTAGCATTAGCTCTAGATATGCGTTTTGCCGCACGAGGCAAGTTTAAGTTTATGCAAATGGAAGTTGGCATGGGCATTTTACCTTGCGGTGGCGGAGCGTCACGTATGGCTCGTCAAACTGGCTTGGGCCGAGCTTTAGAAATAATTTTAAGTGCTCGTGATTTTGATGCCGATGAAGCCGAAGCATACGGTACAATTAATAAAGCGCTAAACCCAGATGAAATCGGTGAATACGTCGATACCTTGGCTAAACGAATTGCCCAATTCCCAGCAGAATCAATTAATGCATGTAAACAAGCTGTATACGAATCGATAGACAAACCCATTGATGAAGCATTAAAAGCTGAAGCTTATTGGTTATATCAAGCGACAAGTCAAACTCCTGCGATTAAACGTTTCACCATTGCTGATGAACAAGGGTTAGAACACGACATTGAAAATCAACGCAATTGGAATGAACTAGTAATGAAAGTCCAAGAAATTAACTAGCACCTTTGGTTAAAGCTCGGTCTTAGTTCGACCGAGCTAGGCTCTATCAACACTAAAACTGATGGCTTGTTCAATATGGGTTAAGTTTTGCTGCAACATAAACAATCTATCTATGCCCAATGCAACGCCTGCACAATCTGGTAAGCCTGCTGCTAATCCAGCTAAAAAGTTTTTATCTATTGGTTTCTCAGCTAAGCCAGCTGCTTTTCTTTGCTCGTTGTCTTTTATAAACCTTTGCTCCTGCTCTGAACTATTTTGTAGCTCATAAAAGCCATTAGCTAACTCAACACCTTTAAAATACAACTCAAATCTATGGGCAACTCTAGTATCTTGCTGGTTTACTTTTGCCAAAGAGGCTTGTGAGGCAGGAAAGTTATAAATAAAGCACGGAGTTGCTTCATCGCCTAAGTTTGGCTCAATATGCATACTAAAAAGCCACTGCAACAATACGTCCCTATCTTGTTCGTTTTTAAGCCAGTCATCATCACTAAAAGTAAGTACTAACTGTTTTATCTTATCAGTGCTATCCGATAATGGATCTATTGTTAGGTGATCGATAAAAGCTTGCTGATAACTCAGTCTAATTGCCGGCTTAACTTGCAAGACTTGTTGGACTAGGTCGTCAACTTCATCCATTAAAGCATGATCATCAAAATCAACTCGATACCACTCAAGCATAGTAAACTCTGGGTTGTGAAAACGCCCTGCGGCTTCATCGCGAAAAGCCTTACAAATTTGGAAAATAGACCCAGAGCCAGCACACAATAATCGCTTCATCGCAAACTCTGGCGAAGTTTGTAGGTATAACTGCTGTAGCTGACCAGAATGGTGATGAGGAAAGTCTGTATTAAAAGCATCTAAATGCACATCTGTTACTGTGCCATTACTCAATAGAGGTGTCTCAACTTCCATCACCTCTCTGTCATAAAAAAAATCTCTGACGGTTTTTAATAATTTAGCTCTAGCTTTTAAAACGTCAATACTAGCAGTCGGTTGCCAACTCATATTCTCTTCTTATCGTTGCTAAACATAGCCAACTTTTCATGTAATTTAATTCACCAATAATTATTAATAGCATAAGATAAGGAGTGAAATTCAAGGCAAGAATTTCAAACCAATCAACTTTGCCAAACACGTGATATAAAACACAAGGAAACCTCACTATGAAAAAGTTATCTCTCGCTTTAATCTCAGCGGCATTGATGTTGTCGAACCAGTCAGCAATTGCCGAAACTTGGACATCAAGCTTAGCGCACTGTCAAAAAACCTCTGGCCCTACGGATATCCATCAAGGTGATCTTATCAATTATAACAGAGTAAGCGTGGTGAACGATGCCAATACCGGCATAAGTTTTAGCTGCCCTGTAGAACTGCGCAGCGATAAAGCAATCACAAAAATTCAGGTAGATGTCAGTGTTGATACCGCTTCGGATGTGATTAACTTGACACCAGATGACCCTAATTTTACTTACTCTTTCCCTGGATGTTCATTGTGGATAAGCTACAACCCAGGCGGTAGCGACTTAGTGACGCTGCAAGCAGAAAAATCGGTCCCTTGGGGTAATTACAATAGGTTGGTTGTGAACAATCCAACCCTCCAACACCCTGGCAGTGGCTACGCAAACAATGCAGTATTAAAATGCCATACCGCGTATTATACCGACGAGACTAGGTTTCAGGGTCTAAGGATCACTTACGCAGACTAAATAGTCTGCTAACCTAAAAAAACAAAAGGCCTTAACAATTAAGGCCTTTTATAGTTTCTCATTACCATCAAAATGACAGTATAAAACTATCGAATTATTTTTGTGCGCGACCTACGTACTCACCTGTACGAGTATCTACTTTCACAACTTCACCGATTTGCACAAACAGTGGTACACGAACAACAGCACCGGTTGTTAATGTTGCAGGCTTACCGCCAGTACCAGCTGTATCACCTTTAAGGCCAGGATCTGTTTCAGTGATCTCTAGCTCAACAAAGTTAGGTGGCATAACAGCGATTGGTGAACCATTCCATAACGTTAGCGTACAAACGTCATTTTCAACTAACCACTTAACTGAATCGCCAACCGCTTTTTCGTCAGCAGAAAGCTGTTCGAACGTGTTGTTGTCCATGAAGTGCCAGAACTCGCCATCGTTGTATAGGTATGCTAGTTCAACGTCCATTACGTCTGCACCTTCAACTGATTCGCCAGACTTGAACGTTTTCTCTAGAACTTTACCACTTACTAATTTACGAATTTTTACCCGGTTAAACGCTTGGCCTTTGCCCGGTTTTACAATTTCGTTCTCTAAAATGTTGCAAGGCTCGCCGTCAATCATTAACTTAAGGCCAGCTTTAAATTGGTTGGTGCTAAATGACGCCATTTCACCCTCTAATTTTTAATCTAAATAATTAAGTAGAATGAATGATACAACAAGCAAGTCTCTCTGTTGAGTCCCAATGGCAAAAAGAATTAAAACAAAGCTTCACTAAGCCTGAAGATCTTTTGCGTTATTTAAATCTAGAGCCACAACAATACGAGCAAGATAGCAAAGCTCGTAAGCTGTTTAACATGCGTGTACCAAAGCATTTCGCCGACTTGATGGCCAAGTCAGACCCTAACGATCCTTTGTTATTACAGGTGTTACCAAGCAAATTGGAGTTTGTGGAAGAGTTTGGTTTTGTCACTGACCCATTGCTAGAGCACGATGCTAAACAACCAGGGCTGCTGCACAAGTACAAGTCTCGTGTGTTAGTTATGTTTAAAACCGGTTGTGCGGTTAACTGTCGTTATTGTTTCCGTCGCCATTTTCCTTATGCCGACAATTCGGTGAATAAGTCTAAATTATTAGAAGTGCTGGACTACTTAAAAGCCAATACAGAGATCAATGAAGTCATATTAAGTGGTGGCGACCCACTAATGGCGGATGATAAAACGGTTCAATGGTTCATCAATGAGTGTGAACAAATTCACCAATTAAAACGTTTCAGGATCCATTCACGACTTCCCGTTGTGTTACCGCAAAGAATGAATCATGAGTTGAAGCAAGCGCTTGCTAACAGCCGTTTGCAAACGGTAATTGTACTTCATATCAATCATCAAAATGAATTAAGCGAACAACTCAAACAGGCTTGTCATGACTATAAATTAGCGGGCATTACATTATTAAATCAGGCGGTATTGTTAAAGGGAGTGAATGATAGTGTGGAGGCACAAGTTGCATTATCGGAAGGGTTATTCGACAGCCACATCCTGCCTTACTATCTACATTTGTTTGATAAAGTAAAAGGCGCTAGCCATTTTTACTTGGATGATGACAAAGCCAAACAAATCTACAGCAAAATGCTCAGCGAGTTACCGGGCTTTTTAGTACCAAAACTAGTGAGGGAGATAGGTGGAGAAACAAGCAAAACGCCTGTTCTCCCCTAGCTGTGACGGCGGTCTACACACTAATATTAAGATGTTGACCAATCACACTACCAGTACTACCCACAGGATTGGATGAAGCAGGTTGCACCTGAGCAGTCGATGCCAATAAAGCCAAAGCCACTTGACCTTGTGCTTCTTGAGCGCCTTTTGCCAGGTTTGCAGCCAGTGCTTCCCCTCCACTCATCGCACCTGATGTAGGAAGTCCTGGACCGTTTGGTGAAACTTGCATAGCAATTACTCCAACGAGTGCGGTTTAAAGAGAGTATTTTGCCATCACTACGTATACATAAGATAGTCAGTCACGTTAAAATACTCCTAATTTATATCGTCAAACCCTCAGAGATCTTAAGTGGAAAATTTAATAAATAGCTTAGAAGACAACTTAAAAGATTTGTATCGCAAAGCGGTTGATGCAGATAACCAAATTAATGAATTGAAAAAACAAGGACATGGTAAATTTAGCGCCATTTTTGCCGAGCAAAATTTATTTGAAATTAAAGCAGATAAATTTATGCCGTACCTAGAGCATACTGCTGAACAAATTTTAAAATTGAAAGAAAGCACAGGTTCAGCCGAACAAAATCAACAACAAATTGAATTGATTGTAAAGAAACTGCATTTGTTACACACCACGCTAGCTGACTTCAAACAAGCGCTTAAAAAGTAAAATTATTTACCATATCAAGGCATAGAACCTTGGTTTTATGCCTGCTGTTCTAGTTTCATGTCATCCTTTGGTCATCGAGCAATTACACTTGATAACAAATTAGATCAATATGATTTCATTTTAAAAACAAAGATTAAGGTACATTCCTGCGCAGTTTAGTAATCGGCATGGAGTCCCTTTAATGAAGTACAACCACATACTTGTGGCTTTGTTGTCGGCTTGTTATGTGTCAGGTACCGCGTATAGCGCTAATGCATTCGCTACCGAGCACAAGCTGCAACAACCCAATTTAACTGCTCAACAAATTTTTGATATCCAATCGGGCAAGTCTGTAACCGCAACAGAGCCAACTGGAACGCTAAATAAACAGTTCCAACGAAATACCGAAAAGTATGCCACTTTTGGTGTCGATGATGGTTCTGAACAATTGTATTTTGTTCGCTTAAAAGACCAGCCGATCAGTTTGTATAAAGGCGGCGTAAAAGGATTACAACCAACTCATCGCAGTGCAAAACAGCAATCTAGAAGTGGTAAAAACAACGATAAATTGTTTTTCGCAGGCCAAGCAAGATCCTCTGCAATCGCGCCTTACCGTTCTTATTTAGCACAAAAGCAAAACTCTACGATCGCACAAATTCAAAATCTTATTGGTCAACGTGATATTAGTAAAAAGTTCACCCTAGCGGTGAACGGTTTTACGCTAAAAATGACGGCTGAAGAAGCCAAACAAGTTGCAAGCTTGTCACAAGTAGCTTTTGTTCATCAGGCACAAGACTACAAATTACACTCAGATCAGAGTAGCGAGCAAATTTCAGCAAATACCGTACAGTCTGGCCAAGCAACAGGCACGCCATACAAAGGCGAAGGTATTATTCTTGGTATTGTTGATACAGGTGTAAACAGTGATCACCCATCATTTGCTGACGTCGGCGGTGACGCTTACAACCACAACAACCCTTTCGGTTCGGGCGTTTATGTCGGCGATTGTGCGCAAACTGAATTTGCTGACCGCTGTAATGACAAGTTAATCGGCATAAGAAGTTACCCAATCATTACTAACGTGTTCAGCGAAAGTATCCCAGATTGGCCTAGCATTGGCGAAGACTATGATGGTCACGGCTCGCATACCGCTTCAACCGCAGGTGGTAACGTACTGTTAAACAATGATTACGTAGTACCAAAAGCGGGTCAGCAAAGCAGTGATGGTATTGTGGTAAAAGAAAATGTATTACCGCAAATTTCTGGTGTTGCCCCTCACGCCAACATTATTTCTTATCAAGTTTGTCATGCCAAAAATGACCTTGGTTATGAAGGCTGCCCATTTGAAGCCATGATCGCGGGTATAGAAGATGCGATTCGAGATGGCGTTGATGTTATTAACTTCTCCATCGGTGGACGTGAGCAATTGCCTTGGACCGACGGTGTACAATTGGCATTTTTAGCCGCGCGTGAAGCAGGTATTTCTGTTGCAGTAGCGGCAGGTAACGATGGTCAACTTTGCGGTACTGAATGTTTTGGCGCAATTGATCATGCTTCACCATGGTTGTTAAATGTTGCGGCAACGACTCACGATCGCTCAATAGTTGCTTCTACGACTGTTCGATATGCTGGTTTTGCCTTGGACAATAATGGTCAACCTTTAGGCTCAAGCGTTCCAGATTGGAGCCAAGCAGGTAAAATTGCCACATCCAATAACAAAACGCCTTTCACAGGTGTTGTCGTACAGGCCAAAGATTATCAAGATGCCGATGGAGTGAGTGATGAAGATGGTTTTTGTGGCACGCCTTTCGCGCCAAACACCTTTGATTTTTACCCTGATGGCTCAGAGATAATTGGTGCCAAAGAAGGCACAACCAATGTATTGGTTGTATGTGCTCGTAACCTTCTTAACGACCCTAACGGTATCGCTCGTTCAATTAAAGCTAAAAACATAGCGCTTGGTGGGGCTGACGGCTTTATACTCTATAACCAGTCTTACGGCGACAACTTACCGATAGATGACTATGGTATGCCTGCTGCGCATTTTTCTTACCAACAGTGGTTTGACGGTGAAAGTGCGGCTCCAGGTTTTACATCTAGCATTCAAGATTGGTTAGATACTCCTGACGAAAAGGGTCACCAACTAACTATTGAAGCAACTCAAGTTACCGTTGAAAAAGACCCTGCTAAAGGGGATTGGTTAGCGCCATTTTCATCTCGTGGCCCTAGCTCAATTGTGCCAGAAGTCCTGATCCCAGGCGTTGCAGCACCGGGCGTAAATGTCTATGCGGCATATTCAGACGAACAACCTTTTGTTGCTATCCCTGTTACTGGTGACTATGCAGCAATAAGCGGAACGTCAATGGCTTCGCCTAATGTGGCAGGCTCTTTAGCTCTTTTACGTCAAGCGCATCCAGATTGGAGTGCCACAGAAGTACAATCGGCATTAATGTTAACTACAGATAATGTAGTCAAATTCAGTCGTTTTAACTCTTTAGGCGGCGAAGCTGAGATCGTTAATACCTACCGAGCTGGTTCTGGCCGGATCAATGTAGAAAAAGCGGTAAATGCAGGTTTAATCATGGACGAAACGCTTGAGAACTTCAAAGCGGCAAACCCATATGATGGTGGCGCAGTTCATCGCTTAAACATCCCACAGTTAGTTAACATGCATTGCAAACCTAAGTGTCAATGGATCAGAACCTTTAAAGCAACCAAAGACGGACAGTGGCAATTAAGTCATGGCGATATCAGCAACTGGCACCCAGATATTGCTCAACAATATCAGCAAAACGGCATAGGTCTAACCATTACACCAGCGAACTTCAGCCTGAAAAAAGGGGAAACTCAAACCGTTGTGATTGAAACTGAGATCACGGATACACAAGACGTATTCTCCAACTCTGAAGTAGAAATGCACACGCAGTTAATGCTAAAAGAAGTGAATGAACAATCACCCGATATGGCTATGCCTGTTGTCTTCAAGTACGACAACAATGGTTTACCAGGTTCACTGGAAGCCGAGCTACACGCTGATCAAGGCAATGTAACGCTTTCAGGCTTACCATTTAGCAACAATGAGCAAGTGTTTACCAGAATGTTCACACCGACTAAAGCGCAAGTACAGTCAGTGACTTTACCTAAAGATGATGACAATTATTACCCTTGGTCAGATTTCAACGAAGGAGCAAGTGAACAACACTTATTGGACGAAGCAACGCATACGCTTAGCATTTCAGTACCAGAGAATACAAAACGCTTAATTGTTGAATCTTTAGGTACTACCTACTCTGAACTAACGGGTAAGAGTTTTGATACAGGTAACTTAATCGTCTACGTAGGTAAAGACTATAACGGCAACGGTAAACCTGATATTGATTCTGAAATCCTGTGTTTGTCTAGCCACATCTTGATCAATAACTTCTGTAATATTAATAACCCTGAAGCGGGTGATTACTGGGCGGTACTGTATAACCGAGGTAGAAACTTTGGCTCAGGTGCTGACGTTACACCACAATATCCTGGTTTAGCCCCTGAAGTCTTTTCATACACCACCGCAATTGTAAAAGATGAAGTTGCGACAACTTTGTCTGCTCAAGTTCAAGGCAATGCAAAAGATAAAGCAGCATCGCTGAAATTGAATTGGGATATGAAAGATATGCAAAAAGGTGATATCTACTACTCAGTTGTCGATTTTGGTAGTTCAGAAGTGAACGCGGGCAACCAAGGCAAAGTACCTGTAAAGCTAGTACGTGGTGTTAATGATGTTAGCTTAAACTCAACTAGAACCAAAGCAGCTATAGGCGACAAACTACCGCTAACAATAGCACTGTTACCTAACCTGTCGGGTCAAGATAGAAACTTTACTATCACCGCGACCCTGCCAAAAGATATCGTTGCGATCACTAAAGATGATATCGCTGTTAATACCAGCATGATCAAGGATATTGAAATCAAAGATCAAAAGATCATCTTCAAAGGCTTACAACCTAACACATCAGATACTAAGCCGAGTTATCGCATAACGACGAACAAAGATGATCTTATGTGTCGTACACCTGACTTCGGATTAGGTTCAAATGGCGGTTACGTCGACCTAGAAAAAGCACGAATTTACCCGAGCTTAAGCGGCTTTAATTTAGCAACTGACCCTCAGGGTGAAGTAACGGGTGACAATGACATTACTTACGCTGAAGGGATCAAGCTGCCTATCGCCAATTTATTTAATGGTTATTTTGATTCATTCCATTTATACAACAATGGTGATGTAATTAATGTCGACAAGCAAAATATGATCAGCCTGCGAGGCAATGGTAATATTGGCTTTAGCGATGCGCCTTTCTTCTTCCCGTACCACTATGGTTTCCCATATAACAACTTCCCGTATGAGTCTGTTGGGGTATTGTGGCGAGGTATTGATGCTTTTGGTGAAGATCAAAAAATCATGAGTGTACCATTAGATTTATCGGCAGAAATTGCAGGCATCAGCTTAGCTAGTACCCAAACGGGTTGGGGTATTGTCGAATATGATAATGCTCGTAGCTACCAATCTGACGGTTTCGACGAACAAGGTTTATACCAATGGTTGGAAATGGATGACCGCTTTGACTTCGAACTTATCTTTAATGTTAACGTTCGCCACGGTGACAATCAGCATGAAATGTACATGGCCTACGATAACATTAACTTTGCTAACGAAGATGGCAGAGGTTCTATCGGTCTACAAGGATTCAAGGGCTTATTAAGTGGCTTTGGTCCGCTACAAGGTCCACTAGGGGAAGAGTACGCATTAAATGATTTACCTAGCAAACTAAGTGATGGTTTAGTGCTTTGTTATGACTATGTTGGTCCAGAATCTTCGGCTATTGAAGTTATCATCACGCCTAAAGTTAAACCAAGCGCTGCTGGGCAAGATCTTGAGTTCACTTTGCACGGTCAAATTGATGGTTCAGCAGACATCAATGATAAGCACGTTATCAAAGTACCTGGTCATATTAGCATTGCTAAGGGTAAATGACATGCAAGTTGCAGAGAACAAAACGGTTAGCTTCAACCTGCTATATGCCGATCACTCAGAGCTACAAACAGCCAACAAGATCAGCGTGAGTGCAAAAAATGCTAGCGCTGAAATTTCGGGTCACAGCTCAGGTTCGCAAATTACTTTGCAGCCAATTGCTATTTTCCACGGTCAAACCGAAGTTGTGGTGACGGTAGCGGACATTGAAAACCCGAGCGACAAAGCTTCTATTAGCTTTATGCTAAACGTAGTTTCCGATGGGGATTGAGTTGGGCTGTACCGATAAGTCTGCAAGTAACTTTAACCCACAAGCCAATAAAGATGATGGTAGCTGTAAATTGCCAGTAAATAACAAATCAGGCGGCAGTTTAGGCCTTCTACTTGATGTTATTGCTATTGCCAATCCCTTATGTTCAACAGAAGAACTCGATAAGTTAATGACCTTTCCCTGAACATGGATGTTTAGGGACAGATCAAGATTGTTGTAATTGTCTCGTTTATTTTATTGGCAATATGAATATTACGTATACAATATCAATTAGATAACACCAGTAAGCAGTCGGTGACTAAGCTGTAGTTTTCGCTACAGTAAAACCATGTTTTAGCGCCAGCTATAACATCGAGCAGCTAAATCGGTACCTAGCCTATTTATCTACTTTTATATCGCTATCTCGAATAAGGAATAGAAATGGCAAAACACTTACAACATAGTTTGTTACTGACAGCAATGTTAATCCTGCATTTACCCAAGCCAGCGAAAATGAGCAGCACATGTGTGATAACACAGTCACTGAGCAGTGTTTGCCTCATACTGGTTGGTATATTGGTGGTTTTATTGGTTCTACTGATACCGACGTAAATAAGGGCAGATTAAACCAACTATTTGGTATCTCCAACACTAACTCAAACAGCTTAAATATTGACGATGATGGCAGTAGTTTAGGGCTTTCAGCGGGTTATCGTTTCGATCGCAACATTGCGATTGAAGTCAGCTATTATGACTTCGGCACTCGTGATTTAACATTTCAAGGTCCTAGCGCCGATATTGACCGCTTTGCCAATCAAACTGTAGAGCACTACCCAGCATCTGGTGATGGCTTAGCGATATCGGGTTTGTACTCTTATCCGTTAAACCATCAATGGTCAATCACAGGTAGATTGGGGATCTTTGATTGGGAACAAGAGTTCAGCACGACAGGTGTAAATTCGAGACGAGTAGATTCAACTAGAGATGGCATTGATGTCATTGTTGGTGCTGAGCTCAGCTACCACTGGCGACGTAACACTCAGTTCTATATTGGTTTCGATACGGTAGAAATGGGGCCGCATAGAGTAAATAATTCAATGCTGGGCCTACGCTTTTTCTTTGGTGGCAGTGACAAACCGCAACCTAAGTTAGTCGAAGAGCCTGAAGTTGTAGAACCAATAACACAGCCACAACCAGAGGCAGAAAAAGACTCGGACAAAGATGGGGTATTTGATAGCAAAGATCAATGTCCAAACAGCGAGCCTGAATATCAAGTTGATCAAGATGGCTGTACAATCATCGAAGAAGTCGAACAAAAGATCACACTGAACGTGTTGTTTAATAACGATTCAACCGAAGTACCAAAACAGAGCTATGCTGATATTGCAGCACTGGCTGAGTTTATGAAAACACACACTGACTCAAGTGTAGTGATTGAAGGTCATACTTCGAGCCAAGGGCCAGCTAATTACAATCAAAAACTGTCTGAAAAGAGAGCACAAGCGGTGGTTAAAATGTTAACCGATGAGTTTGCAATTGCTGCAGATAGATTGTCAGCGGTTGGTTATGGCGAAAGTCGTTTGTTGTCTGATGCTGACACCGCTGAAGCACATAGCAATAATAGAAGAATAGAAGCCAACATAACGGTAATGACAAAAGCCAAAAAGAGTAGGTAAGGTCATTCGCTATTGTTGCTAAATCAAGTAAAAAAATAGGCTTTAATTTTAAAGCCTATTTTTATTCATTTTCTTAAGCAGGGTATTGTTGTTTTAAACCTTGGTATACCAAGTCTTTAAAGTCTGCACTGTTGGCATCAGTCGACTTTAATACTGCCATTAACACTTCGTTATCTTCTTTGCCATTCCACACTTTTACGTACTCACCGGTTTTATAGCCGTGATCTTGACGGAAAAAGTTCAGTACGTTTTTACCAACGTAATGGCGGAATAACTCATCAAAGCTCAGCTCAGTTTGTTGCATTAAACCAGCGAAGGTTTTTGCATCAAAGTTTTTGCTTGCTAAAGTGTTGGCCACCATAACTTCGATTGTCTCAGCAAAACTTGCTTGTGTTTGTGGCTGTTGTAGCTCTTGCTCTACGTCGGCTGCGATCTCAGCAACCGCTTGACCAGAAACTAAACGAGCACTTAGGCCAAAGTGGAAAATATCGATTAACTCTAGGTGGACTTGCTCAATATCAGGCTGTTGGTGTTTCCACCATTTCCAGCCATAGTGATCTAGCATTTCAGCTAGCTCAACCCAAATAGCTCGGTGCCATTCGAATCCTTGTTCGCGCCACTGTGGATGAACTTTAGTGTTCATATCATCTTGCATTTGCAACATGGTTAATAGTTGTTGTTTCATTCATTTTTCTCAGTAGGAGTGTTAGTGAGAATAGTATCAGAGGCGATGGTATTGGGAAAAGTAATAAAGCACAGTAGTTACTGTCAAACTAGCCTACAACGACTAGTTTGACGATTTGCAATAACAATTCAGGTAAAGAGTATCTACGAGGACATCACTGCCGTTTTTTGTTTATCTAACTGAGCCAACATAGGTTTGATATCTCTAATAAACCAATCGGTAATTATCCGTTCTTCATAATAATATGAGCTGCGGTTTCTAAGTGAGCTGCCTCGGTCCATAAAAGACATATCTTTTAGTTTGATCACTTCCGATTTTATTACCTTGCCCTGCTCTAACAATTCATATTCAAATTCAATTGAAGGCCAATATATACGCTTAACCAGCCTTATATCTCTATGCGCAGCAAAATTATACCTAACATCACCGGCAAGATTTAAGTTGGTCACTTTGATATTCAAAGCTAAATGAGACGGTAATACCTCAGCTGCCATCTTGGTAAAGTGTTTTTCTAACCCTTTAAAAACACGCTCGCGGAATGCTTTGCTACCACCATTAGCGGCTCTGACATCGGTGTAATTTTTCGGTTCATGCCACTGTACTTTTACCTCACCAGCTTGAGCGGATAACATACTAGCGAACATCAAAACGAGTGTTCCGAAAAGTATAGGTTGACGAATTTTCATAACTTGCCCCTTACATATCTGACTTACTAACTATAGCAAATATTGCTTTAATCGAACTTTGTCCGCACACTCCAACACACTAGTAAAGCGCGACAAGATAAACAACCATTTGACAAATAAAGGCTGAATTACCTAGTTAATTTATATAACCTGTTGATATATAAAACTCACTCACACTGATTAGAGTCATACCTTGTTAAAAAATTCCCTGTTGCCGCAACTTCATCCTAATGTTTGGTTATTAACTCTAGCCCAATCGTTAATAGGCTCAATTGGCCCAGTCATTGTTTTTGTTGGCGGCTTTATCGGCTTAAAGTTAGCACCGAGCAAAGCTTTGGCCACTTTACCTGTCGCTTGCCTGATAGTTGGTATTGCGGCATTTATGTTGCCTGCAATTAAAGTGTTAACTTTAGTCGGTCGAAAAAATGGCTTTTTACTGGCCATCGCCATTGGTGTTGTTAATTCACTCTTTGCTAGTTTTGCTATTTCACAACAGTCGTTTTCCTTGTTTTGTGTTGCCATCGGTTTGTTTGGTTTTACCATAGCCATAGTGCAACAGTTTCGCTTTGCAGCCATGGAGTCGGTATCCGACGATAAAGCAGGAAGCGCGGTTTCAGTATTATTATTGGCCGGATTATTGTCGGCGTTCCTTGGGCCAGAGATAGCTTATAGAGGTAAAGATTGGTTGCCATATGAGTTTGCTGGTTCCTTTATTGGCTTAGCTATCCTGCTAAGTCTTGCCACTGTGTTCATCTTTTTCTATCAGCAAATTGATAAACATCAGAGCCAACAACAACAATCAACAAGACCACTCAAGCAAATCATCAAACAACCCGTTTTTAAGGCTTCTATTATCTCTGCTACCGTTGGTTTTAGCATCATGAGCTTTATCATGACGGCGACACCTATCAGTATGCACTCTTTCAGCGGTTTTAATATGGCCGATACTAAATGGGTGATCCAAAGTCATATCGTGGCCATGTACCTGCCTTCCTTTTTCACTGGCATCTTGATTAAACGCTTTGGCCAAGCAACCATTTTATATGCTGGGATTGTTGCGCTGTTAACTTGCATTATTGTCGGTTTCGCAGGCCAGCAGTACCTACATTACTGGGGCGCGTTAGTACTTTTAGGCATAGGTTGGAACTTTATGTTTATTACTGCTACTGCGCTTTTACCGTTAAGCTACTCGTCTTCTGAAAAATATAAAGTGCAAGGCTTCAACGACTTAATCATGTTCAGTTGCCAAGCCATTGCATCTCTTTGTGCTGGATGGGTGATCACTAGTTTCGGCTGGCAAGCTATGTTGTCTATGTGTTTACCTTTACTGGCACTGTCAGGCCTGTTCATTTGGCTATGGCAAAAAAATAACAATGAGGAATAACATTATGGATTGGCTAGCCAACGCTACTGCCGCGTTTTCTAACTTTGTCTGGGGTATGCCAATGATTGTATTGTTGGTAGGCGGAGGGGTGTTTTTCACTCTGTATTCAAAACTTCGCCCATTTCGCTATCTAGGGCACAGCTTGTCACTATTAACGGGTAAGTACGATAAAGATTCAGAAAAAGGCCAGTTAACTCACGCTCAAGCGCTTTCTGCGGCACTAGCTGGAACCGTAGGTATGGGTAATATTGCAGGTGTGGCTTTGGCTATAACCGCAGGTGGCCCTGGTGCAGTATTTTGGATGTGGCTTACTGCACTTTTAGGAGTGTCGACTAAATTCTTTACTTGTTCATTAGGTGTCATGTTCAGAAAAACCGATGAAAAAGGTGAAGTACATGGTGGCCCAATGTATGTGATCACCGAAGGTTTAGGTAATAAATGGAAACCGCTAGCAGTGCTTTTTGCCTTTGCTGGATTATGGGGCACCATCCCTTCCTTCCAAGCCAACCAACTGACAGCCGCATTCCGTGAAGAACTAGTTCCTGAAGCTTGGATATCATCGGCTACTATGTTCAATTCAATCATGGCAGTGATCATCACAATCGTCGTAGCAGGGGTTATCCTTGGTGGTTTACAACGTGTTGCTTACGTTACCACTAGATTAGTTCCATCAATGGCTGGGCTTTATCTACTCATGACATTTGCCGTGTTATTTAATCACTTACCCGAATTACCAGCGTTAATTGGCTCCATCTTCACTGAAGCTTTTAACCCGCAAGCGGTTTCTGGTGGCCTGTTAGGTGTGGTCATTATTGGTGTATCTAGAGGGGTATTTTCTAACGAAGCTGGAATAGGCACTGAAGTTTTAGCTCATGGTGCCGTTAAAACTAATGAGCCTATTAGAGAAGGCTTAGTGGGTATGTTAGGGCCTATTGTTGACACTTTAATTGTTTGTACTTGTACTGCGTTAGTTATTTTAGCTTCAGGTATGTGGCAAGGAGTAGAAGGTGTTAAAGGCGTGGAGTTAACCATGCAGGTGTTCGGCCATGAGCTAGGATTAACCGGTCAAATTTTGCTAGCGATACAAATTTTATTTTTGTCTGCCAGTACCATGTTTACTTACTGGTATTACGGTGAAAAGTGTTTTATCTACTTGTTAGGCGAGCAAAACAAAAAGTATTACAAGGCCTTTTACTTAACCACAATAGTCATTGGTTGTGTTGCAACCATGGATATTATTTTTAACTTTATGATAGGTATGTATGGCTTAATGGCGATACCAACTATGTTATCGGCATTTTTACTCGCGCCAAAAGTTAAAGCGGCGGCAAACCTATACTTTGCGAAGCTCAAAGGATAAAAACAATGAACAGCGTAAGTAAATACGCTTTGTATATGGCACTGTTGTTAAGCGCTGGACTATTTGCAATGTACCAGTGGCGGGGTTACTTATTCGAGCCTAAGTACGATGAGTTACCTGTTTACAGCCAGTGTGAAAAAGTATTTGTTGGCAAAATGCCATGGGCTTGTAACCCCGGCGACTTGATCTTTGTCGATGCCGAGGTAGCTGACAAATACTGTACAGAGCAAGTCTTCAGCAAAAGCGAAGATACGGTTTACTGCGTTTACAATGGCAAAAGGGACGACAGAGAAAGGCAAATGCCTATCTTCAAACGAAGTTTCGACGACATTAAAAACTAATTAGCAAAAAATAATTAGGGTCAAGTTAAATTAACCTGACCCATTATGGCTAGATTTTTTGCAACCACTTCATGAGCTTTAGTTTCCAATTGGAGTAAGGTGCATAACGTACTGGCGCATCAGCAACAAAGCTTCTATGCATAATTGGTTTTAAGTGACTGAAAGTATCGAAGCCCCATTTGCCGTGATAAGCCCCCATTCCTGAGTTCCCTACCCCACCAAATGGCATGTTACTGTTTACCATAAAGATCACCGCGTCATTGATACACAGAGTGCCCGCACTAGTTTGATCTGTGACTCGCTTAACAACATCATCGTTGTGACTGAAAAGATACAAGGCCAACGGCTTCTCTCTGTCGTTAACAAAAGTTATCGCTTTGTCCATGCTATCAATTTCGATAATAGGTAATATCGGACCAAAAATTTCGTCTGTCATCACGGGACTATCTAGTTCAGGGTCAAACAAAATAGTTGGAGCTATATATTTTTGCTCTCTATCTGATTGCCCACCAACAACTAACTTGTCCTGTTGTCCTTCTAAATAACCAACTAAACGATCAAAATGGCGTTCATTGATGATCCGACCATAATCATCTGATAAATTCGGCTCCCTGCCATATTGCTTAAGCAAAGACTGTTTAAGCGCAGCAATAAGAGGCTCTCTTTGTCTTGGTGTTACCAGAATATAATCTGGCGCAATACAAGTTTGCCCAGCATTAATGAATTTGCCCCAGACAATGCGATCAGCGGTTACTTTTAAATTGGTATTCTCATCAACGATACATGGGCTTTTACCCCCCAATTCTAAACATACAGGCGTTAAATGCTCACTGGCAGCACGCATCACAATTTTGCCGACCGTTTCGCTGCCTGTGTACATGATGTGATCGAATCTTTGCTTTAATAGCTCAGTGGTCTCAAGTACACCACCTTGGTAAACTTTAATTGCAGATGTATCCATGTATTTAGGAATAAGCTTGGCAATCAGCTCAGATGTTGCCTGAGCAAGCTCTGACGGTTTTAACACCACACAGTTGCCTGCTGATAAAGATGCCACCATAGGACTCAAGACGAGCTGCACAGGATAGTTCCACGCCCCCATAATTAACGACACACCGTATGGTTCAGGTCTGAGTTTACTTTTTCCAGGCTGCGCTAACACAGGAGTAGAAATAACTTTTGTTTTGCTCCACTTTTTTAAGTTTTTAACAAACAAATCAATATCGTGAAGCACATACGAGTATTCAGAAATATAAGACTCAAACTGGCATTTGCCTAAGTCCTGCTGTAATGCTTGATAAATAGCGTTTTCATTTTCAAGTAGTAGCCTTTTCAAGCTAAGTAACTGGGCTTTACGCCAGTCCAGTGATTTCGTCTTTCCTGAAGCAAACGTTTGTTTTAATTCTTGGATAAACTCCATGTATGACCTCAAAAGTTAATCTGTGCGGTGAGCAAGATAGCGTTATTAATTAGGTTTGACAACTCGGGCAATAGACAGTTGCGCGTTGGCCTATTTTGACTTCTTTTAACTTGCCAGAACACGTTACGCACTCTTCCCCCGCTCTGCCATAGACAAGTAATTCTTGTGCAAAGTAGCCAGGGTTGCCGTCACTTTGAGTAAAATCTTTTAGTGTAGTTCCGCCTTGTTCAATGGCAAAAGCTAAGGTTTGTTTGATTTTTTCAGTAAGTAATTGATATCGCTTTTTCGAGATCTTGCCTGCTGGACGTCGTGGGTCGATACCAGCTTTGAATAAACTTTCATTGGCGTAAATGTTACCTACGCCAACCACAATGTGATTATCCATAATGAAGTTTTTCACTTTGGTTACCTTGCCTCGTGAAGCTTCAAATAATAGCTCACTATGAAAATCATCAGTCAGAGGCTCGGGACCTAATTTACCGAGCAATTCATGGGTTTCGCCCGGCTCTTGCCATAAAAATGCCCCAAAGCGCCTTGGATCGTTTAACCTTAATACTTTGCCGCTAGCAAACTCAATGTCGACATGGTCATGTTTGGCCACCGCAACCGACTTATCAATCACTCGCAAACTACCTGACATACCAAGGTGCAAAATAGCGGTACCTTGGGCACTTTCTAATAATAAATATTTCGCTCGTCTTACGACTTTATCAATCGGCTCACCGACTAATTGCTGTACTTGCTCGGGCACAGGCCAGCGCAGGTTTGGATTGCGTACGGTAACCTTGGTAACTGTTTGTTTCTCTATGTGAGGTGATATACCAAGACGGCTTACCTCGACCTCCGGTAACTCTGGCATTATTGGCTCCTTGTAAATAAAGGCTCTGGCATTAATTGAACTAACTCACTCAATACGCCAATTTGCCACTTTTGCGTCACTTTATTGTGGAAATAAACCAGCTCGGAGTCTGGCTCAATGTGTACCATAAATAATAGTTGTGAGTCTAAGCCTATGGCTTGAATTAATACTGGCAAGGAATAAGAGTTGGCCGCTAAATCAGGCTCAGTAGCAATGAACTCAAACTGCATTGACTGCCAATTATCAACCAGTCGCTCTGAGTTCAGCTCAGGTAAGTCGTCTAACGTCGATTGCACGCGCCAGTTAGAACCAATTCTTTCTAACTTTACGCCGCTATAATCAATAACTTGAATAATTGCACTAGCGGGTACTAAAGGCTGACGTTCGGTATCGTCATCTCCAGCAACAAATTTTTGATGGGTGGTATTAAACAGCACGATCATAAACAAAGTGGCAAAGATCAGAACATTGTTCCAACCTCGATTTGATAATCTCATAGGGCTACGCGTCCAATTTTTTAATCTTAATAGAGTATCAAATTAACAAACTGAGCCAAGGTTAATCACAGCTAAAAACCAACAAAACCAAACATTTCTTTCAATTTACTCGATTGTCTGCGCGATATTTCGACTTGCTGACCATCATATAAATTTGCCAGCAAACTTGAATTTACGTTCTGTTCCAAAGTTTCGATGGCATCAAAGCGCAAAATATCGGAGCGACTGATACGAAAATAATCTTCGCTGTTTAGCCTTTGTTCTATTTTATTCAATGAGCTTTGAATGTAAGCCTTACCTGCCGAAGTATAAAGCGCAGCGTGATTGCCAACCGATTCAAAGCGGTATATTTGCGACAACTTTATGATCTTCATTTTATCGTGAAACTTAACCATTAATTTAAAATCGTCGTCCAAAGGCACGGCTTCAGGTTGCACTCGGTCAAACTTGGCTAAACATTGCTGCAAGCGTTCGGGGTTGATAGGTTTCATTAAGTAATCGGTGGCGTTTAGCGCAAAAGCATCAACGGCAAACTCATCATAGGCAGTGCAAAATACAACTTGGGTCGTATTATTCTCCATCGCCGCCAGTTCTTCAGCTAACTCAAGTCCATTCTGACCCGGCATCTCTATGTCTAGAAATGCTACATCGATATTTTCATTTATAAATATCTGCTTAGCTTGTTTTGCATTTTCCGCTTCGGCAATGATATTGATATGGTCAAATGGCTTTAATAAGCGTCTCAACTCAGCTCTAGCCAGCCTTTCATCATCAACTAATACCACGTTAAGCTTCATAAGGCATGCTCACTTGGGCAAGGTATAACCCCTTATTTTTAATCGTTTTCAGTGACGCTTTTGAACCAAACATCAATTCCAGCCTTTGTCGTAAATTGTCTAGCCCTAGTTTAGTGCCATCTATATTGCTTTGATCTGAATATGGGTTTGATACCGATAATAGCCAACAGTTGTCTTGTTTTACTGCCTTCAAATCAATTGTCCCTCCCGATGGTAACGGCGCCACTCCGTGTTTTACCGCATTTTCGACTAAGGTAAACAGTGCCATGCTGGGCAGCACCGCTTGTGCTAAATCTGGCGCAATTTCAAACACCACGTGTAGCCGCTCTCCCAATCTACTTTTTTCAATATCTAGATAACGCTGACAGATCTCTAACTCCTTTTGTAGAGTGACTTCCGCTCGATCACCAGAGCACAGATTATAACGAAACAGTTCAGCCAACTGTGTTACGGTTTGCGCCGCTTTATCTTGGTCTTCATAAATGAGTGCTCTTATCGTATTCATCGAGTTGAATAGAAAGTGCGGATTGAGCTGTGCCCTTAAATTTTCTAACTGCTGTTGCTGTAACTTAATTTGCATCTGCTTTTGCTTACGTGCATTGACCACAGCAAAATAAACAAAACTCCAAACCAAAAAGAAGATAAAAGCAGAACCTAGCTCTGCATAAACTTGGGCGCCCTTATCAATTGTTTGCAACCCTGATTCGGTTTTAACCACTAAATCTAGGTTCTCAGTACTTATAGTTTGCTCAAACCTAGGCAGTTTTAAATAGGTGTTCGCGGCACCTGCTAAGCCAGATAAAGCAATTAATAAAAGGATGTGGAAAAGTCGCTTATTGCGTTTTTGCGAGAGCCATTTGTAAGGTAATCGAACGACAAAGTGGGTAATTAGGACAAACTCTAAAGAGGAAATAAAGCCATTCCAAATCACTAAGTCTTCATGCAATGATTCAGGTATAAGCATTAAACGAGATAAAAAGCTAACGATTAACATCAAACAAAAAGTTAATAGCTGTAGTAAATAATACTGAGTATTTGAAGACATTTAGAGATACCGTTTCCATCTAACTTTGGTGGCGTGCAGCAAGATAAAACAAACACGCCACCATTGACAAGGCATAACTCAACTAAAAGTTAGCAGTAAAATTGACACCGAATACCGACTCATCACCTGAAAAGTCATTGCGATAGAATATCGATACTGGGCCTCGGTATCCCACATCAATTCGATACCCTTCGTATTGTTCAGCAGAATGATTATATTTTTCATAAGCCAAACGAACATTAATGCCTGGCTTTTGCTTATTTGCTTTAGCGGGCAATAGCTCTTTAAAGAATACATGCTCAACCCCTAATCTAAAGGTATCCGAGCTAGTTCTGACAAAGTTCGATTGACTTGTTCTTTTTTGCTGCAACAGGCCTTCCTCAATAAACAGCCAAGTATCTTCAGCAACTAAAGCTTTAATGCCAGAATAGACTTCCGTTGCGGTTAAATCGGCATTGCTATCCGCTTTATTATCATTACCAGATAAGTAATGAGCGCCAGCATATAATATTGCATGTTCTCCCCATAGATCCGTTTCTGGCAAGTCAATAATATTTGTTTCCAACTGAGCATTAAGACCTTCAATTTTTGCCGAATCAAACGCCGTAAAACCAATAGAGAAGAAGCTGCTAGTTTGTTCAGTTTGTTTTGCTTGAACGGCTGCGCTTGCCACTAATAATCCAGTCATTATGGTTGATAACACAAGTTTCATTTTATTTCCTTACGCTTTGCTTGAGTTGATGGCGTTACCATAAACAAGGCCAAAGTCACAAAGGGGCAAAAAGTGATGAACGGTAGAAAAACAGGATAAACGGTTAGAACTTAAATAATTGGGCTAAAGGGGCACAAAAAGCCACTAGATCAGTCTTCGGCTGTTAGATCGCTTCGCGCTAGAAAGAAAGCCTTTGCGAGGATAGGTATCACATAGCTGTTAATGGCGAAAGAGAGAGGATAAGGTTCAAGCAGGTGCTGAAAACAAAAAACCCAGCGCTAGGCTGGGTTTTTGAAACTTTTGCAAAAGTTTAGTTTGATAAAAAAGCTTACTTGATTTTAGCTTCTTTGAAGATCACGTGCTTACGGATCTTTGGATCAAACTTTTTAATTTCCATTTTTTCAGGCATGTTCTTTTTATTTTTATCAGTAGTATAAAAATAACCAGTACCAGCCGTTGAAACTAAACGAATTTTATCACGCATGATTTAGTTCCTTAGATTTTTTGACCAGCTGCACGCATATCTGCAAGCACTGTATCAATACCTTTCTTATCGATGATACGCATACCTTTAGTAGATAAGCGCAATTTAACGAAACGATTCTCGCTTTCAACCCAAAAACGGTGAGTTTGTAGGTTTGGCAAGAAACGACGTCTTGTTGCGTTACGAGCGTGTGAACGGTTGTTACCTACCGTTGGACGCTTACCTGTAACTTGGCAAACTCTTGACATGTCAATTTACTCCAAAACAATAATTCTTAAAGCCATTTCAAACTAGCCTGGAAGACTAATTCTGGCCCGGGCTCTCGAAAGGGCGCAATTTATACAGTTTTTAATAATAAAGTTCAAGGAATAGTTTCGTTTTGCCGTGTTTTTTTAACATTTTTTAACCAATTCCAATTTTATTGCCAATTTAGCGACGATTCAGGAAAGATTTTACCTGTTTTCTTACCGCTTTGCGGTTGTTGAAAAATTCGCTAATTTGCTGAACTTTTCTTGCCCAATGTCGCTTAGTATTGTGCTTTCTTGTTGCTGTGATGGTACTTTCTGAGTCCAAGTTTTGTTGGAACACATAAGGCGCTAATGACCATACTTCAATGCCTTTTTCCCAAAAGTGTTGGATGTCGGTATCAACAGGTCGATAGAACTGCTCTGTTGCATCCAGAAGCCGTTGTGCGCCCTGTTTTGAATAAATGGTAGCGGCACAACCAGACATAGGCTTATTGTGAACCACCAGCTCAAACTCTTGATCTAACTTGTGGCTTAATACGACTTTTCTGGTTTTTCGATTGTAAGGAGCAAGCTTGACCAAGTCCCAATCGAATTCAACCCCCTGGATAAGTTCAATGGCTTTTTTCACATCACCCGTGATGTTTATGTCATCTTCCAATACAACGCCATAAGGCGCGTCTGAGGTAGCTATTCGCCGCCAGCACTCTCGATGGCTTAGATAGCAGCCAATTTCACCTTTAGATAGGGTTCGGTAATGCTTTTTTTTATTTGCAGCCTCATCGTAATACCTATCGACTTCTGCATCAGATAAGTTCTTACCCAAAACAGCTGGCACTCGCTCATAAGCGAGGTCGTGTTGTTGTAACAGCTTGTCACATTGAGCCAATCGATCCGTGCTTTGGTCTAAATTAATAAGGTAAATTGGGGTAACCATTAATATCTACTACCGTTATTTTTATCGAAATTTACAATCTTGAACATCCACTCTTAGCAAACTTTACAGCCCTGTAACCTAGTAATATTTTACTTTGGCTCTGGTTTGATAAACGAGCTTAAACGCGGCTTAAACCATCCATAGTAGTTAGTTTTACATTTGCGCTTCAGTATGTAACTGAGATTGCGAAACAAACTAGTATTACCTTTTCTGGCTTTATTACCTGAGATCTTATCTATCTCGCTAGAAAAGTTTTGATGTTCTTTAATAAGTGGCGGGTCTATCCCCAACACTTGAATACCCTTTTCCCAATAGTGCTTTATATCGACATCTATTGGCCTAAATACCCGCTTAGAGTTTGCTAATAATTTTTTCGCCCCGGCTTTTGATACCGCTTGCGCTAAGGTATTGATTGGCACTTTCTTATAATAAATTAGGTCGTGCTCTGCGGTGATCTTTTCCCGCGCTACAGCCGGAGTGTCTTTAATTGGGTAGGCAATTCTGACGTAATCCCAGTTTTGTAGCTTTGAGAATATCTGCTCAAACTGGTTAAAATCTTCAGATAACTTAAAATCGTCCTCTAAGATAAGGGCGTAGTCTAAGTCTTGTTCAATGATCTTTTGCCAACAATGAATATGGCTTAGGTAACAACCTAGCTCGCCAATACTCAAAGGTTTTTTATAACCCGTTTGATTGCGTTCACTGTCATAGAATTGCTCGATCTGCTGTTCCGACAGATCTTTGCCATACACGGCGGGCACCCGCTCAAACTCAATGTTGTAGCGCTCAAAGTTTTGCCGACATACTTCAAGCCTATCTTGGCTTTTGTCCAGGTTAATTAAAAAAACTTTAAACTTCATATTCATCCTTGATGATCACTGCAATATGGTTTGGCAAGTCGGGTTTGGACAGCGTCAAAGTGCTGTTTTGCATCTGTGATATTGCTCCAACTTTGAGGTAACAGGTACTCAGTTTTCAAATAACATAAAAAGTTCTGTACCAGTTCAATATCGACCTCGCAATGTTCAATATTTACTAAGGCCTTATTTAGTTCATCTTGGTTAGTACAGTGATGTACCAAGCCGTCAATATTAAAAAACGCATTGCCTAGCGTGATAACGCTTTTATCCAGTAACAGCGACTCAATGCCGACAGTCGAGTTCAGAGTGATCACAGCTATTGAGTTTTCAATCAGCTCTTGCGTGTTATTGTCATTGGCAAAAATAATATTGCTGTTTTTATTATGCAATTGACTAAAACTTCTTGGCCAACTTGGGTGTTCTTTAATAACAAATTTGAACGCTTGCCAATCAGTTTGTTGCTGTAGGAATGCTTGAGCTCGTTCTAAGGCTTGGTAAAACGCCTCCATACTTGAGATCCAAGGCGAATGACAGACAACTTGGGTATCGTTTGGCACCTGAAACGGCACAAACACATAGCGTTTGGGTAAAGTGACGACTTGTTCAGACGTTTTTCTTTGCTTGTGCGCAGCACGAACCACCAATTGTTTTTCTTCTGGTGTTACTTTGCCCTGCCAACGGCGGTAAAACTCAGCATCTCTAGGTACCGAATTAAGTGCATTTACGCCATTTTGATCAAGCGTTGTAGTATTTGGCAACAAGCCATTTTCGAATAACTGAGTGTTTTTTCCTGCCGCTTTTGCCACCACATAAGGTGTGCGGTTTGGCTGTTTCATGCCATTCCATAAGATCACAGTTTGACATGGGTGTTGCGCAAAAAGCTGAAAATAGTAGCTAGCTCGAGCCGTCTCACGAAAAGTATAAAATTTACGAACGAGCTTATTTAACCAAGGCTTATTTTTAATCGACGGGTGGCGCACTTCTTTTCTGCGCATATGGACATCCACCAAATCATCAATGTCCAATTCATTGACCCTTGCCCAATAAGACAGTCTAGGTAAAACAAAACCTTTTAGTTGGGCTAACTGTGCCTCTTCACCTAAATGCGCCACGAGTTTTTGGTAGTAGCGATAGTGCGAAGACTTTCGAGAAATAAACAGGTATTTAGCTTTCGTCATGAGTTTTAAAAATACACTCTGCCGTAGGTTAGACAGAACAAGGTTAACAAAATAAAAAAGCAATTGTACTAGTGAATAGCGAGGACAGCGAGAAATAAAACCAGCGCTTTGCAGGCACAAGGCACTTTTATTTCATTAATACTCTGAACTTTGGTGTTTTGTAGTAGACAAAGACAACAATATTTTACTTATTGCTACCTATCTGCGATGGCTAATTTAGGTAAAATTTGAGACCCTAGCGCCAGAGTTAGAAAACCCGTTATTAATTAGGCAAATTTGAAATGAAGTATATTGTTGGCTCACTTGTGTTATTTTCGAGCTTAGTAAATGGAGAGACTTGGTTAACCTCATCAAATAGGATGGCCAAAAACGATCTACAATTTCTATCATCTAGAAGCATTGTCACCACCCCAGTGACCACCTTTCCTATTGTTTGGGAAACCATAATACCGCAGCTTGAATCTGCTACCGCACTAACCACAGCAGAAGAAAAGGTAGTTGCACGTTTGCTTAGGGAATACCAATTAGCAAAACAAATGCAGGTAAAAGCTCGCTTAGGCTCTGACAGCTATGCGCTGCCAGCAGCCCCAGACAGGCAAAAAGATGAGTCAAGTTTAAGCTTAAGCGCCAGCTATGATCACAAGTTAGTAAAAGCAAAAATCGAAGCAGACGTGATCAACGGCGATTTATCTGGTAGCTATTTAGCGTTACAACACAGTGGCTGGCTGTTTTATTTAAGCCAGCAAGAACAATTCTGGGGACCAAGCAACGACTCCAGTTTAATTTATTCAGACTACGCAGAATCGATTCCAGCAATTGGCATTCAACGAGCTGAAACTAAACCGTTTGACCTGCCAGTATTGAACCTTTTAGGCCCTTGGAGTTTTAAGGCTCAAATGGCAAAGCTTGAGTCTAATAGAACGGTCGCTGATGCTCGACTTTGGTCTGCAAGATTCACTTTTAAACCCTTTAGAGCGTTAGAGATTGGTTTAACGCATACTGCGCAATGGGGAGGCGAAGGGTTTGGTAATGGCTTTGGTGATTTCTTTGACGTCATTTCTGGTAAAGAGTACTGCCCTGATGGCACCAATAACTGTGATTCAGCACTAAAGAGTAAATTTGGTAACCAACTAGCTGGTATCGATTTTAATTTACAGCTCAACCTAATGGGGATGAATGCCAACTTATACGCGCAAACGGTTGGCGAAGATGCCCCAACTAGCAGCCCTTTACCTGCCGACAAAGTAACTATGTTTGGTATCAGTTCACACACAGTGACAGACTATGGTTTAGTTAAATTTTATCTAGAAACAACCAATTCTAATTTAGCCTGTGGTACAGATAAAAATCAAAAAAATTGCTTTTATGAACACACAGTTTATCAAGATGGCTATCGCTACAAAGGACTGCCAATTGGCTCCCAATACGACAACGACTCAACCAGCTATGTCTTAGGTTTAAATCTTACTAACGAATCGCATTTTGTTATCGCTAAGTTAAAGCATATCAGCCTTAACGAAGACAGCTCAGATATAAAAACCATCACAGGCGCGGGCGGTCACTACCTTGTTGCCGAGAAAACCGATTTAACCCTGCTGGAATACTCTCACCAATACGACTGGTCTAATACTCAGCGTGTCAGCATAGAGCTGCAATCTAAGTTACAAGGTTCACTGCCAAACAATGACGATCACATTGTAAATTTAACTTACCAGCACCGTTTTTAATTGACTTGATTGCTTTGAGTTTAGCTCAGCTTTACTCAAAGCAAGCCTCTTTCGGCTAAACTGACAACCTCTTCGTAGCCAATAATAAAATGATCTAAGGTTCTTACATCAATCAAGGCCAATGCTTGTTTTAACCGTTTGGTCATTTGAATATCGGCCTGACTTGGCTCTGCTAAGCCCGATGGATGATTGTGAGCAAAGATCACCGCAGCACTTTTATTTTTAATTACCGAATCTATTACAACTCTAGGGTAAACTGCAGCGGTATCTATGGTGCCGGTAAACAGTACTTCTTGTTTTATGACTCTATGCTGATTGTCTAAATGGATCAGCATAAATTGCTCATAGGGCTCTGATTTTAACGTTTGGTGTAAATAGTTTCTAACCACATTTGGCGAGTCGAGTACTGTGGTTTCCATCATAGATTCAGACAAGTAGCGCTTTGATAGCTCCAACGCGGCTTGAAATTGCACGAACTTAGCAACGCCCATACCTTTGACCTGATTAAATTGTTCATAGCTTGCAGCAAAAATTGCATTTAATGAACCGAAGTGTTGAATAAGCTGAGTCGACAAACAAACCGCACTTTTTCCTTTTACTCCAGTGCGCAAAAAAATCGCTAGTAATTCGCTATCCGATAACGAACTGGCGCCTAAACTAAGTAATTTCTCGCGGGGCTGTTTTTCACTCGACCACTGGTGAATAGCCATAATACCCTCCTTGGTTAACTATTTTATCGCTAGAATTGACGAATAATTGATGGAGTCATTCGACGAAAACCGCTATTGTATGCATCCTTGAATGAGTGGCGGTTTGCATTTGGCTTATCAAAACCAATAAAAGCTAATTATCACTATAGCAACGGACATCAAATTTACCAATTTTGGTTACAAGAAATGACTCAAGCAGCAAATAAGAATATCTTACTTATCCTATCTGGCGGCATCGCAGCATACAAAATGCCAGAGTATGTCAGACGTATTAAGGAACAAGGCGCTAACGTCAAAGTGGTAATGAGCAAAGGAGCGAAAGCTTTCATCACTCCTTTGACTATGCAAGCAGTAAGCGGTGAGCCTGTAGCAGAAGACTTATTAGATCCCACAGCCGAAGCGGCGATGGGTCATATTGAATTTGCTAAATGGGCCGACTTGGTAATCGTCGCTCCAGCAACAGCAAATACAATAGCGCAAATGGCCGCAGGTTTTGCAGGTGACTTGGCTACGACACTTTTATTGGCAACCCCAGCGCCAGTTGTTATTTGCCCAGCAATGAACCAACAAATGTATGCCAACGCAGCAACCCAAGAAAATATCCAAACCCTAAAAAATCGAAATATCAGCATTTGGGGACCCGCGGTAGGTGAGCAAGCTTGTGGCGATGTAGGTGCAGGTCGGATGATAGAGCCGGCAGAAATCGTTACCCGCACCATCAACTTTTTTGCCTCACAAGAGCAACCACTAAAAGGTAAAGTCATTACTATTACCGCAGGCCCAACAAGAGAAGCAATCGACCCTGTTCGATACATTTCTAACCACTCAAGTGGAAAAATGGGCTTTGCCATTGCTCAAGCAGCAATAGAGTTAGGTGCCAGCGTTAACTTAGTTACCGGACCGGTTAATCTTGCGACTCCGACCAAGGTAAATCGCTTAGATGTTGTTAGCGCCGAGAGCATGCACCAAACTTCGTTACAACAAGCCGTTAAATCCGACATTTTTATCGCCTGTGCAGCAGTTGCAGACTATCGACCAGAAGCGGTAGCGGATCAAAAAATTAAAAAATCAGCGCAAGACATGACCATTACTATGGTTAAAAACCCTGATATTGTCGCTGATGTTGCAGCTTTAGCGGAACATCGTCCTTTTGTCATTGGCTTTGCAGCCGAAACGCAGAATGTAGAAGCTTACGCTAGAGATAAAATGAGCAGAAAGAAGCTGGATATGATTTGTGCAAATAATGTATCAATTCAGGGCCAAGGCTTTAATTCTGAACAAAATGCCCTTAAAGTATATTGGCCAAATGGTAGTAAGGACTTACCTCTTAATGATAAATTATCATTAGCTAGAGAATTACTGACATTAGTCATAGAGCAAACCACTTAATTAATACCATCGAGGAACGTTATGCCTGCTGGAAAAAAAGGAAACCGTAAAGAACAGATCCTACAATGCTTAGCTGAAATGCTAGAGAGTCATTCAGGCCAAAGGATCACTACCGCTAAATTAGCGGAGAAAGTCGGGGTTTCCGAAGCCGCTTTGTATCGTCATTTTCCAAGTAAAGCGAGAATGTACGAAGGCTTAATCGAGTTTATAGAAAGCACTCTACTTTCGCGCATTAATTTGATCTTAGAAAAAGACAAAAGCACCGAAGGTCGCATTTATAACATCATGAAGTTAATTTTGGGGTTCGCTGAGATGAACCGAGGTATCACAGCTATCTTAACTGGCGATGCTCTAATGGGTGAGCACGACAGGCTAAGAGAACGTGTTGCAGCCTTGTTTGAAAAATTAGAAACTCAATTTAAACAAGTTCTTAGAGAAAGAAAGCTAAGAGAAGGCAAAGCGTTCCCAATTGATGAGTCGGCATTTGCTAACATGCTACTGTCTTACACAGAAGGCAAAATGAACCAATTTGTTCGTTCTGGCTTTAACAGAAGCCCACTGGAAGACTTTGAAGCACAGTGGTTAGGCTGGAAGTTATTCTGGTAAGCAATCAACTTGATAAAAGGTCAGGATATTATCCTGACCTTTTTAGTTTCTAGTCCAATAAATGACTTTAATCCCCTGAAGAATTAGCGCTAGCGTCATTATCGTGCCTCGATGCGATAATCCATTACTCAGATCGGCAAGCCGCTAGATCAGTCTTCAACTGCTAGATCGCTTCGCGTTAGAGGAAGATTAAGCAGATTTCCTAAAAGGCTGGCAGAGAACAAACTCTCAGTGGCAGACCAAAGTAAGAGTTACTTTCTAGCAGCCTACTTGGCTCCGCCATAGCCAGGGATAGCCGCAAGATCAACCTCATCAATTTGGCTTTTCTCTAAAAATTGGTAGGCGTAATCCAGATATACTTTTTGCTCGACAAAAATATCAAATAAGTCTGGATCAATATGATCATCTAATCTCATAAAGCCCATAATTTTCAAACACTCACTCAAAGGTTTAGCGGGTTTATACGGCCTGTCTGCTGCGCTCAGTGCTTCAAAAATATCAGCTATTGCCATCATTCTCGCAGGCACTGACATTTCTTCTTTGCTCAACCCTCTCGGGTAGCCTGTACCATCCATTTTCTCATGGTGGCCACCAGCGTATTCCGGCACTCTGCGTAAATGTTTAGGGAACGGTAGTGAATCCAACATATCTACCGTCACCGCCATGTGGTTATTAATGATTTCTCTTTCTTCTGGCAATAAGGTTCCTTTGGCAATCGTCAAGTTGGCCACTTCATTACCCGTTAATAATGGCTGTAGTTTTCCATCTATGGTGACTTGATATTGCTTAGCTAAATCAACCACGCGTTGCTGATCCGCTTTTTCCATAAACTCGCTGCCAATGTTGGTTTTACGTAAAAATTCTCTACTTTGTGACAAAAACGCTTTATGTTGCTCTAATTCGTTTTCTAATTCTGTAATTGCCTGACCAGCTTTGAGCTGCTCAATCATCTTGCTTTGATATTCGGTTTCAAGTTGCGATATGGCCAATTCTATTCGGCAATCAACCATAGCAATTCGATCGAACACGGTTTCTAGCTTGGTCGACTTATCCATAATGTATTCAGGTGTCGCTATCTTGCCACAGTCATGTAACCAGCCAGCAACGGAAAGCTCATACTTTTCTTGCTCGTCCATAGTAAAACTAGCTAGAGGCCCTTTATTATTGGCACATACCGCTTCTGCTATCATCATGGTTAACTCTGGGACTCGATTACAGTGACCGGCAGTATATGGTGACTTTTCATCGATGGCCCTTGCAATAAGTCGGGTCAAGGCTTGAAATAGTGCCTCCATGTCATTGATCAACTGGCGGTTAGTTAATGCAACCGCAGCCATAGAGGTTAACGAGCGTATTACTTGCTCGATTTCACAATTAAAATCGACGATACCTGTGTCATCTTGCGCATTGATAAGCTGTAAAACGCCAATCAATTCCTTTTCATGATTTTTCATCGGGATGGTCAAGACTGACTTAGTGCGATAGCCCGTTCTCTCATCCATTTTTCTTGCCGCACTCATGTCATAATCGCCAGCTTGATAGGCATCTGAGATATTGATCACTTGATCGGTTGCAGCGGCATAGGCAACAAGCGCATTGTTGTTTGGCTGGTCGTCAACAAACATAGGGATCTCTGGGAAAGGAATAGGTTTACCTGAACTTCCCCCCATATACATGTTTAACGTATCGTTTAGCAGAGTATCAAACCTTAACGTTTGATTTTCTGTAATAGAATAAATGGTGCCGCCATCAGCATTCGCTAATTGTTTAGCACTCATTAGAATATGTTCTAACAGAGTTGCGGTGTCATCTTCTGTAGATAACTCAACACCGATATTAATCAAGTGTTGCAACGCTGATTCAGTGAAGTCATTACTCATTTAGGCCTCCACTGGCATTTGTTTTTACTATCGCCGTCATTACGGATATCCGATTAGTTTAAGTATATGGTGAAATCTTTTACGCTGCGAATTACAACTGAACACTTTGTTGTTCCTTAGCAAAAAAGACCTTACAACTGAGTCCCATAGCATCAATGCGTTGCTGCCACTGATCCAACTCTTGATCGGTTCTATCTGGGTCGTGGCTGTATATTGCTAATTGTTTGATATGACTACAGTTAGCTAAATCTAGTGTTTCCGCAATGAGTGAATGGCCCCAACCATGCTTCAAAGGCATATCAGCCTCAATGTACTGACCATCATGGATCACTAAATCAACGCCTAAAATAAATTCTTTCCATTCCACCGCAGAGGTAGCAGCGGTTTCTGGAGGATTTAATTCATTATCCGTGATGTATGCAACCCGCTTTGAGTCTGCTTCGATTACATAAGCCGAACCGCCATTAGGGTGGTTGATATCTTTCCGATATACGCGGAAGTGATTTATCAATTCGGGTTGTTGTTGCCAACTTAATTGGTGAAACTGTATGTTAGCAGTCAGTTCGTGCTCATCTAATGGAAAGTAACTGCCATTGATTTGTTCTATTACTGCTCTGGGCTGGCTTGGTTGGGTATTACTAGGGTAAATATGAATATTGCGATTAGCTTGATAAACAGGGGTAAAAAAAGGAAAGCCCTGAATATGATCATGATGATTGTGAGACAGCAACAGGTATATATCTTCTGAGCCACCAGCCAATTCATTGCCAAGCACTCGAATACCTGTACCAGCGTCTAAAATAAGCTTACTGCCACCAGCTGACTCAAGTAACACACAGGCTGTATTACCGCCATATTTAAGAGTATCAGGACCTGGTGCAGGACAAGACCCTCTAGTGCCATAAAAAGTAACTTTCATTATCCCCCCTTAAAGGAGCAATAAGTTTCGAAAAACTAACAGGTAAATCATCTGAAAGAAAAACAGGCTTTCATAATTATGATTGCAAATTTATCCTTCTGCCTTCTTTTGCAAAGAAAAAGCTGAATTTAGGCTTATCCGCTAAGATCTGTGACGTTAAACTGTCAAGGCATTCATCAGTACGCAACGGATCATGACTGAACAAAGCAAGCAACTTAACATCGGCTTGCGCTGCTAATCGCAAGGTCTGGGATATTGACGAATGCCCCCAACCTAACTTTTGCTCCATCTCACCATCGACATATTGTGCGTCGTGGATCAACAGATCCGCATTACTACAAAACTCAACCCATTGTGAAAAAGAGTGATGATTGTGCTCTGACGGCGGGCTTAGTTCATTATCCGTCGCATAGACCAAAACTTTATCATCACAGCTTATTCGATAAGCACTACCGCCATCTGGGTGATTCATCCGCTGTGCCTGAATAAAAAAGTCCCCTAATTCAACCGGCTGGCTACGAGCAAAATTCACCTTTTTGACCGTTATCGTGCTTGCTAGTTGGTTAAATTTAACCGGAAAATAGCTTTTACTCATTTGATCGATCACCGCGGTATCATGCTCTGGAATGGTATCGCCAGGGTAAATAACAACCTGACTTTTGGCCGAAAAAATCGGCGCAAAAAACGGAAATCCCTGCAAGTGATCCCAATGATGATGACTCAACAACAAGTGGATCGGCTCTGGATAATTTTCAAATTCAGTACTTGCTAGCCTAAGTCCAGTACCAGCGTCTAAAATCAACTTTTGTCCCGATTTTGACTCTAACACTACACATGGCGTATTACCACCGTATCTCGCGGTGTCAGGTCCTGGTGTCGGAATTGAGCCCCGCACACCGTAAAAAGTTACTTTCATTTGTTCGCTTCTGTATTTTCCCTTTGCCATTTTTTATACGTGATAAATGCTTAATTTACAACGAATAATAGCTGCTAAAACGGTATCTCAAACAAAGCATTTTAGCCGGTATTACGCATACCTATGGCAATGCCCCCAATGGTTACCATCATCGCCTGTTGCAAGTTTCTTGGCAGCTCTGCAGACTCTTCTTGAGCTCTGATCCTACTCAACAACTCTATTTGCAAATAGTGTAATGGTTGCAAATAAGTCGCCCGGATCTGCATTGATTCTTTGCCTTTCGGGTCTTGCTCCATCACTTCTTGTTGCTCAAGTAACTCAAGTAACAGTTCAATACTGTCCTGTAATTCTTGTCTCAACATCAGTCCTATTGGCTTTAACTCATCGGCCACCAAACGCTGCTCAAATGCTTCACTAATGAGCCCATCGGCTTTACCAAAAACCATGTCTAACATTGCCAATCTCGATTTAAAAAATGGCCACTGTGTTAGCATTTCTTTAATCAAATCTTGCTTATCCTGAGCCCTATACTTCTTAATCGCTGGCATCACACCTAACCAAGTCGGTAACACCAGTCTTGTTTGAGCCCAAGCGAAGATCCAAGGTATTGCTCTTAGGCTTTCAACGCCGCCATCTGGTTTTCTTTTCGCCGGACGACTGCCTAGCGGCAATTTTCCCAACTCTTGTTCAGGTGTTGCAGTTCTGAAGTACGGCACAAAATCAGGATGTTCACGCACCACAGCTCGGTAGTTCTGACAGCCATCTTTCGCCATTTCAGTCATGGCATCACGCCAACTCTGTTTTGGCGTTGGCGAAGGCAGAAGTATGGCTTCTAATATGGCACTGGCGTATATCATTAAGCTTTGCTTCGCCAATTTTACGGTGCCAAATTTATAACGTATTGTTTCGCCTTGCTCTGTTACTCTAAAACCACCATCAAGCGAACCAGGAGGTTGCGAGCGAATAGCATCATAAGCAGGCAAACCACCCCGACCGAGCGTACCACCTCGACCATGAAATAATGTGAGTTTAATGTGAGTTTTTTCTGCTAATTTGACTAGTCGCTCTTGTGACTGATATTGCGCCCAGCCAGCCGCTAGTGCACCTGCGTCCTTGGCTGAGTCTGAATACCCTATCATTACATACTGTTGTCCTTGTACACGGCCTCTGTACCAATCTAGGCTAAACAATTCTGTCATTGCTGATTCTGAATTGTTTAAGTCATCTAGAGTTTCAAATAACGGCGCTATTGGTATCGGCCAGTCAACGCCCATTTCATCCAATAACAGCGCAACAGCCAAAACGTCTGACGGTGTGCTTGCCATTGAAATAATATAAATGCCAAACGCATCTTGTTCGTTGTTAGCAATAACCTGACAGGTGTCTAGCACTTCTCTGACTGGCTCAGAACACTGCCAGTTGTAGGGGATCAAAGGTCGGTTCGAATTCAGTTCTTTCAGTAAGAAGGTTTGTTTTTCTTGCTCACTCCAATGGCTGTAGTCACCCATACCTAAGTAACGAGTTAACTCAGCAATGACATCAGAGTGTCGCTCTGAATCCTGTCGCACATCGACTTTTAACAAATGCACACCAAAGCAATAAGCACGTCTAATGGTATCTCTTAATCTGTCATCCGCGATCAAAGATAACCCTGATTCTTTTAGTGAGCGATAACACAACAGCAAAGGCTCTATTAACTGTTCCTGACTAACAATAAAAGGCTGCTGTAGACTTTGTTCTTCCGCGAACAGACATTCACTTAGGCTCGCTAAACTTTGCCTTAACAACTTCTCTAACGGCCGTAATAATTTGCGATAAGGCTCCTTGCAATTGCCTATTTGCGCTTGTACTTCTGGTGAATATTCGGACATCGACAACTCAGCCACCAAAACAGAAATGTCATGAGCAAACAGCTCTGCCGCCCGATGGCGAGCATACCAAAGCACCTCTTGAGTAACCTTAGCAGTAACAAATGGATTACCGTCTCTGTCTCCGCCCATCCAAGAGTTAAACTGAACAGGTACTTGGTCTAAAGGTAATTCAACATCAAACTCTTGTTGCAATTTAGCTTCGAGTTCCCTTAAAAATTCAGGCACCGCCTGCCATAAGCTATTTTCAATAACCGCTAATCCCCATTTAGCTTCATCGACGGGGGTTGGTCTAGCGACTCTAATTTCATCGGTATGCCATGACTGAGTGATCAGTACCGCGATTCTTGAGGTTAATCGCTCTCGTTGCCAAGGCGTTAATTGTTGTTGATCTAATAAAGATAAGCACTCGGTTAATTCACTGTATTTATGAATTAAAGTGCGTCGAATAACTTCAGTAGGGTGAGCGGTGAGTACCAAGTCGATATTGAGCTTGTTAATCGCCTCAACGACTTGTTCAGCAGGCACCTCTTCCTGCTTTAATTTAGCGAATAGCTGTTTTAATACATCGGCTCGAACTTGTGAGCTGATCGCTTCTTGCTCAGCTAGATTGGCTAAGTTAAGGAATTGGCTGAAAGCTCTGGCGATAACCAGCAAACTATCATCGTCTAACTCTTGAAATAATATTTTTAGCTGCTCTGTTGCTTTTTGTTCACCAAGCGCAGAAGCACGCCCAGCTAAACGGATAGTTTCAATTTTATCCAGCCAAAAGGTACCGAGTTCTTGCGCTATGGTGTCACCTAGGGTCGAACCTAGATCTCTTATTCTTTGCTGTAAATCAGGATCAGAAAACGTAGCCATTGGTATTCCTTATTCAGTTACCATGACTTTTTATAACAAGTGTGGGGACAAAGGTTAAGATTTGTTAGACAAAATTATTTTGTCTAACAAATTGCAAAAAATAATATCGAAAGCCTCAGTAGTTAGGGCAATCTGGATAAAGACAATTTGCAATTCAAGCCTAAGCTTTGTGACGACTCCAAGTTTCTCTAGGATACTCGCCAAATAACTTAAAGTACTGAGCACTAAAACGCCCAGGGTTAGAAACTCCAATGTGGGACATTAAGTCTTTTAAACTAGCGAACTCTTGGTCTTTGATCTTTTCTCGCACTATATGTAAACGCCTTACGCTAAGAAATTGTTTCGGCGTTATTTTATAAATCGACTTAAACGCATATTCCAAACTTCGCATGCTGCAATAACATTTATCTGCTAACTCATTGACTGGAATATCAGTCAAATCATTATCAACAATATGTTCAATCGCTCGGCTAACAATGTTGCGCCTTGAGCTATTTAAATAGCTTTTTAGCTTGGTGTGTTTTAACAAGGGTGTAAAAAGTTGCTCAATTAAAGCAAACAAGGATTTCTCAAGCTCAGCGACTTGCTCTGCACTGGCTTGGTCTCGAAGTGCGTACAACTGCTCATACAGTTTTATCGAGCGCTCTTTAAACTCGGCCATAAACGGCAGCTTGATCTTATTTGATCTTATTGCTTCGGCCCCGTCACCGATTGCTTGCAACAGTTTATCTGATAAGTAACGAGACGCTTGTTGATAGCTAAAGCCAATACCAAAGGTTTGAAACCCTTCTGGGATCGCATGATGTATCACTTCATTCGGACCAATCAAAAATAACTGTTCAAGAGTGAGCTCTTTGCCATTGACCATACTGTCTAACAAGGGCAATACAATGAGAAATTGTTGAGCAACATTTGAGTAATTAGCAACCAGTGAGCCCGCACTTTGTCGGTAAAATAAAGTACAGTTATCAAGCACTAACGACTTTCTGAAAGACTGCAGCTGACCATATGTAACTTGATACACATTGGCATTAACCAACATATTTTCACTAAAGTGCTTAATATCTTCATGCTCTACATAGATATACTTCAAGAAAACACCTCTTCCTTGGTCAATGCGTTATCACGGATACATGCATAAACTGACTGGCTGATTGTAAATGGTAAGTAACAGCAGAATTAATGCAGCTAAAACGCTTTTTCTTGCTAATGAAAAACTCAGCAAGAAAAGCCAAGCCATTATAGGACAACCGCTATAAGTTTGGTGTACAAAAGTCGCAAATTATAAGGGCTAGAACACGATTATATGATTCAAAATAAGGGTTTTACCCAATTTCGATTTAAGCCAAAAAATGCTAGCCATTGATATCTAACAATAACAATTCAAATACTGGCTAAAACTCAGCCTGAATAAGCTACTGAAAATGGACTTGGTCGCCCACTTTGATGGTGACAGGAAGTTGAGCTTTTGTTGTTTCAGCGACAACTGCATTTTGTCCAAAAAACGCGCCCTTTTGCTCTACATTGGCCATAGTTAATAGGGTATTTAACGGCTCTTTTGGTGAGTTAACGATTCCGCTTTGTTGATCTATCGAGGTCACTTTACAGCGCATACAAGGTTTGCATAAGTGTAACTTTTGTTGATCCACCAGTAGTAAATGTTGCGCGCTGTGTTCAATGAAAGCTTGCTCAGTGGCAACGACAATATTCGCGCGAAAGCGCGACATAGATATGGCTTCTTCTTGCTTTGCCGTTAATGTTTGATTAAGTGTTTGTAATGACGCTGTATTGCAAACCAAATAAGGATAGCCATCAGCAAAGAAAGTAGTATTTTGCGCGCCGTCCGTATGTTTTTCACTTACCGCTCTAGAAAAATCAGTAGCCATGCGTACTAAACTAAGCTGCTGCCCACGCCACAAGCCCACCACTTTGCTTAGCCACAGCCTCGCTTCTTCGCCCTCATCAAATACGGTACATTCACTGTTCCACACCTTAGCTTGCTTTCTCTGGTCTCCTTGATAGTCCAAAGCAATGGTTAGAGGCTCAAACTCAGGGTGAGAGAGAATAAGGCTGTCTGCGCTGAGTTCAGTTTTTATTTGCGCCATCTGCGATAAATGGCGCTGAGTAGCAAATTGTCCATCTTCATTGACGATCATCCAGAACCTATCCCACTTTATTCCTTGCTCAGTTAGCTGAGCTTGCTGCAAGCTAATGCCTTGCAACGACTTCACAGGATAAATATTAAGTTCTGAAACCACACCTTGCGTCATAAACACTTCCTCAAAATTACCAATCAAACAACCAGAACAACGCACTGCCTGCAAATACATGACTCTGCCTTTTAACAAGCGGAGAGTCAGCAAAGCTAGCGCCTGAGATGTTGGCATAACCGACAAAGAAAGAGAAGACTAGATTATCTTTTTGCCAGCGAACACTATTATTAATGCGGTAACCTGCAAATCCGCCTTGTGCTGAATATAATGGCCGGCTTGCCGTTACGTCCTGTTGCCCAACACCATAAAAGTATTGAGCATAGTCATCCGAGACGAACTCCCAGCGAATTTGGCTAGTCAACTTGACTTCACCTGAGAGCACAGCTCTGTCTAACTTATGACGCCAAACCAAAGACGGACTTGAATTGATATTGAGTGAATCAAAGGAAAAGGTTCTAGCCTCGCGCAAATTAAAATCAAAAAACAGCGCATTGTCTGAATTATCTTGCCCTTTGAAAAAGTATTTCAAACTCGGGCCATACTCAATAACAGCTTCTAGATCCTCCATCCCAGCTCTGGCTCTATTGTCTTCGCTATCCACAGGAATAGCGCCTGATAAACTCAAAGATAAAAACCATTTTTCACTGTTAAACAACTTTCCCGTGATACCGCTTCTACTCACTCTAAGCCTTGGTCCGTTATAGCTAATATAAGGCAATGGCAGCAGGATGTTTCGAGTTTCATCAGAACCAACATAGTCAGGAACTCCTACTGCATCGCCAATACCTGCGCCGAGGATCAAAGTACCAGTTCCTTCGGTAGCAAGCTGTGCATCACAATCCAGCTCTGACGATACATCACAATTAGCGCTATCTGCCAAAGTCGGAGCAGAGAAAACAAGGATTATCGCTGTGGATAAAAGACGTATTAATAATTTACTCATTTGCTTCCTGTTGAATTGCCCACATTTTTGCGTACTTACCATTCTTAGCCAATAAACTATGGTGATCCCCGACCTCGACAATTTGGCCATTAGCCATCACCACAATTTGGTCCGCATCAACAATAGTAGACAAGCGATGTGCTATCACTAACGATGTGTGCCCCACTGCAACGTCTCTCAGCGCCGATAGTATCGCTTGTTCTGATGCTGAGTCTAACGATGATGTCGCTTCATCAAAGACTAAAATAGGCGGGTTTTTCAGTATGGTTCTGGCAATTGCAACTCTTTGCTTTTCGCCACCTGAAAGTTTTAAGCCTCGCTCCCCAACTTGAGTTTTTTGTTGTTCTGGTAGCTTTTGAATAAAGTCGTATAAATGCGCATGTTTTATCGCTTGCCACACCTGCTCATCAGTCGCATCTGGTTTGCCATAACGTACATTTTCAAAAATATTATCGTTAAACAGCACGGTATCTTGCGGCACTATGCCTATGGCTTTACGCAAAGATTGTTGCGATACCTGCTTAATATCTTGGCCATCAATTAATACCCGCCCTGCAATTGGATCATAAAAGCGGAACAACAGCTTAACTAAGGTTGATTTACCCGAGCCACTCTCGCCGACAATCGCTAACTTTTGTCCAGAGCCTATTGTTAAGCTTATGTCATTTAAGATCTGACGCTCTGAGTTATAGTGGAACGATAAGTTCTCGAAGCTAACCTCACCTTTTATAACATTAAGCTTTGTACTCTTATCTCGGTCTAAAATTTTTGGCACTCTGGCAATAAGTTCAAACATTTTTTCAATGTTGGCTAATGATCCTTTGATCTCTCGATAGACGAAACCTAGGAAGTTCAATGGCATAAAGAGTTGCATCATAAAGGCATTGATCAGAACAAAGTCACCAAGGGTCATGTTCTTATCCACGACCCCATTGGCTGCTAATAACAACATCAAGGTCATAGCAACCGAGATGATCATAGCTTGACCACTGTTCAAACCGAATAAAGTCAGTCTGTTCTTCCGTCTAGCTTGTTCCCAACTAGCTAACTCAACGTCATATCGATTGGCTTCAAACTTCTCATTGTTAAAATACTTTACTGTTTCATAATTCAGTAAACTGTCGATAGCTCGGCTGTTACTCGTCGAGTCTGCCAAGTTAGCTTCACGAACGAACTTGGTACGCCACTCCGTTGCTATGGCGGTAAAGAAAATATAAGCAATGACTGAAAACAGAGTTATCGCGGCAAACTCAATGCCGTACTGCGTTAAAAAGACGATGGTAACAAACAAGATCTCTAACAAAATGGGAACGATATTAAACACCATAAAACGCATTAAAAAGCTGATGCCCGTTGTGCCTCTTTCCATATCGCGAGACAAACCTCCTGTTTGCCGATTAAGGTGAAAATCTAAGTCTAAATTATGTAGATGCTCAAACAGTTTTAACCCTACTCTGCGCATTGCCCGTTCGGTAACACGACCAAATAAAGTGTCTCTGATCTCACCTAAAATAACATTGAAAAAACGCACAGAGCCATATGCGATCACTAAGGCTATTGGTACTGAGATGGCTATAGCTACAGCATCATTTACTTGCTCAAGATCGTCCACTATGTGCTTTAAAATGAAAGGCAAACCGACGCTGGCCACTTTAGCTAAAATTAGACAACTAAGTGCTAGAACAACTCGGGTTTTGTGTTCCATTAAATACGGGGTCAGCATTTTTACGGCTTGCCAGCTAAAGCCTTTGATATTTTCGTCGGGTAAATTTCTGTATTTTCTCACGATAAACTACTGTTGTTTTTTGCTCGGTTTATTTAAAATAATTTAACTTTTTACTTTCCCTATTATAGGAATAAATTCACATGTTGTATGTCGTCGGTGCCATTTTAGCTGTCATCATTTTGTTTATTATTGGCGTGTCTTATTCACAGATGCAGGACAGTAAAAAACAAGAAGAAAAACAATCGTCACTGAACGAACAAGTCAGACAAATTCAAAACTCATTTAGGGAACAAGCAAGTAAGCTGTCCAATGAAGGTTTAGTTACTCCGCAAGTAAGGCACAAGTACACGTCTATAGCTAGTAACTTTTTTGTTTTTCAGTCTATTAACGAGTCCAATCTGATTTACTTGCAAAGTTTAACAGATATGTTTTCAACCTTAATGGAAGTGATAAACAATACGCCAGAAAGTGAAGAATTGATCAATCACTTGGAGCAAACTGCACATAAGATCCCAGCTCAAGCCCGTGATTTTACCGCCCACTTCTACGCCAATATCGCGCCTAAACTGCTCACGGAATTAATGAAAAATATCGAAGCTATAGGACAAGCGCCAGATGAAGAGGAAAACGCAGCAGAAGATAATGGGGATAATGACTCGGAACAAGAAACAGAAAATAGCAATGACCAAGAATTTGAGAGAAATAAAGAAAAAGCTGAGGCATAACCTCAGCTTGCTAATTTTACTTAACCATTCTGCGCAGCCATCGCAAACTTAACAGCATAATTAAAAGTCCGTAACTTAAGCTACCACCAGAAGAGCCACCACTATCAGCCGCATTCGTTGGTGGTGTTGTATTCCCACCTGTCGAGCCTCCAGTATTAGTACTTGTTGCAGTGACTGTCACTTTAGTGCTTGTTGATACCGTATTGGTGCCATCGGTAACGGATACTGATATTTCAACCTCAGTATCTTGCGTTACGCTCTGTGCTGTGACGCTGATCTCACTAGAACTTAAGTTAGCGCTGGTCAACTGTGACGGTAAGGTCCAAGAGTACGTTAAGTTGCTGCTATCTATATCAGAGGCACTAACACTAAAGCTACTCGAACTACCAGCTTGGATAGAACCTGGACCAGTAATGCTAGAAATCGACGGTGCATCATCAACTGGGGTAACAGAAACAGCGACATTCGCTGTAGAAGTCTCACCTAAGCTATTGGTAATGCGATAGACAAAGCTATCATCGCCTGCAAAATTGGCATTTGGCGTATAACTGATTAAACCATTAGATAACACAGACACTTGGCCATTTTGCGCTTGCTGCGTAATAGTCAAAGACGAGGTATCTAAACTAACCTCACCTTGACCGTTAAATAACTGTTCAATATAACTGGCTTCAGCAACTTTGACTTGCAGGAAGGCATCACCTGAAGACGCAATGTCATTAGCTAACACATTAAAGTTTACGCTGCTGTCTTCATTCACACTAAAACTATCGTCACTAGCAAAGTTGCCATTGTCACTTTGTTCCATGTTAACTGATAGCTGTAGAGCACTAGCTTGGCTAATATTAAGCGCTAGTGCGTCATTGGAGTTAACCTCACTTGTACCTGCACCATCAAACCAATAGCTAAAACCTGAAGTGGCCGTACTGTTTTCTACACCAACAGAGTAAAAGTTAGGTTGCTCAGGAATATCTAAGTATCTGAACCACTTGTTTTCACTGTTTTCTTGTAAAATAAGCTGGAAGGTAAACTCAACATCAGCACTGCTTACACCCCAATAGCTCGGAGTAAAGTTTTGGGCTTCGTCGATAAATAATTTGGCTTTATTCCATTGCACGATCAGATAACGCACACCAGCTCGTTCAGAAGTGGCAAATAAGAAGTCACCGCCACCAGTATCGCCAGCGGTATTAGGGCTAGCCATATCAAAGTCAGTCCAAAACGGCGCGATAATATTATTTGGCGCAGCTTGATCTGGTAATTGCTTATTATTCGCTAAATTCCCTTGCCCTATTTCAGTACCAGCAATGGCAAAGCCGTTATCACTTACCACTAACGACGTGTAGTCTTGACCATAATGTTTAAAATTAAATGCCAGTTCGAGCAATACATCATCACAGCCATTAATATTACATTGCTGTGGGGTAACGTTGTTTTGCGATAAATCCGTTATCACTGGTGGGTTACCAGCGCTAATGTTTGAAACCCCGCTAGCAACTTGAGCGGTAAGTTTAATTAACTGCTCAGTCTCAGTTGTAATATCTACTTGTCCAGCATTGTTAATGGTTAAACTATTACCAACAAACTCTGCACCGCCGGTTAACTTCAGCTCAATATCCAATGAGTCATTATTCGATAAATTCTCACTGATTAAATTTAGCGATTTAGTCGTCGCATCAATATCTGAAACTTGCGCCTGCAATAGCGGTGAACTTACTTGCTCATTATTAATCGCAATCGCTTGGTTGAGTTTTTGACCTGCACTATTGGTCCACTGTAATCGGCCAAAATACCACTGCTGAGATAAGCCAGCAGGCACATTAATATTGACGGTAAAATTGCCGTTTCTCTGTGCTGCAAACAAGTTAATTTGAGAAGGTGATACTTGCCCCGAAATGCCAGCTTGATCAAACTCAACGGTTGCTGTCCAAGTTTCATTTTCATCGCCAAGTAAAACCAAAGCGTTGTTTATATTGCAGCTAACAACACAGGCCTTTTTAACCATGTTTGGTGACTCTGAATAAGTCGTAGCCGACATAGCATTTATCATATTCAACCGACCTGCACCTGTTTCAAAGGCTGTAGCCGCTCGTGCGCCAGTTAAATCTCGAACAACAGCGTCACTAGCGCCTATTAGTACATTCTTCAATTCTATTGCTGAGTAATTTGGCTTTTGCTGTTTTAATATCGCAGCGGCACCTGCCACCATAGGAGTAGCCATACTCGTGCCACTTAAATACACATAATCTTCGCCAATAGAGTCTGAATCATCCTGTGAAGTGGCCGACAAAATTGAAACGCCCGGCGCAACCATATCAGGCTTGATAAATGAGTCATCGCCGTTAGGACCTAACGAGCTAAAGCCCCCCATAAAATCAACCAACTCTGGATCACTACCTAATGTTTGATTCGCGGCAATGGTTATATTTCCCGATGGCGATTGCTCAACGGCGGAAATTAAGCTCGCTCCTGCCGCTTGGCTCACCATTACAGCAGGTAATCTGGCAGCGCCCATAAACATAGTGACATTACGTCCTAATACATTATTAGTTACCACTAATGCCGATGCACCAGCTTGTTCAGCAAGGTTCGCCTTAACTTCAAAGTTACACTCACCTCGGCTAACTACCGCCACCCTTCCAGTCAAGTTTTGCTGCCAAGCTGCACAACCGGTTTGATTGGATGTAGGAGCTAAGCTAACACCAGAGGTTAAGTTAGAAGAAAGAGAAAAAGTATTACTAGGCTGAGAAAGAAAGTCATTTGCCCCAAACGAAACTGGAATGGCTAAGACAAAATCAGTAGTGGTTGCGCCAACAGTAATGCCAGCTTCTACACAACCGGGGCAAGCTATGCTCTTAGGCACAATATTACCTTGGTCATCTTGTCCTTCGTTACCTGCTGCCGTGACCAAAACAATGCCGCTTGCTTCAATTTGTTGGAACACGTTGTTGTATAAAGTGTTTATTGGATCAACACCGTTGCTGCCGCCCCAAGAGTTATTAATAACATCTGCACCATCTTTTACTGCGTCGTCTAACGCTGCAAGTAGCTCAATGTCAGTGCCTTCACCTTCTTGCCCCCATAGCGCTTTGTAAACCATAAGATAGGCACCTGGCGCTACACCTGAGATAGTCTCTCCATTTGGCGCTGTAACTTGTCGGCCTGTTGCTATACCTGCTACATGAGTACCATGACCAGATAAGCCTTGTGGCGAGTCAAATTCACCAAAAGAGTTGTCTATAAAGCTCGGTTTGTAATAGCGAGCAACAATGAGTTTGTCATTACAGAAATTGGCGTTTTCAGTGCGGCAGTAGTCATCGGTTGGTAACGAAGAAGGCGCTTGAAAGCCATCATCTGCAAACATAGGGTGGTTTGGTACTATGCCTGAATCAATAACCGCAATACGAATATTTCTGCCCGCTTGCTCCATTCCACCTACTAGCTGCCAAGCTTCATCAGCTTTAATAATAGGAAGTGCTCTAGACAGCTTTTGTTGATATCGTCTAACAGGATAAACAGCAATAACATCAGCTAACTGACGTAACTCGTTTTCGGTTAAATTAGTTTCCACCGCAAGCGCATTGGTAACCTGACTAAATCGATGCTTTACCTTGGTATTGGCGTTTAGGGATTGCAGTTTGCTAATGACTTTTTGTTGCTGTTGCAACATAACTTGTTGATGTGATTTTAATTGTGCACTGAGCGAACGGCTGCTAAGGGAGCGGGAATTTGCTTTTGCAAATTCTGAGCGAACCGTCAGCTGCGGTTTTGCCTGTAGCTCAACAATATATTGCTTAACCTGCTTTCCCGCTGTCGACTTTTTATAACTAACTGGCTTTACTTGCGAAAACTCAAGGCTTTCAACGGCAACACCAAGGCCAGATGTCCCCAACAAAAGCAGGGCAACAAACCAACTGAACAACTTCATAATATAACTCCTTGAACAACACCTGTTCTAATAGACCGCAGCACTTAACAAAATATAACAGGACAATAGCAATATAATAACAATAACTTTTGCCAAAGTGATCTAGCTGAATTTTAGTCGAACTGAACAAAGAATGAGAACGTCGAGTGACGCCTAGAAGGAAAGAATAGTGGCAAAGCTTAGTTTGCCACTGAAGTCGATTAGCTTTTTATAAAGGGTAAAGTCACGGTTACTTTTAGTCCTTCAAACGGTAAGTTCTCTAGAGTGACACTGCCATTATGCATATCGATAATTTTTTTGATAATCGCCAAGCCTAAACCACTGCCTTCTCCACCTCGGGCGCTATCACCTTGAGAAAAGGGTTCAAACATACTTTCAATTTGCTGTTCAGGAATACCAGGGCCCCTATCAGAAACACAGAACGTCACAGTTTGCTCAGTTAAATTGACCGCTGTGCAAACGGTTATTTCTTTTTCCGAGTACCTTAGTGCATTCTCAATTAAGTTAGTAATCACTCGCTTAATTGCAACCGGCCTCATCATAAGAGTTGGTATGGTTTTATCTAAATTGGTTTCAAATACCCTTTCTTTGTTTTGCTGCTCCGCTTCCACCACATCATTAACCAAAATATTAATATCAGTAGCCACTAAGGCTTCTTCTTTATGGTGACGTATAAAGGCAATGAACTGATCGATGATCACATTCATATCTTCAATATCTTTCTCAATGCCTTCTTTTAGATAATCCTCTTCTGGTCCCATCATTTCGGTGGCTAAGCGAATACGGGTCAATGGCGTTCGCAGGTCATGAGAAACACCCGCCATAAGCAGATTCCTATCTTTCTCTAACTGTTTTATACCCGCGGACATTTGGTTGAACGCCTGAGTTACAGCAACTAACTCGGTTGAGCCTTGCTCTTTAAGCTGATCAGGAAAATCGCCTCGGCCAACCTCTTCTGCCGCTTCTTGCAATGCTTTTAACGGCCGGTTGAGTTGCCGCACAAACATCCAGCCGCCTGCCACACTGAGTATGCCAATTGCTGTGAGCGCTATTGTTAAAGGTGAAATATTTTTTTGTTCAAACCCATCGAGGGGAATTTTAACCCAATAATCAGGTGCTTGTGGTGGTCGGATCCATAGATAAGACTCTGCGCCCTCATATGCCCTAACTTCAGCTTCGCCGCCCAGTTCTTTCGACATTTTTTCAGAAAAATAATGAAACAGCTCAGCCTGGTTTAATCCGTTCATTTCAGCTTCATGCTGATCAAACACTTCCATTTTAGTTGCCACCATAAACTCTTTTGACAACTCATTAGGAATGGGAATGCCCCTCTCGTTAGCGATGAAGAGCACTTTGATTTGACGCGCCAGCAAGTTATTCATTTGCTGATAACTTGGATCAATCACGTAAAACATGACACTGAGCAAGGACACTATTTGATTGATCAGAAGCAGCGAACCAATCAAGAAAACGGTTTGACTGAACGCACTTTTTGGTAAAAATCTCATTCTTGGTTCGACTTAACCTTTACCATCTGGAATGAACACATAACCTACACCCCATACCGTTTGTATATACCTTGGTTTGGTGTGATCTTCTTCAATCATTTTGCGCAAACGACTCACTTGTACATCAATGCTTCGCTCTAGTGCAGAATAGTCTCGACCTCTAGCTAGGTTCATTAACTTATCTCTAGAAAGCGGCTGTCGGGCATGACTGATCAGAGTTTTCAATACCGCGAACTCACCACTGGTTAGTGGCATCACTTCATCACCGTGATGCATTTCACGAGTTGCCATATTGAGTTTGAAGTCACCGAATTCGACTACTTCTTCTTCTAGCTTAGGAGCACCGGGCACTTCCTTCGCTTGGCGGCGTAAAATAGCGCGAATGCGGGCTAGTAGTTCTCGTGGGTTAAATGGCTTAGCTAGATAATCATCGGCACCGATTTCCAGACCAATAATGCGGTCAACTTCGTCACCTTTAGCGGTTAGCATAACAATTGGGATCTCACTGCCGTTTTGGCGGATGCGGCGGCAAATGGACAAACCATCTTCGCCTGGCAGCATTAAGTCTAAAACGATTAAATGGAAGTTTTCTCTGTCTAATAACCTATCCATTTGTTCAGAGTTGGCTGCACTTCTTACTATAAAAGATTGCTCTGTTAAGTAGCGCTCTAACAAGCTGCGCAACCTCATGTCGTCATCTACGACTAAGATCTTCGTGGTTTCTTTTTCCATTATGTACTTCCAATTTTCATCACTTGTTGCATGTCAATATAAAAGAAACAAAACCGATTGCCAAAGACTTAGCAAAACTAGGTTGTTACAAAATTTTTCCAGTTAAGTCGCTAAAATTCAGAAACAAAATGTTACTTAATTACTGGTTTTCGGCTCAATAACCAACTTGTATTCATCCAGTCTAACAATCGATGGACCAGTTTCACGTTCGTTTACCGTGCCTTTACTACCAAATTTAAAATGCAGACCACCATGTAGACAATGATTCGCTTTTACATACACCTGAGCCATATAATCGCGTCTTCGGTGTAACAGGGTTTTGCGGTAATGATTGTTTTTATCAATGACTGTTTCGATTTGTGACATTTCGTGTTTAATCGACTGAATTTTATCTTCCTGATGCACTGTCGCCAATTTGCTTTCCCAAGTAGCCATCTTTTCTTGTTGCTCTTCAACAACTTGCCAAAATTGAGCTTCTTTTTCTTTAAACACTTTATAAGTGCGATTCATTGAAATATGGGTGTCCGTATCAGAAGGCGCTCCTATCGCACCCGCTTCGACAAATTTACTAACTAGGTAATGACCACCAATAATTTTGCCCTGTGGAATTTCGCCTTTTCCTACCACTAAAGCGGCAGCAGTTAAATTGCAATGAGAGATTTGTTTGTGCACAAATACGTCGCGCTTAGCAAAAATATCGACATGGTTGGCAAACGAAATGTTGATCCTGTGACTCGATTCTAACAGACACGTATTGTGCCTTTTTCCTTCTGGATGGTCCAAAGGCTTACCCGATACACCTGATAAAACCGTTAATTCACCTTTGCAACGAATTGAGGCTGATTCGACAAAGCCTCCGACAAGCACATCGCCAGAAGCAACAATTTTCATCTCAGGTGCGACATCACCTAATACAACCACCGAGCCATTAAATTTAATATGACCTTGTTTTGGCGTTAACTCCGCTAGCGTATATACATCGTCAACTTCCATTCGGGTTTCAATTAATCGCGCCAAGCCCTCTTTTTTTGCCAACAGTACGTTTTTGTCATCGGGATCAATAATAGTGCCATCAGAAACTTCAAGGTTGGCATCTTTGCCTGGCACCGCTTTTAGTGTTTCACCAAGTACGTTGCTACCATCAATACCAAAGGTAAAAGGGATCTTCTGATAAATTTTCTCGCCGGGTTTGACCGTTTCAATGTCACCTAAATCTTTTAAGTCAACCTTGCCATCTTCTAATGTGGTAGGTTTGCGAATTCGATCGGAAAACAATTCAACTAGAGGTTTGAAGTAGGCATTTTTGCCGTTTTTCGGATCTTTACCTAAAGCAATAACGTCCTCAAATATCTCACCAGAACGGGCTCTTGAAGCCTTATCCAGTAACATCGCAACTTTACTGCGCTTCACGCCAAACTTAACACCCGCAATTGCACAAGCTTGTTTTACTTTATCTAAGTTAATGTGTTCGCCGCCACAGGCGGTTTCTAAAACGGCTTTCGCTGACATTTTATCGCGGGAGACGCTAACAGTGATGACTGCATCTATGATTTCTGCAATTGCAGAACGGTAAGGACCTGGTGTTTCAAGCTCAGCTTGTACTTTACTAACAAAACCATTTACACCTTCAACAAAGTCTGGCACTAACTCTTTTTTTAACTGAGCTAGGTGGAAGTCGCTTTGCTCAAAACTAGCGAAAAAATCATCCTCGTCCAACATCTCTGTTGACGCATGACAGTCCATTACGGCATAAACCGTATTATTTTCGCTCTCAAAAGACAGATCTTTTAACATACTACGACTTCTTCACCTCGGCCTTTAGCTTTACAATCAAATGCTAAGTAAAACCCTATTATTGTTATTATCGGCAAGATTTTAAAAATATTCACCTTTACATGACGTTATCTGTAAAGGCAGAAAAATAAACTGCGGCATTCTTATAACCCAAGGACAAAAAAAAGCCAAACTTTTCACTCATCCCGCCTGACTTAAGTCAAAAATAGTAACAATGAAGATGAGTAAGTGCTTAAACATTAGCCAAATAGTTATTAAGAACAAAATCTTATGATGACAAGGCACAGATCATTGCTTATACTGCCAGCCGTTTTTGGAGTTATCCCCTAACTTCAATGCAAAGTGCCCCTATAGCTCAGTTGGTTAGAGCACCCGACTCATAATCGGTAGGTCCCTAGTTCAAGTCTAGGTGGGGGCACCATTTTTAAAGGCTTTCCCAGTTATTAACCCGTCAAATAGTAATGCAAATATCCTAGTTTTATTACCATATCGAGGCAAGTAACTTCTATCGTTCAAACTACTTTTTAACAATGCTATAGTCTTATTTGAATTAGTTATGAATAAGCTGACTGAAGCTAATATATCGATATAGAGCTTATGACTTTAACGATCCATAATAAAAGTTCTTTTCCTAACATTCACTCTTTGCTAAAGAAAAGCTAGGTTCCACCTCTTGTATTAAGATAGCGAACATATGACTAAGGGTAACCACAAATAACGAGAAGTCTAATGAAACAAAGTCAACATTGTCCAATTGCAGCTGCTGCCGTTATTCTAGGTGATAAATGGAACTTACTGATCCTAAGAGAAGCTTTTAGAGGAACATCTCGATTCAAAGACTTTCAAAGCCAAACGGGGGCAGCAAAAAGTGTTCTTTCGAATCGCTTAGCTAATTTGGTTGAGCATGGTATTTTAGAAACTATTGATATAGGCGAACAAGGCAATCGATATGCCTACCACCTAACAAATAAAGGCACATCATTATCAACTGTAATAATTGCTATCCTTCAATGGGGCAATGAACACATATTTGGCGCAGGAAATGAACCCATATTAGCTGTTGAGCAACGTTCTCTATTAGCCATCCCTCCCCTACGTCCTAGAACAATTGAAGGCAAAATTCTTTCGCTTTCGGATATCGCTATCGTCCCCACTCACTATTCTGACCAATGACTATAAGATTCACTTTACTGTCTAACCATTCACCTGTCGTTATTTGCTATTACATAAAACAATTTTAGTTTCAATTTGAAACCAAAGTTATTTTCACATATATTTAGTTTCGAGTTGATACTAAACATAAAAACATTGCTATGAACTCTAAATTAAAAAAATACAGCGTTTCTCTTCTTATTGGTCCGCAGCTAACTCCTTAAATGAAAGAGTGCCATAAGAAAATGGGAAAGTTTGCTTCCTTAGCTCCTAAAGTAATTCGAGGTAACAATGATCAAAGTATGGATTGGGAAATGGATAATGACTGTTGCTACATTGCACAGTATCTTTGGTCTATGGAAATATTCTTCTCAATTTAAAGATATGATATCCCAAGGCTTTTGGGCATCAGCCAATACCGCAGAGCACAAACTTGCCGTCTGGTTTGTTCTATTCGGCATTGCCTTTTTCGTATTGGGCCAATACATCCATCAACGCGAAAGCGCCAGTGAAAACCCATTAATAACATCGGCAATATTATTGTTATTGGTCGTTACTAGCGGAGTAATACTCATACCAGTGTCGGGTTTTTGGCTACTGCTCCCGCCAGTAATAACTCTATTCATTAATCGCATGAGAACAAACAAATGAACCTTTATTTTCGTTTCTTATGGCTTTTACTACGACAACATTTTGTTAAGAAGCCTATTGATATTTTTTCCAGTGCGACGACTTCCTTTCGTGTTAACTTACTAGATCTTGATTTAAATGCCCACATGAATAATGGTCGTTACTTTTCAATTATGGATTTAGGACGCTTTGATCTTATGCTAAAAGCAAACACATTTTGGGCGTTATTAGCAAAAGGTTACCTTCCAGTCGTTACATCGCAAAGTATTCGCTTTAAAAAATCGCTCGGTATTTTACAAAAATTTGATGTGACAACACGGATTGAAGCATGGGATGAAAGAGACTTATACATTTTACAAACCTTTAGTAGAAATAATGAGGTTTATGCCGAAGGTATAGTAAAAGCAAGATTTATTAAAAAAGGAAAAGGTTCCATTTCCACTAAAGAGTTATTCGAATCTATAGGCTTGAAGTTTCAACAGTCCGATGCTTCAGAATATATGACAGCCCAGCGAAAAATTGAGTCATTGCTTTCTCAGCAAACTTAAAAAACTTCAACCATCACTTCATTCATACTTCACCGTTTTTGCATCTACAATCATTTAGACTGTAGATGTTTTGCTAGTAGGGTAAAGCTATACATTTTATTGACCGAAGTAGTAACAACTCCAAGCATTTTTGGGGAACAGGTAGAAGTCATCACAAACAGCATCCAAAAGCTCTAATGTGCGAATACCACTCACTATTATCAAAACAAATTTACTAATACGGGGAGTAAATCGGCTTATTGGTGCAAATGAACAAAAATAAAACATTAGGGAATAACCCTATTTAATAGCAATATCGTTTCAGATAGCCTCTTTTAGCTTAATTTTACAAGCATCTACATAAAGGGAGTTATTAGTAATGAAAGTGATAAGTTGGCGAATAAATTACTGCAAACATTTAGTTATTTTGCTCTTAACAGGGCTGTTTTGTTGTCAACTGTCAGCTGAAGCCCTTTCCCAAAAAGATGAGAAATTACTTTCTATTATTGAAGAAGCTGCAGATTATAGCTTGGTCAAGCCCAGCCATGCTCTTACAATCCTCGAAGCCAACTCAGCCCTGCTTAAAGGCGCCTCTGAGTATTATAAATATCGTTACTTTGCCATTGCATTTTGGTCGTCAGCCTCTTTGTATGATGCAAAAAGAGCCTCTTACTTTATTGAGAAAATGCTTGAAACAAGAGACTTTGACAATAGTGAGCGACTTTTTTCAGGTTTGATGAGCTCTTTGTCTGTGTGGTATCGCGGCAATCAAGATTACCAATCCGCTATTGATGCCGCACATTGTGCGATACGTTTTGCCGAGTCTGAAGTCAGTTTAAATAATAGCTTACTGCCGTTAGGGCTAACTTACTTCATGACCGATAAATATGATGATGCCATCAATATTTTCAAAACAACTGTAACGCTTAGTGCCAAATATCGACACGTACAAATTCAATCGGCAGCTTTAAATAACCTAGGGATAGTACAAGTTTTTACTCGTGATTATAAAAAGGCTGAAAGTCACTTTAGAGCTGCGCTAAAAATAAACGAAAAGCTGGCAAGAGCAAATGGCACTGCTGTCAACCTAGCGAATCTAGTCTTAGTATTTTATTTACAGGGTGACTGGCAAAGCGTTTATCGGGTGTTAAGCCGAACCTCTAGAGCAATTCAATCTCTACACAACAGTGATTTAGAACACTATCTGTTTTGGCTAACCTCAGCATTTAAAATCAAAGCAGAGAGCAACCAAGAAATTAACGCTCATAAGCTAGTTGAAAGCTACCAGCAAGTAAAAGAACCTGCAGTGTTAAAGCTGATTGAGTTAATTGCTGATGATATGAAAATTACTTTGCCAACTCCGGTTTCATCGCGTCAAGGACGAAACTTAAACTTTGCGACTACTTTCCCAACCTGTCTAACGGAAGATAATAAGGAGTTGGTTAGCGATAAACTAAAAGCAGCAACGGCTAACATTGAAAAAACAGCAAAGTGATTAGTTGTTACTGAAAAACTTTTCTGTGGCTTGCTGCTTAAGTTGCTCGAACACGCCTTGTTGTTTCATCTCTGTTAGGGCTTGCGTTAGTTTTGGTAGTAGGTCTTTGTGCTTTTTGTGGATATAGCCATGAATTGATTTTGCAGGACGAATAAAACAAGGTTTGAATTGCTCATTAGCTTGCAATTGGGTTAATAACTTTGAGCCAATTTGTAAACCCGTTTGCACGTACTCAACCCGACCTTTTACTAACATTTGGATTGCTTGTCTATCCGTTCCAACTTCAAATATTTCGCTGAAGTTATACAGGTCTGAACGAAGTTCTTTGCTAGTTAGTCTTCTGCCTCGCTTAAAGGCTATTGCGCTATCGTTCATGCTTTTAGCAGAGCATGGCACTAAGTCTTTGCGAGAAAATATGGCAGTTTTGGCGTACACAATAACAGGGTCAATCCGCAGTAGGTTTGGAAACTGCCCTCGTGTAGTTTGAAAAAAATTACTTACTCGATTGAGTTCACCATCGGTTTGACCTTTATTGGCAAGCACCGCAGAGCGGCTTGCTGGTAAATACTCAACTTGCAATTCATAACCAATCCGAGCGAAGGCTTCAGTTAAAATAGGTTGCATGACCATAGCTTGAAAGCTATCTGGTGTAGCGCCCGATGAAAAAGCTATTTTTTGTTTCGCTGGGAGTTGCCAAGACAATAGTGCAAGCATTAATAAAATGGGCTTGAAGCCAGCTGTTATCTTGCACTTTAATGACATTGAAGACTCGTTCGCGACAGGTAATGGGATAAATGATTATATTCTATCCAATTTTTAACTGTCGAGTCATTATACCAGCGCACCCTGATCATACTTTTACCGATTTATCATTGAAAACTTACGCTTGCTTTGCAGCCCTTGCCTGTCGTATTACCCTCTAGCTTAAATGACCAGCCATACTTTTGGCAGATGTCTTGAACCAACAATAAACCAATGCCAAAACCTTCATAACCTCGAGCCTTTTCTTGTAACCCTACGCCATTGTCTAACACTTCTATTGCTTGTTTAGTAAAAGTAATTTCAACTTGTCCTTGTAAGGTTGAGTTAATGGCGTTAAGCAAAATATTGTGCACAACCGAGTACAGCAATAATGGTTCAGCATCTAGCTCTACCTCATTAATTAGATTGAATTTAAGCTCGGTTTGGTTTGCCTCTGCTTTCGTCGATAAATCACTACTCAGTTGCACAATAAAGTCGTCATTTATTGTGGCTTTGGCGTCGGTTGCTTGTTCATTGCGCGCTAGTAATAAAAACGTATGGGTTAAATTTTCCATCTGTTCTATTGCTTGATGGATGCGCTTGGCTTGCTTTAAAGCTTGTTCGTTATCTTGCTTACGAAGAATGCTCAATGCCCCCTTTACAACTGTCATTGGAGTTCGCAGTTCATGACTGACATAACGGGTGAAAGACTTTTCTCTGTCTAGTAATTCGCTGATCCTATTGCGGTAGTTATTTAATGCTGTCAGTGTTTGTGCAAACTCTTTTGAGGTTATCTCATCTACTTCAATCACAGCAAAGTCTCCCTGTGTTTTGCTTTCTAATTGGTTTGCCAGTTGGATAAAAGGCTCTGATATTTTCAGTGAGGCTCTAACAATAAACCCAGCAATAACCAAAAGTGCAGTAAAGCCCAACACGAAAATGGCGATTTCTACCGCTAAAAAGTCAACTTCGTCCCATTCAACTGCGTCAGTTACTTCCAATGCATAAACAGTTTTGCTACCCGAGGGGGTTTCTATTAAAGACGCGTACACTACGTATTCTGCAGCAATAGGTAGTTCTTCTAAGTAGTAGCTTTCTATACCTTGAAAGTTCTCTGGCAACCGCCTCTGCAGAGGCACGGGCAACAACTTAATGTCATCATAAATATGGATAAGCGGACTAATTTGAATACTGCCTTGATACCCTTGCTCAAACAATTGGAAATGGTAAGGAGCGACAATTTCTAAACGGCGCTCATTACCTAAGTCTTCTGTCAGTGAAACAGTTGCATTAAATAACACGCTGTATAGCGCTAATAACGCAATGCCACCAATGTAATAAACACGGCTTATTCGTTTGCTAATGGGAGGACAATCTTTACTCATCAAACGCCAACCTGTAGCCCACTTTAGGTACTGTTTTTATTAGTTCTTGAGCAAAGGGTTTATCTACTTTACTGCGCAATTGATAAATGTGTTTACGCAATAAATCGGTATCGGGTAAATCATCTTGCCACAAAATTTGTTCAATATTTTGCTTGGTTGCAATTGCTGGGTGCTGCTCCATTATGTATAGGAGGATCTTAAAAGCGCTTAAGTTGAGTTTAATTTCTTGACCGTCGCGCCAAACTTGTTTGGTTGCCAAGTCTATTTTTAATGGACCACAACACAGGCTTTGTTGAAAACCGGTTTTACTGCTCCTTCTGACAACCGCTTCCATTCTTGCTTCAAGTAACTCTAAGTCAAACGGCTTAACTATGTAGTCATCTGCGCCTTGCTTTAAACCTGTTAACATGTCTGAGTTAGTGTCCCTAGCCGTTAGCATTATGATTGGCGTATTGTTGCCATTACTACGTAGCGTTTGACATATAGATAGGCCATCTATACCAGGTAACATGATATCTAAGATAATACAGTCAAACTCATGCTGCTGAGCTAACGACAAACCCAAGTGACCATTCGCAGCGTAGTCTAATTCCACATTCGAGCCATCAAAGTAATCAAAGATGACTTCCGCAACGGCTTGTGTGTCTTCCACCAACAAAACTCTCACTAATTACACTCCAATTGAACTCGTTTTTTGCTTTGCGCCACTTGCTGGCATTGCTGTAAAAGCGCTAGATCAAATTTAGCATAGTCATTTTTTCGCAACACTAAATAGAATGCTTCGGTACTGTTCAACAACTGGTTAAGCTGCAATTTATCTTGTAATAACTGAGCCTGCCCTCGCGAATAAAACTGCGCCGAAAAAGGCCGATGTTGCCAATAATACAATCTGGAGTGCTGATCAAAATTGAGATCTCTTCCCAACAGCTCCGATTCGCTAGACTTGCTAAAATCCCCTAGTATGAGTATTGCTAATGCGCTTGTGATCAAGCAAAAACTAGACAGCGCAATAACTAATGGCTTCTTGTTCGACTGCGCCGTTACCGCTATTAACACTGCTAAAGCAGCAAATCCGGGCATAACGTAAATAGCTAAAATGTTGCCCGCCATGGTAAACAAAAGCATTGGCGCAATTAACCAAGCAACTAGGTAAGGCACAAGCGACTTAGTATTAGCGCTAAGGTTTACACTAGCTCTCTTAGCTTTTAGCGAAAAATACAGCAAATAAAACGACCAAGGAAACGCCGCAACTAACCAAAACAACCAAATCATACCTTTCGGTTGATCATGGGCAGAGCCGTAAAGGTCTCCACTCCAGCCTGATTCAACAAAGCGATAGAAGTGTTCACCAACAATAAAGTAATTAATAAACCCTGGTGTTCTCAATTCCGCCCAAATGTACCAAGGTAAAGTAATTGCTGAGAACAAAGCCAAACCTGTAGCCCAAGGCAAACAAGCTAAACCTTGGCGTAATTGTTTCGTGTACAAAGCCCAACTAACTAAGCTAATACCAATTAACACTACGGCAACAGGTCCTTTAGCTAACATGCCAATTCCCAGCGCAGAGAAAAACAAATTACCGTAGAATTTACTGCCTCGACCATTGAAACAATGCCAGAAACTGGTCATTGCTAAGGTAACAGCAAGTAACAATGCGGTGTCTGTCATCACCATACCGATGGCCACAATAAAGCCCAGACAAGAGCACAACACCATAGCTGCAATTAACGCTTTTTGTCGATTGCTCACTTCGAGGGTAAAGCGATAAACCATCAATACAATCAGCACCCCAGCTATGAAATGAGGCAGACGAGCAGTAAACTCTGAAACACCGAATGCAGAGAAGCTAGCGGCACTCATCCATGTATGCAAAGGCGGCTTGCCCCAAAACGGAATATTGTAATCAAATTGAGGGGTTACCCAGTTTTTGGTCTCAAACATAATACGCGCAATCTCACCGTACCTTGCCTCTGTCGTATCAAACAAAGGATAAAGTCCTAAAGATGCTAGCCTGACAATAAGCAAAGAGACAATGAGCATTAATGCATAGTGACTAATATTTAGTTGTTTAACCATGTTGTTTTACCTTCACAACTCGGCTTACTGCAGTCGTTACTTCTTCATCCATGATGATGTAAATTGGCCTCCCTTTGGTTTCGGTAAATATACGGCCTATGTACTCACCTAAAATACCAATAGCCAGCAGCTGTACGCCGCCTAAAAATAGTTGAACCAGCATTAATGACGGATACCCCGCGACCAATTCACCAAATAATAAGGTTTTAAACATCACCCAAGCGGCATAAATAAAAGCCCCAGAAGAAACGATTGCTCCCGCCCAAGTTGCTAATTTAAGGGGTTTTACACTAAAAGACGTGATCCCCGCTAACCCAAGTCTAACTAACTGTAAAAACGACCATTTAGTCTCACCCGCAGCACGCTCTGGACGGTCAAAATAAAGCGTTGTTTTGTTAAAGCCGGGCCAAGACATAATGCCTTTCATGTAACGATTACGTTCAGGCAGAGCTTTAATTTCATTGACAACGCGACGCGACAACAAGCGAAAATCGCCAACGTCTTTTTCAATAGGCGAGTCGGACATGGCTTCTAAAATGCGGTAATAACAATGCGCGCTAAAACGTTTAAACTTGGACTCTCCCTTGCGTTCTTTACGCTTCATATTGACCACATCGAAGCCTTGTCGCCAAGTTGCTAGCATTTGCGGAATTAGCTCTGGTGGGTCTTGCAGATCCGCATCGAGAAAAACCACGGCATTGCCAAAACTCACATCTAGCCCTGCTGTCATGGCAGCTTCTTTACCAAAGTTTCGGCTCAAATTAATGCAACGCACTTTGCCAAGCTCGCTAACTAGCGATTGCATCACCGACCAAGAATTATCTTTACTGCCGTCATTAACATAAATGATCTCCACTGACTCATCCGCCATGTTTGAGATCACCTGCTCTAATTGCTGATGGAAAATACTCAGCACTTCTTGCTCGTTGTAGACAGGGACTATGACGCTCAGATCACAGTGAGGCTGGTTAGCAATGGTCGAAATAGACATAACTGGCTCCAATAATAAATATTACAGCCATTTTGCGGGCTTGAACGTCGAAAAAATGTCTCAATCACATTGACATTTTTTCGACTAAAACAGCACTACATTAAGCTCAAGTTATGCTTTTGAGTTTAGTGATGACGTTAATAAAATTCGCAATGATTGGTGGCCTAGGTTTTATCTTTGATGCCCTGTTTTTTTACCTATTATTACAACTGTCCTTTGCGCCAATGCTAGCAAGAGTGCTGGCTTTTTGGTTAGCGGCAACCATCACTTGGCTCGGCAATCGACATTTTACCTTCGCTTGCACTCAAGCTGTCGGCGCACTAACACAATGGGTCAAACATATGCTTAGCGCCCATGGCTCTGGGGTATTAAATCTATGTATTTTCTATTTAATGCAGTGGCACTACTCAATTGAAGTTTCGTTTGTCTGCGGGATTGTATCTGGCGCAGCCTTTAATTATTGGCTCTCTAATAGGTATGTTTTTACCGTGAAATAAGTTCTTTTATAAGGGGCTTGTTTGATACAAAAACTTGAGACTAAATGAGCCACCTAGAAGGACACGTCTTTGCAAATACGAGCGACAACGTCATTATGTTGCTTTGATGCGATAATCCACTGTAAAAAGCAGTCGGCAAGCTACTAGATCAGTCTTCGACTGCTAGATCGCTTCGCGCTAGAGGAAAGAGAGACAGACTTCTGAAATAGAAGGTTTAGGCTTTAAAATAAAAAGCGACTTGTTAATAGTACAAGTCGCTTTTTGCTTTAAATTACTTAGCTTATCCTAAGCTTAAGTCGCCAATCATAATGCCGATGTGACCCGGGAATGAGCAGAAAAACTTATACTGCTCACCCGCTGTTAATTTGCTAACAGGGAAGGTTACTGACGTTGATTCACCACCGCCAATTACATCTGTTAATGCGATCACTCGCTTGTCACCTGGTTTAACAAAGCTATTATCAACGCCAGCAGTCATGCCATCAGCTGCAACCGCTCTTGCATCCGACGCTTTTGATAACACCCAATTGTGTCCCATCGCTGCTTTAGGCAGTTTGCCCGAGTGCTTTAACGTCACTTTAAACTCTTTGCAGCTTTTGCTTACTGTGATCGCTTTAGTATCAAATTGCATCATATCGTTACTAGTTACAACCACTTCACAGTCATTTGCTAAGGCAGGCGTAGCCATGATCATAGCCGTTACTACAGAAAATAAAGCCAGTAGTTTGTTCATTTGTTTATTCCTCTTATTGTCGATTGTGTTAACTGGAAACAATAATATTGATAATTATTATCATTTACAATTGTAAACCTTGATCTAGATAAATAAACTTCAACAATCTACTCGAATTTAACTGTGCGTTGATTCCACCGTGTTATAACCGCGATTGCGCATACAGTTAATAACTATGTTTTTACGCTCAGTTCGGGTGTCATAAGCCTTACCGCCAGCGCCTACTGCCGCACCAACAATAGCGCCACCAATAATGTCACCTCGGTCTCCGTCCGCTCCCGCTAAAGCCCCTAAAATGGCACCAATTGCAGCATCAGATTTCGTTTCATCATTTAAGTAATCGCGTTGCTCCGCAACCATTTGGCAGTCTCGCAAGTCTACTTCGTAATGGCTCAAGTCACCGCCATCAACAATTGGCCTATGACCAGAACCAGAATTTAATGTTGTACAAGCCCCCATCAAAACCGCAGCCGTCATTACCACTAATAATTTCGCTTTTTTACTATTTAACAAACTCATTATTTACACCCTCTTCACTCTCAACTTTGATGTCATAATAATGGCTGGAAACTAGCTATATTGCTGTATGAAGCTGTATCGCTTTTGTCAAAATTTGTATCACCTGCAAAGGGCTGACACAGGCTTATTACACAGTGTTACACTTTTGTCAGATTTTTATGCGATACTCTACAAAAGAGTTAATTTTTAGTGATCCTAATGCAGTTTAAGCCCAAATTTTCATTCGCTTTTATTACCGCGGCCATACTTTTATCTGGCTGTGCTGCTAATGGCTTGGAACATCGCCCTAAAGTATCAGGCGATGACATTGCAAACTATGAAATGGACTTAAAAAGCTGTCAGGATTTAGCGGCAAACAATAAAGATTTAGACAAAACCACCGAAGGGGCTGCTGCTGGTGCGACATCGGGTGCGCTGGTAGGAGTGTTAAACGATGGTGGGGATATTCTAGCTAATGCCGTTGTTGGCGCTATTATTGGTGTGACAGGCGGTGCTTTTTACAGTAAACAAGAGCAAAAATCTTACATCATCAAATGCATGCAAGACCTTGGCTATAACGTCGTGGCTGAAGATTAAAAAACTTTTTGCTGGCCGCCACAGTGAGCAAATTAATCATTGTGTTTTAACGGCCAAGACAAAATAAATTTAGCACCACCAATACTTGCATCTTCAACCCTTACGTAGCCGTTATGCCACTCCATGTAACGGCGCACGATTGCCAGTCCTAACCCTATTCCTCCAGAGTTTCTATCGCGACTTTTATCTAGCCTGACAAAAGGTTCAAATAAGCTATCCCAATTGGCTTTTGGTACACCAGGGCCATCATCTTCGACAAAAATACTTACCCAGCCGTTTTGTTCTGTCACAGTAACCACAACCGATGCCTTGGCGTAACGAATCGCATTTCTTAACAGATTGTCTAACACCCTCGATACACCATCATGGTCGCAATCTGCCGAAATAGATTCAACACTATTGGCAACAACACTAAAGTGACAGTCGGTATCTATCATTTCAAAGCGTGCGACGACTTCTTTAGCAAGTGCATCAATTGGATAAGGTTCAAAGTCCAGCTTAGGTTCTTCGCGATCAAACCTGGCGTAAGTGAGCAATTCGTCAACCAAGCCATCTAGCTCTTCGATGTTCTCATTCATCGCTTCAAAATAATGCTCTCGTTTGTCAGAATCTGGTAATTCACGAGTCATTTCCATGGCAAAGCGAATTCTCGCAATTGGTGTTCTGAGTTCATGGGATACTGCATGAGATAGTTCTTTGTGGGAGCGAATAAGGCGTTGAATTCGCCCTGCCATGTCGTTAAATCGCATCACAACAGGTTTTAACGGTCTTGCTACATCAACGCTGACTCGTGTCGAAAAATCCCCTTCGCCAAATCTTTGCGCAGCCTTGGTCAAAGTCATTAAACCTTTCGATAAAGGCCATACCCAAATAAATACAATCAGCGCTAAAATGATCAAAAAGACCGCTGAAAACAAGGTGCTCCCCCCTTGCGCAACCAACCTCATTGGCCCCAATAGAATAATGTCTTGCGAGTCGCTTTGACTTTGTAAAAACCAACTCAAACCGGCGTTGTCATCAATAATGGAAACTTGACCGCCCTGCTGTAAAAACAACTGCTGAGATTCAGATAGTGCTTGTTCAGCTTGGGCTAATTGCGCAATTAATTGCTGTTCATTTAGTAGGGATACGGGGTAGCCGAAGCTTGGAGATAACGCCTCCATATAGTCTTTACGGCTCTCCTCAGGCAAGCGGGCTAACTCTCTGTTGAGCAACAACAAGGTACCTTTGTGCAAATCTAAGTCAGTAAGCACCTCTTCACTTTCTGAGGCATATTCGTAAAGCTGATCTAAGCTCCAGCCCAAACCAACAAAAACTAAGATCAAAAGTAGGTATAACCTAAAAAACAGATTTCTCATCGGTTAATAAATCAATTGTCCCAAGCATCAGATACAAACAAATAGCCTTTTTTCCAAACCGTTTTTATTCGCTTTGGTTTCGCGGGATCATCCCCTAGTTTTTTACGCAGACGAGAAACCAACATATCGACAGTACGATCTAAACCATCATAACCAAAGCCTCTTAACTGGCTCAACAAGTCGTCTCGACTTAACACTTGGTCAGCATTTTGTGCGAAGTGAATTAACAATTCCGTTTCGTTAGTGGTTAACTCAATTGGTTCTCCGGCAAAATGTACTTCCTGTTTGGTGGCATGGACCACTAACTGACCAAATGTCAGCTCATTGGTAGTTTCTTCAACAGGCGCTGTAATTTGTTGTGCGCGGCGCAACAAGGCATTGATCCGTGCCATTAACAGCCTAGGCTGTACAGGTTTGCAAATGTAATCATCCGCCCCAACTTCCAAACCAACCACTTGGTCAATTTCATCGGTTCTAGCCGTTAACATCATCACAGGTATATCAATTTGCGAACGCAGTTCTCGACAAATATCGAGGCCATTTTTGCCCGGTAACATAATGTCTAAGATCACAATGTCAGGCTTTTCGGCAAGAATACGCTCGGTGGCTTTATCACCATGACTTTCCACTGATACTTGGTAACCTTGTAATTCAAGGTAGTCTTTTACTAGGCTGGCTAAACTGTCGTCGTCTTCAACTAAAAAAACGTGAACGTCTGCTGGGTTTGTTTGCGCTTGCACTTTAAATTCCTTGTGCATACCGCACTGGCGGTATGCGTTGTCATACAGTCTGAATACTAAATGTTAAAATCGGTAACTTACGTATGCGCCCAAGTTACGACGGTAAGCAGAGTCTACATCAAAACCATTTTGCTCCGCATCAAAGTCAGTATACTCAAACGTCACACCAACGTCAGTGCTTTTTGACAGTGAATAGTGAACCCCTGTTGATACTGCATAAGCGCTACTTTGAACAAAATCGTTTAAGTCGCGGTAGGTGTAATCAATAGACCAGGTTAAGTGACGGATTGGCTGATACAAAGCCCCTACTGAATAACGCATTTCTGAGCCATCATAACGACTGTTGTTATCGTGATCCCATTTCACATACTCAGTACCGAATAAAAACGCTAAGTTGCTTGATACCACATATTTAGCTAATACATCGGCACCATAACCGTACACGTCTTCGTTTTGTCGTTCCATTGCGCCTTTTAACCCGGCACCAATAGCGACCTCTAAACCATGGCTAGGGTTTGCTTTTTCGATGATGCGATAGCGTAGACCGCCAAGGCCAATAGTGAAATTATCTGTTACACCGTATGCTGCATTTAATGCGATGCCGGTCTCGTTTTCACTGCCGGTTTCACCATAGCCAATGCCACCAGCAAGTAGTACTTCGCTGTCTTTTAAGGTTAAAGAACGTTCAACTAAATTGCGATCGCTTAATTGCTGTGCCGCCGCGGTTGCTGATACAGAAGATAAGATTAATCCGATTAAAATAGACTTTTTCATTGTCGTTTCCTCAATTCACTCGTTGGTTAATTTGTTGACGAGGAAAAGTGTAAGCAGGAATTAAGTATGGATCTTTAAGCTTTGCGTAAGCTTTTGTTTGAAGCTGTAAAAACTCGTATTAGTTGTAAAAAGTTGTCACAAGCAAGGTGGCTATTTGTTAGAAAATACGCCAAAAGCCGCTACGACGACGAGCTCGTACCCTTTGCTCAATAGCACCGATAACTTTGATTTCCGTATGAACCAGCAAAGCCCCTGAATCTTCGCGTATTAGCCAAATGTCTTCAGCTGCGCCAGATGAAAAGGAAAATTGGTAGGCACCAGACCATTTGTTTTGCCAACATGCTAAACGGGTCTGAGTTTTCTCATGGTATAGACAGAAGTTACCCGCTCTAGGTACTTCCCAGACTAATGCTATTGTTGTCGAACAAGCCCTTTGCTCAGGCTTGAGCTCACATATATTTGGACTGGCCGTTAACGTCGGCTCTGTAGTTTTTAACCTTATGCCCAAGTCATCGTTTGCCGAACTGTTTGCTGAAATAAGTGCAAACAGTAAAGGCAGCAGAGTCGACTTTGTTAACATCCGTGTTAGAAGCTCCATAACACTCCCACCGCAAGGGTATGAGTTGAACTGTCGACTGAAGTAATTGGGCTATCTGTAATTGATGAGCTGAAATGAGAGTAACTGGCAAAAGCAAACAAGGTCCACTTTTGATTGATCGGACGTTCGACATATATTCGCCCAGTCAAACTCCAACCTGCGTCGGGCTGATAAAGTGGCCTTTGTAGCGTTACTTCAGACTCACTAACGCCGTAATAATACTGTACAGCCTTTTCCGATAGATAGTTAACGCCCCAAGACGGAATGATCAACCAACTGGTTTTATAAATAGGGAGACTTTGGTCTAGCGATAAGAAAAAGCCCTGATGCTGATTAAGCACATCGTGCATCATTCGAATACGCACATCTGAGTTTTGAAATTGTTTTAAATACTCAACGCCTACTTCGTACGAACTGTGTCGACTGTTAATACCATCTAGTCGAGTTCCCTGATTTTGTGCTTCTTCAGATATTTCAGCGAACCAAGAAGTGCCTATAATGTTAACCATGGTTGAGCGGGTTTCATTTAATGTGTAACCCAGAGTTAGAGGCCTAGAACTAAACGGCGAAGACTCAATAAAAAACTTGTCGTAGTAGACCCCACCCGCTAATAAAATAGCCCCCGATATTTCGCCATCATTACTGTCTAAGCTATCAACAATGTTAGTCCTATGTTGAATTGCTGCACCAAGGTCTAACTGCCAGGTAAAGTCACTCTCTTGCTCAGCGGCAAAACTGCAAGTTGCACCAGCTAATGCCAAAACCAAAGTAATGCAAAGGTAACGCAGAGTTAGAAAAAGGTAGTTCATGTTAAATGGTCGTAAGTTTTTGCTGTCGAACGAAAAAGAACCTTAGAGGGTTACTGGTGAAAATTCAACAACCTAGTGTAAATTACTGATGCCTAAGCTAGATAAGCTCAAGCCCTTAGCTGCTTAGTATGCACGATGCGGGTAGCTGGATCTTGGCTATACAACCTGATTTATCTTGTCTGTTGCTTAACGTTAGCTCACCGCCTTGATTGCGGATCAATTCACGACTCAACAGTAAACCAACGCCTGTGCCGCCTTCTTTGGTAGAGTAAAAAGGCACAAATAAGTTATCTGGATTGGCCACCCCTTTGCCATTATCGACAATGCAAATAACCACAGCATTGCTGTCCAATAACCAGCGAATTTGTACTTTAGCAGCTTGCTCATTTTGCGCTTCGATAGCGTTTTTGATCAGATTGATCAACGCTTGTTCCAATTGACCCACATCCAGACTTAACAACACATCCGGCGGCGGCATCAGTTCCAATTCTGAATACATAGCTTGTATGCGTTGATTGATCTCATGCGCCGAAATGCTTGTCGCAGATGGCGCTTCTAATTTGTTAAAAACAGAATAGCTTTCAACAAATTGCATTAATTGTAGCGCTCTGGCCTCAATCACTTTGAGCATATCTTGTTCCATTGTCGCTTGCGACTGAGAAAGTTGCTTTTCGGTATTGAGTTGCCTGAGCTCTTGTAGGGATTGCGCCATTGAATAAATTGGCGTTAATGAGTTGCGAACTTCATGGTTCAGCACTCTAAATAGCTTTTGCCACACTTGCTTTTCGTTTTCCCTTAACGTTTGTTCCACAGAAAACAAAACCAACAACCTATATGGTCTGGCACTTCTTAATAGCTTGTGTTCAACAATTTGATAGGCACCCGACCAGCCCTGTTGTTTGTTACAAAGCCACTGTTCAGACACTTTGTTGTTAGGTTCATAGTCAAGACCTAACTGTTTGTGTGAATACCCTACTAACTTATCAGTATTGGTATTTTGCAACTGGCAAAACGCTTGGTTCGCTAAATAAAATTGTAGATGGTGATCTAAGATCACTATGGGTAAATTAAGGTGTTCAATAAAACCAAAAACGAATTCTTCGGTTTGCAGGTACTCTTGTTTTTTCGCAGCCAGTCGTTCAGTGAGTCGATAAAAGTCCGCTTTGAGTGACTCCGCTTGACCTGTTTTATATTTTGCCAAATGCCAAGTATTAAACTCTTCGGCAGCCAGCGCATCCATTTGCAACCCTAATCGTTGCAAAACATCGATTATGGTATTTTGTGCTTTATGCCAAAGCACAGCGTTAATGCCAGCCACCACTAACATTAGGGTAAAAAAAGTTAAAGCTTCAAGCTCAAGGCTGAGCCCTAACGCAAATGCTAACAAAGTTGATAATCCAGTCCAAATGGCGAAAAACCACTGAAATCGTCCTTCAATAGAAGGTTTATTCGTTAAGCGAAACCAAGACATGTTTATCCCTATGCCAACTGTTTTGGATCAATATTATGCTTTTCTAATCGGCGGTATACGGTTGATTTAGTTAACCCCAAAAATTCTCCAGCAGCAATCACGTTGCCATCAAAAGATTTAATCGCACTGATCAACAACCTTCGTTCTGCTTCGTCTAAAGAGACTAAAGGCATATCTGGTTGCGCTGCTTGTTGGCCAGATGCGAGATTGAGTTGCTCTACACCAATCTCATCGCTCTCTGATAAAACCATAGCCCTTTCAATGCAATGACTTAGCTCACGAACATTACCAGGCCACGAATAGCACTTTAACGCTTTTATCGCGTCTTTTGCCAAATGCATATTCGGTCTTTGGTATTTACTCCCTAGCTTTTGTAAAAATTGCTTAGCGAGCGGTTCAATATCTTCTATTCGCTCTCGTAAAGGCGGTATATGCAACTCTATGGTGTTGAGCCTAAACATCAGATCTTGTCTGAATTCATTGTTCTCTATTGCCATCTGTAGATTTGAGTTAGTCGCAGAGATAACTCGGACATCGGTGGTTTGGGTTGTACTCGAACCGACCATTTCAAATGTTTTCGATTCTAACACTCGCAGCAACTTACTTTGTTGCTCTACCGGGATGGTGCCTATTTCATCCAAAAAAAGCGTGCCGCCATCGGCAATATCAAAACGACCGAGCCTTTGCTCTTTGGCATCGGTGAAGGCCCCTTTTTTATGACCAAACAACTCACTTTCAAACAAGCTATGGGGAATGGCGCCCATATTAACACTCACTAAGATTTTATCGGCGCGATTTGAGTGCTGATGAATAAACTGAGCCAACAAGCTTTTGCCTGTACCATTCTCACCTGTAATAAGAATACTGGCATCAGATAATGCGGCTCTTTTGGCTTGTTCCAACACTTTTTGCATGACCGCTGAATGTGCCAGTACCGACAGTTCAGGCAACTTTGAGGCAGCGCTTAACCTATCGTGAGATGCCTGTAATTGAGTGTTATTAATTTGTTGTTTGACAATATTAAGCAAGCGCGTGTTATTCCATGGCTTTTCAATAAAGTCACAGGCGCCTAATTGCATAGCTTGTACCGCAAGATCTACGCTAGCCCAAGCAGTCATTACCACAATAGGAGTCGTTAACTGATGACGTTGGCAATGGCTTAAAAAGTCTAACCCTTCCTTACCTGAAGTAGTGTCATCTGAAAAGTTCATATCCAGCAGGATCAAAGCGAAAGATTGCTGCTCCAACAGCGCTATTGCCGCTGTTGGAGTTTCCGCCTCTACCGTATCAAAGCCATGTGTGCCTAAGGCAATAGTCGCAGCCATTCGAACATCGGCTTTATCTTCTATGATAAGGATAGGCTCCATAGTAAAACTACTCATTCCTTGTTATTTATTCATTGCGCAGTGCTTTCATTGGCTCGGACTTTATCACTCTATTGAGCGGTCGGAAACCTGCAACCAAAGCAACGACTAAAGTAAATAAGATACCAATGGCAACTAAAGTCGCGTCAAAACTCAGCCATGCCGTTAATGTTTCTTGCAGTACCGTATACACAATCGTACTTATCGCTATTGCAGCAATGATGCCGATGAACAATGGCAACATCGTTTCTTTTGCCAATAGTTTATACAAATGAGAAACCTTAGCGCCAACCGCCATTTTAATGCCAAACTCATATCGACGAGCTTCCAAGTTGTAACTTAATACACCGTATATCCCTACCCCCGCTAACAAAATCGTGAATACAGCTAAGCTAACGCATACCCAGAAGGTCACCCTATCTAAATAAAGCAAGCCATCATATTCCGACTCTAAATCTAAGAATTTCCAAACTGTCACTCTTGAGTTTACTTCGCGGTATAAGTTCAGAGCTTGTTCTTGGTTTAACGAATAACCGGGTTCCATTTCAATGATCAATGACATGGCGTATGGGAAAGCAGGCCACCAAAAACGACGACCTTCATCTTCGCTGTCATAAAGCGGATGATGGAAGTCTTCAGTGATCCCAACCACGGTATACTCGTGGCCTGCTAAGCCTGAGTAAACCCTACCTATGATGCTTTCATTCGGTGATAATTGTTCTACTGCACTTTTTGAGACCAGCATTTCTTTTACTTCAAAACGCATCGCCGCTTCACTGAAAGTTCGGCCTTCAAGGATCTTAATGCCTGTTGTTGCAAAGTAATCTGACCCTACCCAGATCCCCGGCATAAATTGGAAAGTGTGACCATCTAAATCGCTAATTGCTTGCCTAAACTGCTGCTTTTGCACTGGCGACTCGCCCTCAGACACTCTAATGACGCCAGGTTGTTGCTCTAGCTTAGCTTTGAATTGCAAACGCAACTCATAGGCTTCGGCTTCGTTCAATTCTTTATGCAAACCAGGAATAAAAGCAACCACGTTATACATGCCTGCCACTTTACTGCCCAAAGGTTTATTGATCACATTTAAAGATTTGGTCAGGGCCATTTGCGAGCTAATAACCACAATGCAGGCTAATAACATTTGCAAGCCAATTAAGGTTTTGATCACGCTCCCCGACAACTGTTTGGTGTTACCTTTACCACTGGCCTGAATTTGAGTATTAAGTGCTTCGTAGTTGATCAACTTAGCATTTAGCCAAGAGAACAGATAAGCCAATATTATAGTGATGATTAACGCAGTCACAATTAACGTTCCGTCAACCGTAACACTGTTAACCAAAGGCAGGTGGCCTTGTGCCAAATACTTGAACAGTTTTATCCCCCAAGCTGATAAAAACAGTGCCACCAGCATAGATACCGTGACCAATAAGAAAGTTTGGCTAAAAAGAGCGTTAAATAAGGTTTTTCTGCGAGCGCCTAAAACCGCCTGTAAAGCAAGATTGCGCTGCTGTGCCACAGCTCTTGAGAAGAATAAGTTACTGACATTAACCATAGCAATGAACACCAAAGCTAACGTACCAGCTAACATAAACAAGCTTAGATGATCTTTATCGCCAAGCTCGACACTTCTGAAGCTACTGACTCTTGACGCAAGGCTGGTTAAATCAGGCTCTTTCTCTCGCCACTCGGGTTTAATGTCTGTAATGAGCTGATCAAATTCGGCCTCAACATCAGCGTTAGTTAAACCGGGTTTACGCACCCCTATTACTTTCAAATAACGATAATATTGACTCCAAGGTTGTGGGTTTGCCGTATCAAAATAGCGGTGGTCTGTACTCATAGGAAACCAAAGATCAAGCTCTCCGTCTTTAAACATATGAGGAGGTGAAAAAGAGTCTGCAACCACGCCAACTATAGTAAAAGATCGGTCATTCACGGTTTGCAGCGGCTGGCCGATAACACTTGCGTCACTATTAAAATATTGTCGCCACAACTTTTCCGAAATTAATACGCTAGTTAACTTTTGCTCCAACTCTATATCTTTAGCAAAGTGAGCACCTAATACCAAGGGCACTTGCAAAATATCAAAGTATTCACCCGTGGCGTAAATCGCATCAAACTGTGGCTCACCGGGTAAATTCATTGCCATGAATTCGTCGGTATTGGCCATAAACTGGCGATCAAAGCTGGTTTGATTTTTATATAGATGAGTCATTGCAGGATAGCTTTGAAAGCCTTCCGATTTGTTCTCACCGTAACCAGTGCGCAACTCGACAACCGATAGCCTTGCTTCATCATCGACAGGCAAGGGCTTGAAGAAGTAAACATTGATCAAACTCAGCACAACAAATAGTGAAGTAAGAGTCAGTGACAGAGTAAGAATAACCGCAAGACTAAATGCTGGCGCATTGAGCAAAGACGCTCTTGCCAATCTCAGTTGGCTGAAAAACTGTTGTATTGTGTTCATTACACAGCCTCCGCCGCCACATCAAATTGCTCAAAAGGGTGAGCTTCACTTTGTTCAACGACTTTACCGTCCAACAAGCGAACTTGGCGCGAAGCATGACTAGCATAACGAGGGTCGTGGGTTACCATGCAAATTGTCGTGCCCTGTTGGTTGAGCTTGGCCAAGATATCCATCACCGCATCACCATTTTTTGAGTCCAAATTCCCCGTTGGCTCATCGACTAATAAAATCGAAGGCGTTCCAGCTAATGCTCTAGCAATGGCCACCCTTTGTTGTTGACCGCCAGAAAGCTGATTTGGTTTGTGATTACTGCGGTGAGACATTTCAACCTGTGCAAGCGCATTGTCTACACGCGTTTTAATATCCTGCTTTGCTAACGCGGGTTCGCGATAGGACAAAGGTAAGGCAACGTTGTCAAAGACAGATATTTCATCAATCAAATTGAAAGATTGGAACACAAAACCTATGTGCAAGTTTCTCAATTCTGCTTGCTGGTCAGCTGTTAACGTTGAAGTATTAGTTTGCTCAATAAAATATTCACCAGAGGTTGGCCTGTCTAACAAACCTAGTAAAGAAAGTAAGGTAGATTTGCCACAACCTGAAGGACCACTGATAGACAAGTAATCACCTTGGTTTATATTCAAGCTGATATCCGTCAAAGCATGGGTTTCCACATCCTGAGTGTTAAAGATCTTGTTTATCTTGTTCAAAGTAATGATTGGTTTCATCTCGCTTCCTTTTTCTGCTATTGCCATTCTACTGGCTTATTTTTATTTTGCTGTGTTCAAATAGGTCGGACAGATCAGAAATAATGACTTTTTGACCTGAGCTTAACCCCTGTTTAATTTCAATCTTGTTATTGCTGAGTTGACCAAAGCGCACTTCTTGTTTCATCGCTTCGTCATTGTTCGCCGCTAAAATGTATAGGTTGCTGCTTCTATTTGGACTCGCGTGTTGAGGTGTGTTGATATAAAGCACATCAGATAATGCGCCTGTTAATATTTTCCCTTCCACCGACAATTCTGGTCTAGCGTTTTGCGGTAATGGGCCCTCTAGAGCCAACTCCACCAGAACTCGGCCATCGACAATAATTGGGTCAATTCGGGTTACTTTACCTCTTGCTTCGCCACCATAAGTATTAACGATACCTTCCATGCCTAAAGTCACAGCCTGTGCTTCAGCTTGCTGTACTCTTAACTGCGCTTTTAGCTCTTTATCAGAGCCTACTTGCGCCAATAAAGCGCCTGAATTAACCGCCTGCCCTACTTCAACTTCCATAGTTTGCAATACGCCATCAATGCCAGCTCTAATATCTAGTTGTGCCAGTTGCTCCTGAGCATTGCTTAATCGAAGGCTAAATTGCTGATATAAATCTTGCTGAATTTTGCTGCGTTGCTGATGAATTTTTTTCAATTGGCTAAGGCGCTGATCTTCAATTTCTATGCGCTCCGCTAGTTGCTTAACCAATAGTTGCGAGCGCTTAAAGTCTAATTGGGACACTATGCCTTGCGCTGCTAGTACCGTTTCCGCCTCGACTCGCAAACGCGCATTAGTTAGTTCACTTTCAAGTTGAGTGATTAAACTTCTCCGCTCCAACAACTGGCTTTCTTGCTCAATACTTTGTTCCGCTAACCTAGCTCTTTGCTGCGCCGCTGCCAGCTCCGCATCCGCCACTTGCAGCTCAAGTTGTGGATTGAACAAAGACAAAACGACGGTATCTGCGGACACCTTCTCACCAGGATAATGATTAATTTGCTCTACCGTTGCCTGAAAGCGGCTGGTTAAAAACTGCTGTTGTTTCGCTTTTAACTGGCCATAACCTGACACCATAAGCGCGAGCTCACCACGTTTTACTGTGCTCAATGCCATATCCGTCAGCTTTAATGTCGGAATACTGTTAACTGGCATGTAAGCGGCAGCAAATAAACCAACAAACAACACGCCAACCACAATTGAAACTATTGATGGGCGCTTTTTACTCTTGTTGGTCTTACTTAACGTTGTCGAAATATCCATAATCTAGGTCATTCTTATTGTTTTTAATGAAATAACTAAACTTGTTATGAGCCAATTGCGTGCCAAACATAACCATATGTTTTTAAATGATTTTATTTTTATAAAGTGATAGTTAGTCGCAATATTGCAACTACTCAGTAGCAGGAATGGGAAGTTATTGGTGACCAAGACTTTTAATTCATGCATCTTTCATTAAAGTAGAAAGTGAACATGTCAGGGGAATAAAATGAAATTAACAACACATGCACTTGCTGTTGCGCTATTGGCAAGCAGTGGCTTAGCACAGGCGAGTAATGGCCTTATCAATTTAGAACAAGGTGTCGCTAAAGACTACCAATACATGGACTCGGTTTATAAATACCTCCATCAAAATCCAGAGCTATCAAGAAAAGAAGTACAGACTAGTCAGTACTTAGCAAAAGAATTAGAAAGCATCGGCTACAAAGTAACAACAGGGATTGGGGAAACCGGGTTAGTTGCTATTTTAGAAAATGGCCTAGGGCCTACAGTAATGCTTCGCGCCGATATGGATGCATTGCCAGTTAAAGAAGAAACGGGCTTGCCGTACGCAAGTAAAGTAACCACCAAAAACGGTTTTGGCGACACTGTATCTGTTATGCATGCCTGTGGTCATGATATGCATATGACGGTTGTGCTTGGCACCGCTCGTCAAATGGTTGAGAAAAAAGATCAATGGCAAGGTCGTTTAATGTTGGTACTACAACCAGCAGAAGAAATTGGCTGGGGCGCAAAAGCCATGCTAAAAGATGGTTTATTTGAAAAGTTTCCGGCGCCTGATTACAACTTAACGATGCACGTTTCAGCTGATTTACCTAGCGGCAGCATTGGCTATGTAGAAGGTTATGCAATGGCTAACGTTGACTCGGTAGATATTACGGTTAAAGGCGTGGGTGGACATGGTGCTTATCCGCACATGACCAAAGATCCAATTGTGATTGCATCGAATATTGTTCTACAGCTGCAAACTATTATTAGCCGTGAAACGTCACCGCTGGACTCTGCGGTAATTACCGTTGGTTCAATCCATGGTGGAACCAAACACAATATCATTGGCAATGAAGTAAAACTGCAACTGACAGTGCGTTCATATTCCGATAGTTCTCGCGATTATTTATTAAAACGTATTAAACAAATCAGCGAAGGCGTAGCTCGAACTGCAGGATTGCCTGAGTCATTATTACCAACGGTGTATGTTCAAGATGAAAATACGCCAGCGGTGTACAACCAACCTGAATACACCAAAGAAATTGTTAATAACTTCAGACAAACTATAGGGGAAATTAACGTAAAAGAAGTGCCGCCAGTCATGGCTGGTGAAGACTTCTCGCGTTACGGAAGAACTGAGAAAAAGATCCCAAGTGCGCTATTTTGGCTAGGTGCGGTTGACCCAGAAAAGTATGCCGAAGCAAAAGCCAACAATACAGGTTTGCCATCGTTGCACTCCTCTAAATTTGCACCGGTGCCGGAATCAACCATCAAAACGGGTATTACCGGTATGACTGGCGCAGCCTTAATGTTGTTAAACAAAAACCAATAAATAACGACAAAGTAAACGACAATAAAAAAGGGACTCAACGGAGTCCCTTTTGATTATATTTAGTTTTTCTTTGCTTTGGCAAAGGCATCGGCAAACGCATTACCCATTGCACCGCCACCTAGCGAGTTACCACCACCAAATGACTTACCGCCTTTTGGCTTGTTATCACGACGTTGAGGTTTTTGACCACCATTGTTCGCGCGATTATTCGCAGGCTTATTAGAAGCTTGTTCATCCATGCGCATGGTTAAACTAATACGCTTACGTGGCACATCTACTTCTAATACTTTTACTTTTACAATCTCACCAGCCTTCACCACTTCAGACGGGTCTGATACGAACTTATCAGTCAGTGAAGAAATGTGAACTAAGCCATCTTGGTGAACGCCTACGTCAACAAAGGCACCAAAGTTAGTTACGTTAGTTACCACGCCTTCTAAGATCATGTTAGGTTTTAAGTCTTTTAACTCTTCTACCCCATCTTTAAAGGCTGCTGTTTTAAATTCAGGTCTTGGGTCACGTCCTGGTTTGACTAACTCTTGGATAATGTCTTTAACCGTTGGTAAACCAAATTTGTCATCGGTAAAGTCGTTCGCTTGTAACTTACCTAAGTATTCTGAATTACCTAGTAAATCATTAATTGGTTTTGCTGTGTTATCAATGATTTTCGTTACAACAGGGTATGCTTCTGGGTGAACAGAAGAAGCGTCTAATGGGTTGTCACCGTTGGCAATTTTTAAGAAACCAGCACATTGTTCAAAAGCCTTAGGACCTAAACGCTCAACCTTTTTCAGGTCTTTACGATTCTTGAAACTGCCGTTTTCATCTCTAAACGCAACAATGTTAGTTGCTAGTGTTTTGTTTAAACCAGATACGCGAGTAAGCAATGGCACCGACGCAGTATTTAAGTCTACACCTACGGCATTTACACAGTCTTCAACAACTGCATCAAGGCTCTTTGACAAAGCGCTTTGGCTTACATCGTGTTGGTATTGACCTACACCAATTGATTTCGGCTCGATTTTTACCAACTCAGCCAGTGGGTCTTGCAAGCGGCGAGCAATAGAAACTGCACCACGAATTGATACGTCTAAATCTGGAAATTCTTTAGCGGCAAATTCACTGGCTGAATAAACCGATGCACCAGCTTCACTCACCATGATCTTAGTTAGCTTAAGCTCAGCCGCTTTTTTCACAACTTCAGCAGCTAACTTATCGGTTTCACGTGATGCCGTACCATTACCAATAGCAATCAATTCTGCTTTGTGAGTTCGCGCTAAATGCTCAATAGTGCGCATTGATTTATCCCAATGGTTTTGTGGTTCATGTGGATAAATCGTTGCGGTATCTAGAAGCTTACCCGTATGGTCAATTACTGCGATTTTACAACCGGTTCTAAAACCAGGGTCAATACCGATTGTGGTTTTTGCACCAGCTGGTGCTGCCATTAATAAGTCTGATAGGTTTTTGGCAAATACTTTGATGCCTTCAAGTTCGGCATTGTCACGAATTTCCGATAACAATTCGTTTTCCATCGACATCGCTACTTTGATCTTCCAAGTCCATTGCACCACAGACTTTAACCATTTATCTGCTGCTTTTTGATTGAAGTTCAAACCTAGATGACTTGCAATAATGCCTTCACAATGTGATTCACGCACTGGCGCTTCTTGTTCTGGATCAGCATTTAATGTCAGCTGCAGCACACCTTCGTTTCGACCACGTAGCATAGCTAATGCGCGGTGTGATGGTGTTTTCATCGCAAGTTCTGAATGGTCGAAATAATCTTGGAACTTCGCCCCTTCCTTTTCTTTACCAGCGACTACTTTTGCTTCAAGTTGCGCATTTTGCTTTAAGTAACGGCGGATCTTATTTAACAGCTCTGCGTCTTCAGCAAAACGTTCCATAAGAATGTATTTAGCACCGTCTAATGCCGCTTTAGTGTCTGCAACATCACCAGAAATAAATGCTTGAGCTTCTGCTTCTGGGTCTAGAGTTGCATCAGCAAATAGCTTATCCGCTAATGGCTCTAACCCTTGCTCTTTGGCAATTTCACCTTTAGTTCTGCGCTTTGGCTTGTAAGGTAAATATAAGTCTTCTAGACGGGTTTTATTGTCCGCAGCTAGAATTTCTTTTTCTAACTCTGGCGTCAGTTTTTCTTGCTCGCCAATGGATTTTAAAATGACTTGTCTGCGCTCTTCTAACTCACGCAAGTAAGTTAAACGAGTTTCTAAATTACGTAATTGAGTATCATCTAAGCTACCCGTTACCTCTTTACGGTAACGAGCAATAAACGGCACCGTTGCGCCTTCGTCTAAAAGTGTAACCGCGGCGGTAACTTGTTCTGGACGGACGGATAATTCACCAGCGATCTGCTGGGCAATAGCTTGATTAGTAGACATATAAAATGAAGTCCTTTGCTTAAACCTATGAGACAGGTTAAATTCATTTTTAGAATGAGTGCTAATAAAATAATGGCTAAACAATAAATTTCAATGGCAAAAACCAACTATATAACCCGTGAAGGCTACGATAAGCTGGAAAAAGAACTGAACTTTCTATGGAAAGATGAAAGGCCACGCATAACTCAGTCCGTGTCTGAAGCTGCCGCCCTTGGCGATCGCAGTGAAAATGCGGAGTATATTTATGGGAAAAAACGTTTGCGTGAAATAGATCGCCGAGTTCGCTTCTTAACCAAACGTCTTGAGCAGTTAAAAATTATTTATCCAAGTCCTGAGCAAGAAGGCAAAGTATACTTTGGCGCTTGGGTAGAACTTGAAGATGAAGATGGCAAGCCGCTAAAAATTCGCATCGTTGGCCCAGATGAAATTGACGTTCACAACAAGTGGATCAGCGTTGATGCCCCTATGGCAAGAGCCTTAATTGGCAAAGAAGTAGATGATGAAGTATGGGTGCAAACGCCAAATGGCAAAGACTGTTACTTCGTAAATTCAATCCGTTACAAAGCAGAACAAGAGTAAATTAGCTTATGACAAACAATGATGTATTACGCCGTGTTCGATACATTTTCGATTTTAACAATGGCCAAATGGTCAAGCTATTTACCCTAGCTGATAAAAAAGTTAGTCAGGAGCAAATTTCTGTTTGGATGAAAAAAGATGACGATCCTAAATACAAAAGTATGCCGGATGTGATGCTCGCGACTTTCTTAAATGGCTTAATTGCCGACAAACGAGGTAAAAGAGAAGGCCCTGCTCCTAAACCAGAAACTGAGTTAACCAATAACTTAATTTTACGAAAGCTAAAAATTGCGCTTAACCTTACCTCCGATGGCATGTTGGAAGTATTGCAACAAGCTGACTTTCGTTTAAGCCCACATGAACTTAGCGCTTTCTTCCGCAAAACCGATCACAAACACTACCGTTTGTGTAAAGACCAAGTGCTGCGTAACTTTTTATTTGGTTTACAACTTAAATTCCGTGGCGAGAAATAATCTCGCTACCCTTTTTACTATTTACGGCTAGGTTCAAACTTTTCGTATCTCGGCAAATCAGCGTCTAATTCTTCCCAATTGGCTTTTGAAGTCACAAAGTTGTGTGAGATTGGACGCTCTGTAATATCACTGTCTAAGATCCCTAAGCGCAAGCGGTATCGACTTGGGTCGTCTTCATTTGAGCTGTAAACGGGAGAGCCGCATTGGCTACAAAAGTGACGGTGACGTTTAGGTTTAAATGAGAAAGTTGATAGTAGCTCTGCTCCTTTGACAATCTCAAATTCACTAGCCTGTACAAAACCATTGGTGGCGTAGGCGGTACCACTGTTTTTGCGGCACAGTGAGCAATGGCAATGAATAATATCTTTGATCTCGCCGCTGATGTTTACTTCAACTTCGCCACACAAACACTTACCTGTATACACTTACTATTCCTTTTTTAGTCACTAATTCTCAAAGAGTTTACTCTATTCACAGCCAAGTTAAACCTGCATAGGGTTGTTGTTTCAACGAGGCTAAACGTTGCGCTAAACCACCGACATGCAGCTCCAACTTATGACCGTCTGGGTCTAAAATATACAGGGATTGACCTTCACTTTTATTCTGTTTCCACTGCGGTATCTGGTGTTCAGCAATGCGACTTGCCATTTGAGTAAACTTATCTGAGTCGATATCAAAAGCATAATGGGTATAATCAGAGCCTACATCAGGCTTATCAAGCGACAGACAAAGCCACAAATCACCTAACGACAAATAGGCACCTTTATCCCATTTAACATGCCCTTTGAACTCCAAAACCTCGCTGTAAAACTGCAGTGATTTATCTACATTGCTTACTGCCAAGGTAATGTGATTTAGTCCGTTTAGCATCTGTTGCCCTATTACTTTATGCAGATTGGTATTAAATACTACTCAGCTTTTGTCACGATAACAGGATTATTTTCTAAGGTTCTATGAACCGGACATTTATCTGCAATCTCCAACAGACGCTGTCTTTCTGCATCTGAAAGCTCACCTACTAACTCAATATTTCGAGTTAATTTATCCAGCTTGTTATTGCCTTGCTGATGCTCTTCACCACACTCTAAACAATCGCTGGCATGGACTTTTTCATGAGACAAACGAACGTTAACTTGCTCTAATGCTAAGCCTTTTCGCTGTGCGTACATGCGTAAAGTCATCGAAGTGCAAGCTCCCAATGACATCAATAATAGTTCGTATGGGCTTGGCCCTAAGTCAGAGCCACCAAATGTTAAAGGTTCGTCGGCTAATAATTGATGCTTGTTGCTGTACAACCCCTGCAAGAAGTTGTTATCAATCTCTTGTACTTTCACTTCTCCCTTTTCAACTGCGGGCGCAGAAGCTAGGTGTCGTTCTTGTGGAATGGATGATGTTGATAAGTAACGGGTAGCCCAAGCAGACAGAGTTGCAGCAACATATTCAGCATCGTCAGCGTTAGTTAACAAATGGTTAGCATTATCCAAGGATATAAAGCTTTTTGGGTGTTTAGCCGCTTGATAAATTTTTGCCGCTTGGTCGATAGATACGGTTTCGTCTATCGGCGAGTGGAATACTAATAACGCCGCTGAAAGTTCACCGATATGCTGCTCAGAGTTGTAGTTTTCTAAATCGCTTATTAATTGCTGTTTGATAGTAAATTGGCGAGCACCTATTTGCACATTTGCTTGGCCTGCTTCAGCAACTTCTTGCTCGGCATGAGCGAATAAGTGTTGAACATGATCAGCGGTTGCTGGAGCACCAATTGTTGCAACCGCTTTTACCGAAGGTATTTTAGCTGCTGCAGCCAACACCGCTGCACCACCTAAACTGTGACCTATAAGTAAACTTGGTGCTTGATATGATTCTGATAAGGCATTAGCGGCGGCCAATAAATCATCTAAGTTGGAAGAAAAGTTAGTATTGGCAAAATCGCCATCGCTATTACCTAAACCTGTGAAATCAAAGCGTAATACCGCAATGCCTCTGGCAGCAAGCGCTCGGCTTATTCTTGAGGCTGCGGCTATGTCTTTGCCGCAAGTAAAGCAATGAGCAAAAATAGCGAAATGCGCCATAGGTTTATGATCGGCAGGGGTCTCTAATAAACCCGCTAGTTTTTGTCCCGCTTGGTTAGTAAATTCAAACTTCACTTTTGCCATTTTCACTGTTTCCTATCTGTTCTGACTAAGCTCACTGCTTTTGTCTTTGTTACAACAATAGAACGAGAAAGCGACAAATAAATTTTATTTAATAAAAAAAGGCCTAGCTAAGCTAGGCCTTTTGCATGGTTGGGATCACCAATTAATTAACAGAATTAACCAAATTGATTCGATGTATTCTTCTCACCCGCTGCTTTTAGTGCGTTTTCACCAGCGAAGTATTCTTTGTGCTCATCACCAATATCAGAACCTGACATGTTTTGGTGTTTAACACATGCGATACCTTGACGAATTTCTTGACGCTGTACTTTCTTAACGTAGCCAAGCATTGCTTCTTCACCGAAGTATTCTTTTGCTAGGTTATCTGTTGATAACGCTGCAGTGTGGTACGTAGGTAGCGTGATTAAGTGGTGGAATACGTTTGCTTCGCGAGCCGTATCCGCTTGGAACGTTCTGATGCGAGCATCAGCGGCTTCAGAAAGCTCAGTATCATCGTAGTCAGCTGACATAAGGTTGTTACGGTCGTATGCAGATACGTCTTTACCTTCCGCTTCCCATGCATCGTATGTTTGCTGACGGAAGTTTAATGTCCAGTTGAACGATGGTGAGTTGTTGTAAACTAGTTTCGCGTTAGGGTGAACCTTACGAACGTCATCCATCATGCCTTTGATTTCATGGATTGTTGGTACTGCTGTTTCAATCCAAAGTAAGTCAGCACCAGCATTGATAGCTTCGATACAGTCAAATACGCAACGCTCATGACCTGTGCCTTGACGGAACTGATATAAACCTGATGGTAAACGCTTAGGACGAACTAACTTGCCGTTGCGGCTGATAAGTACATCACCTTCTTTTGTATCAGAAGCCGCTACTTCTTCAACGTCTAGGTATGAGTTGTATACGTCACCTTGGTCACCTGGCTCTTTAACTACTGCGATTTCTTTAGTTAAACCAGCACCTTCAGAGTCAGTACGTGCAACGATAACACCGTCTTCAACACCTAGCTCCATGAATGCATAACGCAATGCGCGAAGTTTCGCGTGGAAGTCAGCATGCGGCACAGTTACTTTACCGTCTTGGTGACCACATTGTTTTTCATCTGCTACTTGGTTTTCAATTTGTAAACAACAAGCACCCGCTTCAATCATTTGCTTAGCCATTAGGTAAGTTGCTTCGGCATTACCAAAACCAGCATCAATATCTGCAACGATTGGTACAACGTGTGTTTCGTGGTTGTCAATTTTGTCTTGGATTTCAGCAACAAGCGCCATGTTGTCTGCTGCTTTTGCTTTGTCTTGAGCGCGGAATAAGTCGTTTAATTCACGTGCATCTGCTTGACGTAAGAATGTGTATAGTTCGCGAACTAGGTCAGCAACCGAAGTTTTTTCGTGCATTGATTGGTCTGGAAGAGGACCAAAAGAAGAGCGCAATGCAGCAACCATCCAACCTGAAAGATATAGGTAACGACGTTTTGTGCTACCAAAGTGCTTTTTAATAGAGATTAGTTTTTGTTGACCAACAAAACCGTGCCAGCAACCTAGTGATTGTGTGTACTTAGATTTGTCTTGGTCAAACGCATCCATGTCTTCACGCATGATCTTCGCTGTGTACTTAGCGATGTCTAACCCTGTTTTAAATTTGTTTTGAGCACGCATTCTTGCTACTGATTCTGGATCAATCGCATCCCATGATTTACCGCGCGCTTCGATAACTGCTTTTACTAGTTCAATATCATTGTTGTATAAAGACATATTCACATCCTCGTTTTATTTCTTGTTAGCTGTCAGCAGCTTTGTGTAAGGTTTTTATTTTTCAGTCGTCTGTCACTTTTTGCGCTCACTCAAAGTGAAGTAAAAAATTTGTTGCCAGAGCGAATCTGTTGATGACAACTCTAGGCCATGGGAATAGAATTCATCTAATAAATATTTACTATCCGTGAGATTCACAGCATGAATATTAGTAAGATCGACCTGAATTTATTGGTATATCTGGATGTATTATTACGAGAAAAAAACGTAACTCGTGCCGCCGATCAACTTTCTATTACTCAGCCAGCAATGAGTAACGGCTTAAAAAGACTAAGAGAGTTGTTTTCTGACCCTATTCTGGTTCGAACTTCAGAAGGCATGATGCCAACAGCCCGAGCACTGCAACTGCAACCTATTGTCCGAGATGTACTTTCAAAACTAGAAGCTACCATTCAACCTGAAACTGAATTTGACCCTGCAACGTCAAATCGAACATTTCCGTATCATGTCTAGTGACTATGCCGAAACCACCCTTATTGCAAAGGTACTTAGGAGAGCTAAGAGTTCAAGCGCCAAGCGTGACACTGGATATCGTTACGCCATCAGATGTGAGTTTTCATGACGTTGAATTAGGCAAAGTAGACATGGCGATTAACCGCTTTGAAGAGTTGCCTATGTCGTTCCACCAAAAAGTAATTTGGTACGACACCTTTAGCTGCATGGTAAATAAAGAGCATCCTTGTTTGCCGGACTTAGACTTGGACAGTTACCTAAACCACCAGCATGTTTGGGTAAGTAAAACCGGCTTTGGTGTCGGAGTTGGTATAGATCCTAATGAAGTGCAAAAGCTAGGTTGGGTAGATGTTGAGCTAGCAAAACTAGGCAAAAAGCGTGACATCAGCGTGTTTACCCGTCACTACCACATGGCGTTGTGGTTAGCCAAAGAGCAAGGACTAATTGCGACATTACCAACAAAGGCCACTGAAATTTATGCCGATAGCCCTGATGTTGTAGTGCTGGAACCGCCATTTGACATTCCACCTATCGCACTAAAAATGGCTTGGTCACCGCTGTTGCATCATGATGCGGGCCACATTTGGCTACGCAGACTTATTGTTGAAGTGGGGCAGTCGTATAATTCACAGCTCTAATTGTTCTAATTACTGGGTACGTTTCAGTTGAGAAATCAGTCTGAAATGATCCTAATTTATGCAGATAAAAGGTCGTGTTCCTTTAACAACCCCACAAAACACACCAAAACACATTCACATCAATTATGGTGGGTATACAAAATCAAAACTAGATGAATCTATAGCCTTAAATCTAGAATCAATTTAACTGATCGTTATCTGGATTTTTCTCCGAGGGCTTTATGACAACTAGAACAAACGTGCAATCTGGCCAGTTATCCATAGATGCTGAACTTTATGAATTCATTAATTCACAAGTATTAACAAAAATTGATTTATCAGCTGAAAGTTTTTGGCAAGGTTTTGAAACTATCGCTACCACTTGTATGCCGACCAATAAGTCCTTGTTACTGACTCGTGACACAATTCAGCAAAAGTTGGATCAATACCACATTGAAAACCCTAAGCTGGACTTCCCTCATTACAAATCATTTCTTGAAGAAATTGGTTATTTACAACCAGAGCCTGAAGATTTTCAAATTGGCAGCAGCAACGTAGATGACGAAGTAGCAACCATTGCTGGACCTCAACTTGTAGTACCGGTAATGAATGCCAGATATGCGTTAAACGCAGCTAACGCTCGCTGGGGCAGTCTTTACGATGCATTGTATGGTACTGATGTTATCTCTGAGCAAGGCGGCGCGGAAAAAGGCACAAGTTACAATCCTGTGCGCGGTGAAAGGGTTGTTGCTTATGGTCGTGACTTCTTAGACAGCCATTTACCACTAGAATCAGGCACATATAAAGACGTCACAGGCTTTAGCGTTACCGAAGGCAATTTGGTTATTCAATTAAAAGAGCAAAATGCACAATTAGCTCAACCGCAACAATTTGTCGGCTTCGCTGGTAACGCTGATGCACCCACTGATATTGTTTTTAAGCACAACAATTTACACATCATCATTAACATCGATGCTAACCATGCTATCGGCATGTCAGACTCGGCTCATATCAAAGACATTACGTTAGAGTCTGCCATTACAACTATTATGGACTGTGAAGACTCTATTGCTGCGGTTGATGCCGAAGATAAGGTTCAAGTATATAAAAACTGGCTTGGCTTGATGGACGGAAGCCTAAGCGAAACCGTTGAAAAAGGTGGCAAGAGCTTCACTAGAGCACTAAACAAAGACAAAACCTTTACTGCAACAGATGGTTCAGAGTTACGCCTAACTGGCCGCTCTATGTTATTCGTGCGAAACGTTGGTCACTTAATGACAAACCCAGCGATTACTGTGAATGGCGAAGAAATCCCTGAAGGCATCATGGATGCGATTGTTACTTCAGCAATTGGTAAAATCGACTTACTAAAAGACAAAACTGCGCCAATGCACAATTCGAAAAAAGGCTCTATCTATATTGTTAAGCCAAAAATGCATGGCCCTGATGAAGTTGCTTTTGCCAATGACTTATTCGATAAGGTTGAAGACTTATTGTCGCTGCCTCGCCATACCGTGAAAATGGGTATTATGGATGAAGAACGACGCACGTCATTAAACTTAAAGGCTTGTGTTCACGCAGCAAAAGACAGAGTGGTATTTATTAACACGGGCTTCTTAGACAGAACCGGTGATGAAATTCATACAAGTATGGAAGCTGGTGTGTTTAATCCAAAAGCAGACCTTAAAACCTTGCCTTGGATTGGCGCATACGAAGAGTCAAACGTTGCCGTTGGTTTATCAACAGGCTTCAAAGGTAAAGCGCAAATTGGTAAAGGCATGTGGCCAATTCCAGATCAAATGGCAAACATGATGACGGCTAAAACGGCTCATCCTAAAGCGGGCGCAACTACCGCTTGGGTACCGTCGCCAACAGCAGCTACCTTGCACGCTATTCATTACCACCAAATTTCTGTGCCGAGTATTCAGCAAGAACTAAATCAGTCAATTAAGTCTGATATCGATACTATTTTACAAATTCCACTGATGGCTAATCCAAATGAGTTAACGCCAGAGCAAATTGAAAAAGAGTTAGAAAATAACGCACAAGGTATTTTAGGTTACGTGGTTCGTTGGATTGACCAAGGCGTTGGCTGTTCAAAAGTACCAGACATCAACAATGTTGGTTTAATGGAAGACAGAGCCACTTGCCGAATTTCAAGTCAACACATTGCTAACTGGCTACACCAAGGTATTTGTAGTGAACAGCAAGTAATGGCGGTCATGAAGAAAATGGCAGCTGTGGTTGACCAACAAAACTCTGGCGACCCTCTGTATCAAAATATGGCACCAGAGTTTGATAACTCAATTGCTTTCAAAGCGGCAGCAGAGTTAGTTATCGAAGGCACTAAACAGCCAAGCGGTTACACAGAGCCTGTTCTGCATAAATACCGTTTATTGAAAAAAGCAGAGCAACAAGCTTAATTAATCATAGATTAATAAATAAAAATGCCCAGCTCTTTGAGTTGGGCATTTTTTTATGAGCGTTTTGTGACTTTTTATAGAGCGTTTCTATAGAGACAGCCACTTTAAAATTAAATATGGGTGTCTCTTTTATTTTTTCTGCCATTTTCTGGCGCTACGCGATCTGGCAGATGCTGGCTGATCTAACGACTCTGTCGTTCGGTTTTTAAAGTCCCACCTTGGATAAAGGTGGGGCTTTTTTTACTTGATATAACACACAGCGCTTATTGAGATGTCTGGTTTCTCATTAAGTATTTGTCTTTCTGCGTCTAAACGCGGTAAACAACACTAGGCTCGCTAGGCCAAGAGCGTAAGGCTCAGAAACATTATTTGTAGTACATATAGGATCATTAGGGTTCGTTGTACATCTGTCAGTAGACAATGCAGCAGTAAAACCAATGTTTTGGAAGTCGACCTGATTATTTGTCCCCGTTAAGAAGGCTCTAGTGAATCGGACATTTAAAGGCGCTGCTAGGTTAATATCTTGCGCTGATATGCCCGGGCTGGTGCCTAATGCAGGATTGACTGTCAACATACCAACTTGAGTATTAGAGTCATCGAAAAAGGTGAAGTCTATTTGGTCAACGTCAAAACTTTCACCAGTGTAATTCCAAAAGTGAAGAACAGATAAATCATATTGTTGTTGAAAGTCAAAAAGTAGCTCTAAGCCACCGCCGCTAAACCATACATGTGTGTCTTGATTGTGAAACTCCAAGGCATCTGCCGTTGGAGCATCGATTACCTTGTCAATTGTGTTGCCATTGGCAAAAGTATTATTTGATGTAGTGGCAGTTGTACCATTACCAACTGCAACCGTTATATTGTCTATATTAAGATAGATTGGTGTAGCATTTAAGCTTGACGCAATCATTATAAGTACAGCCATCGCTAAAAGTTGTTTTAACATCTCCCTCTCCTTACCCATTATTGGTTATTGTTAAGTCTTTAACAGCGAGACTTTTCAAAGGCAGCAACCTTTATACCAACAACATTTTTATTTTATTGTTAACAACTTAGAAAAAGCTTTGGTTTGCAATGTTAAAAAAGCTGACAATTACCTTTAGCCGCTTTGTGAAGTAAACGAAAGCGAGGCCCAGCTTAACAATTACCTTCAAGCTGGGGCTTATGTATTGCACCTTTCAACTGTTTATTGAAAAGGGTCACTCCATCTTTCATCGGTTAACATGCTTTGATCCGTGAGCGTGTGTAAGAAAGCAATGAGATCCTGCTTTTCTTGCTCCGAGAAGTTAAGCTTTACTGGTGTACCATCTGGGTTTCTCAATCTTCTCGGTAAGTTAGGATGATTTTGAATACCTGTGCTGTAATGCTCAATAACTTGCTCTAACGTAGCGAACCGGCCATCGTGCATGTAAGGTGCTGTTACCGCAATATTCTTGAGTGATGGTGATTTAAACTTAGCAATATCGCGACGACGATTGGTTGTCTCGGCTACACCTAAATCGTCTGTCGATTGAGCATCAAGGCCATTGCTAGTGGCATCAGTAGAAGCAAAACCACGCGCTGAGTCTGGACTGACAAAAGCTTCTGAAATATGACAGCTTGCACAACTTACCCTTGCTCCTCCATTAGTGCGAACTGGACGATAAAATAGCATTTTCCCTCTATTTTCTTGTCGAGTAAAAGTAGGAAAACGCGACGTTGGTACACTCACTCTAGCCCTTGCAATATCGTATTTAGCAGCAGTACTTACCATGCTCCGAATAAACTGCGAGAGTGCTTTAGATATTCTGTCGCTTGAGATCACTGAGTTGCCAAATGCATCTTCAAACAAACTGGGGTAGTAAGATTGCTCACTGACAATTTCTTCTAATCTTGCCAAGGTAAGCCCCATTTCTACTTCATCTTGAAACGGCATAAGTACTTGCTGCTCTAATGTATCTGCTCGCTCATCCCAAAAGAACTTGCCACTATCATAAAATATCGCGTTGACCAATGATGAAGCATGGCGGCGAGTTTGTTCTCCAGCAAAACCAATGCTCAGAGTTCTAGGATCGGCAAAGCCATGTTGCTGAATATGACAAGAAGCACAGGCTACCGTGCCATTTGCACTTAATTTTTTATCGTAAAATAGCACTCGACCTAACGTGGCACCAGCATCAGTAATTGGATTATCTGTTGGTGTGTTATCTAGTGAAGTCGCCGCTCGTTGCAAGCGCATCCGAGTTGAAAAACGGTTATTAACCAAATGTTCTGGCAAAACCTGGTTAGCATAATTTAAGTGTTGCTCAGGTAGGTTGGGTGTATCTGTTTCATTGGCTTTAACGACCTTTGAAAATGCCATTAATAAACATAAAGAAATAGCAAGGAATGTAGTTGCGCCCATGCTAGTAGTCCTCCAAAAAGTGTTGTCTTTAGTGACAACACAGCAAGTTAAGTTTGGTTGACAAAATGCGATTTTATTTAACGAATACACATTAGCTTTGTTAATCAAAGAACATAAAAAATATAATGATTATCATTCTTGATTTGAAACACAAAGTTGAATAAGATCCACCACGAAAACAAACCCGCTTGTTTTCTTTTTCTTAATTATTGAAGTTTAATAAAGGAGATTTTATGAAAAAAACACTCATCCCAGCTTTACTACTTGGCGCAACTTTCTCAGCGCAAACATTGGCAGCATGTGCACAAGACTCAATTGTCGGTTTTTGGAACAATGCAACATTATCAGTTGAGATCTCAGCTGAATGTAAGTCTAGCGATTTAGGTCCAGATTACATGCAATACAGTGTATGGAGCAGTGCTGAAGGCTCAGCTGATAATGTATCGAGAATAAACCGTGGCTTATCTGCTCACTTTGATACAAAGCTTGTTCACATTTTGAGATCGGTAGATTCAGATGAAATTGCAGTGAGAAGTTACGACAACGTATCACAAAGTTGGAGCTATGAGTTCTTAACTCGTCAAGAAATAGACAATGGTGGATTAACGCCTCCATAAGCAACTACTTCCTGGATTTAAGTTGTGGTTATAATGGATTTTAAACCACTTCTTAAATTCAATCCTATTTATTAAAACTAACTGACCTTGTTGAGTTAATGTTTGGCAGAAATAATAAAGGCCGCATTAGACTGAATAACAGTAAGTAAATAAAACGCGCAAAGAGTCCACTTTGCGCGTTTTCGTTAATTATAGGTTTACAATTAATCAGCTAGCAATCGAGCTATAGTACGAACACCCGTTGCTGTAGCACCGGCAGCAAATTTTCCAGTATTGTTATTGTGGAACGCTGCCGCTAAATCTATGTGCAGCCAGTTAGCACCGTCATTTGGTGCAAAGCGAGAAAGGAAGCCAGCTGCGTTTGATGCACCGCCCATACCACCACCTTTTTGCGGGCGACTGTTGGCAGTATCAGCATAAGCTGACGGACAATTGTTTTGGTGGAATTTTTCTAATGGCAGTGGCCATGCACCTTCATTTTCTAACTCCGCGGCTTTTAAGCCTTTGTTGACCATTTCTTTGTCTAGACCAAACATAGCGTTGTAGTCTTGACCTACTGCCATCATTGCTGCACCAGTTAAAGTCGCTGCATCAATAATATTTTTTGCTCCAAGCTCACCTGCGTGAAGTAGACCATCAGCTAGTACAACTCGGCCTTCCGCATCGGTATTAACAATCTCTACCGTGGTGCCATTTTTGTACGTAAGGACATCACCTAATTTATATGCATTGCCTGAAATTAGATTTTCTGCACAGCATAAGATCAACTTCACTCGCTTATTCAAACCGCGCAAAATAGCAAGCGCTAATGCACCTGTGACTGTTGCAGCACCACCCATGTCGCACTTCATTGTTAACATGCCTTCAGATGCTTTGATTGAATAACCACCGCTATCGAAAGTAATACCTTTACCAATTAGTGCAGTGTCTACTGGTGCGTTGTCATCTCCGGTAGGGTTGTAATCTAGTGTTAACATTACTGGAGGGTGGATGCTTGCGCGACCTACAGAGTGAGTACCAACCCAGCCCGCTTTTAATAAATCATCGCCCATAACAATCTCGTGACTAATATGCTCAGGTGCAATTTCAGCTAAAAATTCAGTTGCTGAGTTTGCTAACGCTAATGGGTACATATCTTGTGGAGGAAGATTGGTTGCTTTACGAGCCCAATCAAATGCTTTTTTACGATTATCTAACTCAGTGCAATCTCCTTCAGCCCAAGTAACAGTTTGGTTATGCTCAGCGGTAACAAAACCCTGATAAAATGCCCATTGAGACTCCTCATCCCAAGTTCCGACTAACTCAACGTGCTCAACACCTAAACCTTGGATTTTTCTAGCACTTGTTTGCACACTTGCTAACTGAGTTGCAATATCACTGCTGGTAGCGTGAATAACGTAGCCTGATGAAGTGTTGCTCAGAGTATTATTTTCAGCCCAAGGTGCAGGCGCTGATTGAGATGACAAGGAAATTTGTAGCTTGTTTGACATGTTCTTCTCTTAATTAACTATTTGCTTGAATTGTAGAGAATATTTTTTCATTCGTCAGGTTCAATCCGCAACAAACATGCTTTAAAGTGAGTGCAGTTTGCTTTACAGCTTCAATGATGAATAGGGAGAATTTACTATGGCCGGAACCAGCTTTTTTGCTTTATTTGATGATATAGCACTATTACTTGACGACGTCGCCGCCATGTCTAAAGTGGCAGCGAAAAAAAACTGCGGGGGTATTAGGTGACGATTTAGCTGTTAATGCCGAACAGGTTTCAGGGGTTAAAGCAGACAGAGAACTCCCTGTTGTTTGGGCTGTTGCTAAAGGCTCTTTTATTAACAAACTATTCTTAGTCCCCGCCGCCCTTTTGATTAGCTTTTTCTTGCCTTGGCTAATTATTCCACTACTTATTATTGGTGGCTTATTTTTATGTTTTGAAGGTGCGGAAAAAGTAATAGAGCTGTTTGAAAGTAAGTCCGCTAAACAGCAACATCACGATCAGTTATTAACGGAGCATACAGATCAAAACATCAACTTGGTTGAATTTGAAAAGGCCAAAATCAAGGGCGCGATTCGAACTGATTTTGTTTTATCAGCCGAGATCATCATTATCGCATTAGGTACTATTACTAACGTAGATTTGTCACAACAGATTGCTGTATTAAGTGTCATAGCTATTGGCATGACAATCGGAGTGTACGGTTTAGTCGCTGTGATAGTGAAACTAGATGATGTGGGTTTGTATTGGCAACAACTTTCCCCGGTTAATCTTGGCAAAAAAATACTTAATAAGTTAGGAGCTGGATTATTAGCTTTTGCACCAAAGCTAATGAGCAGTTTATCTTGGGTTGGTTTAATTGCCATGTTCTTAGTCGGTGGTGGCATGCTTACTCACAACTTGTCATGGCTACACCATTTTTCAGAAATAATTATGTCAGCTATTAATGTTCATCAAGGTTGGCTGTACGTATTAACGACTACATTATTGGATGGCAGTTACGGGCTGGTTGCTGGCTTGATAATCGCTGGTATTATTCACCTATTTACAGCCAAGCAGTCGTAACATGAAATACCAACCAAGATTAGATTCAGGCACTTTGTTAAAAAGATATAAACGCTTTTTAGCTGAGATTGAACTTGAAAGTGGCGAACAAATTACTATTCATTGCCCTAATACTGGAGCCATGACTGGCTGTGCAGAGCCCGGCGTAAAAGTCTATTTCAGTACTAGCGATAACAAAAAACGTAAGTATCCGAACACTTTTGAACTATCAAGCAACCATCACGGTCATTTAATCGGTGTGAATACCAGTAAAGCTAATCATATTGTTAAAGAAGCTATCGAGTCTGGGCTAATTGCTCAGCTTGATGGTTATCAGCAATTAGCAACCGAAGTAAAATACGGTAGCGAAAATAGCCGTATTGATATCAAACTGGCTGAGCCAAATCGCCCAGATTGTTATATAGAAATAAAATCGACCACTCTATTGCTAGATCAAGTCACAGGCTTAGGCGGCTTTCCAGACGCTGTTACGACAAGAGGGCAAAAACATTTAAGAGAGCTGGCCGAAGTCGTAGAGCAAGGCAAACGAGCTGTATTGGTGTTTTTAGTTCAACATACAGGGATTACTGCAGTAACGGTTGCAGCACAGATAGATCCCACTTATGCTGAACAATTAGAAAAAGCTTATGCTGCAGGGGTAGAAATTTTAGTGTTGCATACCCATATTACGCCCGATGAGATAAAAGTGATCTCTAGCAGCGAATTTGTTTGGCCTAATAAACCAGCAAATTAATAAGACAGAAATGAAATAGATTGCGTGGTTAGGCATTTTTTGCTATAGATAGCCGCCCTTTTTTAGCATTGTTTGCTGGTTACTGGACAAAAATAATACAATTTATGCGCTAACCAGTTGAAATATCAGGAGATTAACAACGCATGGCAGATACAAAATCATTGGGATTATTAGCCTTAGCAGGCGTTGAGCCTTATGTCGAAGGCAAAGATGAAGAGTACATGAGCGATGCTCAACTGGAACACTTCAGAAAAATTTTAGAAGCATGGCGTAACCAACTTCGTGAAGAAGTTGATAGAACCATGTCTCATATGCAAGACGAAGCTGCAAACTTCCCTGACCCGGTTGATAGAGCAGCACAAGAAGAAGAATTTGCGTTAGAACTACGTACTCGTGACCGTGAACGTAAACTAATCAAGAAAATTGAAAAGACATTGAACTTGATTGAAAGCGATGACTTTGGCTTTTGTAAAACATGTGGCATCGAGATTGGTATCCGCCGTCTTGAAGCTCGTCCTACAGCTGACCAATGTATCGACTGTAAAACGCTTTCTGAGATCAAAGAAAAACAAATGGGTGGTTAAGGCTTTGCCTTAACCCCTTTTTTCTTTTTGTCCACCCCACTTAATACCGATCAAGCAGTAGACGCCGTGACGTCAACTTATCGTGGTCGTTTTGCCCCCAGTCCTAGCGGACCATTACATTTTGGTTCACTCGTTGCCGCACTAGGCAGTTACCTTCAAGCAAAGGCCAATAAAGGCCAGTGGTTTGTTCGTATTGAAGATATAGATAAGCCCAGAGAACAGCCAGGCGCAGTTATTCAAATACTCGATGCTCTTGAAGCTTTTGGCATGCATTGGGATAAAGATAATAATACCAGCCAGTTTTTATTGCCTAACGATCGTGATTGTTTAGTGCAAACCCATCGCTTAGAGCGTTATCAGCAAATATTCGAACAATTGTCAGAGCAAAATTACCTTTACGCCTGTGAATGCACGCGCAAACAAATAAAGCTAGCAGGCGGTTTATACCAAGGAACTTGCCAACACAAGCAACTGCCTTTCGACAACCAAGCTATTCGTCTTCACATCGTCGAGCCTGTGTTTGAATTTGAAGACTTACTTTTTGGTAAAACTCGCTCTAGTAATGATTTCGCCAGTGAAGATGTGATCATAAAACGACGCGATGGTTTATTTGCGTACCAACTCGTTGTTGTTATTGACGATATCGATCAAGGCATTACTGAAGTAGTTCGAGGCGCGGAATATTCTAGAACTGACGACTCGACAACTTAGCTTGTACAACTTACTAGGCGCACAGCAACCAAGTTACCTTCACCTGCCACTAGCCGTAACTAAGCCCGGTTTTAAACTGAGTAAACAGAATCATGCTACAGGGCTCAATATTAATGATCCTAAACCCGAGTTAATTAGCGCACTTAGTTTCTTAGGCTTACCAGTTGAAGACGATTCAGCCTCAGCAAGTGTTAACGAGATAATTAATTGGGCCACCTCAAAGTGGAACATAAACAACATTCCTAAACAAACCGAGCTATTAGTGTAAAGTCAGTACTTACCAATTATTGATGTAGATTGGTATTACTCAGCTTTTGCTGTAAAATGCGCCGCCTTGTAATACAAAATCATGATAAAAGAGCGCATTTGGTGTTAAAAAAAGTGTTAACTTGGTTTGCGAATAAAGAGTCAATCGAACCTGTTGTTAAAAACAAAAAGGTCACGCAAAACAAGCCGAAAAGACAAAACTCAGCCCCTACTCCAGTTACCAAAGTAGAGGGTGCGCACATTATTGCACGCAATGAACATCCAATTTCTCGCAAGCAGCTCAGTCCAAATGCGCTAAAAGTACTATACCGTTTAAAAGACAGCGGTTACGACGCTTACTTAGTTGGCGGTTGTATTCGCGATATCTTACTTGGCTTACAGCCTAAAGATTTCGACATAGCCACAAACGCAACCCCAGAGCAGGTTAAACGTTGTTTTAATAATTGCCGTGTTATCGGTCGCCGTTTTAAATTAGCCCATGTCATGTTTGGTCGTGAGATCATTGAAGTAGCGACGTTACGCGGTCATCACTCTGATGAGCAAAAAGAAGATATTAAAACGTCGAAGCAAAGCAATGAAGGCCAGCTATTAAGAGATAATGTTTACGGCACCATTGAAGAAGATGCAGAGCGTCGAGACTTCACTATTAATGCGCTGTACTACAACATTAAAGACTTCACGATTTATGACTTCGCTAATGGTGTTGAAGACATAAAAGCAGGCGTTATTAACTTAATTGGTGATCCAGAAACTCGATATCGTGAAGACCCGGTTCGTATGTTAAGAGCGGTTCGCTTTTCTACTAAATTAAGGATGAGAATTGCAGAGAGAACTGAAGCTCCAATATTTGAACTAGCTCACCTGCTTCGCAATATTCCACCAGCGCGCTTATTTGACGAAAGCTTGAAGCTATTTTTAGCCGGCAAAGCACAAGATAACTACCGTTCATTGCGCGAATACGGCCTATTCCGCTACTTCTTTCCAGCGGTAGATCAGGTGTTATCTGGCAATTCAGAAGATAAAGAAGAACGTTTCTTGGAGCTAATGCTTGCTAATACTGACACCCGTATTAATAGTGACAAATCGGTATCGCCAGCATTTATTATGGCAACATTACTTTGGTATCCGTTAGAAACGCACGCCAAAGAATTAGAGCAAGAAAGCGGCCTTCACCCTTACGATGCGTTCCAAATTGCAATGAATGACGTACTGCACAGAGCAGTACAAACTGTCGCTATTCCAAAGCGTTTCACTTCCACCATGCGTGAAATTTGGCAGTTCCAACATAGACTGACCAAAACAAAAGGCAAACGCCCTGCACAGGTAATGGAGCATCCAAGGTTCAGAGCAGCCTATGACTTCTTATTATTAAGAGCGGAAGTTGAAGGTGGCCAACTAGCAGAACTAGCCGATTGGTGGACGCAATATCAAGAGTCAGATGAAGGTAAAAGAGCTGTGCTGACCAAGGCTAACCAAGGAAAAGGGCCAGCAAAAGGCAGAGGCCGTCGCCGTTACTCGAATAAAACGAGCAATAAAAATGGCAGTAGTAAAAAACCGAGTACGAAAAAGACACAATAATGGCACTTTGTTATATCGGCCTAGGTGCCAATCTCAATGACCCTATCGCACAGGTCAAAACCGCATTACAAGAGTTAGCGAAATTAGACAAAAGTAAATTAGTCGCTAGCTCGAAAATTTATACCAGCAAGCCAATGGGACCAGCGGATCAGCCTGATTATGTAAACGCGGTTGCCCTGTTAGAAACTGAATTAACGCCACATCAATTGTTTGACTACACTTGTGAAATTGAGCTGAATCACGGCCGTGTTCGTAATGGTGAACACTGGGGACCAAGAACGCTAGATTTAGATGTGTTGCTTTACGACCAGTTACAGATCTCGGACAAAACACTAACCATTCCTCATTATGGTTTAAAAGAGCGTGAGTTTGTGATCTACCCCCTGTTAGATATTACACCTGATTTAGTTTTACCTTGCGGTACTAAAGTGCAGTCTTTAACTGAAAAAGTAACATTAAATGGTATGCTGCCTTTATAAGGACAGCTATAACCAATAGCAGAATAAAAATAATAATAGAATAAGGGTTTATCATGGCCAAGATCACAACGTCTAAACTTTTGAAAATGAAGCAAGAAGGCGAAAAAATCGCAGCGTTAACCGCTTATGATGCAAGCTTCGCTAAATTATTCGACGAACAGGGTGTTCACGTTTTGCTAATTGGTGATTCACTAGGCATGGTATTGCAAGGTGACGACAGTACACTTGCAGTCACAAATCAAGATATTGCCTACCACACAAAATGTGTTCGAGCGGGCGCGGATAATGCTCTTGTTATCGCCGACATGCCTTTTATGACTTACCACAATCCAGCTGAAACAATGAAAAATGCTCATGAGCTAATGGCCTCTGGTGCAAACATGGTAAAAATGGAAGGTGGTGAATGGTTGTATGACACCATCAAACAGTTAACACAAAATGGTGTACCGGTTTGCGGTCACTTAGGACTAACACCACAGTCTGTGAATGTTTTCGGTGGTTTTAAAGTGCAAGGTCGTGACAACGAAAAAGCGCTAGAAATGATTGAACACGCCAAAGGCTTAGAAGCTGCAGGTGCGCAATTACTGGTACTTGAGTGCATTCCAACTGACTTAGCCAAAGCAATAACAGAGGCAATCAATATTCCTACTATTGGTATTGGTGCGGGTAATGTTACTGATGGTCAGATTTTAGTAATGCACGATATGTTTGGCATTAGCTCAGGCTACATTCCGAAATTCTCGAAAAACTACATTGAGCAAACCGGTGATATGCGCAAAGCCGTTAGTGCATATATTGAAGAAGTTCAATCTGGCGAATTCCCAGACGAGTCTCGTTCGTTTAATTAATTTTTTGTCTCTCTACAAATCAAAACAGTATGTTAATTTTCAATAAACTTGCAGAATTAAGACAATGGCGCAATGAATTGCGCCAACAAGGTAAAACGCTAGCCTTTGTGCCTACTATGGGCAACTTACACCAAGGCCACATCACTTTAGTAAAAGAAGCGCATAAACATGCCGATGTGGTGATCACATCAATCTTTGTTAACCCAATGCAATTTGGCGAAAATGAAGACCTAGATGCTTACCCAAGAACGTTCCAAGCAGACTGCGACAAGTTAGAAGCGGAAAACAACCACGCGGTTTTTTACCCTGATGTAAAAGAAATGTACCCAAATGGTTTATCGCAACAAACCTTTGTTGAAGTGCCTGATACTGAGCACAGCTTAATTGCAGAAGCCAGCCAGCGACCTGGTCACTTCCGTGGCGTTTCTACTGTTGTGACTAAGTTATTTAACATGGTGCAGCCTGACGTTGCTGTGTTTGGTGAAAAAGACTACCAGCAGCTACGCGTTATTCGCACTATGGTCACTGACTTAAACATGCCAATTGAAATTGTCGGTGTGCCGACAGTTCGTGAAGACTCAGGCCTTGCCAAAAGCTCGCGTAATGGCTATTTAAGTGCAGAACAATTAGCAATTGCGCCAGCGTTAAATATAGCTTTAGAGCAAATTAAAGCTGCGCTCATAAACGGTAACAATGATATTAAGTTGTTAACCGAGCTTGGTACTGAACTGATTAATGAAGCTGGACTAAAGACAGATTACATTGAAATTCGCCATGCCGACACCTTAGCGCCAGTAACGGCAGAAACGAACACAATCGTTATTTTAGGTGCTGCTTATTTAGGTAAAGCCAGACTTATCGACAACCTTTGTTTCGAAAGAAACTAAGCACTAGTAACTCCTTCACTGCGCGTCTAAAGTGCTTCTGACGCGCAACGATCTGAAAAACGGAGTTTAATCTGACGAGCTTGCTCGATCTGCTCTTAACCTAATACTTCGCTTTATTCGACTTCACCTTCTTCAAATAGTTTCTCGACTCAGCCTTTGGATGCTTATTAGTTAGCGCCCAGTAAACCGATGCTGGCGTTAGCTGGTTAATATTTTGTATCGCTCTTGTTCGGTTTGAGTGGAAGGTCTTTAGGACATTGCCCGCACCACCATTATATGCAGAGATCACTGCATACTCTTTGTTTTGTGTGTGGTTGATTTTGACCAAATAGTTTTGTTTGAGGATCGACAAATACGCCGTGCCTATATCAATGTTTTGCTGAGGGTTAAACAACACTGACTTTGTTGGTTGTCCCGAGCGCTTTTTAATTTTTTGATACACGTCTCTGCCGGCTGTTGCTGGCACAACTTGCATTAAACCATAAGCGTTCGCCGTGCTAACCGCATAAGGGTTAAAGCTGCTTTCTGTTTCTATGATCGCGTAAATCAACTCAGGCTTAACAGAATATCGTTTAGCCGAAGCAAGTACATACTCACTAAATTGTAATTGCCTAAATCTTTGGTGATCATTAACTAAAGCAAAGGTGACTTGATGAATCGTTTTGTTATTCGCTTGGCGCTTGGTCACTTTATTACTTAACAAATATTCCGCGAACCGATTGGCTCGCCATTCATAGCGAATGGCTTTGTTGTCTTGGTCTACAACTTGTTTGTATAGAAATGGCTGTTCACCAAGAACAGGCGACTTATCTGAGAAAATGTCATTGTATCTTGGGTCTGCTGGTGTCAACAATGTAGTAACAATCGCTTGCTTTAATTTGTCCGACACTTGGTTTTTGGCAATCGTTTCCACGGTGACATTGCCCTTGGCAAAATCTACAATAGCACGGGCTTGATAATCGTTACTGTACTTAACGTACTTCTTTTGCCCCGGTAGCTCAGTTTCCTCTTCTCCCCACTCTTTTCCAACTAGTCGAGCCAAATCCTTAAGTAAGCTTTTTATCGCCGCTAAATCGCCCTCAAAAGCTTGTTTGCTACGTTTGGTTTGTTCAATAATGCCGCCAATGTCTTCAGGTCGGTTTTGTACTTTTTTAACCAATTGTTCAACTTGCTCAATTGAACGCAATTGGCTTGTGGTTTTGCATGACGTTAGTAAAACAAGGCTGAGCACAGCCAGAAAATATTTCATCAAATAACAGTGGGACAGAGAATTAATATCGTGGTTGTACCGCTAAAATCGCTAAAGGTCTAGCGACTGTGATGACTTTGTTCAGTTTTTACTCTTAATATTGATCCATGGCAAGCGTGTTCTTTGTCACTTTAGTAGTCTGTAATGAACTAAAATAAATGTATCGGGTATAGCTATGATATTGAAACGTATGATGAAACTATTGACGGCAAGTATCTTAACTGTAAGTTGTTTTAATCTAATGGCCAATGTCAGTTTACCGCAAGTCAACCTTGGCGGTTCAAACTTTCAGGACGGCTTGGCTAAGCCTAATGCTTGGTTATTTCAACAGACCTATAGCCAATTCAATGCTAAAGACTTTAACGATGCGCAAGGTAACGCCCGCTTTGGCGATAATTCAGTTACCTCAAAAGTCTTGTTGACGCACTTGGCCTTTATTTCAGATCGCAAATTACTAGGTGGTTATTATGGTGCCGAAGTATTGCTGCCCTACGCCGACATTGATTTGGATTTGCAATTTGGACCGAACAGCAAGGACAGACAAGCGGCTGATATAAAAGTAAGTCCTTTGATGATCCAGTGGATGGATAGTCGCTTATTCAATAAGCCTTTTATCCAACGTGTTGCTTTTTCTTTTACCCTGCCAACAGGCAGTTATGATAATACCCGAGTATTAAATGCAGGTAATAATTACGCAACGTTTAACCCCTATTACTCTTTTACTTGGCTCGCTAGTAAAACATGGGAAATAAGTGGTCGTCTGCACTATTTGTACAATGCTGAGAATGACGATCCTAGTCCAGCACTTAATGCCAAAACCAGCCAAGCAGGACAAGCCCTGCATGCAAACTTTGCTAGTTCATACGCGATTAATGACAATTGGCGAATAGGTTTAGCCGGTTATTACCTAAGCCAAATAACAGCAGATAAAATTGATGGCCGCACGGTTGGTAACTCAAAAGAACAAATTTTAGGTATTGGTCCTGGCCTCAAATATTCTTACAAAGGCAACTTTATTTACCTAAATTACTTTACCGAAAGCAAAGGGGAAAATCGTAGCCAAGGTAGCAAATTTTCCATTCGCTATGCCAAAGTATGGTAATGAAAGTAAAGGCTAGAATAAAAGTACTAACTCTGACCAGCAATGAAGTGTTTATGGCTCAAGTAAAATAAGCTAACAACTAGCTTATTTTACTTAAAATTGCCGGCAAACTGCGCCAGCTCTCTTTGGCAATTTGCTTTTGCTCAGCTAGGATATCTTGCAAGATCTCTTCGGTAGTAAGCGGATTGGCCAGAACACACCTAAATACTGTGATGGTTTGGCCGTTATGTGCTTTTGGCGTTAAGCGTGTACGGGAGACAAATGATTTACCTGATTCCCTTTGTTTCTTTTGAATGAAACGAGTCAAATCGTTGAGTAACTCATTGATGATCTGTTTTTCATCTTGATCACATTCTGCCATATAAGCTTTCACTGCTTTGGGCACATAACGATAAGTTAAGATGCACAGCTCTGGCTTTGTGATCAGTTCAAAGTCTTCGTCGGCTGCGATCAGATCAGCAAAATAATTTGCCGTATTAATGCTGCGATCTATCAACATCTGATAGCCTTTACGACCCATTACTTTCATACATGAGTAAACCAGCATGGACATACCTGGACGGCTGCCTTCTAAAGTATGAGAACCTAAGTCTTTTGAACCTTTACGCAAAATATATTCGGCGTGATGTTCAATCACATCAGTCGAGTGTGGGTTTTTAAACAGCACCATGCCAGCGCCCATAGGTACGTACATTTGCTTATGAGCATCTATGGTAATGGAATCTGCTCTTTCAATGCCGTCTAATTTGCTTCTTTGGTTTTCCGACAACAAGGTTGCGCCACCCCAAGCTGCATCGACATGGAAATGAATATTGTGCTTAATGGCTAAATCAGCCATATCATTTAATGGATCAATACTGCCAGTTTCGGTTGTTCCCGCAACACCAACAATTGCCAAAATACCCGCGTTTTGTGCTTTTAACTCTGCAATTTTTGCCGTTAACAAATCGATGCGAATTTTATTATTTTCATCGGTTGGTATGGTGACTATGTCCTGACGACCAATGCCTAACAAATCGACCGCTTTACCTAATGAGTAGTGACCACGTTCAGAAACCAATACGACTAATCTTTCATAGCCGTAATACATCATGGCACGATAAAGTCCTTCTTTGGCAACACCTTTAAAGTTGTCTTTGGCTTTTAACATGGTATTACGAGCTATCCATAAAGCCGTAATGTTCGCTACGGTACCACCAGAACAAAACGCGCCTAAAGACGCATCTGCACTGTGCATAACACTTTGGTAAAAGTCTTGATTTTCCGTTTCAGAACGCGTTACACCATAAGCAATACGGTGCATCATACCAATCACTTGGCGCTCTAAAGGGGTAAATGCTTTGGAGGTTTCAATCTTAACTAAGTTTTGATTCAGCCCCACCATCAACTTAGACAAAGGCAATAAGAAATAAGGCAAAGCCGAGGTCATATGGCCGATAAAACTAGGCGAGGAAGTATGTACAGACTGGGCAACTAATTTGTCTAACAATTCATCCGCAACGTCTGACACAAACTGAGGTTGATCAGGTAATTTAGAGTCCAAAAAGTCTTGTTCAATTTCAGATAACGGCTTTTCAACCGCAACGATATTATCGCGCAGGAAGCCATCGAGGTTATGTGACACCTCTTTTTCTATCTTAGCTAAAGTTGAATCTTCTTGTTCTGGAATGGTAAATATGCGAAACAGACTTTGTTCTGTCGCTTCCGCCCATTTATACTCTGACATAGTTAGTTTAGATACAATCAAAATTGTCGCTACTTTACTGTAACTAAACTGTAATGTCTTCTGTTTCTAGCAAATTTGCTGCGCTTACAAGCAAGTTCGAACAAATTCGTTGCAGCTATCTAAACTTTACGAGTAAATCAGTGCTTGTCAGTACTTCCAATCACTACAATATTTTGCATCAAAGTGACTAGGTGCCCTAACATTTCATTATTGAGCTGACGCCAGTCAAAATAAGGCGTGACGATAAACTCTTTCGACTCTGAGAGCATTAATTTAGGTTGTTGCATATGAGGTATCAACTTAGCTAAATTCACTTGCTGCTCAGCATATTGAAAACCACAAATAATAGAAAAACAAGTGGCGCTATTAACTTGGTAATGGCCAAAATCAATAGCTTCAAAACCGTCTTTGGTCAGCAGCTTAGTATCTCGGTATTGCTGCCAAGTTTCACAACCTGTATCAAACAAAGCGAAGCTTATCTTAGCCATTATAGAAAAGACTTTTCGCCAGTGATTCGACGTTTGCTGAATAATTTGTGCAGCTTCCCCTAACTCTAATTGACGAAAAATGTCATGCTCAAATGGTTCTAAATCTGGACGGTTAGCGATGTGTAATGTCCATTTAGGAAGCGTATTGCCAAAGCCTATTTTAGGATGTTTCATATATTCCAGCGGATATTTAACTTTATGTCAGATACAAAAAAGCCAAGACATTTGCCTTGGCTTCCAAATTAACTTTTCAGTCGCTTAACGATTAAATATCGTTAGGCTTTGCACGAGATGCGCGTTTACGATCTGATTCAGTAAGGTGCTTCTTACGGATACGGATGTTTTCTGGCGTGATCTCTACTAACTCGTCTTCATCGATAAATTCCATCGCTTGTTCCAATGTCATTTGGATGTGTGGAGTTAGAACCTGAGCTTCATCAGTACCTGACGCACGAACGTTAGTTAACTGCTTACCTTTAAGCGCGTTAACTGTTAAGTCGTTGTCACGGCTGTGAATACCAATAACCTGACCTTCATAAACGTCAACACCGTGACCAACCATTAGACGACCACGGTCTTGTAGGTTGAATAGTGCGTTTGTTAATGCTTTACCAGTTGCGTTCGCAATTAGTACACCGTTCTTACGCATACCGATTTCGCCACCTTTGTGCGGACCGTACTCGTAGAATGTGTGGTAAAGAAGACCAGAACCAGAGGTTAATGTCATGAATTCAGTTTGGAAACCAATTAGACCACGGCTTGGCATGATGAAGTCCATACGGATACGGCCTTTACCATCTGGTGCCATGTCAGTTAGTTCACCTTTACGTAAACCGATTGTTTCCATGATAGAGCCTTGGTGTTGCTCTTCAACGTCGATAGTTACCGTTTCATACGGCTCTTGCTTTTCACCGTCAATCTCACGCATGATTACTTCAGGACGAGAAACTGCTAATTCGTAACCTTCACGACGCATGTTTTCAATTAGGATACCTAAGTGAAGTTCACCACGACCAGATACTTTAAACTTATCTGGGTCATCAGTCTCTTGCACACGTAATGCAACGTTGTGAACTAATTCGTTTTCTAAACGCTCTAGGATGTTACGTGAAGTAACGTATTTACCTTCTTGACCAGCGAATGGTGAAGTGTTTACTTGGAATGTCATTGTTACTGTAGGTTCGTCTACAGATAACGCTGGTAAACCTTCAACTTCTGACGGACAACATACAGTGTCAGAGATCTTAAGCTCACCTAAACCTGTGATAGCGATGATGTCACCAGCTTGTGCACTGTCAGCTTCATAACGCTCTAGACCTAAATAACCGAATACTTTACCAACTTTACCGTTGTGAGTACCACCAGCAGCCGTTTCAACAGTAACTTGCTGACCAGGCTTAACAGAACCACGCATTACACGGCCAACACCGATAACACCTAAGTATGAGCTGTAATCAAGCTGAGAGATCTGCATTTGGAACGGACCGTCAACATCTACGTCTGGCGCAGGTACTTGGTCAATGATAGTTTCAAATAATGGCGTCATGTCTGTGCCAGTTGCATCTTCTTCAAGTGTTGCCCAACCATTTAGGCCTGAAGCGTAAACCACTTGGAAGTCTAACTGTTCGTCAGTTGCACCTAAGTTATCGAATAGGTCGAATACTTGGTCCATAACCCAATCAGGACGAGCACCTGGCTTATCGATTTTGTTAATTACAACGATTGGCTTAAGGCCTTGGGCGAATGCCTTTTGCGTTACGAAACGCGTTTGTGGCATTGGACCTTCTTGTGCGTCAACGATAAGAAGTACAGAGTCAACCATTGACATTACACGTTCTACTTCACCACCGAAGTCGGCGTGTCCCGGAGTATCTACGATGTTTACACGGTAGTCGTTCCAGTCAATCGCAGTGTTTTTCGCAAGGATTGTAATACCACGTTCTTTCTCGATGTCGTTCGAGTCCATTACGCGCTCATCTAGATCAGTTCTAGAATCTAAAGTGCCAGACTGCGCAAGCAGTTTGTCAACCAAGGTCGTTTTACCGTGGTCAACGTGGGCAATAATGGCGATGTTTCTTAACTTATCAGTCACAGTCTGTGCTCTCTTTTCGTTAATAGCTACGAATAGCTAACATTAAAGTCATACAAATTTTGGGGCGGTATTCTACATGGCTTCCGGACAACTTGGTATTTTATTTCGCCTAAAACCCACATTATTGTCTATATTTTCTTTAGTCGACGAAATGAATATAGGCATATAAGGGAAAGTTTCGAGGTTAGGATGGAGAAAAGCGACTTTTATGAAGAGATTTTTAATACCGTTTTAGGTCACAGTTTTGATTTATTTGCTTACATCGACTTAGCCATGCGCTACCAATATGTGAGCAAGAGTTATGCTTGCTTTTGGGGCTTTGAAGATAAAGATTTAATCGGAAAAACACCAAAACAAGTTTTTCACGATCAGACATTAAGTGAGGTGATCGCACCTTTGCTAAAAAAGTGCATCGATGATCAAAAACCAATAAATAATGACGCATGGGTTAGAGGGCAAAATAGCGAACTAGCTCATTACCTCTACTTTTCTTACTTACCCCATGTGTCTAAACATACGGGTCAAGTGCAAGGGGTCATAGTCATCGCAAGAGATATGACTGAATTTAAAAGAGCTGAGGGCATATTAGCTAAGTCAGCAAATACCGATGCTTTGACCAATATTCCAAATCGTCTGTATTTAGAAAAAAAATTACAAGAACTGAGTAAAAAATCCTCAAGGCAAAGCGATAGGTTCGCCTTATTGTTTTGTGACTTAGATGGTTTTAAAGAGGTCAATGACAAATATGGCCACGCCGTGGGTGATAAAATTTTATATCAGGTGGCCAATCGCTTGAGTAATAATATTCGAACTCAAGATGTGTTGGCGCGTTATGGTGGCGACGAGTTTGTCATATTGATCAGTCCATTAGTCGAAAATGAAGTGGTGCGCCGAGTAAAAGAAAAAGTCGAGCGCTCACTGTCACAGCCATTTAATATCTCAGGCAAGATAATCAAACTCGGGGTGAGTATAGGTTCATCGATATTCCCTGACGAAACAACTAACTTATCTTCCCTTTTAAATGCCGCAGATCAAAGAATGTACGATTGTAAGAACCAAAAAGGTTAAGCTAATATAAACGGGTATAGAATTATGCTTCAATTAGTTGTTTAATAGTGGCTAACTTGTAACTAATTAACTCTTCAGTTGAGATAACACACTTTTCATTGGGAAAGCCCTCAACATCACAAATTTCTGGAAGAAAACTTTACGATTATGAATGTAGAATTTGTTAACCCGTTTTTAAGCTCTTTGATGAATGTATTGGAAACTATGGCGATGACTAAGCTTAAGCCTGGAGCCCCAAGCATAAAAAAAGATCAAGTAGCAAAAGGCGATGTGTCAGGTCTTATCGGCATGGCAGGTCCGCAAACTAAAGGCTCTTTGTCTGTTACTTTTGAAGAAAAGCTGGCTTTATCTATCATGGAGCGCATGTTGGGTGAACGACCTAACAAAATAAACGAAGAAGTTACAGATATGGTTGGTGAGATCACTAACATGGTAACTGGTGGCGCAAAGCTTATCTTAGGCGATAAAGGTTACGACTTTGATATGGCAACCCCTATGGTTGTATCAGGTAAAGATCATACTATTAATCACAAATGTGAAGGCAAAACCTTGGTAGTGCCATTTACCTCAGACAATGGTAAAGCTTTTATCGAAGTGTCTTTCGACGTCATTGAAGAATAATCGTTACTGTTATGTCAAATTGGCAACAGCAAATATCATTAAAGCCGCGTTCTCGCGGCTTTCATTTAATTGATGATGAAGTCCTACAGCAATTACCCCAGTTGAAAAACTGCAACATAGGGGTTCTTCACTTATTTATTCAACACAGCTCTGCTTCATTGACTATTAACGAAAATGCAGATCCGACGGTTCGTACAGATATGGAATCGCATTTTAATAAGTTTGTGCCAGAAAACGCACCATATTATCGACACACCTATGAAGGCCCAGATGATATGCCTGCGCATATCAAAGCTTCTACATTAGGCTCTTCCGTTTCAATCCCAGTCAATAATGGCCAACTCTTGCTAGGCACTTGGCAAGGAGTTTACCTTGGTGAGCACAGAGATCACGGCGGTAATCGCAGAGTGGTTGCAACTTATGTCGGCAGTTAAGCTGAGAAATACTCATTTATATTACCAATAACTTGAGCTAACACTCTTTCTCTTGCTTCCACGGTAGCCCAGGCAATATGAGGGGTAATAAGTAAATTATCTGGCTGGTGAGCTAACAATACATGGTCTGCAGACGGTGGCTCTTGGCTTAAAACATCAGTAGCAGCGGCAGCTATTTGTTTATTTTCTAAAGCCTCTAATAATGCAACCTCGTCTACAATACCACCTCTGGCGGTATTGATTAACACGGCGGATGACTTCATCAATTCAAATTCAGCAGTGCTAATTAAATTTTCTGTGTCGGCCGTTAGTGGGCAATGAATACTAATAATGTCCGCTTGTTGTAACACTTGCTCAAAGCCAGTTCTCCCTTGCTGAATATGAACTCGTCCCTTGCGGTCTGCAACCAACACTTTCATATCGTAGGCACGAGCAACCTTTTCCACGGACTTGGCTAGCGAGCCATAACCAATCAAACCTATTGTCTTGCCAGCTAATTCAACAATAGGTTTATCAAACAAGCAAAAGTGAGGACTTTGACTCCAAGCCCCTTCTCTAACTAGGTCGATATAAGTTCGGGTGTGTAACAATAATTCAGACAGTAAACTAAAGACCAGTTGGGCTATTGATGAGCCTGCATAGTCAGTGACATTTTTAACCCTGATACCTAGCTCTTTGGCCACGACTAAATCGACATTATTCATTCCTGTCGCCGCGACACAAATAAGTTTTAACTCAGGTAACTGACGCATCACATCCGCGCTGATCACTACCTTATTAGTAACTATATATTCTGCCCCTTCACAGCGCTCTAGAAGCTGTTCAGGGGAGCTCATAGGCCAACACTGACAGTTCATGTCTGTTAAAGGTTGTAAATCGATATCACTACCTAGAGTTGATGCATCTAGAAATACGCCTTTAACAGATGAAGCTATCATGTGAGTTCCTTTATTTTAGAATTGTTCTTAGCTGCTGAAACCTCGACTTTATTCTCGAAGGTTTAGGCTGTTGTTGGCTGATTGGTGGCTTTTTGTGGTAACGACCAATAACCGAAGTCAGGACAAAGAAGCCAATCATAGAATAGGCGATCTGTTCCAACGGATAGAAGTTAAGAGCCAACAGCACTACCAGCATATCAGTCGCTAGGATCACCTTACCAGAGTGTATGCCATGTTTTTTCTCTACGTACAAAGCAAGAATATTCACGCCACCAAGTGAAGTGTTATGGCGGAATAATATCAGCAAGCCTATACCAATTAGCCCTCCGCCAATGAAAGAGGCAAGCCAAACAGGAATGCTATCGATGGTTATCAGTAAATTCAGTGTATCGGTCAGTACTGACACAATGAAAATACCAATAAAACTTTTGATCGTAAAAGACTTACCCATTTGCTTTAAGGCAATGACAAAAAAAGGCGCGTTTACGAGGAAAAACCAAGTACCCATTGTTAGGGAAAATGCTTTATTAGATATCGCCGCAATGCCTGCGGTTCCACCAACTAACAAGTTGCTTGATTGTAAAAAGAAAAGACCCAAGGCTGCTAAAAAACACCCTTCGATAATGGCGTACCATTCAAATGCAATTTTTTTCATGAAGTTCTCAGGAAATAAAGACGGGCGCGATTGTAAAGTAAGGTTTAGTCACATTCGAGTTTATACTCTAAATCAATCAAATTGTGTCGAAATAAAAAGCGGGATCATGGCAGCTTTTTTTTACATTAACTTGCACTAACTTGGTTGTATATTTAGTGAACAGACAAAATATCCCAGTCAAGTGCATTAAATAGCAGCTAAGTGCTCAATTAATAAAGGTTTGTCTTATATCATTATCTTTAGTTATTAAGCCATATCAGCATAGCGACAGCCCCCCACTCATGTTATAAAACGTACACTTTGAACAATAATCAATCTAAATAGGAAGTAAGAATGAGAAGAGCAGGATCTATATTAAGAAAACATAGAGCTGGCGAGCGTGTTTATTTACCCAATGATGCTAGAGACAACCAATATATTCTGGCTGAAATTATGCTCACAGATAAGCTTATTGAACTAGTAACAGGTTCAGTAGACGAGAGTTCAGAAAAACCTTACGAAGTATTCTATCGTAAGCTGGCTCATAAAGTTTTCGAAGTAGTTGAAGATCACGGCTTAACTCATGTTAACTTCATCGCCAATAACCGCTTAGTTCGAGTGCGTTACTCAGGTGAACAACAAGTCCTTCATACTGAGCAACAGTCATTCTTTTTCTATTGTCCAGCCCATAACAGTACCTTTAAAGCTTATTACGACGGTAAAACACGTACTAGAAAGGTTAAGGTTTTATTCTTGGCAACAGGTGACGAATTAAGACTGAGTTCAGGTAAATTCCACAGCACGGTAATGAACGCGATAAGCGAAATTTCCAGTAAAGTCGGTTTAGCTCCTGGCGATATCAAGATCCGTGATCATCAGCACTTAACATTTGACGTGTTCGCAAAAGAAAAAGGCCTTAAAGACACGATTACTCATAGTTTTAGAGAAATTGCTGATCGCTACGATGCTCAAGGTCATCCAATCAAGAATGATCACACTTCGATTACTTATGCTATCGCATCCGTGCCTATGGCAAGACGACTACTTAAAGGTATCGACATTGACTATGAGGCCGAACTGCCGTTCGATAACTTATACAAACGAATAGAACAGTCATTTAAAAAGTCGATAGAAAATACCGAGCTTAACCAAGCGGTTTACATTGGCAGTGGTATCTCACCGTTTGTACGTTATGACCAAGAAGAAAAAGAAGAGATCCGCGGTGAGCTTATGTCTATTTTAGTTAACCCAGACAATGCCGAAAGCCGTTTTGTCTCTCACTGGGACGGCAGTAAGTTAGTTGATAGCATTCGCTTTATTTACATTGCCGATAAATCGGATGAGAAAAACCATAATTACGGGACTTTCGTCAATCAAGTGATCCAAGCGGTGAAAGCTTTTGCAGAAGATGTGGCGTGGAAAAAAGAATGTGATGATATTACGGTAAGGATCCATCAGCACACTATGCAATCGAAATAATCACTACTGATTGCATTATCTGCTCACGATCTGGCTTGTGTTTATTGTGAATAATCGACCAGTCAGATCGTGTTAATTTTATTAATTACTTGTATTTATTCATTACTCTTCCCCACCAGATAGAAATGTTATAACATATCAAATTATTGCGATAACAACTCACACCAAATGAAACAATCAATCTTAGACAAAGTATCCATTGGCGCTTCTACAATCTGTGCTATCCATTGCGCCCTATTACCTATCATTTTGGCTACTGTTCCAGCCCTGTCACATATCTCAGCAGAGAACCACGCTTTTCATATTGCCTTAGTCTTCATTATTGTTCCTATGAGTTTGGTTGCTGGCTTTTTAGGTTGTTCTAAACACAAAGATAAATTTGTTTTAACAGGCATTGCATCAGGTTTAGCTTTATTACTATTAACGGCATTATTTGGCCATGATCTAGTAGGAGAGTTTGGTGAGAAAGTAGGAACCGTTGTGGCTTCTATCCTATTAGCACTATCCCACTGGCGTAACTACAAACTTTGCCGTGAGAAAACTTGCGAGCACTAATTTCACGCTTCAATCAGGAGTACAATCTTTATCAAGTCTCAAATTAAAGTCGTTATATTGCTAGTTATAGCCTTACAGGTTATAGCGTGCTCTGCATCATCGGAATTAGCCGTCAATAATACGGCCAATATCACCTATCAATGCGAGCAAAATAAAATACTAAAGATCCGTTATTTTACACTCAGTGACGGCAGTTTATCTTTTGTTAAGTTCCAGCTTGGTCAAGCTCCAGAAGTAACTCTACCTCAATCCCCTTCCGCCTCAGGTGCTATGTATAGCAATGGCTCAATTAAATGGTGGAATAAAGGTAATACAGGCTCATTGCAAGTAAAGGAAGCTAAAGATAACTGGCTAAACCTATATAGCAATTGCAATGCACTTTAATTAAAAAGTCTTTTTCCACCAGCAAATAAACAACGCTTTGTTCAACACGTTTAGGTGGGTGTCTCTCAAAATACGCTCTGCTTTTCTAGCGCGTTGCGATCTAGCAATCGAAGATTGATCTAGCTGACTTGCCAGATCTATTTAGGTGGGTGTCCCTTCAATCTTCTTCTGCTTTTCTAGCGCGTAGTGATCTAGCAATCAAAGCTTGATCTAGGTGACTTGCCTGATCTATTTAGATGGGTGTCCCTTCAATCTTCTTCTGCCTTTCTAGCGCGTTGCGATCTAGCAATCGAAGGTTGATTTAGCAGGCTTGCCAAATCTATTTAGGTGGGTGTCCCTTCAATCTTCTTCTGCCTTTCTAGCGCGTTGCGATCTAGCAATCGAAGATTGATCTAGCTGGCTTGCCAGATCTATTTAGGTGGGTGTCCCTGAAGCCGTCGTTCCTTGTCATCCATGACACCACGATCCACAAGGATCTGGTGAGTGCCGGTTATTTGTCTGGAACAAATACGGCCGACAGTAATATAAGCACACGAATCTAAACCGTCCATGGCGATTGAACCACAAGGATGTGGCGAATGTCGAAAGTTTGTAGGGAACAAACTCGACCAATGTACTTTCATCCCTGAAAACAGTCGCTCTCTGTCATCCATGACACCGCGACATACTTATGTCCATATAAGCAAAAAAGCACCCGTAGGTGCTTTTTTCGTGTTCGACTTAATCGTTTGATTAAGCTTTTTTGCCCAGCATACCGAAACGGTTTTTGAACTTATCAACACGACCACCAGTAGTAGCTTCTTTTTGCTTACCAGTGTAGAAAGGGTGACAAGCTGAACAAATATCTAAGTGTAGGTCTTTGCCAACTGTAGAACGAGTTACAAATTTGTGACCACAAGAACAACTTACGTTGATCTCAGCGTAATTAGGATGAATATCTTTTTGCATTTTGGGTTACCTATTTAGGCCGTATCGCCACACGATCAATTGCCGAGTACCATACGAAGTTAATAAAATTTGAGGGCGCGAATTATAAGGTTTACTGAACAAAGATCAAGCAAGAATTTAATTATCTTAGAACTTGGCGTCGTTTTTCTCTGGCTTGTTCGATTTTCCCTACCTGCTCGGGGTTCAAGTAAATGCTACTTCCCGGGTATGGTTGACCAAACTTATAGTTCCAAGTATCTGGCTGAAACTCTGCAACAAGGCGATTTACCCGGTTACACAATTTCAGTTTAGGTCTGAATCCTAGCCTTTTTTCATATTGCACTAAGTAAGCATTATCAACTTGCTCAAACGCTAAAATACAGTATCCTTCGGTGGAGTATATACGAGCTTCTTTGGCAGCAAGATTAAACGACATGAATGACATGCTGCATGCCAATAAACAAATTTGAATTAAAAAGACTCGAGTAACATTCATAATATGAGCATATCAGCCAACCTACTTATACTTTGTTAAAAGTAAGTGATTGCTTATTTGTTGTCAACCTATCTATGGGCTTTGTAGCATTAAATGTCATTATTCTCCGATAAAATCCTAGAAATTGCTCTTCCTGTACCTTTAAGGAGAACTTTTGACTACCTAGCCGTGGATGAAAATGGCCAAGAGCTAGAAGATATAGAGCCTGGTTGTCGAGTGATTGTGCCATTTGGCCGCCAGTCACTTGTTGGTATTGTGATAACAACAAAAACAGACTCAGAATTTCCAATAGAAAAACTTAAGCCTGTTAAATCTCTGTTAGACCAACACCCTTGCTTCGCTAAAGTAGACATTACACTTATCCATTGGGCTGCCAAATATTATCAACAAAGTTTAGGTGATGTTTACCATGCAGCATTACCGAAATTACTTAGAGAAGGTAATACTTTAGAAAAGCTTCAAGATAAGAAGCTAGCCTCCACAGAGCAACTGCCAGAACAATTACCAGCAAATGCTAAAGCACAACAAAAACTAAAAGCGTTATTCGATACTGAGGCTGTTATCGACAAAGCTGTATTAAAAGAAGCTGGTATTAGTACGGTTACAGTAAACAAATTTTTAGAGGCTAAATGGGCTGACTGGCAAACTTATATTCCACAACCTAAACAGGTTCTAGAGTCAGATATCATTGAGCCTCTACAGTTGAATACTGAACAAGCTATCGCCGTTTCAGCAATCAACTCTAGTACAGAGTTTAATACCTACTTGCTTGATGGCATTACTGGCTCAGGCAAAACTGAAGTGTATTTACAAACTATTGCCAAAGTTTTGTTAGAGCAAAAACAAGTAATGGTGCTGGTGCCTGAAATAGGATTAACACCACAAACGATTGAGCGCTTTCGCTCTAGGTTTAATGTTGAAGTGGCTTTGTGGCACTCCAATATGACCGACAAACAAAGGTTTAAAACTTGGCAAATGACCCGTTCGGGTATAGCTAAAATTGTGATCGCAACCCGCTCTGGCGTATTTTTGCCCTTTTTTGACCTTGGCATGATAGTGATGGATGAAGAACATGACGCTTCATTCAAACAACAAGATGGCTTTAAATACCATTGTCGCTCTATCGCTTTATACCGAGCTAATTTAATAAAAGTGCCTGTTATCTTAGGTACTGCAACGCCAAGTTTAGAATCTTTAGCGAATGCCGTTTCTGGACGTTTCCACCATTTAAAATTAAAACAAAGAGCAGGCAATCGTCGCTTGCCTAAAATGCAATTGCTCGATTTGAATAGATGTAAGTCCACTTCCGGTATTGGTGAGCCATTACAAAATAGAATTCAGCAGGTGTTAGCTGATGGTAAACAAGCCATGTTATTTATTAACCGCCGAGGTTATGCACCAGTACTCATGTGTGAAGAGTGTCATTGGCTAACTGATTGTCACCGCTGCTCTGGCTTTACCACTTATCACAAAACAACAAGGCAACTTATTTGCCACCATTGTGGTAACCAGCAACCTACAGTGCATCAATGTCAGGGCTGTGGCTCAACTAGATTAACCACTGTTGGTGTTGGTACTGAGCAGCTTGAATTGTATCTAGCAGAAGCTTTTCCAGAAGCAAATATTGTCCGACTCGATAGAGACAGTACGGCTCGAAAAGGTGAGTTTGAAAACAAATTAGAGCAAATTCAACAAGGTAAAGCTCAGATCATCATTGGCACACAAATGGTCGCCAAAGGTCATCACTTTCCAAACGTCAATTTAGTTGGCATTTTAGATGTTGATGGTGCTTTATTCAGTAGCGATTTCAGAGCACCAGAAAAATTAGCGCAACTGGTTGTACAGGTTGCAGGCCGTGCAGGTCGTGGTGACCAACAAGGCGAAGTTTGGTTACAAACTAAATTCCCAGAGCATCCAGTTATTCAAGATTTAGTAAACAACCAATATGCTGATTTTGCCCAATTTGCATTGACCGAAAGAAAAGATTTAGCATTGCCACCATATTCACACCAAGTGGTACTTCGAGCAGAGGCGACTCAATCTGAGTATGGCAGCGAGTGGTTGACTAATTTAACCCCACACCTGAGCCATTTTGAGCAATTGTTAGTGTTAGGGCCAATGCCTGCACCTATGTCAAAAAAAGCAGGAAAATTCCGCCATATGCTAACACTTCAGTGTCAATCTAGAGGTTATTTGCACAAAGTCGTCGATTGGTTAATAGAAAACTTGGATAGTATCCAAAACAGTAATAGAATCCGCTGGTCTATCGATGTTGATCCTGTGGATTTAAGTTAGTGCAGGTAGTTTTGGATCTCTGTCAGTTATGAAAAATAAAGACTATGTAAGTCAACCTAAGCGTCAAAAGCGCAACAATGCAAAAAAGCCGCAAAAGGCTCCTTTCCCAGTAGTTAAATTAGGCGTATTAATTTCCCTTATTGCTGCGTTTGGCTATTTCCTGTTTTTCTTGAAAGACAGCGCGCCTGAAGCCGAGCAAAAATCGGCAACGACCAAGCAAACAAAAACAAAGTCAGAAAAAGTGCTGCCGCCTTTACCTGACGATGAGCGTTGGGAATTTATTGACGAATTAAAAAATAAAGAAGTAACCGTAGATAAAGGTGAGCTGAAAGACAAAGGTCCTTTCATGCTGCGTTGTACAACGGTACGTTCAAAACAAAGAGCGGAAGCATTAAAAGCTAAAATTGCCTTCGCAGGTCACGAGTCCGTCGTAAAAGAGTACCAAGGTACTTCTGGTTTATGGTATCGGGTAGATCTTGGTCCATACGATAAAAAGCGTGAAGCAGAAAAAGTCAGACACGTAATGAAACGTAACAATATTAACGGCTGTACCATTTTACTTTGGCGCTAAACTGATTTAATAATGACTCCCTATCTCATCAGGGAGTCGATATGATCATTGAACACATTAACATCAGCGCACCAAAGCCATTATTAGAACAAGAAAAAGATTTCTTTTGCTACTTATTCAACCTATCCATTGGCTTTCGCCCGCAATTTAGCCGCGCTGGCTACTGGCTTTACTCTGAACAACAGGCCATTGTCCATTTAACTGAAAGTGATTTACATCAGCCTAACCAAACACAGGGTTGCTTAGACCACATTGCATTTCAGTTAACTGGCTTAGACAGTTTCATCAACAAGCTTATTGAAATGAAAATAAGTTATCAGACGGATTCATTAGCCGAGATTGGCATGACTCAATTGTTTTTTACTTCCCCATCTGGCGTTGGATTAGAAGCTAATTTTCTCAACGAGAAGTTAAGTTAGTGACAATAAAAATGCCAGAGCTAGTCTGGCATTTTTGTTTATTCGCTGTCTTCTTCGCTAGGTTTTGGTTCGTCTTTCTTACTGTAGTTATCTTTTAGTAACTCATAAGCTAAACGAATTTGCGGGTCATTCGGGTCTGAAGTATTAAGTTTAACTAAAATTTCACCTTCATGGTCAACAAACACAGTCGTTGGTGTGCCTTGAACCTTGAATGCTTTTGCAACTTCGTCACCGTCAACTAACACTTCTAAATCCAAACCTCGGTTTTTCATTTCCTTGATTGGTTTCGCACGAGCATTTTCCCAAAAACTCACTGCGTATGTTGCAATGCCTTTTTCTTTGTAGCCTTTAGATACTGAATCTAATCCTGGCTGTAACTTTTTGCAGTAAGGGCACCAAGTCGCCCAGAAGTGAATAACATAAGGCTGCCCAGCTAATTGTTCAGAGCCATACACTTGGTCAGCTTTTTTTAACGACCAAGCTGGTGCCAAAGTACTATCTTCATCGGAACTCGTCTCTTCTTCAGCGATCACCGAGAAACTAAACAATAAAGATAATAAAAAAATTCTAACTAATAACATCATGTGGTTTTATATGTTTTTCTGTAAAGGTGGTTATTTAACAAGACCGTAAACTAAGGTAAATATTTCACTCTTACTAAAATATTTACCTTTACATTCGCTAGCATCTAGCTCGCCAAAACTTAACTGCGCTGCCTAACGGCTTCAAACAAAATAACGCCTGTTGCAACTGATACGTTTAAACTGGAAACTGAGCCCGCCATTGGAATTTTCACCAATTGATCACAGTTTTCTCTAGTCAAACGACGCATGCCTGAGCCTTCAGCGCCCATAACAACAGCTAACGGACCATCGAACTTCATTTCAAATAAATCCTGCTCAGCTTCGCCTGCAGTGCCAATGATCCACACCTGTTCATCTTGCAGCATTTTTAACGTTCGAGCTAAGTTAGTTACAACAATAAGTGGCACAACTTCAGCCGCACCACATGCAACTTTACGAGCCGTAGCATTTAACTTCGCTGACTTATCTTTTGGTACGATTACCGCATCTACACCTGCAGCATCAGCAGTACGTATAACGGCACCTAGGTTGTGAGGGTCAGTCACACCATCTAATACCAATAAGAATGGCGCTTTGCCAGCCGCTCGCTTTTGCTCTAATAAGTCTTTTAAGTCCGACTCATCTTTTTGCTTAGCGGCTTTTACACGAGCCATAATACCTTGGTGCTGCTCACCTTTAGATTTATCGTCTAACGCCTTTCTCGACATGAACTGAACCGACACGCCTAGCGAATAAGCTTCGTTGATAATAGGTGTCACTCTGTCGTCTTGACGGCCCTTTAAGGCAAAAATTTCTATTAATCTTTCCGGCTCACGCTCAATAATGGCGGAGATTGAATGGATACCGTAAGCTAATTCAACACTCATTAATTATCTCTTCTTTACTTTCTTTGACGTCTTTTTCGACGCTTTTTTTGTACTGCCTTTTGACTTTACTGCTTTTCTTGCAGCAACGCGTTTTGCAGCTCTAGATTTAGGCTTAGCACGACCTTTTTTAGTAGCCGATTTGCCCTTACCTTTTGTTTTGTTATTTTCTGACTTCTGGTCTTGGTCCGCGTTTTTGTGTTCAGCTTGTTTTTGCGAACCTGGTACATGACCTCTTCGCAGCTGTTCACGCACTGACATTGCCGGCTTTTGCTCTTTAGCGGCAGGAAAACGAGTTCTGCCACCTTTACCACCTGAGCGAACTCGAGCTTTGCTCATGACGCCAGCTAATTCAAAATCAATTTGCTTTTCTTCCATATCAACGGAACGTACACGAACTTCAACTTCATCTCCTAAACGGTAAATTTGTCGAGTTCGTTCACCTATTAATAGGTGACGCTCATTGTCATAATGGAAAAAGTCATTACCTAAGGCAGTAATGTGAACCAAGCCTTCAATATGCAGGTCATTCAAACGCACAAACATACCGAATGATGTTACCGACGAAATAACGCCCATGTAGTCATTTTCAATGTGATCTTGCATAAACTCACATTTCAATGCGGCTTCAACATCCCTAGTCGCTTCATCAGCTCGGCGTTCAGTCATCGAACATTGCTCGCCAAGGAAATCTAACTCTTCATCATCGTAAGCGTGCTCGCCCGATGTTTTTTGGCCTTGGCTTTTGATAATGGCTTTAATCGCTCGGTGAACAATTAAGTCTGGGTAACGGCGAATTGGCGAAGTGAAGTGGGCATACCCCTCTAACGCTAAACCAAAGTGACCAATATTATCCGCTTGATACACAGCTTGGCGCATAGAACGGATCATCATGGTTTGGATCAACTCACCATCAGGTCGTGACAAGTATTTATTGATCTGCTCGCTCAATTCTTTTGGCGTTGGCTCATTGCTGAACGTTAATTCACCACCTAACTCAGATAAAAACGCTCTGAAATTAGCAAGCTTACTTGGATCTGGCTTATCGTGGACACGGAATAGCGCACCTGCATTATGTTTTTCTAACATTTTCGCAGTCGCAACGTTTGCCAAGATCATGCATTCTTCAATGATCTTATGCGCATCATTGCGAATAACCGTTTCTACTGAGTCGATTTTACGCTGCGCATTAAAAACAAACTTAGGTTCAATGGTTTCAAACTCAAAAGCACCACGCTCAGCACGAACTTGTTTAAGCGTTTTAAACAACTCATATAGATTGATGATATGCGGATAAATAGCTTGGTATCTATCAATTTGCTCTGCATCACCTTCTAACATTGCCGCCACTTTGGTGTAAGTTAAACGGGCATGAGAGTGCATTACTGCTTCATAGAATTTATAACCAGACAGTTTACCAGCCGCAGAAATGGTCATTTCGCAAACCAAACATAAACGGTCTACTTGCGGGTTCAAAGAGCACAAACCGTTTGATAACACCTCAGGCAACATAGGCACAACTTGGTCAGGGAAATAAACAGAGTTACCGCGTTCTATCGCTTCTTTGTCCATCGCAGAGTTGTATTTCACATAGTGAGATACATCGGCAATGGCTACGTATAAGCGCCAACCGCCAGATTTTTTGGTTTCACAATAAACCGCATCATCAAAGTCTCTTGAGCTTTCGCCATCAATCGTTACCAACGGCAAATGTCTTAAATCGACACGGTCTAACTTATCTGACTCTCTAACTTCTTTTGGCAACTTGTCGGCGAAACGAGTTACTGCTTCTGGCCAATCATGAGGGATGTCATAATTTCGCAAGGCAACCTGAATTTCCATCCCTGGCGCCATGTGTTCGCCAAGTACTTCAGTCACTTTACCAATTGCTGTATTAGTTTTACTCGGGCGCTGCGCGATATCAATCACAACCATATGGCCATGGCGCGCACCTTTCTCTTCGCCTTTAGGAATAACAATTTCCTGCTTGATACGGCCATCATCAGGAATAACAACCTGAACACCCATTTCAACAAAGTAACGACCAACGATTGGTGCTTGTCTCGGCTCTATTACCTTAACAATTCGGGCTTCGGTCTTGCCTTTAAATTCACCAATCTCTTGCGCGGCAACGCGATCGCCGTGAAGTAAGCTGCGCATTTGACTATGACTGATATACCAATCATTTTTGCCAGGTTTAGCACCATCTAACTGAAGAAAACCAAAACCATCTCTATGGCCTATCACTTTGCCAAATACAAACTCATCTTCATTGGGTATTTGATAACGGGAATGTTTGTTGTAAATGATCTGCCCATCTCGTTCCATGGCTCTTAAGCGTCGTTTTAATGCAACTTTCAAGTCTTCGCTTTGCACTTTGCATAACTTGATCAGGTCGCTGAATCCGAGTGGGGAGTTAGCCTTTTGCAGCTGTTCTAGAATAAACTCGCGGCTTGCGATAGGGGTTCCATATTTTTGCTTTTCCCGAGCATAGTTCGGGTCGTGTTTTGGCATGCAAACTTCTTAAAGAATAGGGTTAATAGGATTTGCTCTAGTATAAACCCAATCCCTTAAGAATAGTACCCAATGAGAAAGAATTAACGGTTAACAATTAAACTCGATAACCTAGGGTAATTTGCTTAATTAACTGCGTTTAGCTCGTTTTACCGACTTTGGGTTCATTAATTTGGCCAGATCAGCTAATAACATTTCCGCTTTTTTGTGCATCTTTTTATCGGCAATAATGGCATGGTGCAACCAGCGATAACTGCTTTCGTAATCGTATGGACTGCCATTGCCAGCTAACTGCATTTCAATTAAGCGAAACTGTGCGTTTAAATTACCTTGCTCAGCTGCGCGTTGAATGTAGATATAAGCCTTTTCCATATCTTTTTGCACAAAACGACCAATATGGTAATAACGTCCTAACTGCTCTATCGCCGCAACTAAGCCTTGCTCAGCCGATTTATTAATATAAAACAAACCCAACTTTGGATCTCTGTGAGTGCACACGCCCCAAGCGAGCATATCGCCATATAAAAATTGATAGGCAGGTATTTTTAGCTTAACAGCTCGGTCTTCAATATCACGAGTAAGCTGGCATCTATCGGCCTTAACTCGCTCCAAATGTTCATTATTTTTAATTAAATTTAATAGCTCATCTTGAGTATAAATTTGTACTGCCTGCAATAACTCGCCCTCTTCTTCGGCAAAGGCAGGCAAAGACAATACACTGGCTAACATTAATAAACTAAATAACTTTTTCATATTCAAGAACTTGTAATACCGAGCTGGCAATAAACCAAAACTAAAAAGACATTGCGATAAACAAAGCAAATACCAAGCCAGTAAAGCCTACTAGAAACTCGATCTGGCAAGCCAGCTAGATCAACCGTCGGTTGTCAGATCGTCGCACGTCAGTAAAAACTAAGAAGGAGTGCTAACTAATTTCTCAAGATTAAAAGGCATTTCTCAGCTTCACGGGCCCTTTTGAAAAATCGACTTTCTGTTTTTTGACTAGTGACTTACCTGTAGCTGAAGCTTGTGCGCTGCATCTATCGTTTTTCAGGTAATAGATTCCCTCTGCCAATAATGCTTCACTTTCATCGCCCCAGTCACCAGGGATAGTCTCTTGCACTGCGCAGTCGACAGGTAAGCCGTCAAAATAATCACCAAAGCCAACCGCATTTTGGGTTTGAAAATTAATGGCAAATACCGTCCAGTCGTTGATTTCTGTTGGATACATGCCGATAGGTTTGCCACAAGTCTCATCACCAATCACGATCACTTCAATAAACGGATTTAAAGCATTAATAACAAGTTCACTAGCTGAACATGTACTTGCCGAGGTAAGCACCACTACTCGATTTAGGTTTAACGGCTTGTAGCTGCCAGCATTAAAATAGCTAGTATTGTTGCGACTTGATTGCAATTCGTTGTGAACGTATTTAACAAACACTTCATTTTCCACGTTACGTCCTGCGATTTGTTGGCTCAACTGTTGTGCAATACTAATTCGACCACCTGAGTTATATCGCAAGTCTAAAATAAGCTCTTCGACCTTTTGTTCATCGAACATAGCAAAGGCATCTTTTAACTCTTGCTCTGAACTTTCTTTAAATGAGTCAAAAACTAGGTAACCCAATTTAACCGGATCAGAACCAATCGTTATGTCTTTAACCTGTGCAGCCATAACCGTATTGGCAACAATGCTCGACTTAGTAAACTGGGTTTTGGTTTCTACACCATTACCCGCTCCGGGCCTATAAAAAGTGACATCTACCGTATAACCGTCTTGGTTAGGGCCAAATAATTCAGATAACTCGGTATTTTGCGCAAGCGCGGTAGCTATACTAGTACCAGCCACCTCTGTAATAACATCTCCTCGTCTTAATCCTTTTTCATAAGCCGAGCCCTTATCAAATACATAACGGATCAGCAGGCCGTCTCTATTTGCATTAACTTGATGGGAAAAGCCATAACCAAAGAATACCGAGGCTACATAGTCTGCATATTCTTCATTAGTCATAACAAAGCTGAATCTATCCTGCGGTGCTTTTAGGGCAGCCATTGCATCAGGCATAGTTGGCCAAGCGGCGGTGTTTATTTCGCTAGGCAGTGTGTCATTCCAAAAGTAATCGGATTGTAGGTAGGTAAATAGATCAAGATTGTCTTGTTCTGCTGGCGTTTCTTCGGTGTTGCTCGACGAACAAGCTGACAATGCCAAGGCAGTAACCGACAATAAAAGTACTTTGCTAAATAACTTCATGACAAACCTCAAGGTTAAAACGTCGTAAGTTATTTATACAAAAAAAGCTGTCATATGACAGCTTTTTAATGCGAATAAAAATGATTTTACCAATTTTTATTATGCAAATGGGTTTCTTAAGATCATTGTTTCGTTACGGTCAGGGCCTGTAGAAATAATATCCATAGGCACGCCAGTGATCTCTTCTAAACGCTTAATATAGTTTTGTGCTGCTTCTGGTAAACCGTCAAACGTAGTAACACCAAACGTATTGTCACTCCAACCAGGCATAGAAACGTATTGAGGTTCTACTTTCTCGTAGCCTTCAGCAGCCATAGGTGGAACGTCAACAATTGAACCGTCTTCTAACTTGTAGCCAGTACAGATCTTGATCTCTTCTAAGCCGTCTAATACGTCTAACTTAGTTAAGCAGAAACCTGTGATTGAGTTAATTTGCACTGCACGCTTCATTGCAACCGCATCAAACCAACCAGTACGACGTAAACGACCTGTTGTTGCACCAAACTCGTGACCTTTGTCACCTAAGTGCTTACCAACTGGATCTTGTTTATCTAAACCGTCATATAATTCTGTAGGGAAAGGACCTGAACCAACACGAGTTGTGTAAGCTTTAACAATACCTAATACGTAGTCGATATGACATGGACCGAAGCCAGCACCCGTTGCAACACCACCAGCTGTAGTGTTTGAAGAAGTAACATAAGGGTAAGTACCGTGGTCGATATCTAGTAACGTACCTTGCGCACCCTCGAATAAGATAGACTCACCGTTTAAGCGAGCTTTGTCTAACGTATCTGTTACGTCAACAACCATAGCTTTAAGAATGTCAGCTACTGCCATTGCGTCTGCAAATGTCTTATCGAAATCTACTGCTTCAGCTTTAAAGTAGTTAACTAATGTGAAGTTGTGGTATTCAAGTACTTCTTTTAGCTTTTCTTTAAATTGCTCAGGGTTGAATAAGTCACCTACGCGTAGACCACGACGAGCTACTTTATCTTCATAAGCTGGACCGATACCACGACCTGTAGTACCAATTGCTTTATTACCACGAGCCACTTCACGCGCTTGATCAAGGGCAATGTGATAAGGAAGAATTAATGGACATGCCTCAGAAATTAATAAACGCTCTTTAGCAGGAACGCCACGCTCTTCAAGCATAGTAATTTCTTTTAATAAGGCTTCAGGAGATAAAACAACACCGTTGCCGATGATACATTTTACCCCATCACGTAAGATGCCAGATGGAATTAAGTGTAATACGGTTTTCTCACCGTCGATAACTAAGGTGTGACCAGCATTGTGACCACCTTGATAGCGCACTACATAAGAAGCTCTGTCAGTTAAAAGGTCTACGACCTTACCTTTACCTTCGTCACCCCATTGAGTGCCTAAAACAACTACGTTTTTACCCATTTCACTTTCGCTCAGAAAAAATTAGGCGGGGATTCTACCAGAGATAGAGGGCAAAAATCATCCGCTTTTTTTATCTACTTTTAAGTAATTTTATAACCAACTGATATAAATAGAGTAATTATTCTTATTTTTTGACGGTTCCAGAGTAAAAAGGGGGAAAAGCGTTCAACGACAAAGTTAGCCAGATGGTGTGCAGTAATATTTAGAAAGAAAGCCTAGTGCCTACCTGTCTAATTAACAGGAAATGAAAAGTCTAATAAACCTAAAAGCAATTAACCGAGTATTTTAGGGGACGGTATAGGGTGATTTAAGGTGACATATGGTGATATTTAGCAATAAGCTAGTAAAGGCTATTGGCTTGGCTTTGTTATTTGGTTCTTTTAGCAGCTTAGCAGCGCCAAACATTACTTTTGAACTGGATAGCCAATTCACTCAAAAGCAAAAAAAAGACGTTGAACAATGGTTACAACAAGGCATAGCAGCTGTCGAGCAAAGTATTGCTCAACTGCCCCAACGACACCTGAAATTTTCAGTCTTACAGCATTCAAGCAGCCATCCTGTTCCTTGGGGACAAGTTGTTAGAGGCAACCCAGATATGGTGAAACTGCATGTTGGCCGCAACGCCAGCTTAAGTGCAATGGTTAACGATTGGACCTTGTACCATGAAATATCTCACCTGTACTTACCTTATCTAGATTATTCTTCGTTCTGGCTCAGTGAAGGGTTTGCCACTTATATGCAATACATAGTCATGTACCAAGCAGGCCTGATAACAAAAGCTAAGTTTATAGAGCGTATGCAAGCAGGCTTTGAGCGAGGACTAAAAAACGCAAAACGTAAGCCTGGCAAACTGAAAGACGTATCAAACAACATGTGGCAAATGCGCGCTTACCGCCGAGTATATTGGTCAGGTGCTGCATTTTTCTTAGAAGCCGATATAGCTTTGCGAGCAGCTAAAGGAATAAGCCTTGCCGCAGTAATACAAGCATACGTAGATTGTTGTCGCCGCGACAACAGCTCAGGAATAAGTTTAATGAAGACATTCGATAGACTGAATAAAACCGATATTTTCGTACCGCTTTACCAACAATATGCCCAACGAAGAGATTTTCCAACCGTCACTAAACGACAATTAGAGCATTTAGCGAATTTATACCAAACCAGATAAAGAGCTAACCTCAGCCACGAGCAACCCGAAAATCACAATTTGACATTTTGTGACAAAGTTATTGAATTTGAAATTTATTAGACTATATTCCTTATGTAACTTACTCAACATTCGCGACAAAAGGATAAAAGTCACATGGCCGACTTCAGTAAAAAGTTCACAGAAAAAGAATTAGAACTGCAAGAGCAACAATGGCTTACTCCACTACTAAACAGTGATCTGGCCATTTCACAGCAAACACTGCTCAAACAAATTTTTTCTCAGATAAAGCAGGATAAATCATCACTCATTGAAATAGAGCAAGTGTTAAATAGTTATGAACAAGAAATGGGCGATAGCTTAAGCAAAGACAATTTACGTAAAAAGCTAAGTTTAATTAATAAAAAAGCGAGCGAATTAGATTTGGCTGTTGCATTTAAGTCTCGCAAACAAATTCATATTGAAGTCCAGCTTGATGATCAAAAGTTACAAGCCAAACAAGTTGAAACTCGCTTACTGCAAACCAGCCAAGACACAGCTGACTCCGCCCCACTTCATCCTCAGCCACCTGAAGCGAATACTGAGCTACCTATCTACACTGTATTTTTTTCGCATGCATGGGAAAAGACAAACACGCCAGCCCGACATTCACAAGTTTACCTAGCCAATGAATTAGAAGAGAAGTTTGATTATGGCGAAGAAGATTGGGAAAACGACTTTCAACTGCGACTGTTCCGAGATCAAGGCCGTGAAGGCATTTCATCCACTGAGCCTTTTATGCCGCAACTTGAGAATGAGTGCGAAACCGCATTTGCAGCAATCCTCTTGTACAATGACAAATACCCGAATAGTGAAGTTTGTCAAAACGAGGTCGAGTACTTTCTCGATGCAGAAGGAAATAATCAAGAACATAAGTTTTGCCTTGTTATTTTAGGCCGTTCCAGCGCAGACAGGATGCGGTCACGTTATAAAAAACGAGTAATAGAACTGCCCAAAAATCATAAAAACTGGTTAGAGCTTTATGAAAGAGGCGATCAAAGTGAAAAGGACGAATTTATTGAGAAAATTTTTGACGCCATTGTTCGTAGTGCTAAAGATCATCACAGTAAGCGACAAATAAAAGAAGCCAATAACCAACAAAGTAATAGCAGAAGAGAGTTGTCCGATAGGCTACACAAAGCTCAAGCCAAACTTTGCATCGAAGAAAACACGCAAGAGCCGAACGCCACTAGCCACTTAAATTCGGGTCAACGAATAAAAATAGACGATCATATTTGCCAGTGGGCAAATAGCCAAGCTGTTACAGCTAGTCGAATGATGGTATTACTCGGTGACTTTGGCGCAGGTAAAAGTACAACCTGTCAACTTGCATTACAGCAGTTATTACAACAATACAACAAACAGCCACAAGACAAGGTGTTACCTGTCTACCTAGATCTAAAGAAGTTACTCAATAGCGGCATAAAAGTAGAAAACAGCATAGAGCAGTTCATTGAAGTCATGCTGAGCCAAACAGGTCTGGATGATATTAGCGGCGCGGATGTGGTAAAGCATATCCAAAGCCACAACTGCTTACTTATTTTTGATGGCTTGGACGAAATTGGTCACAAACTGTCAAAAGCAGAAACCACTGGTGTATTCAATAAACTATTAGGGCTAATTCCTAACGAAGTTTGGCAACATGACTTAAAAAAACAAGAGCAAGATGGCGACCTTCAACCAAGTTCTGAATTTCCAAGTAAAACTCGAATACTTATCACTTGTCGAACCCACTTCTTTAGAGATCATGAACAGCAAATGAGCTTTATTACTGGTCAAGATCGCCATAAGGCGGGCCAGCACAATAAAGACTTTAAAAATTACCAAACTTTTTACATGGCCCCTTTTAGCAAAAAGCAGATTGATAATTACTTAGTAGAATCTTTAGGTGAACAACAAGGACAGAGGGCTATTGAGTTAATAGACAGAGTTCACGACTTACGAGGTCTGTCAGAACGCCCTATTATGCTCAACTTTATTCGAGAGTTAATTGGTGATTTATTGCAATTAGCCGCGCAGGGAAGACACATCAATGCCGCCACTATTTATTTAGCTTTATTTAATAGAGTAGGCCATCGAGACCAAGAAAAACATGAAATTTTACTGGACGACAAACAACAGCTATTAGCAGAGCTGGCTTTATTCCTAAGGGAAAAAAATCGCACCACCATTCCAGTTGCCAGACTGGATGCTTGGTTCAAAAAGTATGCAAAAAACAACCAAGTATTAAGCTTAAACAAAAATCAGACAAACTCTGCAAGTAAACAATTGGAGTTGTATCTCACCGACCTTTACAACGCTTGCCTATTAGTCCGCGACGAAGATAATCATTACCGCTTTGCCCACACTTCATTTTTTGAGTTTTTTGTCGCCTGCGGTATTTTTCAACGTATATGCCAGTCACCACAGGACAACAAATTAGATATAGAGCTCAACGCAGAAACACAACAATTCTTGTTGGATTGGCGCGAGACGACTGATGAGTGGTCACAAGAAGAGTTTGATGAGGGTTATGTCAACCTCATGCAAAGCTCTAACAGTAGTAAGCCAGCAAGGCTATTAGGGTTCAACTTATGGAGCTTAGCTGCAGAGCAAAATGTCGATAACTTCCCCGAGTTAGAAGGGGCAAATTTAGCCGAATTAGATTTATCGAATCGTACTTTATTAGGAACAAGCAATAAGTTGCTTAACTTAAAAGGCGTAAACTTCTCTAATGCTAAATTGGTTGGTATGGATTGGCACTTTTGTGATTTATCTGGTGCCAACTTTGATAATACTGACTTGTTACAAAGCTGGCTCTATCAAAGTCAGGCTAACAATATCAGCATAGATAGTAGCACGATAACAGCAACCAAATGGCAAGGCTGCCAATTATCAAATACTGACTTTTCTAGGGTGAAAGACGCTACAAATTCAACTTGGTTAGACAATACTGGGGATTATATTCCAGTAGATACTGACTTTGTTGTTTTTAACCAAGCACAACAAATAACAATAAATCAGCTATCTGCACAAACCTACTTACCTCATTCATCAGTCGTTAGTTACGTTGCCATAAATCAGGATAACACTCTTCTCGTCTCTGCATCCTACGATAACACCATCAAACTTTGGGACATCAACACCAGACAACTCCTGCACTCCTTTACTGGTCATGAACATGCAATAAGGTCTGTCGCCTTTAACCACAGCGGCACACACATCGTCTCGGCATCCCACGATAACACCATCAAACTTTGGGACGTCAACACCAGACAACTCCTGCACTCCTTTACTGCTCATAAAGGCGCAGTAACTTCTGTCGCTTTTAATTACAGCGGCACACACATCGTTTCGGCATCCAACGATAACACCATCAAGTTTTGGGACATCAACACCAGACAACTCCTGTATTCCTTTACTGGTCATGAACGTGCAATAAGGTCTGTCGCCTTTAACCACAGCGGCACACACATCGTCTCGGCATCCCACGATAACACCATCAAACTTTGGGACGTCAACACCAAACAACTCCTGCACTCCTTTACTGGTCATGAAGACTGGGTAACCTCTGTCACCTTTAACCACAGCGGCACATACATCGTCTCTGCATCCTACGATAACACCATCAAACTTTGGGACGTCAACACCAAACAACTCCTGCACTCCTTTACTAGTCATGAAGACTGGGTAACCTCTGTCGCCTTTAACCACAGCGGCACACACATCGTCTCGGCATCCCACGATAACACCATCAAACTTTGGGACGTCAACACCAAACAACTCCTGCATTCCTTTACTGGTCATGAAAGTGCAATAAGGTCTGTCGCCTTTAACCACAGCGGCACACACATCGTCTCGGCATTCGACGATAACACCATCAAACTTTGGGACGTCAACACCAAACAACTCCTGCACTCCTTTACTGGTCATGAACGTGCAATAAGGTCTGTCGCCTTTAACCACAGCGGCACATACATCGTTTCGGCATCCAACGATAACACCATCAAACTTTGGGACGTCAACACCAAACAACTCCTGCACTCCTTTACTGGTCATGAACGTGCAATAACCTCTGTCGCCTTTAACCACAGCGGCACACACATCGTCTCGGCATCCCACGATAACACCATCAAACTTTGGGACGTCAACACCAAACAACTCCTGTATTCCTTTACTGGTCATGAACGTGCAATAAGGTCTGTCGCCTTTAACCACAGCGGCACACACATCGTCTCGGCATCCGACGATAACACCATCAAACTTTGGGACGTCAACACCAAACAACTACTGCACTCCTTTACCGGTCATGAACGTGCAATAAGGTCTGTCGCCTTTAACCACAGCGGCACACACATCGTCTCGGCATCCGACGATAACACCATCAAAATTTGGAACGTCAACACCAAACAACTCCTGCACTCCTTTACTGGTCATGAAGACTGGGTAACCTCTGTCGCCTTTAACCACAGCGGCACACACATTGTCTCGGCATCCGACGATAACACCATCAAACTTTGGGACGTCAACACCAAACAACTACTGCACTCCTTTACTGGTCATGAAAGTGCAATAAGGTCTGTCGCCTTTAATCACAGCGGCACATACATCGTTTCGGCATCCCACGATAACACCATCAAACTTTGGAACGTCAACACCAAAAAACTCCTGCACTCCTTTACTACTCATGAAGACTGGGTAACCTCTGTCGCCTTTAACCCCAGTGATACACACATCGTATCCTCATCCCATGACGGCACTATCAAACTTTGGGACATAAACACCAAAGAGTGTTTAACAAGCACTGCTTTAATGCCTAATAATGAGTATGCAGTTATAGATGAAGTTAATAAAAAAGTTGTTGCTCATAGTTCTGGGGCTTGGCGCTGGTTGGGTGCTACGATTTCTGAGTGGCAAGGAGTCAAGAAGTTAACTCGTTTACCTATTGAGTTGGTGGATGATAATTACTAAGTAGGTTTTGTGGACCCTGAATCAAGTTCAGGGTGACAATAGGCAAGCTCAGGGTGGCGATAAGCAAGTTCAAGGGGACTGCGGTAGTAACAGCTACATCGTCATTATCGTGCTTTGACGCGATAATCCACTCAAAATACTATGGACTCTGGGTCAAGCCCAGAGCGACCAATGAGCGACAGTGAAGGCAACTTATATCCGTGAAAGCCATCGCTCTCTGTCATTCATGAAAGCAAAAGCTCGCCAGAAGCGAGCTTTTTTAGGTTTTAACTGCGGGGTTTATTTACCCGTAGTCGACTTCATGTATTTGAAGAAGTCGCTGTCTGGTTCAAGAACCAATACGTCTTGTTTGTTGTTGAAGCTGTTTTTGTAGGCGTCTAAGCTACGAACAAATGCGAAGAACTCAGGGCTCTTGTTGAATGCATCTGCGTATACTCTTGCCGCTTGTGCATCACCTTCACCTCGTAGAGTTTGTGATTCACGCTCAGCTTCTGCCAACATAACGGTAATTCTTGCATCAACGTCAGCTTTGATGATTTCCGCTTGCTCACGACCTTCTGAACGATGCGCTTTAGCAACCTTCAGACGCTCTGTACGCATACGTTCGAAGATGAAGTTACTCACTTCTAGTGGTAAGTTGATTTGCTTAACACGTACGTCTAATACTTCAATACCTAAGTCGCTTGAGCTCTTTGCTTCTTCAACTGCTGCTTGCATAAGCTCAGAACGCTCACCTGATACGATTTCTTTGATAGTACGAGTACCAAATTCGTTTCTTAATGCGTTGTTCACTTTTTGCTTTAACAGTTGTTCAGCAACTTGCTTGTTACCACCGTTGGTTCTGATGTAGTAAGTACCGAAATCAGAAATTCTCCATTTAATGAAAGAATCAACGATTAAGTCTTTTTTCTCAGCGGTAACGAAACGGTCTGCGCTGTCATCTAACGTTTGAATACGAGAATCTAGACGCTTAACACGCTCAATCAGTGGATATTTAAAATGTAAACCGGGCTCGTAAACTACGCTGTCGCCATTGGCATCACGCTTAACTTTACTGAACTGAAGAACAAATGCCTTTTGGCCTTCTTCAACAATAAATAATGAAGAGTAAGATAAAAAAGCAACTAAGGCTAAAGCGATAACACTAAAGTTTTTCATTAGTTTCTCCCATTATCGAAACGGTCTGAACGACCACTTCTTGTTGATGAAGACGTCAACGGCTGGTTAGTTGTTGAGTTAGAACCTGCGTTGAAGTTATTTGCCGGTCTCGTTTGCTGATTAGCCGGTCTGCCACCTTGGTTTTGCATGATCTTATCTAGTGGTAGATACATCATGTTACCGTTACCTTCATTGTCGATAAGCACTTTAGAAGTATTAGAGAAAACTTGTTCCATCGTTTCTAAGTAAAGACGCTGACGAGTAACTTCTGGTGCTGCCGTATACTCAGGCAGTAACTGCTCAAACTTAGCCACTTGACCTTGTGAAGATAAGATCTTGCCTTGTTTGTAAGCCGTTGCTTCTTGGATCATTCTGTTTACTTGACCACGCGCAATTGGCTCAACTTCACTTGCATAAGCGTTTGCTTCATTGACGTAACGAACTTCGTCTTCCTGTGCTGCGATAGCATCGTCAAACGCATCTTTAACTTCTTCAGGTGGACGTGCGTCCTTGAAGTTAACGTCAACAATAGCAACACCTAGATTATAAGGTTCGATTACTTGTTCTAACTCTTCCCAAGTCTTTCTTCTTACCATTTCACGGCCAGAAGTTAAGATGTCATCCATCTTTGAGTGACCAACAACGTAACGCAATGCACTGTCTGTTGCTTGGCGTAAGCTTTGGTCTGGGTCTGGAGTAGCGAATAGGTATTGTTTAGGATCGATAACACGATACTGAACTTCCATTTCTACTCTTACTACGTTTTCATCTTCCGTTAACATGAAGCCAGCAGCAGGTAAGCTACGAACTGTTTGGATGTTAACTGGAATAACTTTTTGTACGAACGTTGCTTTCCACTGAATACCAGGGTCTTGAACGCCTGAATATTCACCAAAAGTTAATACAACGCCATTTTCTGCTTCTTTGATGGTATAGATACCAGACAAAGCCCAGATAACGACGGCTGCAACTAAAATAAGGCCTAAGCCAAATGCACTTTGTGGCTTACCGCCTTGGTTTGCTGGCTGTTTACCGCCAAATAAACCATTAAAACGATTACCTAAATCTTTGAATAACTCATCCAAATCCGGTGGACCTTGGTCTTTACCACGATTTTTCCACGGATCGTTATCATTGTTGTTGTTCCCCGGCTCATTCCAGGCCATAACAGACTCCAATATTGTCAAAATAAAACTGGTTTAATTTAGCCTATTAACTCACTGTTATCTATGAAAAATAGACCAATGTCTTAGATCTTATGGTCAAGCTGCCATTTTTCAATGCCATAACCTAGCTGTTTTTTCAGCTTTTGCTCATCCACTGTTGATATTCTAATACGTATTTGCCACATCCCTTGATCACTGATGCGCTCTTGCAAGATCCCGTTCAAGCCATACAAACTGGCTCTAAGCTTGCCTTCCGAAGGTGGTAACTCAAGGTCCATTTCCACCATAGATTGACCAAGGATCTCGGAAATAGCTTGTAACACTAAATCCATGCCCTTGTTTTCTCTTGCTGAGCACCACACAGCAACAGGTACGCCATCATCGTTGTATTCAATATGCGCTTCAATGTCATCAAGCAAATCAATCTTATTGAAGATAACTAGCTGAGCGATATCATCGGCCTCGATTTCTCGTAATACCTCAGCAACTTGTTCCATGTTGTCAGCTCTTCTAGGGTCAGCGCTGTCTACCACATGCAATTGCAAATCAGCTTCACGAGTCTCAGTTAGTGTTGCCTTAAATGCCGCAACTAAATCATGGGGCAAGTGTCGAATGAATCCCACAGTATCTGCAAGTATCGTTTCACCTACATCGGTAACATCAATTTTTCTTAACGTAGGGTCAAGTGTCGCGAACAGCTGATCGGCTGCATATACTTCAGCATCAGTAATAGCGTTAAACATAGTCGATTTACCGGCATTGGTGTAACCGACTAGTGAAACCGTTGGTACTTCTGCTTTTTTACGAGATTTACGACCTTGTTCACGTTGCTTTGATACTTTTTCTAAGCGACCTAAAATATGGGAAATTCGACCGCGTAATAAACGTCTATCGGTTTCTAGCTGAGTTTCACCTGGACCTCGTAAACCGATACCACCCTTTTGTCTTTCTAAGTGAGTCCAACCTCGAATTAATCGAGTAGAAATATGACGTAACTGAGCCAGCTCAACTTGTAGCTTACCTTCGTGGGTTCGAGCTCGTTGTGCGAAAATATCTAAGATCAGGCCAGTTCTGTCTAGCACTCGGCATTGAAACAACGCTTCTAAGTTACGCTCTTGCGATGGCGATAACGCGTGGTTGAATATGACGATATCCGCACCTTCAGCTTTTACTGTTTGTGCTATTTCTTGTGCTTTACCTGAACCAACATAGTATTTAGCGTCAGGTGTTTTTCGGGAGGTGGTGACTACCGCTAAGGTAGAAACGCCAGCAGAGGAAACTAATAGACCAAGTTCTTCTATGTCTTCTCTATCGTTTTCATCAGAAAAATTAACATGAACTAAAACGGCCTGTTCACCGCCTTCGTACCTATCAAACAAATGCCTATCCTATTAATTATAAATGTTTCTAACCTAGGTTAATTGACCGAGTTTCGATCACATTTTTTATGACTATTGATTAACACAACTATACCTACGAAGTTAATCGCAGGTCACTTTTTTTTCACTACACACCTAACAGAATTGCTCACTAAGCGAGACTAACAACAAATACCGTCTTTATTCATGGAGTCTTCGTATATCAACACCCATGCGGTCACTCTTTTTCATCCGTGAAAACGCGAATCATCGAATCTCTAATACCCATGTTGATTCGACGTACCTTCCCCCATGAAGGCAACATGCATCCATGCGGTCACTCTTTTTCGTCCATGAAACCGTGACTCATCGAATCTCTAACATCCATGTTGATTCGACGTACCTTCGTCCGTGAAGGCAACATACATCCATGCATGCATGCGAAAAAGGAAATAGGTGGAACCTATTCCCTAATTAAATTCAGTTTGGTAAAAATTTCGAGTGTAAAAAACGAAATTATTCCGCAGCGTCGTCAGCCGAGCCCTGATAATGAGGATTCGTTTGGAACGGTCTAGCAGGTACTATCGTAGAAATAGCATGCTTATATACCATTTGACTTAAAGTGTTTTTTAGCAAGATCACAAACTGATCAAAAGATTCAACTTGTCCTTGTAACTTGATACCGTTTACCAAATAAATCGATACTGGAATACGCTCACGGCGTAATGCATTTAAAAATGGGTCTTGTAAAGACTGCCCCTTTGCCATCGCTTATCCTTATTTATTCTCTTGTTTTTCTTTTTCTCTTAGTAGAAATAGCAAAAATATTGTGTTTTCAATCTACTAGCTTAACGCCTTTCCTATACGTTGCAAGTTTTCTTTTGCTTGTCCAATCACTAGTGGTGTCATTCCTTGCCAGTTTCTAAGCCAAGTTAATTGGCGCTTTGCCAATTGTCTCGTAGCCACTACACCGCGAAATATCATTTCTTCGTAGTCTAGTTTACCGTCAAGGTATTCCCACATTTGTCTATAACCAACACTTCGCATAGAAGGCAGATCCAAATGCAGGTCACCCCTGTTATATAGGGACTTAACTTCCTGTTCAAACCCCTGTTGCAACATAATGTGGAATCTTTTTTCAATTCTTTCGTGCAACAGGCTTTTATCTTCGCATTGAAATGCAAATTGTTTAACAGGATAAGGGAAAGACTCTTTTTCCTGTTGCTGTAACTCAGTCATTGTTTTACCGCTAATTTTATACACTTCCAACGCCCTATTTATTCGTTGAGGGTCGTTAGGGTGTATACGTTCAGCAGCAACTGGATCTACTTTTGCCAATTCTTGGTGTAAGTATTCCCAACCTTTGTCTTGAGCTAAAGCTTCAAGCTCCTCACGCACTTTAGGGTCTGCTTCTGGTAACTGTGAAATACCTTCAATTAATGATTTAAAGTACATCATAGTACCGCCTACCAGTATTGGCGTTTTGCCATTTTGATAAGCACGCTCAATTTCTAATAGTGCATCTCTTCTAAAATCGGCAGCAGAGTAAGTTTCTTTAGGGTCGAGAAAACTTATTAATTTATGTGGGTATTTAACGAGTTCTTCTGCCGTTGGTTTTGCAGTACCAATATCCATGTCTTGGTAGATAAGAGCAGAGTCAACGCTAATAAGTTCACCATTAATTTCATCGGACAGCGCCATGGCTAAATCGGTTTTACCGGAAGCGGTTGGCCCCATAATTGTGATAACTGGTAATTGCTTTGTTGTCATAATGCTCTTGTATTTATGTTATTACCGACTAAGCCAGTGTCGGTAACTCAGTTGGAAGTTGGGTTTTGCTTAAGATTTGTTAATAATATCTTGTGCTTGGACTCGAGTCGCTACTTGTTCCAAGTTTAGTTTATTTTCAGTAACAAGCTGAGTTAACTTTTGCAGCTTTTGCGATTCGGATAAATTATCGGTTTTTGACTCGCTGATTAAATCACATAGAAATTCTGTTGATGGCTCTTGGCAAGCCATTAAGCGAGTAAATAAATTAGGTAAGGTTTGGGTCGATTTTGCACTGCGTAAAATTGCTGGTACCTGTTTAATAATTAAATAGTCTTGGTGGCGTTTCGTTTCAAAACCATGTTTTGCTAAAAACTCATCATTGTCAGAACACCAAACCTTCTCTTGTTCTGATAATTTCAATCTGGTTGGTACTAACAATGGCGCTGAAGTAAGTTGCTCTTTACTTACTGTAACAGAACTGGTCTCAGACCAACTCGCCGTATCAATAAGCCAAAGCTGCCCTTGCCAATTGATATAATAAAACCTTTCCTGTTCAACAAAGACTAGATTGAAAGATTCACTGCCAAGCTCATGTGGTATAGGTTTTGCGGCTGGCGTTTGTGGTGAACCAGACACTTGTGGGGAGCTAGCGGCTTCTGGTTGAACACTCTTTGGCAATTCTATTTGTTCAACTTGCTTCTGTTCTAAAGCTCTTTGCGCTGTTGCCCAGTCCGATTGCTTGGTATTTGCTGTTAAAGGCTTAAGACCAGGGAAAGGGTTACTCGCCGATTTAGTTTTTTGAGTCGGCTCCGCATTGTAAACAGGTGCTGATGAACTCGCTCTTGGCGCATCAGCGGCCTTTAACTCAGACTTCACTATTTCAGTAGCGGCTTGAGCTTGCTGGTAGTTTTGTCTTGAGGTTTCTATCCAATCTGGCGCTGGTACTTCTTCAATTTCTTGTTGCTGATTAAAACCAGCTAATGCTTCTTCCATGGTCTTAACTAAAAGATCATGCAGCAAACGAGCATAATGAAAACGCACTTCATGTTTTGCCGGGTGAACATTTACATCTACATCTTGTGCCGGTAAATCGATGAATACAACATATTCAGGCAGTTGCTCTGGTCCCAACTCACTACCGTATGCTTGGCGAATAGCGTGTTGCAGTAACTTATCGCGCATCATACGGCCATTAACAAAAGAAAATTGAGCTGGATTCACCGATACACACAAACTAGGTTGTTTTACCCACACCGCAATTTTTACTTGGTCGTAATGGCTTGCTACTACATTTGCCGCGTCGACAAAATTTTGATTTATCACTTCCGCAATGCGATTAGACTTTTGTGCTAACGCATCTTCAACTTTGGCTTGAGAGCGATAACGTTTAACCAGCTTGCCATTATGCTTGAGAATAAAAGTAATATCTGGACGACTAAGCGCGATTCGTTTGATTAAGTTTTCGATATGCGAAAACTCAGTTTTCTCTGCACGTAAAAACTTGCGTCTTGCTGGCGTATTAAAAAATAGATCTAAAACTTCAACGCTAGTACCGTTGGGATGAGCCGCAGGCAGTACTTTAACTGCCATGTCTAACCCTTCGGCAATTGCACTCCAAGCTTCTTTTTGTTCCGTAGGCTTAGAAGTCATGGTTAGTCTTGATACTGAGCTAATACTCGCTAACGCCTCACCACGAAAGCCCAAACTAACTATTGCTTCTAAATCTTCAATATCGGTGATTTTACTCGTTGCGTGGCGAGAAAGTGCAAGCCCTAGCTCTTGTTTGTCTATGCCTTTACCGTTATCTCGAATAAGAATGCGTTTATGACCGCCTTTGTCTATTTCAATTTCGACTTGGCTGGCACCAGCATCCAAAGCATTCTCAACCAACTCCTTAACCACAGAGGCCGGTCTTTCGACCACTTCACCGGCGGCGATCTGGTTCGCTAATTGAGGAGGTAAAATTTGGATTGGCATGGGCAAAAATTAAGACTGAGGAATAGATAAGATCTGGCCTACACGGATCTTATCTGATTTTAAATTATTGGCTTTTTTAATTTTGCTAACACTGACTTTGTAATTTTGAGCCACTAGCGACAAAGACTCACCGCGCTTAACCTTGTGTTTTACTTCTTTGATGCTGGCGTAATAAGTGCCCGCAGGCGCATTTTTTCTAAAATAGCTTTTAATCGCTTTGTTTAACGAGTCAGCCATGCGGTTTTGGAACCAAGCATTGGTTAATAACTTTTCTTCTTTATGATTAGAAATAAAGCCTGTCTCAACTAATAACGAAGGTATATCTGGTGACTTCAGCATCCCCAGGCTAGCCGATTGAGGACTTTTCTTATGAAGTTTAGTGATTGTTTTGAGTTCACCTAGAACTTCATTTGCCGCAATGTAAGCTTGTTCCATCGAATGATCCATCGACATATCAATCAAAGTTCTAGCTAAATACCTTTCTTTGGTATTGTCTTTAACAGCATAAGCTGCGCCACCTAAAAGTTGGGAGTGCTGCTCTTTTTTCTCTAACCAACGACCAATTTCAGTATTGGCTCGGCGTAAGCTCAGCAACCAAACTGAAGCTCCAGATGGCTGTGGTGATGTAAATGCATCGGCGTGAATTGAAACAAATAAATCAGCACCCGCTTCTCTTGCTTTTTCTGTTCGACGATGCAGGGAAACATAATAATCGCCAGTTCTTGTTAACATGGCTTTCATGCCTTTTTCGGCATTAATTTTTGCCGCTAGCTTTTTAGCAATAGCAAGAGTAACTCTTTTTTCGTAGTTGCCTTTGCCACCAATTGAACCGGGGTCTTCACCGCCATGACCAGCATCAATAGCGATGACAATATCTCTATTGGTTTGTTTAGGCTGTTTAGTTTTGGTTTTAGTTACTTTGGCTTGTTTATCTAACAAGTCGACCACAAGGCGGTGACCATAGGGCGCTGTTGGTGCTAGAGCAAATAACATAGGTTCGACTTTTTTAGTTAAATCGAAGACTAATCGAGTTTTGTTGCCCTTTTTGCTAGAACGGATGCTTTTTAATAATTTGCTGTCATGGGACAGGTTTTTTAAGCTCGTAGTCAGCTTACTGTCTTGTACATCAACCACCAGACGGTTCGGATTTTCTAGTGAAAAATAGGTGTATTTACTGGACTCAGACAAGTCTAAAACAATACGAGTGGAGTCTGGCGAAGGCCAAATACGAACACCTTTGATGTTAGCCGCAGCATCAACAAAACCACTTACTAGCAAAGCAGCAAGCAATAGTCCCCAAGTTGATAAACGTACAGCAAACTTCATTTTAGCGCGTTCTCTTTTTTATAATTGTGCCAATAATTCTAACCCTTTATCACTGCGACTTACACAGTGGATCTGGCGTTTATTATCAACATATTCTAACTCAATGTCCAAATCTGGTTGTGGAATAAAACCTTGGCCTTTTTCAGGCCACTCAACCAAGCAAATCGCTTCGTCATTAAAGTAATCTCTAATGCCCATGAACTCTAATTCTTCAGGGTCAGCCAGGCGATATAAGTCAAAGTGGTAAGCGCTCGCTGTTGCTAATTCATAAGGTTCAACCAAGGTATAAGTTGGGCTTTTCACATTACCCGTATGCCCTAAACCTTGGATAACACCACGGGTGAAGGTTGTTTTACCTGCACCTAAATCGCCGTGTAAATATATCACAGCGCCTTTACTTATTGCTTTTGCTAACTTGTTACCAAAAGCTACGGTTGCAGCTTCATTTTCTAATAAGGCTGTCACTTGTTGCATGTTTTTACTCTACATCATTACTAC
>CBDAVN010000024.1:0-184050 GCA_965200905.1 Psychrosphaera sp.
CAATAGTACTTTGTGTCCCAACGCAGCTAACTTTTTAACGGTGGCTAAGCCAATACCATCAGTTGCGCCAGTTATTAATATTGTTTTTGCCATTTGACTCTTCTCTTATCGACTTTATGTTGAGATTAGCAATAGTTTTTCTACGTGATAATACGGATAAAATGGAAATCTGTTTCTTGTTATGCTTGATAATCCGATTTCTCTACTCAAATTAGCTTGGGGTTTAAAAGTATGGTTGGTGCATCCGAACTAGCAATATTCGCTGCCGTGGTAACCGAAAAGTCATTTAGCGCCGCGGCGGAAAAAACTGGCTTGTCGAATACGGTTGTCAGCAAAAAGATCACCGCTTTAGAGAAAGAGCTTAATACTCAATTGCTGTATCGCACCACCCGAAAGCTCAGTCTAACCCACGCTGGTGAGCTATTGTTTGAATACGCTCAAGGCATTAACCAACAAGCAAAAGACGCTTTTGACGCGATAAATGAGTTGTCTGAAGATATTTCGGGTCATATCAAAATGTCCGTACCGACTATTTCTGGTGAACTTCTGCTTGCTGACGTTGTTGCCAAATTCTGCCAAAAGTACCCTAAGGTGAGCATTGAACTAAGGCTAGAAAACGAACTTGTTGATTTGATAGAGCAAGGCATTGATTTAGCAATTAGAACAGCCAATTTAGAAGACTCATCGATGATTGCAAGACACTTAATACAATCAAATTGGGTGTTGTGTGCATCGCCAACTTACTTAGCAAACGCGCCTGTATTAAAAGAGTTGGCCGATCTGCAGCAGCACGAATGCCTGTGTTACGAATTACAATCAGAGGGAAGCAATGAGTGGCGTTTTACCAAGCAAGAACAACAAGTGACAGCAAGAGTTGAAGGTAGTTTTTCATCAAATAACGCCCCAACATTAAAGCGAGCTGCGTTAAACCATGCTGGGATAATTTACGTGCCTAAATGCTGTGTTTATGAAGAACTGACTAGCGGTAAATTAGTCACCGTATTGCCAGAGTACGAGCCCCGCTCTTTAGGGGTTTATGCGATTTATCCATACACCCGCCATAAACCGAAAAAAATTCAACTACTGATTGAAGATATTAAACAAGCTTATGAGCAGCTAGAGCACTATTTTTAGTGCTCTAGTGACAATATAGTTTACCTAAAGCGTAAGTTGGCGCGAGATAACTCATCAATTGAGCGACAGCCCATTAATCGCATATCTCGGATCAATTCTTCTTGCATTAAGCCTAATGCACGTTCAACACCAGGTTGCCCTGCTGCAGCTAGTGGATATAAATAACCACGACCAATTCCCACTGCTTTAGCACCGATAGATAGTGCTTTTAGTACATGGGTACCACGTTGGATTCCACTGTCAAACAAGACATCAATTTGATCACCAACGGCATCAACAATCTCAGTCAATTGGTCAAAAGAACTTCTAGAACCATCTAACTGGCGACCGCCATGGTTAGAAATAACAATACCTGTGCAGCCAATATCTACCGCTCTTTTCGCATCTTCTACAGTCATAATGCCTTTCAAGCAAAACTCGCCGTCCCAGTACTTAACCATATCTTCAACATCTTTCCAGTTCATTGAAGGGTCTAGCATATTAGTGAAGTAATCGCCGATTGAGCTAGTACCGCTGCCCATGTTTATGTGTGCGTCTAGCTGTGGCAGGCTGAATTTTTCATGGAACACATAGTTAAGGCCCCACATAGGCTTAAGTGCAAACTGCATCATGCCAGCTAGGGTTAATCTAAATGGAATTGAAAAACCAGTACGCAAATCCCTTTCTCTATTACCACCAGTAATAGAATCAACCGTTAACATCATCACTTGAACACCGGCCTCTTTGGCTCTTTGCATCATGGCTTTGTTTAAGCCTCGGTCTTTGTGGAAATAGAACTGATAAACCTGAGGAGTGTCTACTTGCTTTGCGATCTCTTCTAAGCTCACAGTCCCTAGTGAAGATACACCGAACATGGTTCCGTATTTTTCCGCTGCGCCAGCTACTGCTCGTTCACCTTGGTGATGGAATAGTCGCTGCAATGCAGTTGGTGAACAGTACACTGGCATATCCAGTTTTTGCCCCATAACCGTGACAGAGAGATCCACATCTTCAACACCAGTTAAAACACTGGGCAACAGATCACAAGAGTCGAACGCTTCGGTATTACGTCGATAAGTTGTTTCATCATCAGCGCCACCATCTATGTAGTTAAAGATAGGGCCTGGCAGCCTGTGCTTGGCCAGCTTTCTGAAATCCTGAAAATTGAAACATTGGTTAAGGCGCATAAAACACTCCTAAAATTTTGATGGTATGAGTGTACGCTTATCGCTATTTAAACTTAATTGGCAATAAAGAAAATTATTATCTCCAAATTAAACAAAATCATATTTAACTTAACAACTCAATCATTACTTACCAATATCTTGTTTTAGCCCCTCTAGCGCCTTTATTGTTGCTAGTGTAGCGTCTTCTATAGTAGAGAATTGCGACTGCTTAACTTGTTCTAGATTGGCTGAAAAGGTTTTTAGATCGCTCATGCCTTTGTTCCTAACATCAACGACATCCTGTAGCACCAATTGCTCTTTGGCTAAAACAAAAAAGGTTTTAGTCGATTGCGCCAATTTGTAACCTGCTTTCGATAAGCTGGTAATGTCTTCATCAATGGGTTTGGTAAGGTGTTCAATATCATCGTACTTTTCAATTAAATCCAATTTATTAAAGTACAAGGTTTCTAACCGCTGAGCGATCTCTTGAAATCGCAACAATGCTAAGTGAACCGCTTCATTTAGTTTTGGTTGGTCAACAAATTCTTCTAAGTAAAGTTCATAACCACAGTCGTTTTGTCTGCGGCTCATAATGAATACGGTTTGATCGAAAACGTCACTTAAAAACTTATAACTGGCCATATCTCGCCTAGCTCTTATTTTGCCAGAGCGAATTCTGGTGTCGGTACACTGACCATTCAATTTTTGATCTAAGTCTAATGGAGTAAGACTATAGCCCCAGTTGCCGTACAAACGGTATTGCAGCTGACCTTGCGCGTCTAACTCAACACTATTGACCAGCTCATGTAAAAAAGGCGCTTTGTATTCTTCTTTTAAGTGTTCAGAATAAAAATAGTATCGGCTGATCTCGGGTAACTGGCAGGCAGACAAGCAAAACAGCGAAAAGGCACTAACGCATAATACCTTGTACTTGTGAACGAATATTCTGAGTAAGTTGTTTTGCATATTCCATATTGCTTTCAATAACTTGTCCATTGAGGTCAGTAACTTCATACACTTTATCATCTAGATTTGTGATGCCTAACTTAGTTTTAGTTATATCACTATACTGGTCAACTACAACTAAAATATACAAAGTGCCTTGCCCGTCTAACCATTTATCAACAAATTTTAGCTTCTTAAAGCGAATAGAGCTTCGTATCGTTGCATTTTCTTGGCTTACTAACTGCCAACGTTTGACATCATCAATAGTTCGAGATGACTTGCGATCAAAACGCAAAGACTTAACCTCAGCCTGGGCTGTTAAAGCCAAGTTTGATATCGCATTTGTTTGGGCTTGGGCTGTAGCCAATTGTGGATTTTTGCGGTATTTAATTTTTGATAAACCAATGGCTGCATAAGTTTGCTTCACACAATCTATCTTAGTCACCCAGCACGGTGCGTGTTTGAAAATATCAGCGGCCAGAGCATTGCTAACGCAACACAACAGCCCTAGAGCAAAAAGTGAATGTATGAAGAGTTTGGCCATAACGTCCATCTTATTAGCACTATGCTCAGCTACATACTTAACCTAACTGCTAACGGTGAAGTGATACTTCTATCTGACGCAACGGAATATGGACTATTTAATTTAGTTGGCCGTTGACAACTTGGCAAACCGAACGGAGAAGATCTTTTAGCTAAGACGCTAAAGTGATGAAAAGACGATTAATTTAATTTGCCGGAAACTGTGTTTGTTTCCGGCCATAGTTACTCGAGGCTATTCAGCCCAGTGTTTGCACTTACTAGTTTTACCAATGCCTGGGTTAAATGAATTAGTCGGGTCTAATTTCTTATAGAAATTTTTAAGCTCGTCTTTAGCAAAATACTCATGGCCAACATTATGTTCAGCAGGGTATTCCGCACCGCGCTCGTCAAACGTTGCTAAGATCTTATTCTTAAGCTCTTTTGCATCAACACCTTTTTTCAGAATGTAATTCTGGTGCATAACGTGACAGAACAAGTGACCATAATAAAGTTTCACCGCAATTAGATCATCAATCTCTTTTGGCAAACGCTCAAACCAATCACGCTCGTTTCTTGGGAAAGCAACGTCAATGGTCATTACCGAGCCTAATTCTTTCGCTCTCATTGCATGCAGTCGGCCTATCGCACCACCAGCAACAAAACGGTGTAAAATAGCTTTATCACCCTCGTCTGGCGTACATTCGAAGTAATCACCTTCGTTGTTTTTGAAGAACTCCGTTAAGTACGCTCTCGCTTCGTCAACCCCCTCGTTACTCATTTCTAAGATCCAGTGGTGTTCGTACTTATCGCGGAACGCTTCCATACGCTTAGGCAAGTGATTTGGCCATAAATAGCTCATGTATTGCATCATGCGGTCAGAGAATTTACTTGGTAAAAAGCTGAGCTTTTCAGCAAAACGATCAACAGTGCGCTTCATCGAGAATAACTTAGGAATAAACTTAGCCCCTAACCTATCAATTACCACAAAAGTGTCTTTACCGTATTTTTTCGATGCGTCATAACAGTCTCTGTGCAGGTATTCACCTGATACAGGCAGAGTTTCAAACTTAGATAAAATATCACGACGAATTTGACCTAACACATCTGGATCATTGGTGCCAAGATAGAAAACTTGCTGCTTTTCTGGGATGGCAAAAGTATCAAGTCTAACGGCAAAAACAGCCAACTTACCAGCACAGCCTGAAGCTTCGTATAAACGGCGACCATCATTGTTAAAACGTGATGGTGTGTCAGCATCTATATCTCTTACTCTCTCGTGGTACTCATTATCTGATGCACGCTTTTCTGGGAAATTAACGTCAGTAGCTGTGTAGTTCTTATTTTGTAGGTTATTTAAGATCTGCTCTGGCGTATCACCCAAGTCAATGCCTAGGTTATTTACTAGAACTAATTGGCCTTGTTCGTCGATTTGAGCATATAAAGAAAGTTCAGTGTACGCTGGACCTCTTTGTACTAGAGCGCCACCAGAGTTATTACAAATACCACCAACGATAGAAGCACCAATACACGAAGAACCAATAACAGAGTGAGGCTCGCGGCCATACGGCTTTAAGGTGTCTTCTAAACCAAATAAAGTACTACCTGCTAAACCAATGATTTGCTTAGCGTTATCAATCAACTGAATGTCATCAATACGCATGGTACTGATAATAACGATTGGTCTGTCATAGTCTTTACCATCTGGCGTAGAGCCACCCGTTAAACCGGTATTTGCCGCTTGCATGATCACAGCAACATCGGCAGCAACGCACTCTTTTAGCACTTGCCAAATTTGCACTAAGCTATCAGGTCGAACTACAGCTAATGCTTCTCCCGAACCAAAGCGAAAACCTTTAGTATAGGGCTGCTTTTTGGCGTTATCGGTTAAGGTGTAACTTTTGCCAACTATTTGGGTAAGAGATTGGATCAGTGATTGCGTTGATTGCATGTTTGCCTGCTCTGCCATGGTACTTCTTGGGCCTTTATTTTGGTTAAGACGTAATTTTGTACAAATTATGGCGGGAGTATATCTGATTGTTTGAAACCAATCTATCTAGAACCTAAACATAAAAACAAGTCGAAGCTAAGCCGATCGTTCTTTCTATGGGTGTTTTTGTTATTCCGCTCTAGATACCGGAACAAGTCCGGCATGACATATACACGTCGTCATTCTGAACTTGATTCAGAATCCATTTTCTAGCGCGAAGCGATCTAGCAGTTGAAAGACTGATCTAGCGGCTATGCCGATCGCTCTTTCTATGGGTGTCTCTGTTATTTTGTTATTTTGGATACCGGGGCAAGTCCGGCATGACATATACACGTCGTCATTCTGAACTTGATTCAGAATCCACTTTCTAGCGCGAAGCGATCTGGCAGTCGAAAGACTCATCTAGCGGCCATGCCGATCGCCCTTTCGATGGGTGTCTCTAATATCAGATTAATCCGCCAGTACAGCTACAGTTTCGTTTGTGCTTTTCCATCTTACCAACACCTGGGTTAAAGGTATTCGTTGGATCAAGTTCTTTGTAGAAACTCTGCAAGCCCTCTTCCGCTTCATACAAGTGACCTACATTGTGTTCTGCAGGGTATTTGGCTCCTCTTGCATCAAGCTCAGCCAACATATCAGCTTTTACTTTTTTCGCATCACTTCCCGCTTTTAACACATAGTCTTGATGGAATACATGACAGAAGAAATGACCATAATACAAAGCTTTGTCTATGTGCTTCGAGATATGTTCAGGCAGTTCTTCAACCCAAAAATCATCATTTCTTCGAAGTGCAATATCCAACGCCAAAATATCACCTAGCTTTTTGCTATACAGTGTTTGGTAACGGATTGCAGCGCCTGCCGCCGCGAAGCGGTGCAAATAAGCTTTGCGCGTTTCTTCTTCGTCACACTCAAAGTAATTACCCGCTTGAGGATTATTGCCAAAGTAATCGGCCAAGAAAGCTTGCGCCTCAGCAATGCCTTCATCACTCATTTTTAAAATTAAGTGATGCTCGTAGTCTTCACGATATTGCAACATGCGTTTTGGCAAATGTTGCGGGAAGAACTTACTGGCAAATTGCATTAGTCTGTCAGTAAGATTATCTGGTACTAAAGGCATTTTCTTCACAGCTGCGTCAACGCGGCCTTTTAGTGCGAATAATTTAGGCAGTTTTGCCGTGCCTAAATGTTCAATGCTTAAGAACGTGTCTTTGCCGTACTTATCAGCAATATCAAACATTTCTCGGTGTAGGTATTCGCCCACTTCTGGCAAGTTTTTAAACTTACTAAGAATGTGACGACGTACATGCGTTAACGTCGCTTGGTCATTAGTGCCTAAATAAAAAGTCTGTTCTTTTTTAGCAACAGGGAAAGTATCAACTCGAACAGCAAAAACCGCTATCTTACCTGCACAACCACTCGCTTCATACAAGCGACTTGTGTCGGCGTTAAAGCGACTCGGCGTATCTGCATCGACTTGTCTGATCTTTTCTATGTAATCGACAGAAGAGCTAGCATGTTTGTCACAAGCCAAGTTGGCTTTATCAAAACTGCCCTGCTCTAAGTTTGTTAAGATTTGTTCAGGCGTATCACCTAAATCAACGCCTAAGTGGTTAACTAAGTGTAATTTGCCGTCTGCATCAACTTGCGCAAATAGTGAAAGCTCAGTATACGCTGGGCCACGTTTTACTAATGCCCCACCTGAGTTATTAGCAATACCACCAACCATAGAGGCACCTAAACCAGAAGAGCCGATCACTGAATGAGGGGCTCGATTGATCTTTTTAAGTTCGCTTTCCAGTTTGTGCAAAGTTGTGCCCGGGAAACCTATAACCTGTTCACCTTCACCAAGAAACAGTAGTTGCTTCATCGCCAGCGTATTGATAATAACAACTTCTCTGTCGTAATCATCGCCACTAGGTGTTGAGCCTTCAGTAAGGCCTGTATTTGCCGCTTGCATAATGATAATGCAATTTGCCTCAACACAAACCTCTAATGCCCTCCAGTATTCCAACAAGTTAGTTGGAAACAGAACAGCTAATGCTTCGCCTTGTCCTGAACGCCAACCGCTTCGATAATGTTCAGTTTTATTTGGCTGTGTCACCACTTTGTCTGAACTCAAAACATTGACTAATTTGGCAATTATTTGTGCTTTTTCCATTTACTTCTCCGCGCAAGTAATTCAGGACGTAACAGGCTAACTTGTTATTACATTAATGGGTCTGTGATATTGAATACCTGAACACCAAGTAACAATAGAATACCCGCAGCTAACACATAATAGAATGTCGGAATGATGGTCTTACGCAATGTCGCACCTTCTTGACCTAACAAACCAACTGTTGCTGATGCTGCTACTACGTTGTGAATAGCAATCATGTTACCCGCAGCTGCACCAACCGCTTGACCTGCTACGATTAACGCAGAAGAAATACCAAGTGTTTGCGCCGCTTCAAATTGGAATTGGCTGAACATCATATTCGATACCGTATTAGAACCAGCGATAAATGCACCTAAAGCACCAATTAGTGGGCTTACTAATGGATAAGCTGCACCAAATGCGCCTGCAATTAACTCTGCACACGCCACTGGCATGCTTGGGATATCAGATAGGTTAACACCAGAGTTAATGAATACACGTACCATAGGGATAGTGAACATTAATACAAAACCAGCAGAGATAACTGTCTTAACAGACTCTTTACTCGCAGCTGATAAAGCTTTACCAGTACCTTTACCACGAGTATGTAAAATCGCAGCAAAAATAGCAGAGATGGCTAACAGACCGCCAGGTAAATAAAGCGGACTCAAACCAGCATTAATACCTTGTTCACCTAAGATTGAACTCCAAGAGATACCTACGCCAGTTAACATAGATTTGAATTCAGTGAAGACACGAGAACACACTAATAAAATTGATACTAATACGTAAGGAGCCCATGCTGAAGCAAGAGACACCTTGTTAGATACCTGCTCTTCTTTTTCAACTTTCAGAGTACCAAACCAAGATTTTGGCCAAGTTTCACTCGGTGCAAAATCCCATGTTTTCTTAGGCATGAATAAACCGCGCTTCGCCGCACTTACTACGATAACCATGCTCACCATACCACCTAGTAGTGATGGGAACTCAGGACCTAAGAAGATACCTGTTAATGCGTAAGGAATTGTGAAAGCAAGGCCAGCAAAGATAGCAAATGGCAGTACCGCTAAACCTTCTTTCCAGCTCTTATTTTGGCCGAAGAAGCGAGTTAACATCATGATCATTAATACAGGCATTAATGTACCTACGATTGCGTGAATAATGGCAACTTCATTAGTAATAAGCTGTAAGAAATGATCCCAAGAACTACCTTGAGCGGCTAAACGCTCACCAATAGTCGTTGTGTCTAAACCGTTATTAACACCAATAATAATTGGTGTACCAATAGCACCAAACGATACTGGTGTACTTTGGATCATCATGCCCATAACAACAGCAGCGACAGCTGGAAAACCAATTGCAACCAATAATGGAGCAGCGATTGCCGCTGGTGTACCGAAACCAGATGCACCTTCGATAAAAGTACCAAAACACCAAGCAATAATAATTGCTTGGATGCGGCGGTCAGGAGATACATTAGTAAAACCTTGACGTATTACTTGAATCGCACCCGTTTGTTTAAGTGTGTTTAATAAGAAAATCGCACCAAATATGATCCAAAGGACGGCTACCGTCACCATTAACCCTTGTAAAATTGATGCAGATACGCGCATTGCAGACATGTCCCACACGAACAATGCCAGTAACACAGTAACTAACAGAGTTACTGGCATGGCTCGTTTTGCAGGCCACTGCAAGCCTAATAATAAAATTGCTGAAACGGCTATCGGCATTAGAGCCAATAAACCATATACCCATTCGTTCATTTCGACCTCGTTGATATTGTTTACCCATTTTAAAGCAGTTGATTGCTTTACTAGGACTAGGTTTCGCTTCTTTGAGCCAATTTTCTAGTCGGTCGGTGAATCTACCCATTTTCTAACTATTAATATATTGTCATTAATGATATTGTTTTTTTCTTTTTTTGACATAATCGAGAGTCAACTATGCTCACTAAAGCCGATGATATGGTGTTGTTTGTGATGGTTGTTGAGTCTGGTTCGTTCAGCAAAGTCGCGGAACAACTGAACTTAACCAACTCGGTTGTCAGCAAACGTATTGCCCGGTTAGAACAAACTTTAAACGCACAACTGCTTTATCGAACGACTCGAAAATTGAGCCTAACGGATGCTGGTCGTACCTTTTACGGCAAGGCTAGATTAGCAAAATTGGCCTTTCAAGAAGCGGAAGACATAGTTACAGGTTATGCAGAAGATGTTCGCGGTACAATAAAGTTGACCATGCCAGTAGTGTCAGCAAGGCTAGTATTAAGTCATGCCCTAGCAGAGTTTTGCCACGACCACCCAAATGTAGACGTTGAACTTTCCATTGATAATCAAATGGTCGATATTATTGAGCAAGGTTATGACTTGGCAATTAGAACAGGTAACCTTGAAGACTCATCGCTTATTGCCAGACGCTTAGTCGACTCTGACTGGATGATCTGCGCCAGTCCTGAATACCTTAGAAAACATGGTGAACCGCAAACTCCAGAAGACCTACTGCAGCACAATTGTTTGATCTATCGTCATGAAGGCAGAGGTTCACAAAACTGGATGTTCAAGCGCGGCAAAGACGAATACACAATTCAAGTCAGCGGCCGTTTCAAATCGAACAACTTGAACTCTTTACGTCAAGCAGCGCTTTCGCACTTTGGTATTGCTTATTTGCCAAAAGCTTTGGTGTACGAAGATTTTGTTGCAGGCAACTTAAACTCAATTCTTAATGGCTTAGCTGCGAAAGACTTAGGCATTTACGCGATTTATCCAAAAACGAGACAGCCAGATATGAAACTGAAGTTACTTATTGAGTACTTTAGAAAGGCATTTCAAGATAAAAAAGAATACTTCCACAACTAAAAAAGCCAGACTCTTGTCTGGCTTTTTACTTTACTTACACAGTAACTACTATTCAGCGTCCGCTTCTTTAAACTTAGCTGCAGTTTCTGCAATTAGAGGTTGTAATTCGCCTTTTTGGAACATTTCTAAAATGATGTCACAACCACCAACTAACTCACCTTCAACCCATAACTGTGGGAACGTCGGCCATTCTGCGTATGCTGGTAATTCAGCGCGAATGTCTGGGTTTTGTAGAATGTCTACATAAGCGAATGGTTCGCCACATTGCATTAATGCTTGAGACGCTTGAGAAGAGAAACCACATGAAGGTAATTTCGGGCTACCTTTCATATAAATAAGAATTGGATTTTCAGCAATTTGCTTTTTGATTTTTTCGATGGTTTCCATAACAACCTCAATAAACTAAATTTGAAAGACGCCTACTTTATATGGCCAAACAATTATAAATCAATCACCCTTTTGGTGAACCAACTAATAAATTATTAGGTATATCACTTGAAAGGATAAATTCTTGCCTTATAAAGAGTTATACTTTTATAACGAGTAAAAAATAATACTTGAGTAAAACAGTCAAGTTTTATAATCTTACCAGCTATCAATTATAAAGCCAACGGAGACAACAATCATGGCATTTGAATTACCAGCATTACCTTATGCAAAAGATGCATTAGAACCACATATCTCTGCAGAAACATTAGACTTCCACCACGGTAAACACCACAACACTTACGTAGTTAAGTTAAATGGTCTAATCGGTGGTACTGAGTTCGAAGGTAAAACGTTAGAAGAAATCGTTAAGACTTCAGAAGGCGGCGTATTCAACAACGCAGCACAGATCTGGAACCACACTTTCTACTGGAATTCACTAAGCCCTAACGGTGGCGGCGCTCCAACTGGTGCAGTTGCAGACGCAATCAATGCCAAATGGGGTTCTTTCGAAGCGTTCCAAGCGGCGTTCAATGACAAAGCAGTAAACAACTTTGGTTCAAGCTGGACTTGGTTAGTTAAATTAGCTGATGGTTCTTTAGACATCGTTAACACATCTAACGCTGGCACACCAATCACTGAAGCAGGCGTAACTCCGTTAATCACTGTTGACCTTTGGGAACACGCTTACTACATCGATTACCGCAACGTACGTCCTGAGTACTTAGGTGGTTTCTGGGCACTAGTAAACTGGGAATTCGCAAACGAAAACTTTGCATAATAGACCATTTGTCTAACTGCCATTAGTGCAGTTAAGAGAAAGGCTTAAATGTGTTTACATTTAAGCCTTTTTTATTGGAAATTCTCTTAGCCCCTCGAAACTCAAGCACTTCTTTTGTATTATGCCAGCACTTTAACTCTGGTCCTTGTTGAACATCCTCTGTCATAGTTGATCTTTCTACTCTGGCTATTGGTATCAATAAATAAAGTGACAATAACAACACCAATTAAGAGACAACCATGAAAGATATCCTGTTTGCATCTGGCAACAAAGGCAAAGTAAATGAATTAAAGGAAATGCTAGCACCGTTTGGCTTAAATGTGGTGCCGCAAAGTAATTTTGAAGTGGAAGAAGTACCAGAGACAGGCACGACTTTTGTTGAAAATGCCATTATCAAAGCAAGACATGCGGCTAAGGTGACAGGTTTACCTTGCATCGCCGATGACTCGGGCTTAGAAGTAAGAGCACTTAAAGGTGCACCAGGTATTTACTCTGCTCGTTTTGCTGGACCCGACGCAACTGACGGCACCAACATCGACAAATTACTGTCTAGCATAGAACATGTACCAGAAGGTCAACGCCAAGCTCGTTTTGTTTGTGTTCTTGTGTTCATGCGTCACGCTGATGATCCAACGCCAATTATCTGCCAAGGTTTCTGGGATGGCGAGATAACAAAAGAATTAAGTGGTGAAAACGGCTTTGGCTATGACCCTGTGTTTTACGTACCTGAAGCAAGCTGCACATCTGCGCAGCTATCTCCAGAACAAAAGCATAGCTTAAGTCACCGTGGCCAAGCGCTTAAACAATTGCTAGCGCAAATAGAAAGTGCAGACATCTAATTAAATGCAATTACCACCATTATCCTTATACATACACATTCCTTGGTGTGTGCAAAAGTGCCCTTACTGTGATTTCAATTCACATGGTCAAAAGGGCACCATCCCAGAGCAAGAATACGTTAGTCATCTGATTGATGATTTCAAACAAGACCTTAGCTATGTTCAAGGCCGTGAAATCACAAGTATTTTCGTTGGTGGCGGTACGCCTAGCTTACTATCAGAGCAAGCTGTAACTCGATTACTTGCTGAATTACAAGAGCATGTGAAGTTTGCCGACGATATCGAGATCACGCTTGAAGCTAACCCCGGTACGCTGGAATACAATAAGTTTGCGGGTTTTGCCGAAGGTGGCGTCAATCGAATTTCTATCGGCGTGCAAAGTTTCGAAGCTGAAAAGCTAGAAGCGCTAGGACGTATACACAGCCCGGGTGAAGCCAAAAAAGCCGCCGCTTTTGCTGCGGATTCCGTGTCTCGATTTAATATTGATTTAATGCACGGGCTACCAAACCAGTCTACCGAGCAGGCATTATCTGATTTAAAACAGGCCATTGCACTAAACCCAACGCATTTATCTTGGTATCAGTTGACGATAGAGCCGAACACTCAATTTTATTCCAAACCTCCTGTGTTACCGCAAGACGAAACCTTGTGGCAAATTCAACAGTTAGGGCATGAGCTGTTAATCGAAGCTGGTTATCAACAGTATGAGATCTCGGCTTATGCTAAAGCAGAGCAACAATGTCAGCACAACCTCAACTATTGGCGATTTGGTGATTACATTGGTATTGGCTGTGGCGCTCATGGCAAAATCACCTTAGCGGGCGAGGGTAAAATCTTGCGAACTGAAAAGGTGAAACATCCAAAAGGTTACATGGACTTAACTAAGCCGTATTTATACAAACATTGGCATGTTGAGCAAGAAGATCTGCCGTTTGAATACTTCATGAATAAACTAAGATTAAAAGAAGCATTTACCTTAGCTCAGTTTGAGTCTGCGACTGGCTTGTCTTCTGCTTTAGTCATGCCTCAAATTGAAAAAGCGGTGTCTTTGCAGTTACTTATTGAGGTTGGTAACGGCCAATTTAAAACCACATCGAAAGGCACTGCGTTTTATAACAATTTGGTCGATATGTTTCTGTGATAGCCAACTAACCTATTTAGCGTCAGCAAGATTAAGCTGACGCTTTTGTTATTTGTGATAATTGATATCCTGCAAATGCTTCAATACCCGCGCTAGACATGGCTTTCGCAAGCAATTGAATGGTTTGCTCCCCTGCTCCTTTGTGATCTAAAGCACGGCTATAAGCTTTGCAGGACAGCTTAAACCTTTGCTCTTCGAAATGCAGAGCACCCAGCTTTTTGAAAATGCCACTTCTTTGTTCATCGCCATATATACCGAATAAAATTCGCTTGAACATCATAGCTAATAACAAACGTTCACAGCCAAAAGGAGTATAACCAAAAGCACAATCCGCTTTTGATAAAGAAGCAAAACAACGCTCTGAATTGCCTAGTAAATGCCACGCATAAGCGATTCGACAGTGTAAAATTGGACTAGTGACATGCTGTTCAATTTCAGCTAATTGCTCTGATAACTCCATCACCTTATGTGGGTTCGAGTCTTGTCCGAGCTCTGCTATTTGCATGTAAACTTGAAATACTTCAATGCTGTATTTAAATCTAAATACCATTTTATGCTGACTAAAACTGGCCAAATGCAGTTTTAAATTGTCAATTGCGTCTTGCTTTTGCTTATCACAACTGGCTGCATAATATTGGTATAAGTAAATTGAGCATTGCGCATTAATAAGGGTCGCTTGCATCTGTGGCGCTTCGTGCGCCAGTCTAATTTTTCTGGCAATAAACTGCTCTGCATCCTGCCAATTTCCAGACACTGACATCAGCGCAAACACTAAACGCACCATGCTTAGTGACATATGTTGTTTAGGATATGAGTCCAGTAACTCTAGCGCTTGTTTATGATTATCTTGTTCAATCAACACACGCAATTGCCAAAATAGTTTCATTGGCCCTGCAGGCAGTGCTCTGAATTCTTGTTTATTGGCGTACTCTTGGCAATATTGCAGGTTGCCCAATTCGTAATTAGCCTTAAACCTTGGCCAAACCGCCCAGTCAAAGTTTTTCAACTGAGGTTTATTGCAAATATCTAAAACTTGTTTGTAACGCCCTAATTCAAAAGCTAAATTAAGCTGTAATTTGCAATACTCTAGAATTTGCGGTTTATCTATTTTGCTTTTATCAAGATTGGTTAACGCCTTATAAGCAAACGCTAATCGACCAGCTGCAACAAATGACAGTACAGGAATAAACAGTTTCTGCGCAGTTAACATGCGCCTTAACACATCTTGGAATAAAGATTGACTGAAGACTTCTGGTAAGAACTCTAGTAGTAGAATAATAGAGTCATAATTGTGAACAACGGTTTCGCCTTGTTGGCCAACCATAACAACAGCGGTTGTAGCTTTGAGCTTTTTGCTGCTGAGTAACGAATCTAATAGTTCGCCACCTGTTACATCACGATAATAATCTTCTGCAATGAAGAGTAAATCGAAAGCAAAAGGCTCTTCAATTTGACTGAGCTCAGTGTATATTTTTGTGACATTTTGTAATCCAGCACGATTACATGCCTCTTTTACTTTTAGTCCCCAGGTGCCTTTATGACAGACAATGCCTATTTTTGCGTCAAGGTTAATGTTACTTGAACCTTCAATCCCTACCATTTAACTACCTAAGGCCTATTCTCTTTGTTTACTGCATCATAATTTGATAAAAAGAAGCATTACCGATTGGTAACATTAATAGAATAACAACTACTATTGGGGAAAACAATGAAACTGAAGTCGAGTGCTTTATTAGTAGCCTTAACCCTTGGCCTAACCGCCTGTGGTAAAGCGCCTACGCAAGCTGTGGAAACAAGTCAGGAGCCGGTTGCGGCAACAGCAGAGCAGATAAAATCAGAGTCAGAAAAAGCCAATAAATTGTTTGATGATATGTTCATGGAAAGCGTTATGCGCTCGCCTATTTATCAAACTTACATGGCAATTAAAAAAGATTACGGCAAATGGGATGATATTTCTGAAGCGCGTTCAGCGGAAGATTTAGAACTTACCAAAGCCAACCTGGAAAAATTAAAAACCTTAGATTTTGCCAAACTAGATGCTCAAACCAAACTGAGCTACCAGCTATTAGAGCAACAACTAAAAGACGAAATTGAAGACTACAAATGGCGTTTTCATGATTACCCTGTAAATCAAATGTTTGGTTTACACTCTATGGTTCCTTCTTTATTGATCAACCAACACAGCATTACTGAAGTATCCGATGCCGAAGCCTACATCAGTCGTCTAAATGGTGTTCAAGCGCTTTTTGCTGAATTAGAAAAATCACTAACTAAGCGTTTTGATATGGGGATTGCAGCACCTAAGTTTGTTTACCCTTACGTTATCTCTGACAGTTTAAACATTTTAAACGGGGCGCCGTTTGAAGGCGAAGGTGACAGCACATTACTTGCTGACTTTAAACGTAAAGTTGAAAAGTTAGAAATTGAAGATACGCAAAAACAAGAGTTACTAGCACAAGCAGAAGCGGCGCTTATTGCTTCAGTTAAACCGGCTTACCTTGGTTTAGTTGAAGTACTAAAAGAGCTAGAAGCAAAAGCCGATACGAAAGATGGTGCGTGGAAATTCCCTGATGGTGAAGCCTTCTTCAACAATGCTTTAGAAGGCACGACAACGACGAAAATGACGGCTGACGAAATTCACAAAGTTGGTCTTGCTGAAGTTGAGCGTATTCATGGCGAAATGCGTGAGATCATGAATAAAGTTGGCTTTGAAGGTGACTTACAAGCGTTCTTCGAGTTCATGCGTAACGACAAACAGTTCTACTACCCAGAAACGGAAGAAGGTAAACAAAGATACCTAGACGAAGCAGTAGCGCTTATTGATAACATGAAATCTCGCTTAGACGAGCTATTCATTGTTAAGCCAAAAGCGGACATGATCGTTAAGGCAGTTGAGTCGTTCCGTGAAAAATCAGCTGGTAAAGCTTTCTACCAACAACCAGCACCAGACGGTTCTCGTCCGGGTATTTACTACGCTAACCTTTACCGTATGAGCGATATGCCAACATACCAAATGGAAGCTTTGGCTTACCACGAAGGTATCCCAGGTCATCACATGCAGATTGCCATTTCGCAAGAACTTGAAGGTATTCCTATGTTCCGTAAGTTTGGTCGCTACACGGCGTATACTGAAGGTTGGGGATTGTACTCAGAGCTAATTCCAAAAGAAATTGGCTTATATGAAGACCCATATTCAGACTTTGGTCGTTTAGCAATGGAGTTATGGCGAGCATGTCGTTTAGTTGTGGATACTGGTATTCATGCTAAAAAATGGACTCGTGAGCAAGGTATCGATTACTACGTGGCTAATACACCAAATCCAAAACCAGATGCAGTTAAGATGGTTGAGCGTCACATTGTAATGCCATCGCAAGCAACGGCTTACAAGATTGGTATGCTCAAGATTGTTGAGCTGCGCGAGATGGCTAAAGGCAAACTTGGCGACAAGTTCAGCTTACCTGAATTCCACGACGTAGTGCTTAAAAACGGCCCTGTTCCGTTAAATGTACTAGAAGATTTAGTTAACAACTGGATCGCATCAAAAGCTTAATCAATAAGTTTTGATCTTTATCTTAAACGGAGTGCTATTGCACTCCGTTTTTGTTTCAGCCAAATCTAGTAGTGCTGAACAATTATTTCACTTAATACCTACTTACAACACTTACATAACTTTGTTTATCGAGCAGGCTCAAAATAAAGCCTAGTCGCAGCTTTATCCCAACAAGATATAAAGACAAGAACACACGCTTACATAACAAATAATGCGCTTACATATGCTTACTATGTAAGCTTTTCTAGGTTGCTACATTGCCCTCAAATATCTCGCCACTAGTAAATGGATGTACTAGTGCCCTTGTTTTTAAATAAGTATTTGGGGCATCAACGATGAACTTTGACAATAAAAATAAGCTGACCGGTGGCAAACGCATTGTCTCGGCTAGCGCGAACTCCTACCGTGGCCTGAAGTGGCTTACCAACAATGAATCGGCTTTCCAACAAGAGCTTATGTTGGCAATTCTGCTTTGTTTAACCACTGTATTTTTAGAAGTAACAAGCTTAGAAAGGGTATTGTTGATCAGCTCCTTGTTACTTGTGCTGTTAGTTGAAACCATTAATACCGCGATTGAAGCGGTTGTTGACAGAATTGGCCTAGAACTTCATGAGTTATCAGGGCTGGCAAAAGACTTAGGTTCTAGCGCCGTGTTGATTAGTCTTACCCTTGCTGCTGTTACTTGGGGAGGCATACTATGCTGGTAGCCTCTTTTACTCGTACTGACGATTCGACTTATCCGATAAAGAACGCCTTAGGACCTATTGGGGTTGCTGTGGCCTTTTTTGCATTGGCTCTGACATTACTCTCTAGCTTTAGGGTTGGATTTATTTTGTGGCAAGCAGAACGAGTTGGTGATAATTACAGACAAATTTTACTTAACGGTTTAAGAGTCGACATTTCTTCTTTGTGTTACCTTTTTGCCATTCCTATACTGGCAAGCTTAGCCAGCTTTGTCAGAAATAAACAAAGTCAGTACCTCAAGCCTTTTTTACTGTTCTGGTATGTTTTCTGTCTATGCTTTTTGGTCTATTTGGAAGTCATTACCCCAACATTCATCAACGAGTATGACCTAAGACCGAATCGCTTGTTAGTGGAGTATTTACAATACCCAAACGAAGTCTCAGCCATGCTTTGGACTGGCTATAAAATCGAGATATTGTTAAGCGTATTTGCCCTATTGTTGACCTATAGAGCCAGTAAATCCTTTTATAAACAATTCTGGTTTGAAAGCTCAACCTTACCCCTCTCAACTCGAATTAGCTTAAGTCTACTTATTGTTGTGCTACTAGCCATTGGTGCTCGTTCTTCTTTTGGTCATAGACCGATGAATCCAGCCATGGTGTCTTTTTCTAACGATCATTTACTTAATGATTTGAGTTTAAATTCTGCTTATTCTGCTATTTTCGCGTTAAAGCAGATGGGCCTGGAAAATTCCAGTGCTAAATACTATGGTGCAATGGGAACCGAGCAAATGCTGGGTATTGTCAAACAGCAAACAAATAAAGCCATAAGTGACTTCCAACCTAGCAGTAACCCAACTAACAATTACTTAACCGCTAGTTATCAGGGCAAGCCTAAAAACCTAGTAATTTTATTGCAAGAAAGTCTAGGAGCTCGGTTTGTTGGTGGATTGGGAGGTCTACCACTCACCCCTAATTTAGATAAATTAATGCAACAAGGTTGGTCTTTTAACAATCTTTACGCGACAGGAACCCGCTCGGTAAGAGGCATAGAAGCAATCACCACAGGCTTTACCCCAACACCATCTCGATCCGTGGTAAAACTAGATAAATCACAAAAAGACTTTTTCACCATTGCCAAGTTGTTACAAGAGAACGACTACCACACCCAATTCATCTATGGCGGCGAAAGCCACTTTGACAACATGAAGAGTTTTTTCTTAGGTAATGGCTTTACTGATATCGTCGATATCGATGACTTTGCCAAAGTAGAGTTTGAAGGCTCATGGGGTGCTTCGGATGAAGACTTATATGACCAAGCACACTTGGAGTTTGAGCAATTACAACAGCAGGACAAACCATTTTTCAGCCTAGTATTTACCAGCTCAAACCATACGCCATTCGAATACCCTGATAACAAAATCATTCAATACGACGTAGCCAAAAACACTAGAAACAATGCTGCCAAATACTCAGACTATGCATTGGGGCAATTCTTCGCTAAAGCAAAACATTCCTCTTATTGGCAAGACACTGTGTTTTTAGTGGTTGCTGATCACGACTCTCGTGTATCAGGCGCTAGCTTAGTTCCGGTTAAAAACTTCCAAATCCCAGGCGTGTTTTTAGGTGGTGGCATCGAAGCCAAACAAGACAACCGGTTAGCCAGCCAAATTGATTTACCGCCAACTATGCTTTCTCTTATTGGAGTAAGTGGTTTTACCCCTATGATAGGTCATGACTTAACAAAGCCGGTTCCTGCAGAAAAGCAAAGAGCGTTAATGCAATACGATAAAAACTTCGCGTATATGACCGGTTCCCATGTGACCATATTACAACCCGACAAAACACCTGCCGCTTTTATCTATGAGAATGAGCAATTAACAGAAACAAAAGTCAGTCAAAAGTGGGCAGAGGTCGCTAAAGCACATGTATTGTTTGGTTCTTATGCCTACCAAAATCAGTGGTACAAATAATAAGCTGTAGAGATGTAAGCTCTAAGTAATAAAACAAGCTATATAGGGAAGTTCGTTCTTTTTTCTATATCAGTTATACCAATAGAAACAGCAAGGGTTATAGGTACAAAAAAGCGAGGTATCCTTTCGGTTACCTCGCTTTTTTAGAAGCATATTGCTAAAAAGAGTTATTCTTTGTGAGCTCTGTGTTCTTTGTGGTTTAGTCTTTTTAAGCTCTTAATCTTCGAAGTGGGTGCCCCAGCCGTCATACTCCAGCTCAAACTGCTCAGAGAACGCAAGCATTTGGTCAACTTCTTCATTAATGATCACTTCATCAAGAGGACACTCGGTCAACACATCAAAACAAAGTACCATTTCACCATCTTCAGTTTCGGCTTGCTCAAGCTCGCCGACTTGCCAACCGTTTAAAAACGCTTGTTGTTGCGCTTGGTCAGCTTGCTCTTCATTAAACGCAACAAAATGATGTTCGATACCATACATGGCTTCTTCATTCGAGCCATCTTCAATTAGTTGTTCAACGATATCATTAGTGAACTCGTGCCAGTCCATCTGTTCCATTTTTAAGCCTTAGCAGTATTTTCTTTATCTGAGGACGCTTTATACCCTAATTCGGCATTAAGCTCATTAAGTTTTTCCGACATCATGTCATGCGCTTTTTTCGTCGCTTCACGAATATACGCTTTATCACTTTGCTCAACCATAAATTCAGGTAAATATTCAACGATGATCTTGCCGTTATCCCAACGGTTCCATTTGATCAAGTTGTCTGTACTGCTAATAACCACAGGTACTACTGGCACCTCAGCTAAGGCTGCAGTGTAAAAAGCACCTGTTTTAAACGGTAATAAGCCCCTACCATATGAACGTGTGCCTTCAGGGAATAACCAAACTGACAAACCACGCTTTTTTATTTGCTCTGCGGCATAACCAATTGTGCCATGGGCTTTTGAGCGATTGCCTCGGTCAATTAAGATGTTGCCAGACAGCCAGTACACTTGGCCAAATAATGGGATCCATTTTAGGCTCTTTTTACCCACACTCACCGTAGCTGGGCGAACGCCATTTGAAGCAGTGAAAAGATCCCAACTGTTTTGGTGGTTACCTACGTATACGTTAGGTTTGTTATCCGACGCGTGTTCTAACCCTCGGTATTCAACCGTTACGCCAAAGATCTTTGAAAACTTGCCGTAAATACGGGCTATCGAAAAGACATTGTTCTTATGAAAAGGACGCAATAATAGAAAAACAATAATCGCTAGATTGACGCTAACAAATAGCACCGCGAGTAAAATAACACGAATTAAAGCTAACAAACTTAAGGTACTCCAGAAAAATGAGCGCGCATTGTAGCAAAGTCAGCGAACAGCTGTAAGCTTATTTTTGTGACAACAAAAAGTATTAGGGCGTGTGGATCTTTGTTGCACGTTTTTACATCAGTAAGTTTGGCTTTACTGTTAATTATACTTCAGAAAAAGTGAATATTTAGAGCTTGCCTGATAAAGAAGCCAAACTTGTGCTGCCTAAAGGCTCAATCCAAGTGCTTTTACTCTGCGTTGCTTCCTTTTGCCTACAGGAGGTAGGTATGTCGTGTTTTCATGGATGAAAAAGAACGACGGGCTTAGATGACTAAGCCGGCAAGGAAGCGTCTTGATTAAAAACACCTGAAATTGAGTAAAATTCGCACACGAAAGATCAACACGTCCTAATCATTACTAGCTGAATGCAGTCCCAACTCTTCTAATAAACTGGTGAAAAAAACCAGATCGTTAAATAAATCCTGTACCAGCTCAAAGTTAGTGACTGACACATCTAGTTTTGGCTCAAATAGCTCACGCCCTTCGGGAATGGCGATATAAATGTTGTCGCCAACAAAAGACAAGGATAAAGGCATACCTAACCTTTGTTTTCTGTAGTCGACTAGTTTCGCCATAAGCGTAGGCGTCAAAATGTGTCGAATTTGTTCGGGTTCTGAACTGATCACCTTAAAGTATTTGCTAAATTCACTATCGGCTAATTCAACAACTTGACCAACGCGAGTATTATGTGGGTTGCCAAACAGCTTTTCTTTAATGCTTGCTTCGGCGCTTTCTGCAAATAAAATATAGCTGTAATGGCTATGGGCAACTGTACTTTGCGCGGCAAAAAATAAACCTTCAAAAATAGGTCTACGCAAAGAGCTGCCCTCTGTTCTAGGTATGATCTGCTCAACACACAGCTCTGACATTTCAACTTTAAAACCGGCTAGCTCACCATAGATAAGATCTTCACCGCTGTAGCTATCTATTTTTTTATGAAACAAGCCACTTTGTTCAAACCGAGTTTGGCTGACAAACTCCGACTTTTGCCAGAATAAGCTTAGGTCTATTTCGCTGAGCAAGGTATTCATGAGCTGCTTTTTGTAATCGCCTCGAAACCTGTCCCAACTAAGTTTAAAAGCAAAAATGCAATAGGTCATGATCGCAAACAGCATCAGTAACAAAGGTCCTGAACCTATGTCAGACAAAGCTGCGACAAAAAATGCAGCAGCAGATATTGCTAACGCATTTTTCTTTTTCAACGTCGCTAGACGTGCACTTTCTAGGGTGGCTAATTTAGGTTTTAGCTGTTGCTCAAATAACGTTTTTAGCTGCTCAGACTTCATCTCTTACCTTAGCGATCAAAAAAGGAGCCTATGCTCCTTTTTATTATTTACTTTGTCAGTTCTACTGCTCGGTTACATCTAACCCATCAGCTACATCTAACTCATCGGTGTCAATCTCAGCATGTTTTAGTTCCACTTCCACACGGTCAACCCTTTGCAAACCACGAGGAAGCTTACTGCCTCGTCGGCCACGTTCACCAGTGTAATGCTCTAAATCGCTGCTGCTCAGCGTTAACTTGCGCTTGCCTGCGTGTAACACCACATTGCCCTCTTCTGGCACTATGCAAATTTGCTTCACGTACTCTTCACGGCTCGCCGCTCTTGCTGATGGAATGTTGATCAGCTTGTTACCTTTACCCTTTGCCAGAACTGGCAGGTCTTTGAGTGGGAACAATAACATTCGACCTTCATTAGAAATCGACAAGCACATGTCTTTTTCTATGTTGACCACTTTCTGTGGTTGTAACAAGTTGGCACCAGTTGGTAAACGAACTAATGCTTTACCCGCTTTTTGTCGAGTGACCATATCTTCGTAGCTACATACAAAGCCATAACCCGCGTCGGAAGCAACTAGGAATTGCTCTTCGCTTTTCGCCATTATTGTATGCTCTAAACTCTCACCTGCAACTATACTAAAGCGACCGCTTAGAGGCTCGCCTTGGCTTCGCGCTGAAGGTAGAGTATGTGCGTCGGTACTAAAGCTTCGACCTGAACTATCTATGAAGACCACAGGTTGATTACTCTTACCTTTGGCCGATGATTTATAACCATCGCCCGCTTTATAGCTTAGGTTTTCAACGTCTACATCATGGCCTTTGGCACAACGTGCCCAACCTTTTTCTGATAATACGACGGTAACTGATTCAGAAGGAACCAAGTCTTTCGCCGAAATCGCTTTCGCTTCTTGGCGTTCAACTAATGGTGAACGTCTGTCATCGCCATAAGTTTCTGCATCTGCTGCTAGCTCTTTTTTCAGCAAGTTGTTCATCTTAGTTTTTGAACCAAGTAATGCTTCTAGCTGCTTACGCTCTTTATCAAGTTCGTCTTGCTCACCGCGGATCTTCATTTCTTCTAACTTAGCTAACTGACGTAACTTAAGTTCTAAAATCGCTTCCGCTTGAGTTTCGGTGATGCCAAAGCGTTCCATAAGTACTGGCTTTGGTTTGTCGTTATTGCGAATGATCTCAATAACTTCGTCGATATTTAAAAACGCAATTAACAAACCTTCTAAGATGTGCAGTCGCGCTAATACTTTATCTAAACGATATTGCAAACGACGAGTCACTACGTCTCTGCGGTATTCCAACCATTCAGATAGAATTTGTTTTAACCCTTTTACTTTTGGCAGGCCGTCAAGACCTAGCATATTTAGGTTAACTCGGTAGTTTTTCTCTAAGTCTGTGGAAGCAAATAAATGCGCCATTACAGGTTCAATATCAACACGATTTGAACGAGGGACAATAACAATACGAGTTGGATTTTCGTGATCAGACTCATCGCGTAAATCCGTTACCATAGGTAACTTCTTCGCTTGCATTTGACCGGCAATTTGCTCTAGTACTTTTGCCCCAGACACTTGATGTGGCAATGCGTTAATCACTATCTCGCCGCTTTCTTCGACATAAGTAGCACGCATTTTAATCGAGCCTTTACCCGTTTCATATATCTTAGCGATATCGTTAGCTGGGGTGATGATTTCGGCTTCTGTAGGGTAATCTGGGCCTTTTACATATTCCATTAACTCAGGCAGTTCGGCTTTTGGCTCTTTCAATAAATGAATACAAGCGTTGGCCACTTCCCTAGCATTATGTGGTGGAATATCCGTTGCCATGCCAACAGCGATACCTGTAATGCCGTTAAGTAAAATGTGCGGTAAACGAGCCGGTAAGATCTTTGGCTCTTTCATCGTACCGTCAAAGTTAGGGATCCAATCTGCCGTACCCTGACCTAATTCAGATAGCAATACTTCACTGAATTTGGATAAGCGCGATTCGGTATAACGCATTGCCGCGAAAGACTTAGGATCGTCTGGCGCCCCCCAGTTACCTTGACCATCAATCAATGGGTAACGATAAGAAAAAGGCTGTGCCATCAATACCATAGCTTCATAACAGGCACTGTCACCATGAGGGTGATATTTACCTAATACGTCACCAACCGTACGGGCGGATTTTTTATATTTTGCCGAGGCAGATAAGCCTAGTTCTGACATTGCATAGATAATTCGACGCTGAACCGGTTTTAACCCATCGCCGATATGCGGTAGCGCCCTATCCATGATCACATACATGGAATAATTAAGATACGCATCTTCCGTAAATCGTCTTAATGGCAGCTGTTCAACACCATCACTACTTATCGTAGTTGTAGCTTCTGTCATTGTTCATTACCTTTATTATTGTTGTTTTACTTCTAGCGCTCGTTTTGAGCATCAGATGTTAAGCACAAGTTTGATTGCCGCCCTGTCGTTTTGCTTGTGACACGGTTGTTTGTAGCCTAGTTTTTATGGCTTCTAAATCTTGATCTTGAGCGCACTCTAGTGCGGCAAATGAAGCGCGCAACTTCACTCTGTGCTTATGAATTTTGAAATCATCACTATTTAACTCTTTTCGAAGAATTTCCGCTAGTATAAATGCTTGTTTGTGATCAAAATTGTTGGCTAAAACGACAAAACGGTCAGCGCTTGTGCGAATTAACCAAGTATTTCTAAATAATCGGTTTCTGAGTCTATCGACTACCTTGTACAACAAATGGTCAGCCAGCTCATGACCTAACTTAGCATTAATGTTAGCCATGCCATCAATATCAAACATCACCAAGCTTACTCTGTGTTTTTTAAATTTCAGGTAATCGAATTGTCTGGACAAAAACCTGTGGTTGTACGCACCTGATACAGGGTCAACCAAACTGTCCTGATCTTTGTCAAAGTTAAATTTGCGGTAAAGCCAATAAAGTGCAACAGATGCTGCAATGACAATTAAGATAATGACTAGCCACAGTGCTGACACTCGTTTTTTTGCTGTTTCTTTTTCACTCTCAAGCGCTTGTACTTGTGCAAGCGCTTGCTGCTTTTCCACTAGTCTTTGTTGACGGTCAAACTCACGACTTTGTTGTAAAAAACTGATCTTACTACTGGTATCTAGTTGAGATACTTTATTTGATAAATTTTGATAAGCCTTAAACGTATCTTGCACTGAGCTGACTTGCCCTGATTTTAACTGCCATAACAATTTATCATCCAGCATGTGTAACCATTGCTGTTCTTGTTTGTCTTTGTTAATTGCTTGCTCATACTTACTTAATACCGCTAATGCCGAGTAATAGCTGCCTTTTGCCGCTAACACTTTGGCTTTCACTTGCCAAAACATTAAACGCACTTCTTGGTCGAATAAGTAAGATTCTAGTTTGTCTGCTTGTACTAAGGTTTTATTCGCTTGCCACGGGCTCTCGGTTAACAAATCTAACTCCATTAACCCTACCAGTGCGCGCATCTGTCCCGTTGTATCTCGCGATTTTTGTGCAACTAAAAACGCTTGTTCATAAATACTTCTAACCAAATCAAATTTTTGCCAACTTTGATATACCTCAGCCAGTTGAAAACGCAAACTAGATTGAATCGCAGTTAAGTTTTTTGTCGCTAGATAGTCTATGGTCGCTTTCAGCGTTTGCTCGGCTTGCCCATATAAAGATAAGTTTGTTTGCAGCTGCGCTAATTTCACACTGGTTTCAATTAACGTGGCTAGCTCGGTATTGTCACTGACATCAAATGTCACTCTGTCTAACCAAAGCTCAGCCTGGCGTTTTGCATTTAGCTCAAAGTATAAATCAGCCAGTTGTAAACTGACGTGATTACTAATATTACTTTGGCCAAGCAGTGTTGCTTGCTGGTAAGCAGAATTTAAAGCCGAAGCCGCTTCAAATAGTTCGTGCTCTACTAACAACAAGTCCCCTTTCACAAGGTAATATTGAAGTTGTTCATTTTCACTAAGCAGCTCAGCCGTCACCATAGCCAGCTTATTTTTAGCGGCTTGAAGTTGGCCAAGATTTTTTTCTGCTTTAGCCCAGTACAAGTCAAAACTTGCTAACTGTTCAGGGCTTAACTGGGGCTTGTTATTGTCAAATTGGTCGATCGCTTTTAATGCTTGTTCAGGCTTAGTCGCTAAATTGGCATCAAGATAGCCTTTGAGATCTGACCACGATGAAAACTCTGGGATATGTTCGGTGATCTCGGTAAATTCACTGAATTGTGAAACAAGGACTTTTCCTTTGTTGGACTCGTTTGCCATTGCAAGTGCGGGTAACAACAAACAAATTAAAACGGAAAAATGATAAAAAAGCTTATTCATTGTTAAAACGAGGTACTCCAAACGAAATGCCAACTCAGTCTATCACAGAAAAGTCGGCGATTAACACTTCGTATAGGTGGTTGTTTATTATCTATTTTTGTAAATAAATGTGATCCTAGACAAAAGTATAATTATCAATTAACAATATTATGGATAAACTGATAGTGGGAAGAATTAAACTGAGGTTAACCGCATGATGCAACCGGAAAAAGTGATCATAGCTGATGATCACCCTTTATTCAGACAAGCCTTATTAGAAACGCTAAAAACGGAATTGAGTAGTACTCAGTGGCTTGAAGCAGAAACGGTAAATGAGCTCAATGCTTTATTATCGCAAGAGTCTGATGCTGATTTATTACTGCTGGATTTGAATATCCCCGGCGCCCACGGCTTTAATACCTTAGTACACGTAAGGCAACACTTCCCGCAAATTCCAGTTGTTGTGGTCTCTGCCTACGATGACTCAGATACCATTAGCAAAGCAATGGAGCATGGCGCATCAGGCTTTGTGCCTAAATCAACACCTGTTGCCACCATTTTCGAAGCCATTAGCCAAGTCTTTGCTGGTAACCTTTGGACACCGCCTAGCTACAGCGCGCAACAAAACCAAAACAGTAAATCTGAAATCGCAGAGCGCATTGCCAGTCTGACCCAACAGCAGTATAAAATTTTAATGATGTTTGCCGAAGGCATGCTCAACAAACAAATTGCCTACGACTTAAACGTCTCGGAAGCCACCATCAAAGCGCACGCTACGGCAATATTTAAAAAGCTAAATGTGAGAAATCGAACGCAAGCCGTAATAACCCTTAATGAATTAGACTTATCAGAATCGGAATTCGAAAGTGAGTTAGGTGGTAAGAGCTAAGTTGTCGCCTTGTTTAGAAACAACCACCTACTGAAGCAGGTGGCTTAGAGCTGAAAATTAAAAGTAGTGGCGAACTAATTTAATTTTTCCTTCACGGAACTCAAACAAGGTCACCAATTTTTGCTTGTTTTGTTCAGGATCAGATTGACCGTTTTGATCGATGCAAGGATGCAAATACTCCACCGTAACGGCATTCAAACCTTCAATAATATTTTGTACTTCAATGTCACATTTGCCGTATTTACCCAAATAATAAAGCAAGCCTTTCTTATATTCTTGTTTAGATTGAACAGCATTAAAACTTGGGTGTTCAAATGTTGCATCGGAAGTTAAAAGAGCAAGTAATTTATTCACATCGCTCTCTTTTGAGTGTTGATGCTCAACCGCTTTTTGAGCCTCAAAGTACTCATTAACTTTGTTAGATAAACCATTGGCAAAGCTAACATTGGCAACCAATAATAAAGGTAACAATCCGTGACTAAGTTTCATCATTTCACCTTGAGGCTAATCTTATAGGTATTAATTATTTATTAATTAGATCATCAAGTTAACAAAAGGAATTGGCAGTGTCTATGATTTATCTGTGCAAAAATAGGACAGTGCTGCAATGATAAAAAACTCGTTATTCCTTGTTGTTACTCTCAATACTGGTATCGATATTCTTAATTGGTCGATACTTTCCAAGAGATACAGCCATTTCTTTTTCAATACGTGAATAACTGTCTGCTTGATTGTATGACTCGGATTCTATTCCCCAAACTGTTTGGGCCTCATCTATTTTGCTTGCTAGCAGTTTATCTAATGCTTGGTCTGAAACTAATGCCCTTCTTTCGGCCAAACGTCTTGGCAAAGACCATCTATCCCAAAATACAGATTTACCAGTTTCCATCAGCTTTTTTGTTTGCTCAAATGCGTACTCAGTACCATCTTTGAGCCTGTAGCTTATAAAGTCATAGGGCTGACTATTCAGCAGTGCTTGCCAGTCCATTAGTAACTTCGGAGCATTAATTTTACGAATACTTTGATAAACTGAGCCTAGGTTATTTTTATCAACTTGATAGCGAGTAATGGGGTCGCCGCTTGTTGAGATCGGCTGAATAGATTCAAATAGCTCGGACGCATCCCTCAAGGGAAACCAACAAGAGCCTTCTCCTGCGTAAAATTTTGTCTGTTTACCGCTTCTATTTGGTTCGCCAGCTACCACTAGCTTAGCATCAAGAGAGGGCGGCAATCGCCCCCACTTAGACTGTAACTGACCAACTAGCCAAATAACATCACCCCTTTTTATTTCATCGACTGGGAACTTACATGAGCTGGTGACATGGTATATCGGCTTATTGAAGTCATCTTTATAGTCTTCTAACTCTGCAAACCACTCAGATTTCGGGTCCTTAGGGTAGCGCAGTACGACTTTTCTTTTGATGTAGTGAACGTAATGATTTGCCATGTTACTGTCCTTATTACACTAGCTTAGTAAGTAACAGGTAACTTTAGGCCATCTAGGTTATTTTGCTATTTTTTGCTAACAAAACTTTATTTGTAACATTGAGGATCTCGACTTCACTGCAAACTCGATAAAACATTTTTGATCTCGACTCTGACCGCATCGATTTGCTCAATTAGCTCAGTTGCCACTTTCTCGTCTTTTGCCAAACGCTGCCAGCTTTGCGACCAGGTTATTTTTAGCTGTTGCGATTTTCTTTCTACGTCTTTATCTATCAAGACACTTAAATCAGAGATCAGCCCTACTTTTACCCAGCCATCTCTTGGATTACCTTTATTCTGATCTTTGTCATAATGAGCGGCAAAAATAATCGTTTCCAGTTGTGCCAACTCTTTTAGTACTTCAAAGCTCGCAGTCCGGATATTGTTATTACTTTCCGACACTTCCATCCGCCAAGCATTATAGGAGAAACCTATTATTGCGAACACTAAGCTGATGACTGCCGTGAAATAATAGCTTTTTAATTTTTTCTCATTACCCATATTCACAGTCCTAGTTAACATCAATTACTAGCTTGGCCATATATTAATTAATATCAAAGCCCATGTAATTTTCAACTCTCCATACATTAGAGTAACAAGGGCGTCTTTGTTAGCCTTTGCTGGTGATTTCAATAGGACACTCAATGGTAAAACGACAACCTTGCTCTAGGTTTTCAACTTTGACTTTACCGCTTAGCTTTTCAAACACTAAATTGAACAGGATGTTAAGACCTAAGCCTGAACCACCATTGCCTCGTTTGGTTGTAACAAACGGGTCAAACACTTTATCTAATAAATGCTCTGGAATACCAACACCATTGTCTTCATAAACCAATACATAGTTTTTACCGACTTGTTTTATTTTGATCGCTATGGCGCCTGTCATCTGGTTTTCAAAGCCATGAGTATGGCTGTTCATTAATAGGTTGGTTAGGATTTGTGTCCATGCACTTGGGTAAGTTAACAAACTAAAATCTTTTGGTACGTCTAAATCAATGTCGTACCTTTTTGATTTGAACATGGTCTGTATTGTTGCTAACACTTCGGTAACCAACTGTTCGATATTACAAGTCAGTAAACTATCATTGGATTGGTTTACCGCGACCGATTTAAAGCTCTTAATTAGGTTTACCGCTCGTTCTAAATTGCGTTGCAGCATTGCGCTGGTTTCTTGTTGGTCTGCAAAAAAACGTTCTAACTCAGCTTTAGTTAAGGTGCCTTGTTGTACCTTATCAAAGGTGTCATTGGCACTATCTAACATAACGGCATTTGCGGTCGCACTGATGCCAAGAGGGGTATTTATTTCATGAGCAATACCCGCAACTAACTGTCCTAGCGCTACCATTTTTTCAGATTGAACTAAATTAGCTTGGGTTTCTTTTAGTCTTGTTAATGAGGTTTCTAACTCTTGGGTTCGTTGCTTAATTTTTAACTCTAGATGATGATTGAATTCGCTCAACTGCTGCTCTGACTCGATGCGCAACCTAAACTCATTTTTCACCAATAAACGCATGTTGTTTAACGCATCAACTACGCTATCTAATTCATCTTTATCATTGCGGTTGCCGTCCAATACTAATTCATGATCGAGCTTTCTTAAGTCAAAGCTCGATGCGTATTCTTCGATTTTGTATACATGACGAGTGATGTACCAATAGACGATAGACACAATGGCCATCGCTGCAATCAGGGTTTTAACAAACTGGGTAAGCAGAATGATCCACGCCTTTTGCATCAGTTTGTCGTAAATTTCTTGGTAGTTTGCTTCTACTAACAGAACACCAATTTTTTCATCCTGATAAAAGATCTCAAAATGCTGTGATTTATCGCCTGTTTCGAGCTTTTCTCCAAGTATATAGTTACTGCCCTGAGGCGTGGATAAGTTAACGTAATTAATGAAAGGTAAACTTTGAATTCCCGCCAGTTGCTGCTCAACGGCTTTGTCTTGAAAGTCCCATAAATTCAGCGACAACGCGCTTAAATGGCTTGTTTCAATCGCAATAAACTCTTGTTCAAGTTCGGTTAAGTCATAACGATAGTCACTGTATAACTGCACTGTAGTGGCTAGTAACGACAATACCGAGCTGACTAGTAAAATAAAAACCAGTACTTTGCGCCCTAACACATGGGTAAGTTTTAAGTGTTCCAAAGATCTTCCTACAGCGGTCTGAAAGCTTATTGTGCGATTGACCAATTATACCAAGGGTTGCAGAGGTTAAGCTACTAGCTAGAGAAACCTCTGATCAGTTATGCTCAGCCAATGTACTGTTTGCGTAAGCCTTCGGCAAGTTTTGCATTCATCATTGCTCGCAGCGCAGCTGGTTTTACTAATTTGCGCATAAAGCCTAAATCAGCATTCGCCGCTTTCTGTTCTATGCCCGCCTCCGTCGTTGCTGTGATCAAGATAGCTGGCACATAACGGCTGCGCATTTGTCGAATTTGCTCTGTCAGAGCAATACCTGTGTTGTCATTTTCTAGCTGATAATCAACTAATAAAATTTCAATTTCGTCTAGCCTTTGACTGAATTTCACTTTTGCTTCCGTGGTTGAAGCAGCGCTTATCACGTCACATTGCCACATGGTCAGCAGCTCAACCATGCCATTAAGTACATCGGGGTCGTTATCCACACAAAGCACTGTCACACCTTGTAGGCTCATTTGTGGTGTTGCCACTGGCGCAGGCTTGGCCACATTAGGTAAGGTTTCTGGCACACTGATACTGAAATTACAGCCCTTACCAGAAGCCGAGATCAAATCTAAGTCATGACCTAAAATTTGCGCCAAGCTTCTGGTTATATTTAACCCTAACCCTAGTCCCTTTCGGCTTTCGGTGTTGCCCGTATTGAGCTGAGTAAATTGCTCAAATACCAATTTTTGTTTGTCTTTCGGAATGCCTGGGCCATTATCTAATACCTGCACCCACACCTTGCCCTGCTTTCTCCTAACGCCCAGTAAAACCTTGCCTTCTGAGGCATACCTAATTGCATTACCCAGTAAGTTTTGTAATATCCGACGCAACAGGTGACGGTCAGATTTCACCCAAGTTTGGGTTTTAACTAAACGGAACTCAACCTGCTGTTTGATGATAAAGGCCGAAAAATCTTGCGCTAATTCCTCAAACAACTCATTTAATGAAAATGCTTCGACTTGTGGGTGAATATTGCCGCTTTCTATCCGGGCAATTTCGCCTAAGTTAGATAACAAATCGTTCGCCACTTTTAACGAGTCATTGATGTTGCTCACTTGCCTTTGCTGCTTTTCATTCAAGTCAGATTGGCTCGATAGTGCCGAGGTAAATAGTCGTGCTGCTTCCAAGGGTTGCATTAAGTCATGGCTGACCGCTTTTAAGTACTGGCTCTTTTTAAAGTGCGCTTGTTCTGCTTTTTCTCTTGCCGCTTCTAGCTCTTTATTGGCTTCGGCCAGTTTTTGTGTGCGCTCAACAACTCGTGTTTCCAAGCCTTGATTTGCTTCTTTAAGCACCTGTTCAGCTTGGCGGTACGCTGTGATATCAGTGAACATCATGACAAAGCCACCATCAGGTAAAGGGTTACCCTGAATACCAATAACTTGACCATTACTGCGCTGTCGTTCTGATTTATGCGGACTACCTTGTTTCAGGTAGTTCAGCCTTTTTGCGACCTGTTGATCAACATCTCCCGGGCCTGTCAGGCCAAGTTCAACATTAAAGCGGATCAATTGCTCAATTGGACTACCAACATAAACAAGTTCTTCAGGATATTGGAATAGTTCTAAATAGCGCTTGTTCCAAGCGACTAGATTCAACTCACCATCAATAATGGAAATGCCTTCACTGGCGTTCTCAATGGCACTTTGCAACAAGCTTTGACTAAACTCTTGCTTTTGCATTGAAGCATCTTCGACTAAGAGCGCAAGTTCATCCAGAGCAATATCTCGACCTTCCAGCGCTGAGTTTAATACCAATCTCGCCGATGACGCGCCCATTACACTAGCCAGTGTTTGCTCCGTATATTCCAGTAGCTTTTGGTTGTATATTTGTTTACTCAGTAGTTTTTTGTCATTTATCTGTCTAAATAAAGCAAACTTATTAAGCGTGTGCTCGTCACCTAAGAAACGTGAAACTAACACCATTAGCTCTTGTTCATCAATTTGCTTCACTCTAGGTACATTTGTCACCTGTGAATTTTGCTGCTCAACAAACAATGAAGCTTGCACTCTCTCTTGCACGGTCTGGCGACTGAATTGAGACACTAACCACATCAAAAACATATTTGCGCTTAAACTCAATATAGTGATCAAGGTATGACCTGGAATAGGAGTGTCGACAAACGGATGAGAATAAAACTTTAGTTGTGGCAAAAAGTTGAACACTAGCCAAATAGAAAAGCCGGCAAGAATGCCCGAATACACGCCTTTTAAGCTTGCACGACGCCAGTAAAAAGCGGCGATAAGTGCGGGGGTTAATTGCGCGATCGCGCCAAAGGCAACTTCGCCCATCGAAGAGATGGCATCAGGTGAGGTAAAGTAAAATACACCATAACCTAATAAAATAACGAAAAACACCAATGCTTTGCGAACATTGAGTAAGCGGTAGCGAAAGTTATCATAATTCGTGCTTTTTTCTTTTGCCGCTTTAAACAACACTGGAAATACAATTTCGTTACTCAACATGGTACTAAGTGCGATTGATGAAATGATCACCATGGAACTAGCAGCAGAAATAGCACCTAGAAAGGCCACTAAACTAAGCCAAATTTGATCGCCTTCCATAGGTAAAAACAAAACGTAGGCATCTGACGGGACACTCTGCCCTAACATCATATGACCCGCTAAGCCAAGTGGAATGGCAAAAACCGCAAACACCAACAAATAGATTGGGAAGACACGTCGACTGAGCCAAGTATCCTTTTGCATTTTAAGTTCTACCACCATAACTTGGAACTGCCTTGGCAACGCTAGAAAAGCAGCCATAACGATAAATAACATGGCAAACATGGTGGTAAAATTAGGCAGAGTAAATTGTTCATTGAGGTTCATTTGCCGTTCAGCTTGTTGCCAGATCTCAATGGGGGAATCGAATAAGAAAAAGCAGACAAACAAACCAACGGCAATAAAAGCAATAAGTTTAACCACAGACTCAAAAGCAATGGCTAGCATAACGCCTGGATGGCGCTCAGTTACATCTATAGAGCGAATGCCAAAGATGACTGTAAACCAAGCTAACACTAAACTCACGGCTAAGCCTAACTGGCCTAAGTTATAGTCTTGGTCGAGTTGTAACTGTTGAAACGAATAAACGATGGCTTTTAGCTGTAACGCGATATAAGGCATAGTGCCAATCAGAGCAACAATGGTAACCAATCGCGCAAGGTGTCTCGACTTACCATAACGGGAAGCGAGTAAATCGGCGATTGAGGTTAAGTTGAGCTTCAAGCTAACGCTGATGATCCTTTGAATAAAAGGCCAAGCAAAAACGAATAGTAGAATGGGACCTAAATAAATAGGCAGATGCGAAAGTACATTATTTGATGCCTGTCCAGTAGTTCCCAAAAAGCTCCACGAGGTGCAATACACACCTAGGGTCAAGGCATAAATAACAGGATGATAAGATTTATACAGTTTGCGTTTGTATCTATCGCCTAAATAAGCAATAAAAAACAATATTGCGATATAACTAAAGCTGATAAATAGCAGTTGCCAATTTGCAAACATAAAGATCCTTAATCGTTAACCCTAGTACCTATGGTTTGACTAGTGAATTCAGCGATATATTGCCCACCTTTTACTGTGGCAATTAAGCGCAGCACTTGTTTGCTGCCAGGCTCACTATTTTTGCTAGCAAAGTCAGTAACTTGATACCAGTAGTAAGGGCTATCAATCATCCCCATACGGTAGGCAGTGACGTCTTCACCGTCAACTAAAAATAAGGTGGCAGTATCAAGAGGAAAGGTAGAGTTAAGCGTAGTTTTGCCATTTTCTTCATACAAACTGACTTTAAACTCACCAGAATGAAGAATGCACTTTTTCGCCATCACATCACAAAAACCAGCTTCCGGTTTTAAGGTGTAGAACTTTTCTTTCATGGCTTGGCTTTCAACCCAGATCTCGCCGCCAACCCAGCCAAAAAGTAACAATAAAGGGGCAACGAACATAGCAACTTTAGTGTGACGATTCATCTTTTTCATAGCCATATTTCTCCGTACAACTCTATGATATTCAATGTAAATCAGTACAGACAATATCATTAATTTGGATAAAAGTAAGGCTCCCAAGGGAGCCTTTTTAGATTGAACAATAATGTCAGTGATTAGTGATCGTGTGCTTCAGCAATCTTACCGTGAGGTGAGCGGAAGTTATCCACTAATTGTTGAATTTCAGCTGGCGCTTCTTCACCCGTCTTCAATACGATGAAGGCAACTGCGAAGTTAACTAATGCACCTACTGCACCGAATGCGTTTGGTGAAATACCGAAGAACCAGTTCGCATCCATACCGCCTAGGAATGATGTACCAGGGATGAACATGATGCCTTTGTGCTGGAATACGTACAGCATAGTTACACCGATACCTGAACACATGCCCCAAACCGCTGCTTTACCAGACATTTTCTTCGAGAAAATACCCATCATTAGCGCAGGGAAGATACTAGATGCAGCTAGACCGAATGCCAGTGCAACTGTACCTGCGGCGAAACCTGGCGGGTTCAGACCCAAGTAACCGGCAAACAAGATTGAGATTGTCATTACAATACGACTTGCACGTAGCTCGCTTTTCTCACTCATGTCTGGGGTTAATACACCTTTCATTAAATCGTGGGATACCGCTGACGATATAGCTAATAATAAACCGGCTGCAGTTGATAGTGCCGCAGCAAGACCACCAGCTGCAACTAGCGCGATTACCCAGTTAGGTAGGTTTGCAATAGAAGGGTTAGCTAGTACCATGATGTCACGGTCAACTTTTACCATTTCATTAGTTTCAGCATTTGCACTGTATTGTACTTTGCCGTCGCCATTTTTATCTTCAAACTTAAGTAAGCCTGTTTTTTCCCAATCTTTGAACCACTGTGGACGCTCAGCATATGCCATGTTTTGGCCCGCTGCTGGTTCAATCGTGTTCATAAGGTTAAGACGAGCCATTGCACCTACAGCTGGCGCAACTGTGTAAAGTAATGCGATAAATACTAAAGCGTAACCTGCAGACTGACGAGCAGCTTTTACTGAAGGTACAGTAAAGAAGCGCATGATAACGTGTGGCAAACCCGCAGTACCAATCATTAGAGACATTGTATAGGCGAACATTTCAACCGTACTCAAGGTGGAGGAGGTATATTCTTTAAAGCCGAGATCTGCGACCACCATATCAAGTTTATCGAGTAGATAGACACCGCTGCCGTCAGCTAAGGTAGAACCTAAACCTAATTGAGGAATTGGGTTACCTGTTAATTGTAGAGAGATAAAGATTGCTGGAATAGTATAAGCGGTAATTAGTACTACATACTGAGCGATTTGCGTGTAAGTAATACCTTTCATGCCACCTAATGTTGCGTATACAAATACCACTGCCATACCAATGTATAGACCGTGGTCGTAATCAACTTCTAAGAAGCGAGAGAATGCTACACCCACACCTTTCATTTGACCAATGATGTAAGTAACAGATGCAATGATTAAACATACTACAGCTACGATACGAGCTGTTCTTGAGTAGAAACGGTCACCGATAAACTCAGGTACGGTGAACTTACCGTGCTTACGCATGTAAGGTGCAAGTAACATAGCCAGTAGTACATAACCACCGGTCCAGCCCATTAAGAATACTGAGCCGCCATAACCTAAGAAAGCAATTAAGCCCGCCATTGAAATAAATGACGCCGCACTCATCCAGTCGGCACCAATTGCCATCCCGTTTTGCAATGGTGAAATACCACCGCCAGCTGCGTAGAATTCACTTGTTGAGCCAGCACGAGCCCACCAAGCTAAGAAGAAATATAAACCGAAGGTGCCACCAACGGCGATCCAAGTATAGAGTTTTAACTCATCCATTACTCTTCCTCCACGTTAAATTTCTTATCTAATTGATTCATTTTATGGGTATACCAAAAGATAAGACCCAAAAACGTATATATCGAACCTTGTTGAGCAAACCAGAATCCCAGTTTATAACCGCCTAAGCGGATAGCATTCAATGGTTCAACTAACAAAATTCCAAAGCCAAATGAGACCACAAACCAAATGGCTAGGCAGATAAATATCAGGCGGAGGTTTTCCTGCCAGTAAGAGCTTTGATTCTCCACAATACTTCTCCTAGTTGTTTTTATAATAGTTATTACTGTTGATAGTTAGGTGGCCTAGAGTGCTTGGTATTTATTTTTTATTTGCGCACATTTAGCCAACTCCCATTAAAAAAACTATCAGGGAAAATCAAATACGGGTATTAAACTTTAGTCTAGATCTAGATCAATACGCTTGAGCTGTACTGTCCAATACTTTAAAAAAGGTAGCTAAATAACAAGATGGAAGCCCAAGCAATGAACGCAGAATTAAGCCGATATCAATGATTTTATTAAGGTGATCCCGCCGTTTGACAGCCTAGATGCAGAGCAAAATTCGCAAGTTAAGCAAAAGCATTCAGATCCTTGCTATTCGAGAAAGGGCGAAACCTTACCGCCGCAGGGGGTCACAAAGAGTCAAACCTTTATATTATTCGCAAAGGCGCCCTGGCCTATTACAACCAAGACAATGAGTTGTTGAGTAAATACAGTGAAGGTGACTTGTGCTCTGTGTTTATTTTGCCGGATAAAAAAGTACAAATTTCAGTATTAACCGAAGAAGACACTTTGTTATATGCCATCAATAAAACGGCACTAAATAGCGTCATTGAAGACAGTCCAGAAGCTCGCGCTTTTTTTGGCCAAACCGCAGCTCAGCGTCTGAAAAAACGCATGCAAAAACACAACGAAGATGCCGTGGTGACCTCAACATTGATGAACACGCAAGTTGAACATTTTTATCACACACCAGCGGGCACCGTGGATATTAAAGCCAGCATTCAACAAACTGCTATGCAAATGTCTGAACAAGGTTATTCCTGCTTGGTGGTAACTGAGAAAACGGTCAAATGGCTGGCATAGTTACTGACAAAGACATAAGAAAACGCTGTGTTGCAGCTGGAGTAAGTACTTCATTACCTGTTACGGAAATAATGACTAAAGACTTACTGACCTTAGACGTTGATGACAGCGCTTATGATGCATTAATAACTATGACAAGCCGTAATATCCACCATTTGCCAGTCACTAAATCTGGTCAACTGGCAGGCATGGTGACTGTCACTGATTTGATGAACCGAGAAGGTCACAATGCGGTGAATATGGCCAGCTTAATAAGAAAAGCGAACACCATAAAAGAGCTGGCTGAGCTGAGTAAGATGCTGCCCAAACTACAAATTAGAATGGCCAAACTCGGCACCACCGCAGACCATGTTGGTAAGAGTATCAGCGCCATTACTATGGCCTTTACCATACGTTTGATAAAAATGGCGGAAAAATTATTAGGTCCACCGCCTGTGCCTTATGCATGGCTTGCGGCAGGCTCGCAAGCAAGACAAGAGCAGTTTGCTCATTCAGACCAAGACAACGCCCTGATCATTGACAACAGTATGCAGCCAGAACACGATTATTGGTTTCAGGATTTAGCCAATTTTGTCAGTGACGGTTTAGCTGCCTGCGGCTTTATTTACTGCCCTGGTGATATTATGGCGACTAACCCTAAGTGGCGGCAAACACAAAAGGTCTGGGATAACTACTTCACTAAATGGGTTAACACGCCAAACCCTAAAGCCTTACTTAACGCTAGCGTATTTTTTGATTTAACTACGGTTCATGGTGATGAGTCATTACTGGCGGAAGTAACGGCAAACATGCTTGAGAAAACGCAAAAAAGCAGTTTGTTCATTGCCCATTTATCCCGCAATGCGCTGGCATTCAAACCGCCGCTTGGCTTTTTTAGAGATTTCGTTTTAGTGGAAAATGGCGATAACGAAAAAGCCCTCAATCTAAAGCATAATGGCATTGCTCCTATCGTTGATTTAGCTCGCATTTATGCTCTGCAAGAAGGCGTATCAGCAGTCAATACGTTGGAGAGGTTAAAAGCCGTAGCTGGAACTAAGTCATTAACCAAATCATCAGCTCGAAATTTAATTGATGCGTTTGAGTTTCTCGGTTACTTGCGTTTAAGTCACCAAGCTAGGCTGCTGCAAAACGGCAAAAAACCAGATAACTTCTTACCTCCTAAGTCCATCTCAAGGCTAGAACGTGAACACTTAAAAGATGCATTTAAAGTGATCAAAGAGCTGCAAAATAATCGTCAGGTAAGTTATTAATGTATTGGCTTAGAAAACACTTTATGTCGTTGCAAGAGCAGCGACATTACTTATCTAATAAGGTGCCAGATGGCGCACTGAGAGATTACTTATCCGTGCCTTTTCCAGCTAAAAGCACGACAGTAAAAGATTTAGATATTCTGTCAGTTGATTTTGAAACCACAGGACTGAATGCCGCTTTTGACCAACTGTTATCCATTGGCTTTGTTGATATCAAACAGGGCCAGATAGACCTGTCATCTTGTTATCATCAGGTGATCAAAACCAAAGGAAAACTGAAAAAGTCGAATGTGGCTGTGCACCAGATCACAGATTTTGAAAAGGACAGAGGCGCAGCACTTAAATCTGCTGTTGACCAGCTACTAAACGCCATGGCTGGCAAAGTAGTATTAGTGCACTTTAGTCAAATTGAGCGAAACTTTTTAAAGCAGGCCTGTTTTGAGATTTACGGTGTGAAACCACCACTATTAATGATAGATACCCTAGCCATTGCGAAAAAACGCTTCGACATGAGCGACGTAGCATACGACCCATCTAGACTAAGGCTGACCAATCTAAGAGAAAGCTATCAGTTGCCCACTTTTTATGCTCACAATGCTTTAAACGATGCTATTGCAACCGGCGAGTTATTATTAGCGGAATTGTTTCATCACCATCAAGGGCTGGACACAGAACTTGGCGATTTACTTTAGTTATTCCTTGGCTTATGGCTATTGTTGGTTAGAATAAAAGTATAGATGTTTTAAATGTACACAGAACGATGATGAGTAGAATTAGACATAGTGCCATTGTATTGCTTGGCTTCGCACTGATTTGCTCTGCGTCATTGCAGGCAAAAGACCTACTTATTCTGACCGATGAAGCGCCGCCGCACATGATAAAAGAAGATAACAGTGGCATAGATTTAGACATAGCAACAGAGATCTTGGCGACACTTGGCTATAACTCGAATGTGTTTTACACCCCACTATCTAGAGGCAAGAGATCGGTAGAAAAGAACCTAGCCGATGTAATGGTGCCTACTTTTTTCCAGCAAGACAGTGAAAATTTCTATCTATCCGATCCTATTGTCTATTACCGTCCTACCGTGTTTTCCTTGGCAGAAAAACAATTAGATACCAGCGATATCAATCAGCTTTCTGGCCTGCGTTTGATGACATTCCAAGGAGCAAAAGGCTACTTTCACAAAGCCTTTGAGCAATTGGCAGATCGCAGTAAATATCGAGAAATGCACGATATGTCTGTATTACCTGAGTTGCTACTAAAAGACCGAGCCGATATCGTGGTATTGGATTATTATGTGTTTTTCTACTTTGCTTTAGACCGTGTCGATAATTTTAATCCAGACTTATTTCACTCTACTCCTTTAATTGACAAAGTCCCTGCTTATGCCGGCTTCCACTCAAAAGAACTAAGAGATAAGTTCAATTTAGAATTAGCTAAGTTCTTACAACAAGGTAAAGACAAACGCATCATTAGAAAATACCTAGGCGATAATGTACCTATTGATTTAGTTGCGCGATAAACCTCTCTAATAGCAATCTGTATAACAACTTAAAACCAAAACTTATACCAGATCTCAGCCATCAGTGCGGCTTGTTGATCCAAGTCAAGCCGTGATCGGTTAATTCCATAACTCAGCCTATTCCCCTTGCAGTTGTGGGGACTTATACCAAACTCATATTGCCTGTACAAAAAGACAACAAAACAATGAAGTTAAATGTCAAATTATTACTGTTAATTGCGGTGGTTTCTGGTGCAGCCGTGCCTATTATTTGGGGAACAACCCAAACCGCCATCAAAGCCACTAGTGACTATGAATTTTGTTCTACTTGCCACTCTATGCAAGCGATGACGGCTAGCTATTTAGCTGATACTCATGGCGGCAACAATATAGCTGGCATTCGAGCAAGTTGTTCAGACTGTCATTTGCCCCATGACAACGCCTTTGTTTACTTAGCGCAAAAAGCCAAAAGTGGCGCTTGGGATGTTTACAAAGAGCATATTGCCGGTGCCGACGATGTCGACTGGCTAGCCAAGCGTGAGCGCCGTGAGCAGTACACTTACGAGTCTGGTTGCTTCAATTGCCATAACGAGATCAAACAACAGAAAGTCAATACGGCCAAGTCTTGGCTAGCCCATGGCCCGGTTTTCCGCGGCGAAGTAGACAAGTCTTGTGTCAGTTGTCACCAGCACGTTGGCCATCACAATTTAGCCCAAGCGCTACTCAACGCGGGCTTAATTACAAAAATAAAAAAAGAGGACTAAATCATGAAGTTCATAGAGACAATGAGTAAAGTGCTTGTACCCATTGCTTTACTCTTCAGTATTTCGCTGCCCTGCCTAGCAGCAAGCAAGGACGTACAAGACATATCAGCCTTGTCGATGCACACTAATATGCAACAACAAGCGACTAAATGTATTGACTGCCACCAAAAGTCTTCCCCTGGCGTGGTAGCCGACTGGAAATCCAGTCGCCACAGTCATGCCGGCGTTTCTTGCTTAGATTGTCACGCCGTTGACCCTAGTGCGAGTTGGGGGATGGATCACTCGGAGTTTATGGGAGAAACCTTTGCTATCAGTCCGCTAGTTTCACCAAAAGTTTGTGGTAATTGTCATTCAAAAGCAAAAAGTGAATTCGATTCAAGCGGTCACTTTAGAGCCTATAGACAAATTATCCCAAAAGACAGCTTACACGCTTTAACCAAAATCCATGAAGGACGAGATCACCCAGAACTCAGCGGTGCGCCAAACGAAACAGGCTGCATGCAATGCCATGGCACAGAGCTAAAAGTCGATGAAAAAGGCAACCCAGACCCAACAACTTGGCCCAACATGGGAATGGGAAATATTTATCCAGACGGCTCCACTGGTAATTGTGCCGCCTGTCATACCCGCCATAAGTTTGATATTGCCGAAGCTCGTAAGCCTGAAGCCTGTGCCAATTGTCATTTGGGCCCAGATCACCCTGATTTCGAAGTTTACAACAACAGTAAACACGGTCTGATTTACCATATGGAAGGCGATGAATGGAATTGGGATGCGCCAGTGGACGCTTGGGAACCTGGTGATTACCGAGCACCAACTTGTGCAACCTGTCATATGGCTGGTATTGGCCAACTAAAATCCACCCATAATATCAGCGAGCGTTTGTATTGGAATTTATGGGCTAAAGAGTCCAAAGTGCGCAACTCAGACGACGTATTAAGTCCATTACTTGGCAACGGCGAACAAGGCCGCAAGCTAATGAAAACGGTTTGCTCACAATGCCATAGTAAAAACCACACTGAAGGCTTCTTCACCCAAGGTGACAAAGCAGTAATGCTCTACAACGAGGCCTACTACAAACCTGCTAAAGCCATGCTGGATGAACTAAAAGAAAAAGGCTTATTAACCGACAACCCTTGGATAGATGAATTCCAGATCACCTTCTATCACCTTTGGCACCACGAAGGCCGACGAGCAAGGCACGGTGCTATGATGGGCGGTCCGGATTACGCTCATTGGCACGGCTTCTTTGAACTACAACAAGATATGTACAAGCTAGAAGAGATCCACAAGAAACGATTGAAAGAGTATCTTGGAAATAACAACGAGTGAATGATGAAATGAACTCCGTTCGAAGGAATCGATAATCCATTGTAAAGAGCGATCGGCAAGCCGCTAGATCAGTCTTCTACTGCTAGATCGCTAAGCGCTAGAGGAAAGTTAAAGCAGAACTGCTGAGTAAATTGTAGGAGGAAAGCTTTGTTTATGGACTCTGAGCCGAGCTCTGAGTGACCGAAACAGCGATAACGTCTTGAATATAACCACCTACTGAAGTAGGTGGTTATAGGCTGAAAACAAATGGTCAATCAAGCACCTTCACTCAAACGCAATCGGGTAAAGCATCAACACAGTTTTGTGTTTGCTCACCTGTGCAATGCTCTCTCATTTGCTCTCTGGCGCTAGCAAATGCCCCTCTTGCACTATTTAACTTGGTTTCAGCTTCAAGCCAACCTAAAAATGCACTAGAAGCAAAACCTGCAGCTGCGGTAGCAGCGACTACAGCGATTGCAGCTGCTGCACTCAAACCTAAGCTGATGGGAAGGCCTACAATAGTGGCAGCAGAAACTCCGCCTGCTGCTGCAAGTGCAGCCGCTACCAATGCTGCGGCAGCGGCGGCAGCGGCGGCAGCAGTCCACCTTTCCTTCATGTATTTTTCATCCGATTGAGCCAAACAAAGTTCATTCCACCTCGTTCGTATTTGCTCGCATAACGCAGTACAGTCGCTTTCAGTAATATCGTTTTGCCCTATATCTTTGAGGTTCTTTTTACGAGTTGCATATTCATAAGCGCTAGCACCGGAAAATACGGCACCGAGCACCGCCAATGTAATGCCAGAAACACTGATAGGTTCAGCCATAGCAGCCTCCTATTTGATTAGCTAATAGTTTTAGTCTTGCAACAATTAATGGCTAACTAAACGGCTTATAAAACTTGCTAAGTATGGTAATTCAGGGCTCCGAGTTGGCATTTATTAGTCAGATTAATTGGCTGCCTCTTTATCTATATAGACATATGCCACGCCCCCTATGTTAGGAGTAGATTATCAGTTGCGAGGAAAACAATGCCAAACAGCATACACATAAAGAAAACAACGAAATAAAATATAGAACAAACTGGTGATTTTGCAGAGCACGCTTGTGATAAAAGCCTCTGTCACTAAATAACGCCCCCCTTTTACATCTAAACTTTTGTGTTAACTCTTTGATAATGTAAATAATTGGTGTCCAATTGAAGGTCGAGGTGAGCTCTCAAATAATGAATAAAAAATTTGCAGTCGAGTGATCCGATAACAACCTTAAATATGAGAGGGGGTTTTATATAAGCGGATACTCATTAGCCCCCCTCTTTCAAAGCTTACGTGTGGTTGCTAGATCGGTAGTAAGATTAGCGTCCCTCTTCTTCTCGAATATATTCAAGCGACTGTTGTATGTCTTTTTCGCTGCCAAAGTTTTGCTGCAAAATAGACAATAACTTACTGTCGTTAGAAGTTTTCATCATTTGAATGATGTTGTTTGCCAGTTGCTCACGAGCTTCATTGTCAATGCCTGAACTATACATCATCATGCCTAAACCATTTGCCGCAATATTACGTACGTAGTTGTTGCCGTCATTGCGTACCAAATCAATAAAGTCCGGGGCTAATTTAGGATTAATATCTGGTCCAGAAGACAGTACTTCCAAAGCTCTAATACGATTGCCTTCATCTGAGGTGTTATTTGCTATGTCCATAATGGCATTCGACAGTTCGTGACCATTTTGCAAGTTGCCATATTCCGCTAACATGCCCATGGTCATCTGCAACTGCGCCATTGCTACTAGTCTTTCTTCTTCGGTAAGTGAGGTATCCAGTACTTTTTGTTTTAACTCTTGCTGCATTTCAACAGCGTAATCAGGATCGGTTTTTAACTTTTCTTCATAGTTCTCAGGTAATGACTCGTAAAAGCTGTGGAATGGGTCTTGTTGCTTCAACCTATCTCGCTCTTCCTGATCCTTTTTCGCCACATACGCATCAACAATGTCAGTAATGTCTTGCTCTGAAGCTATATTGTTGTGTTGCTGACTTTCTAATTTAGCTAGGCGTGCGTTGAGCTGGTTGATCACCAGTTGCAACTGCTCCACATCCAGATCAGCAGATTGTTCGGTAATAAGCTCTATCGGCGCAACATTGGTTTGTGAAGGCATACCAATGTTAACATCTTCCCCAGAGGCAGAAGTGTTACCTTGTTTAAAATAGGATAAGACCGCTATCAGTAATGCCGTAACAGCAATAATAAAGTTCAACTTTGACATAGATTTAACCTGATAAATGACAACTAACCACATCATACATACTGACGTAAATTGTCACCACTGACAGTTTGTAGTCTTTTGTTATCTATGTTTTTCTAGCCAGAAATAGTCGCTCACTGTATAAAATGCTAGTCACCAAACAACCCAAGTGGTGCTAACTCGTGTTGCAAATCTAACTTGCTGTTTATCATTACCTTGGCGCCAGAAAAGGTATCAAATAAGGCTAGGTGCGCTTGTTTGGAAAAGTGATCGTCTCTTTTTTCATACTCTGCTATCCAATCTAATAGCATGGCTAGGTTAGCGTCTTGTGCTTCTTTACTTTGATATTTATGCGGTTCCCAAGGTCTGCTCTTAGCATTTTCAAGACACAGTTCTACAGGCAAGTTAAGAAAGATAAGATTGCTAGCATAGGCACTAGCCCATTCTAATAAATCAGAGTAACAGCCTTCAATAACCCAAGAATCGTTAGCTTCTATAAAGTCGCGAATTGCCGCACATGATTTGTCTAACGCTTGGCGCTGTGGCGGGTTCGTCGGTAACCAAGCTATGGTATCTAAGTCTAAATGGGCCAAGTTATTTAATTTAACCAGATGCTGTGCCAAGGTTGACTTACCCGAGCCTGAATTGCCAAAAATAACGATATTTTGTGTCATCTCTTTTCCCTACTAAGGCTTTGAAAATAAGGAGTGTAAAGTCAGGTAAAGCTTATTCATATCCAAAGGCTTACCCAAATGACCATCAAAACCAACTTCTTGATAACGCTCTACATCCGCTTGCATAACATTCGCTGTTAACGCGTAAATTGGCGTCTTAGGGTACATTTTTGTGATCGCTTTACACGCTTGAATACCATCTACATTGGGCATTTGTATATCCATAAAGATAACGTCAGGTTGGTACTCGGCCACGATATCTATTGCTTGCTGGCCGTCAAAAGCTAGCTCTACATTAGCATTGGTAGGCTTGATCATGGCCTGAAATATTTGTCGATTGACCGCATTATCTTCGGCTAATAGTACCTTAATCCCCTGTAATTGAGGCACGCTTTGCTTCTGTTTTTGCGCTTGTTCAACATTGTTATTCTGAGCTTTTTGCAAAGGCAGCTCTACCGTAAATTCACTGCCTTTAGCCACTTCACTTTGCACCTTTATGTTACCAGCCATAAGCTCAACGAGCTGTTTAGTAATCGCTAAACCTAATCCCGTCCCCCCATATTTTCTTGTCGTCGAGGAGTCCGCTTGTTCAAACCTTGCAAATAGCGATGCCATTTGTTGTTCGCTCATACCTATGCCGGTATCAGTTACTGCAAAGGTGACTTTATTTTTTTCACTTTTAAGTGCAACGGTGACGCTGCCATCACAGCTAAACTTAATGGCATTAGATACTAAATTGACTAAAACTTGCTTTAACCTGACAGGGTCGGCGTGCCAGTTGCTATAAAAGTGTTCACTAACAACTAATTGCAAATTCACATTCTGCTCTGCTGCTAACACGCCTAACTCACTGACCACAGCTTCAAAGATATGTCGAATATCCGTCTCAACTTCTTCTAACTCCAACATACCAGACTCGATTTTCGACAAGTCTAGAATGTCATTGATTATGGTTAGCAGGGTTTTCGCCGACATGATGCCAGTATTTAATAGCGTTTCGGCTTCCTCATTGAGCTGTTCTTGCTTTAGCAATTGCAGAGTTCCTACGACCCCATTCATTGGCGTTCTTATTTCATGACTCATGTTGGCCAAGAATTCCGTTTTTGCTTGGTTCGCCTGCTCAGCTTGCTCCAACGCCTGTTGCAGTGCATTGCGCTGCTGTTTTTGTGCCGTCACATTAGAAATGGAGCCCGCCATTCGTATTCTTTTTTTGCTGCTCGCCCACTGAACTTTGCCCCTGATACGATAATAATCATAGTCATCTGAACGATTGCCCAAACGCAGTTCAAAGTCATACTCACGTTTGTGCATATTGGTCACTAGCTGCCGTTTAAAGCCAAATAAATCCTTTGGATGAATAAGCCCAATAAATACCGATAGAGGATCACTAACTATGTTGTCACTTGGAAAAGAATAGCCTAACTCGCGAGCAATTCGGTTTGAAATAAAGGCTTTGTCTTGTTCTAAATCCCAGTCCCAAATACCATCATTACTGCCTTCTACAGCAAGTTGGTATCTCTCTTCACTGCGTTTTGCATGACGTTCTGATATCGCCAAATATTTTAATGGATTTAATACGAAAGAGCGCAACACCACGAGTAAAAAAGCAAACAAGGCCATTAACACCAAAGCTAGAGTAATGCCTATTTGTTGACGATACTGTTCCTTTTCTTGTTCTAACAATTCCCGTGACGTATAAAACTTAAGCACTACGTTATAGTCAGCAATAGTCTGCTCAGAGTGCAAATCGTAGTGAGTTTCTAATGACAGCGGCGTAAACCTAGAGTTAAATCCGACAATGGAAACACCGTGTAATGGGTCATTAATAATACTGGCAAACATGTCATTCAGTGGCGTACTAATAATGTCAAAAACCAACACACCTTCAATGCTACCGTTGTAGCTAACCCCTGTTGCAACTCTAAAGTAACGGCTTGAATTAAGTGAGAGTAAACTGACTATGGTTTTGTTTTGACCTGACATTAAAGGCTCAAACCAATCGTTATCTGTTAATTCGTTAGCACTGTTGGAATAAATTTCGGCACCAGTAAAATCTACCAAGTAAATACGCTCTGCTGTGCCAAGTAAGGTATAGTCATTGAGCATGTCAGTAAGGTTGGCGGCCGCTAACTCTATTCCCATTACGCTTGAGATCACGGTCGGTTCATTGGCTAAGCTTTCAATGACTTTAATCCGGCCAGTGAGAAATTGGTCTAAATTATCGAACGTCAGTTGTTGCTTTAACTCAGTATGACTCGATTGCAACTCAGCTAATGTTTTGCTCACTCTCTCAGCGACAAAGTTACTACTGATAAACAGGCTTAACACAAAGGTCAAAGCTAAAAAAATATAAGTTAGCCTAGCTTTGTTTTGCTCTTTTTTCGCGCCTGCAATCATATTAATTAGGTACTATCCTGATCTCATTTTTGTCACCGTAACTGGCCATACAAAAATCTTGTAACCCTAAAGCTTCATGACCATTAACATTCTGTTCAGTCCAATCAGAAAACGGCGTTTGATAGACCTTGATTAACCCCTGTATTGGCTTTGAGATGTTTTCTAGCGCCAAAATAAATGCTGCTCTATCTCGATTCATATCGCCAGACATTGCTATTTGACTCATAGCTTCAACGGCTAGTTTGCCAAGGTCATAGGCATGTACAAAGCCAGCTGGACTTAGCAAACTTTCTGGGGCTATAAAGGCTTGAGGGAATTGCCTTTTTGCCCTCTTTATCACTTCCTTGACCTTATCGGCGCTGTTGTTATAAAAAGAAAAACAGCTTTGAATAAAGCTCAAGTCAGTGTTGTTGCGAACTTTCTCTGTCATCAACTCTTCAGTATTTCCTCCCGTTAGCCCCCAGTGGCTGACAAACGGTTTTCTATCCTTAGCTTCGAACGTGAGCATGGCATTTAGGAATACTTTAGATTCTGGATAGTTAGCAACCAATAAAAAACAGTCAGCGCCTTCGGCAATAGCGTTTCGCAATAGCACCTTGGCTGCACTGGCTTTAATATTCCACTCAAACCAGCTGATGTTAAAAGGCACTTTGCCATCTAAATAACTCGACATAGTGTTCTCGTTGGACTTACCCCAAGGGGTATTTTCCAATAGCAGATGAGGCGACTGACATTGTTTGTTTTCGATCGCAAACTGACTAATTCGGCTACCGGCAACGCTGTCGTCTACAGATAGGCGAAAAACCGTGTTGTCTTGGCCGTTATAACGGGTTATTGGACCACCAGCGGCCCAAGGAACTAGAAGAGGTACTTTATTGTCATTGATGTAAGCCAAGTTTTTAATATAAGGAGGAGAGTGTAAGCCACCTAGCACGAACAAGGCTTGGGGGTCTTTTAGAAATTGTGCAATATTGTGTTTGCTACGGCGTATATTGCCACGATGATCTTTCTCAACTAGTTCAATGCGATAGCCATTAATATGATTACCCACCTCGTCTAGCGCCGTCAATATCCCCATTTTCATTGCTTGGGCAGAACTTTGATTTATTGAGTAATCGGCATCGTGGTATATGCGGATCAATTTCTCTTCTGCTCGGGTACTAACAGAGTGTAACAAGACCACTAAGAGAAATATAAGGCACTTCACTTTCATACCCAACCACCTCTTGGTTCCATAGGGAAAATTCCATGTTTTCAGTCAATATGAAACTTTAACATAGCAGAACAATGGTGATTTTGTGGCAATTAATGAAAATATATTAGGACTTTGGCTATATTCAATTTTTTCTTAACAAACAGAGTCTTGGATATTGCCTAGGGTTAACTAGCCTTGTTATTTAGGCGTAATAAGATAATGGCTAGAGCGGATACCGACAACTCAAGCGTTAAGTACAAATACATTACCCCGTTTGGCTCACCATCGACAGCCATGCCTAACATTCTTGGTAACGCCATGGCTAACATAAGCAACAAAATAAAAGGCAAGGCTAAGTTCACTTGAGTTCGCTGCAAAGCAAGCCAATGCAGTAACATACCCACCGCTAACGACATGCCACCATATGTCGCTCTAATATCAATCAAACCAGTACTGGTCGTTTCGTTGGTGCCTATAACAAGTTGCAACATAAATTCAGGGATCAGAGCGAATGCAATGCCGTACAGGGTAAAAAAGACGGCTACCGAATGAACAAAAACCTTAGTTAGCATGTTAATTTCTCCACTTAATTGACAAATTTAATGGTCACTTTAAATTCATTTCCTTGCTGCCGTTTGATCACTTGCCAGCCAAATTGATGGCTTAGTTTTTCTACCAACTGCATACCCAAGCCAAAACCTAAACTTTCTTTATCGCTTTGTTGCTCTGATTTATCAAGGTGCTCGACATTGTGAATAAGCACCTGGGCATCTTTATGAATAATACTAACCGAGCCTTGTTGTGTATGCTGGAAAGCATTGCGGATCAGATTGTTGATCAGGATCTGACACGGCACTTTAGCGGCCATAACGCTACTGTCGTCGGTTTCTAATTTAACTTCGATATCTTTGCCACTTAATAAATAGTCGAGTTCTTGTCGTGCTTCAACTAATAACTGTCCCATATCAAGCTGCTCGATGGGCATATCCAAAGAAGCTTCTCGACTTAGCCAAAGCAAGGTTTCTGTCATTGACTTCATGGTTAAACTTGCTCTGGTGATCCTATCTCTCACTTTTCTTTCTTTCGCACTAGGCTTGGGATTAATTTTATCCAACAATGTGCTATTGGCCCTAACCACTGCGATTGGTGTACGTAACTCATGGCTAGCATAGCTTAAGAACTTTTGTTCCCTTTTTATCGCTTCGGCTTCTGAAGCTATGTTTTGCTTGATAAGCTGCGCCAACGCATTGAGCTCTTTAAATTTAAAATCCGGTACTGGTTCATCCAACTCGCCAATAGTCAGTTTGCTGGCCCAGCTTTGGAGAGATTCGACGGGCTTAGCAAGTCGTTTGAACACCGTCAGCAAAACAAATACAAAGGCTAATATTGCAGAGCAGCCTAACAAAACTAGCGACAGCATGGGGTCAATATGAAAGCCCCCTTCCGCCTCTCGCTTTGCTTGGATCTTTTGGTGAATGTCTTCACTAAAATCAGATACATAAACAATGCCGTCTGGGGTAGAGACTGACATCACAGAATAGGCTCGTTGTGGTGGCGCTATGTATATCCAGTCAAAAAACTCGGTAAATTTTTTATTGTGCTGAAGCGGCGGCTGCGGAAAAACATTTCTCACTTTTTGCGGTACTTTGTCCCAGACTCTTGTTACGTGATAGCCCAATACCGATTGCTCTACTAACCCTTCATCGGGGTAGTTTTGTCCTATTTCTAGCATCAAGTCGGAATAAAAACCGTCAAAGCCGCCAAAGAAAAACCGCACACTTTGGTAAGACAATAAGGCTGAGATCAACAGCACTACTGTGGTTAAAATAGCAAGTAGATAAAGCCTTAAGCTCACTGTTGCTCCTCAGTCGTTGTTCGTTTCAACACAAAACCTTTACCTTGCTGGTTTTCAATCACTAGGTTGGCTTCCACCAAAGCAAGTTGTTTTCTTAAATGGTGGACATGCACTTTTAAGCTATTGCTATCTGGCACTTCTTGCCCCCAAATAAATGAAATCAACTCCTCTCTTGCCACTGGTGCATTGAATTGACGCAGCAACTTCTCCAATAATTTGGCCGTAATTGGTGTCAACTTTAGTGGTGCGCCAGCATAGGTTGCCGTCGTTAGTTTGGTATTAAATTCTAGTTTCTCGGCACTTAGCTTACTTACTTGACCACTTTTTCGCTTAGATAAAGCTAGGGTTCTGATCAATAATTCTTCGAGCTCAAAAGGCTTGACTAAATAGTCATCAGTGCCAACTTCAAAGCCTGCCACTTTATCTGCAATAGTGTCTCTTGCGGTTAGCATAAGTACTGGAGTGTCATTGCCCATGGCTCGCACTTTTTCGCAAATACTTAGGCCGTCCATTCTTGGCAAATTAAGATCAAGCAACAGGACTTGGTAGCTATTTTGTTCAATCAACTGAATACCTTGAATGCCATTAGCTGCGTGGTCGCAGCTAATGTCTTCTAATTCAAAGTAATCAATGACAGTGGCTGCCAGATCTAAATCATCTTCCACTAACAAAACATTAATACTCATTCGCTAAACCTTGTTTTTGTCCTTGTTTCAACTTTGCTTTGATCTGGTCAACTAAGTCAAGTCCATCTTGGTGAACCATCAATAATGAAGGCACTAAAATTAACGTGATCACGGTTGCGAATAAAATGCCATACCCTAACGAAGCCGCCGCAGGAATAATAAATTGTGCTTGTGCTGAAGTTTCAGAAAGCAACGGCATCAAACCAGCATAAGTCGTCACCGAAGTTAGCAATACCGCTCTTAGACGACTAGTACAAGCTAACTGAATAGCCTGCTTAACGTTCGATTGTTCCTTCCTAATATGATTGTACCTTGATACGAGCAAGAGACTGTCATTTACTACTACGCCGCTTAACGCAATGATGCCATTGAAGGATAGAATGCTTAGGATCATATCATTCCACCAATGCCCCAATATCGCCCCGACCAAACCAAACGGAATTGCCGTCATGATGATCAATGGCTGAATATACGAACGAGTTGGCACGGCCAATAAGATATAAATTGCTCCCATTGCCATAATAAATAGCTTGGTCATTGAATTGGTTGTTTCTTCTTGTTGTTCAGCTTCACCGGCGAAGTGAATGGTTAAATCAGGGTAAGTAGCTTCCAGCTCAGGAACTAACGACTGCTTTAATTGATTAACCAGTTCATTGGTGGAAATAATATCTTTATCCACCGAAGCAGTAACGTAAACCGCTGGTAAACCAGAGATTCGGGTGATCTCGTTTTGTTGGTACTCAGAGTCAATATCAGCAACTAAAGTCAGTGGCACAACTTGACCATTGTCTAAGCGCACATTGGCATTCATTACATCATCCGCACTTTGCCTTTGCTCAGCTGGGTAACGAATACGGACTTTCACTTCATCTTTGCCTCTTTGATACCTTTGCACGATTTCACCACCGAACGCTTGTAGTATTTGGCGAGATAAATTGCTACTTGTTAGCCCCAGAGCTTTACCTTGTTCATTCAAAGTGAACTTAAACTGAGCTTGGCCTGAGTCAAAGTTATCATCCACTCCACTGACCCCAGCAAGGTCAACAATGCTCTGTTTGATTTTTTTACCTGCCGCAATAATGGTATCGTTGTCCCAAGCTTTAAGTTCCACCTTGAAGTTATCTCCACCGCCCCAGCCTGTGCGTATATCTAGCTTTTTAACCCCTTCTGGTTTACCCGCTAATTGATTCCAAACTCGAGTATATTCATTTAAACCGTATGGCGCTTGCTCTGTTAATTCAACAACGATGGCCCCTGTAAGGTCACTTTCAGCAATCAGTTCAAGCGTATTAATACCGCTTTGTTGTACTTGGTATTTATCCAACAACTGTTGGTCAGCTTGATAAGCCATTGACTCCAAATGCGCTAAGTTTTTGTTGGTTTGACCAAAGCTAGCATCGTTTTGCATGGTCATATTTGCTTCAATCGTACTACCCGGTATTTGCGGGAAAAATGCCATACGCACAGCGCCACTTTGTGGCATACCAAGAACCAAAATAAAGATAGTGATAAAGCCGCAAATAACTGCATAACGATAGTTAATCGCGTACTTGATCGCTGGCTGATACCAGTTATCGCTAACCCACTGTAAACCTGCATCGGCTTTGTGTTGAATACTAGGCCATAGATCTCGCCAGCCAGTTTGTGCTTTTCGGTGCGTATCTAAGTGGGCTAAATGAGAAGGTAATATCAACTTAGACTCAACCACAGAGAGCAGTAAGCAAATAGTTACCACAACAGCAAACTGCGAATAAACATTGCCCATTCCCCCTTCAACATTCGATAGAGCGATAAATACGGCAACCGTGGTTAACACACCGAACACCGTGGGCGTTGCAACTTTCTGAGTGCCAAGAATCGTGCTTGCCAAGGTATCACCTTGGCTCTTTCTGGTGGCATAAATGCTTTCCCCGACGACTACCGCATCATCAACAACAATACCTAAAGCGAGAATAAAGCCGAACGTGGTCATTTCATTTATCGTCATGGCGGTAAATGAGTCGGTCATAAAAAATAGGGTGCCACAAAAGATAAACGGTAAGCCTGCAGTTACCCAAATGGCCACCCGCAAATTCAAAAACAGAGCGAGTACTAAAAATACTAAGGCAATACCTGATAGTGCGTTTTTGATTAACAGCGCTAAGCGGTCTCGGATCAACTCACTGCCATCATTCCAAGTTTCAATACTCACCCCTTGCGGTAACAAAGCGCTTTTCTGCCATTTGCCAATGACTTGATCGGCTTGTTCAACTATTTTTAATACGTCACCGTACTCGTCTACTTTTATCTCTATGCCCATTCCCGGTTGACCGTTATAACGACCTACCACAAACACATCGTCAGCATACTCATCGCTGACTTTGGCAACATCACCTAGCAGTACTTGGCTGCCATCCGCTGCTGACATTAGGACAATTTGCGCAAATTCTTGTTGGCTGTATGCTTGATCTGACACCTTAAGACGAATGACTTTGTCTTGGTTACGCAAGCTCGTGGATATAGCTGTGCTTGACTCACTATTTACCACATTAGCGATATCGGAAAAGGTTAAGCCATAGGCTTGTAGTTTTTGTTCGTCTAATTCAATCGACATCATAGGCTCAGCTTTGCCTGTAATGGTGACATTTGAAATGGCCGATTTGGCAAGAAGTTCGGCTTTTACTCGTTCAGCCAAAGACTGCAACGCAGCTCTTTCAACATTGCCAAAGATTTTGACCGAGTAGGCGTGGTTTAACCTTGTTTGAATCGCTACAATAGGTTTTTCAGCCTCTGCTGGGAAACTGTAGATAGCGTCTACTTTGGCTTTTACGTCTCTAAGTAGAATATCGAGATCATAACTAGATAGTGCTTCAACAGCGACTCTGGCACCGTTGGCATTAGAAGTTGAAGTTACCCGCTTAATGCCTTGCACTGTAGCTAACGCTTCTTCAATTTTTATCGCTATGCCTTGCTCTGATAAAGTTGCATCGCCACTGTTATAGGTCATGGCAATACTAATGGTATCAGAAGGTCTGGATGGGAAGGCTTCTTTGCGCAATTGATTAAAAGACATGATGCCTAAAAAGATAATAGACAACATGAGTAAGTTGGCCGCCACCGAATTGGCAGCGAACCAAGCAATAATGCCTTTTTGTTGGTTAGGACTGCTCATAGATTAACCCTCAACCTTTACTTGTACTTTCATGTTTTCTAAATAACTAGAAAGCGGGCGGTTCACCACTTGCGCTTGTTTGACGTCAGCCTTTGGCAATACATAGGCATAGTTACCATCGGAGAATTTCAGCTGCACTGGTAAATACGCTAAAACGCCCTGCTCTGTCACTTGCCAAACTCGTCCTGTATCTATCATTGCCGATGCTGGAATTTGCCATAATCCAGAGAAGCTCTGGCCTGTTAACTCAGCTTTAACGAAGCTGCCTGGAAACAATGGTGCTTGCCGTGCTAAAGGTTTATCTATCGCGACCACTAACGACCTTTGTCTGGTTGCGCTATTAATGTGCGCTTCTCTTCTGTCAACTCGTGCTTGCCAGCGGTGCTGATTAGCTTGGTCAACAAGCTCAACCGCAATACTTGCGTTACCTTCGGTATAGCTATTTGGCAAAAGCTGCCATTGTTGTGCGGATAAAGGCAGAGACACTTCAAACAATGAGGTATCGTATAATTGACCGATCACCGTTCCCGTTTGAATATTCGAGCCTAGCTGGACTGAACGCGCTACCACTAACGCATCAAATGGCGCCACAATTTCAGTTTGTGCTAGGTCATATTTGGCTTTTTCCAGCGCCTTTAACGACATTTCATGTTTCATTTTTGCCGCTTCTAACTGCGGGATATGTAATACCAAATCCGATGCAGTTTCCGTTGCCAAACCAGATTGCTGCCACTCCTGCTTGGCTTGTTCGCTATTAAGCTGTTCTTGCGCCAATGCCAATTTAGCATCAGCCAAGTTGGCCTTAGCCGTTGCTAGCGCTTGCTGGTAGATAACAGGTTCAATGCGAGCCAACACTTCACCTTTTGCAAACTGCTTACCTGACAGAAACTTAGGCGATAAATAAACAAGCTGGCCGCTAACTTGCGAAGTTAAATCAAGTTGATTACGAGAGGTCACTTCACCATAAGCGGTAACCGAAGCTGATCCTGTCACTGCTTTAACTTGAGTCACAGACACCATAGGTGCAACAGCTGGCGCTTGTGGTGGAGGCGTTCTTTTTTGTGACGCCGAAAGGACACTGTTAATACCAACCGCAGCAAAAATACAGGCCGCTGCAATGGCGGTAATGACTAATTTAGATTTATTCAATGGCATGTTTATACTCCATAACCTAGTGCCAGCCCCAGCTGAATACGGTTACTTAAACGTTGGTAGTTAAGTTGGCTAAGTTGACTTTGTAATGAAAAAGTAGATTGTTGAATTTGCAGCAGATCCAGTAGTGAAACTGTGCCTTGTCGATAACGTTCGGTGTAAGTAACTTCACTGCGTTTAGCACTGTCGTAGGCCGATTTCGTCAGCTCAATTCTGTTACTTAATGTTTGCTCTTGTTGCCAAGCCAGCTCAACTTCATTGACTGCATTTAATAATTTTTCTCTGAACGACCAATAGCTTTGCTCGGCGTTTAGCTTTGCAATTTCTGCATCGCTTTTTAGTTTACCCGCATTAAACAAAGGCGCCGTTAATCGCCCTAGCAATTGCCAAGCAGAAGAGCCGAATAACGCTTGATGAAAATTTTGATCGGTATTGGCTAATGACGCCGTCAAACTAAATTCAGGTAACAGTGCCTTGTAAGCGACTTTGTGTTGATACTGGTTAGCCACAATGGTTTGGTAAGCTTGTTGTAAATCAGGTCTACGCCCTAGTTGGACAGTATCAAGTTGGCTAATTGCCTTATTAACCTCTGGAAATACCGTCAAATAAGCTAAGTCGACTTCTGTTGTCCCTGTTAATAGGGCTAAATTGGCAGTAACCTGTTGGTATTGATACTCATAGTCAACCAAAGTCGATTGTGCACTTTGGGTATTGGCTTTAGCAGTATCTAAATCTTTTAAATCGATTAGCCCTTTGCGGTAGCGACTGACAATGATCTGTTCATTAGTGGCAAGGGTTTCTACATTCTGCTTTTGGATTGAGATTAACTGAGCGTACTGGATCAACTGCAAATAAGTTTGCATAACATTGGCCGCTAATAAGTCTTTAGCCGCTTGGTAGTTAAACTCAGAGGCTAAGGCACTAGCTAATTGAGCACTGCTAGCATTGTCTAGCTGCTGCCACACATCAAGTGTCCAGCTCAAGTCCAAACTAGCAGTGTAATTGTTTGCTGTGTCCTGTTTGCGATTTGCGTTGATGTTAGCCGATAGACTAGGCCATTGTGACGCTGAAACTTGGTTGTACTTTTGTTGACTCACTTTAAGTGTCAGCAAGGTTTGCATTAAACTTGGATTGTGCTCAATAGCTTGCTTAACTAGAGCATCTAGCTCGGGACTTGATAACAATTCAGCAAGAGCAAAATTTTGCTCTATTGTTACCAATTGGCTATTTGCCAGTTGCGCTAATTCAGTTTTCGCCTTTTGTTCATAATTAACGTCACTAAATGTACTGCAGCCTGTTATTGCTAGCACCATAGACGCCGTTAACCATATGGAAATTCGCGGCATAATTGCTCTCATCTATTTGTCGATGACAGCATAATAAGTAGCGTTTGGTTAAAACGGGGTTAAATCGAGTAAAGTAAGTGGGGATGATTTATCGGTGTGTGATTTATAGCCAACTTATTATACCTTTTATTCATCGGTTGCGATTTCAGCTTTACTAGACAAAATTTAAGCAACTAAGATATAACTTAACTTCCAACAATAATTAGAATAACTATTATGCGTCTTGCTACCACAGTCCTTTTGTTATGTTTGAGCTTTTCTAGCTTTGCCAACATAGACGAAAACTTAACGATCCCTCAATTACACCAACAAATGCAAACTGGCTCACTAAGCAGCGAAGCACTGGTGAAACATTACCTAAACAGAATTGAACAATTCGATGATAACGGCCCTAAATTAAATTCAGTGGTGCAAATTAATCCCAACGCCATTAAAGAAGCCAAAGCCTTGGATAAAAAATTAACCAGCTCAGGCTTAGTCGGTGTATTACATGGTATTCCTGTGTTGTTAAAAGACAATATCGATACCGCTGATGGCATGGCAAATACAGCAGGTTCTTATGCGTTAGAGCACAACTTTCCAGAGCAAGATGCGTTTTTAGTGACTCAATTACGGAACGCCGGTGCCATCATTTTGGGTAAAGCTAATTTAAGTCAATGGGCAAACTTCCGTTCAACGGCCTCATCAAGCGGTTGGACTGCTATGTATGGTCAAACAAAAAATCCATATGACATTACTCGCTCACCATGTGGCTCTAGTTCAGGCTCTGGTAGTGCAATCGCAGCTAACTTAGCTACTGTCGCCATTGGCACTGAAACAGACGGCTCAATTACCTGTCCTGCTGCCGTTAACGGTATTGTTGGTTACAAACCTTTATTGGGTACTGTTAGTCGCTCTGGTGTCATTCCAATTGCCCACAGCCAAGATACCGCAGGTCCTATGACACGTAATGTGACAGATGCAATTGTTGTATTATCCGCTATCACAGCGGTTGATAAACAAGATACAGGAACCAAAACCACCACATTAAAGCCACTTCAACATTTGAAAAAAGATGGCCTAAAAGGCAAACGTATTGGCATTGTTAGACAACTGACGGGTTACCACAAAGGCGTTGATGAACAGTTTGAACAAGCGGTTACTGATTTGAAAAAACAAGGCGCTGTCATTGTCGATGAGTTATCGTTCGAGCAAGCTGGTGATTGGGGTGGCGATGAGTATCAAGTGCTGCTTTATGAATTTAAACACGATATCAAAGCTTATCTGGCCAATACCAAAGACGGCTTACCAAAAACCTTGAGTGAGCTGATCAGCTTCAACAAAGAAAATAGTGCGAAAGAAATGCCTTTTTTCCAACAAGAGATCTTTGAAGCCGCAGAAGCGACGAATGGCTTAACCTCAGAAGACTATAAAAAAGCGCTAGCCTCTTCTAAACAAAAAACTCAAGAGCAAGGCATTGACCTATTAATTAATGAGCATAACCTAGATGTGCTAATAGCCCCGACTACAGGCCCTGCTTGGAAAATCGATTTAATCAATGGTGATAACTTCTCTGGCTCAGCAACTTCTGCCGCTGCCGTTTCTGGTTATCCACATATCACAGTACCAATGGGTTACGTTCATGGCTTGCCTGTCGGCTTATCCTTCTTTACTAACCCTGAACATGAAGGTCAAATGATTGAAGCTGGCTTTGCTTATGAGCAAGCGACAAAACATCGAATGCCGCCAAACCTTTGATCCCAGCTAAGCTTAAGTAAGCTTTCAATTTCAGATAAAAAAAGAGCGACTCATGGTCGCTCTTTTCGTTTTTATTTACGCTTTTTGTGACGCTTAATAAAGCCACCTGCACGACGTTGCTGAGATAACGTCATGGATTTTTGTTTGTTTTCCGAGAACGGGTTGTCGCCTTCACGGAATTCAATCTTAATCGGTGTACCCATAACATCTAACGCTTTGCGATAGTAGTTCATCAGGTAACGCTTGTACGAGTCTGGTAAGTCGTTAACTTGGTTACCGTGAATAACAATTCGAGGTGGGTTATAACCACCAGCGTGAGCATATTTAAGCTTAACACGGCGGCCTCGGATCATAGGTGGCTGGTGATCGTCCTGAGCCATCTTCATGATACGAGTTACCATAGACGTAGAAATACGCTTAGTTGCGCTACGATACGCTTCATCAATTGACTCATACAAGTGACCTACGCCAGTGCCGTGTAACGCTGAGATAAAGTGCAAACGAGCAAAGTCGATAAAACCTAAACGACGGTCTAATTCGCGTTTAACGTCATCTTTCACACCTTGGTCTAAGCCATCCCATTTGTTTACTGCGATAACAATTGAACGACCTGCATTTAAAGCAAAGCCTAACAAGCTCAAGTCTTGGTCTGAAATGCCTTCTCGTGCATCCAACACTAATACCACTACGTTTGCATCTTCAATCGCTTGTAGTGTTTTAACTACTGAGAATTTTTCTACCGTTTGACGGATACGGCCACGACGGCGAACACCTGCAGTATCGATGATCACATAATCTTGTTCGTTACGTGTCATTGGAATGTAGATAGAGTCGCGCGTAGTGCCAGGCATGTCATACACAACAACACGATCTTCGCCAAGCATTCTATTAGTTAGTGTTGACTTACCAACGTTTGGACGACCAATTAAAGCAAACTTGATTGGTACATCTTCAAACGGCAGTGCCGCCTCTTCTTCTAATGCATCTAGGTCAGCTTCAGAAGTGATGATCATGTCGTCGAAGTCATCATTTTCAACGTCATCTTGGTCACTATCTTCTGCTAGCTCTTGTGCTAACTCCTCAATAACAGGCAGTAATGCTCGGTCTAAAAGTGCAGCAACACCACGACCATGGGCTGCGGCAATTTGGTGTACATCACCAAGTGCTAATGAGTAAAACTCAGCACTTGCACTGTCACCGTCAATACCATCGGTTTTGTTGGCAACTAAGAAAGTGGTTTTGTTTTGCTTACGCAGGTGTGAAGCAATGGCTTCATCCGCTACCGTTAAGCCCGCTCTCGCATCCACTAAAAATAGCACGACATCTGCTTCATCAATGGCTAACAACGACTGCTCTGCCATTTCTACTTCGATACCTTCTTCAGTACCATCAATACCGCCGGTATCAACAACAATGAAGTTGTTTTCCGCATGCGTAGCCTGACCGTATTTACGGTCTCTCGTTAAGCCTGGAAAATCCGCTACTAACGCATCACGGGTTTTGGTTAATCGATTAAATAACGTTGATTTGCCAACATTCGGTCGGCCGACCAATGCAACCACTGGAAGCATGAAATCACCTCAAATAAGGCCGAAACTATTGGTTAATAATTGCGGCTATAAAAACGATAAAAGCTTTACACCCATTATAGGTGTAAAGCTTCACAAAAATTTATGTCTGGTTTTAGTTTAGCTTAAGTGCGCTAACTTCACCGTCTCTTGTCTGAACAAACAGTAGCTCATCGGAAACTGACATTCTTGCCTGAGCACCTTCTTCACCTGTTAACCAACCGTTGAAGTATTGGTGACGAGCCACCACTTCACCAGATTCTCTGTCAATAAAGTGAATGTAACCTTCAAAGTCAGCTACCGCTAAAGTGTCTTTGTATATAACCGGCTGAGTTAACTTTCTGTTTTTCAGCTCAGCTGTACTCCAACGTTCAATACCACTGGTTGCATCAACTGCTGATACGCTGCCTTTAGCATCGGTTAAGTATATGGTTCTGCCATCAATAGCAAGGTTGCGATAAGAACTGTACTCACGCTTCCATTTCACTCGACCAGATATCATATCTAGCGCAACTAAATTGCCATTATAAGCAATGCTATAAACTGTGGTGCCATTAACTAACGGGCTAGAGTCAACGTCAATTAAGCGGTCTAGCTCAGTTGAACCTTGGCTTTTACCAATTGCTTGTTCCCACGCAGGGATACCTTTATCTAATAAGAATACCGCTAACTTGCCTGTTGCAGTACCAATTAGTACACCGCCATTAGCAACTACCGGGGATGCTGTTCCACGTAGCGATAAAGCTGGCACATCAGTCTCTGCAGACCAACGTTGTTCACCTGTGTCTGGATGTAATACAGCTATGTGTCCTGAAGACGTCATCACTGCCACCCAACCTTCACCAGCACTAGGTGCTGCAACAACTTCACCTTTTACTTCTGAACGCCAAATTATTTCACCTGTTTTTTGTGACAGGGCGATAACTTCACCTTCTTCAGTACCCATGTAAAGGTTATCGTAAGCTGCAGTTATACCGCCGCTTAATTTAGCTGGCTTAATCGTTTCAAAGGTCAATGTGCTCCATAAACTAGGAGGCGTTTGACGAATATCGGTAGACCAAGCTAAGTCACCATCAGCTTTATTGAATGCATACACGTCACCAGCTCGGCTGCCAGCAAAGATCATGTCACCATCAACCACAGGTGATAGGTTAGAGAAAAAGTTACCTACGCCTTCACCTGCCGACTCTTGCCACTCAACATCAACTTCATACTTTTCAGTAATAGGTTTAATCTCAGCGACCGTGTTTTCTGTGATCTCGTCAGTTGATTCACAACCGACCAAAGCTAGCATCGCTGCTAAGCCAAAGGCTTTAAGTTGAAATTGCTTTACCATGATAACAACCTATTAGCTATTTGATGCAGTAGAAACGGCTAAGTCATCCAACTTCATTTTTAATAGAGTATTGCCTTCTAAGCCGCCTTTATCTGCTGCTGCTTGATACTCAGTGCGAGCCTTGTCAGAGTTACCTTGTGCTAGGTATACATCACCTTTTAATTCAGATGCTGTCGCCGCAAAAGCTTCATTTGTTACTGAACCTAAAGTGCTAAGTGCAGCATCATACTTTGCTAATTGAACTTGAACTCTTGCTTGTCTAACTAGAATTAAAGACTTTAAGCTTTCGTCTTCAGTTTGTTTCACTGCCGCCGCTAAATTCTTTTCCGCTTGCTCAAACTTACCGTCTGTTACCGCTTGTTTAGCTGCAACCAGTTGCACAAAAATGTTGTAACCAGAATCGCCATGGGCTGCTGTAAACTTAGCTAAGTCTTGGTTTAACGAGTCAGAATTTGCACCTTGCTCAACCGCTGCAGTAACAAACTCTTCATATTGCGCAGATGCGGCTTCTTTTTCTTCAATCTGCTTGTCTTTGTACCAGTTCCAGCCGCCAAAACCGCCAAAACCTAATACCGCACCAACGATGATGTTAGTGCCATTTTCTTGCCAAAACTTTTTAATCGCTTCAACTTGTTGTTCTTCAGTTGAGTAAACTTCCATTACTACCTCTTGATATACTGCACGGCTTCATCGCCTGCTTATCTTTTATATTTGCAACGATAAGTCAACTAAGACTCACCTATTATCTATTTAAGCCAGAATCGCTGTTAAACGTTCTGCCAATTCATTCCAACCAACAAGTTCTTGCTCGGCTTGTGCACGCAAGTGTTTTATTGCTACCTGTTGATTTGCTAATTCGTCTTCACCTAGGATCAAAGCAACCGCAGCGCCTACTTTATCTGCACGCTTCATTTGCTTCTTAAAGTTGCCGCCACCTGAGTGAGTCACAACCCTTAATTCTGGCGCTTGATCTCTCAACTGCTCCGCTAAAGCTACCGCTTGAACTTCAGTACCTGCACCTGCAGCGACCATATAGACATCAGCCGTACTAGTTGGTTCCGTCAAAACTTCTAAAGTTTGCAACAGCAGAACCAATCGTTCAATACCCATAGCAAAACCAACAGCAGGTGTTGCTTTACCACCTAGCTGTTCAACCAGTGAATCATAACGACCACCAGCTAATACTGTACCTTGAGAGCCTAAACTTTCAGTGATCCACTCGAATACTGTACGGTTGTAGTAATCTAGGCCACGTACTAATTTTTCATTTACTGTGTATTCGATACCCGCCGCATCTAAACGCTGTTTAAGTACAGCAAAGTGCTCCACTGACTCTTCATCTAAGTACTCAGATAAAGTTGGAGCTTGGGTTAATACTTGCTGAACTTCAGGATTTTTGCTGTCTAAAATTCTTAACGGGTTAGTCGTTAGACGACGTTTTGAGTCTTCATCCAACTTATCAATATGTTGTTCTAAATAAGCAACCAATGCGGCACTGTACTGAGCTCTCGCTTCGTTTGAGCCCAATGAGTTGATTTCTAAACGCAAGTGTTCAGTAATACCGAATGCTTTCCACAGTCGAGCCGATAAAATGATAACTTCGGCATCCATATCCGCTGTATCGAAGCCATAAGATTCAACACCAAACTGGTGGAATTGACGATAACGCCCCTTCTGTGGACGCTCATGACGGAACATTGGTCCCATGTACCAAAGACGCTGTTGTTGGTTGTAAAGCAATGCACCTTGGTTAGCCGCTCTAACACAAACCGCTGTACCTTCTGGACGCAAAGTTAAAGAATCCCCATTGCGGTCTTCAAAGGTGTACATTTCTTTTTCAACGATATCCGTTACTTCACCAACTGAGCGTTTAAACAAGTCAGTAAATTCAACAATTGGAAAGCGGATCTCTGAATAGCCGTAACTCGCAACAACTTGGCGAATAACAGACTCTACTTGTTGCCACTGAGCAGTCTCATTTGGCAAACAATCATTCATACCTCGAATTGCTTGGATAGGTTTGGACACGGAAGAAACATTCTCTTATTTAGACAAAATTAGCCGCGTATTATAGGGACTTTAACCGTCAAGGTAAATCGACTTATCGGACATTAGAAAAAAATTCCTGTGCGATACTAAAAAGTAGTGGGTATAAGCCACAACTTCTGCTACTTTAATATAGATAAGCTACTCATTTTTCTCACCAAAAGTTTATGTCGCAAGAACATCAAGAATTTACTATTAATCAATTAAAACCGGGCATGTATATCGCTCAGGTCGTCGAGCAATCGGGCTCTTTGAAAATTAAAACTCAAGGTTTAGTCAGCACTGCACAAGCAATCGCCAAGCTAAGTGACCAAGGTGTTACTAAGGTATTGGTGGACTTGAGTAAAAGTAAACTTGTGGAAGAAAGCCCGCAACAGCAGAGACAAACGGAAAAACAGCCAGAGCAGGAAAAAACCAAGACAGTTGCTTTTGATAAAGAAATTAACCAAGCCTCTGAGCTATACCAGCAAGCAAAACAAATCCAATCGAAAACCTTCGATAACATGAAAGCTGGTGCGCCAATCGATACGGATGCCATAAAAGGCGCTGCTACGGGCTTAATTGACTCGGTATTCCGCAACCAAGACGCTTTGGCTTGTATGACTCGAATGCGAGTAAAAGATCAGTATTTAATGGAACATTCCATTAACGTTGCCATCATCATGACTATTTTTGCCAAACACCTAAAACTCGACAAAGACGTTATTCAAGAGTTGGCCACTGGTGCTATGTTAATGGATCTTGGCATGATCGCCATTCCAAGCAGCATTTTGAATAAAAAAGGCGAACTATCTGAACAAGAGCGAGCTAACGTTGAACAGCATGTTAACATGGGTCATAAGGTGCTTAGTAAAGCTAAAGGTTTATCGCCTTTAAGCCTAGAAATCGTGCAAGACCACCATGAAAATGTTGACGGTACGGGTTATCCAAACAACAAGACTGCTGAGCAGCTTAGTATGTACGCTAAAATGGCGAAGATTGTGGACTGCTATGATGCCATCACAGCTGAGCGCATCTATAAGGGTGCAAAGACGCCTGTAAGTGCATTTAAAATTCTGCGCAGTGAGAGTGGCAGTACCTTCGATCAAGATTTAGTGAATGAGTTCATTAAGTGCATGGGCATCCATCCCGTTGGCACTCTAGTAAAAATGAAGAGCAATAAGCTGGGCATTGTTATTAAATCAAACCCAGTCAACCCTATAGCCCCTAGCGTGAATGTGTTCTACAGCGTGGGAAATAAATGCTATATCGAGCCAAAGATCATCGACTTATCTGCTAAAGGCGTGACTGATGAGATTGACCGTAGTGTCAAACCGGAAGATTTTAGGCTTGATATGTTAAAGTTCTTCAAACAAGTTCTGTTGAGCTAGCTAAAAACATAGACTTTGTATGACGTGAGCTTAGTTGCTGGAGGCAAAATAATTTACCTCCAGCAAGAATAAGTTTAAGTAGTGAAACTTGTTTTTTAGCTGGCTTAATGACTTATTGTTTAACGAAGTCTTCAAGTGCATTTTGCGCAAAACGCTTGTTATTGCCCTGCCAAATGATCTGATCTTGCCTAATTTCCAATAACACCAAATTATCAATCAAAGCATCGCCTTCATTTAATGTTTGATCGTTAATTCTGATCCAACGTTCACTCGGCTCAGAAGCATAAATATGCATTTGGTACTCAATATTAGGCACCCAATAAATATCGCTTAGTTTTAATTCGGTGATCAAAGGTAAGCTCGAACCTGTGCTAACCTGCGCTTCAAACAGCTTTGGGTTTTGTTTTTGTTCCGTTGCTTTGACTGCGTTTTCAAAACTCGATTTTAGCGCGTCAGGGATCTCATCCATCGGTAACTCTGGCAAAATAGTACGTACCAGAGGTTGTCCGCTATCCTCTTGTTCCAAGGCGATATCGGTTACTTGTGTTTGTATTTGACCATCTTGATCTACCGCTACCTCGATTTGCTTGTCTTCTGGTGTCGCTTCGACTGGAACATTCACCTCTGGCTCTACAGAGTTAACGGTGCTTTGTTGGATAGCGCTGAGGCTTTGCTCTAACTCTTGTTGTTTCTGCTGCATTAATTCAGCTTGTTGTTGCATGCTCGAATACAATTGTTGTTCAACTGAGGATGAATTAGTTTTACTAGCAAATAAATATCCAGCTAATAACCCAACCAGCATTAGCAGACTGGCTATAACTAGCCAAAACCAATGACTTGTGCCTTTTTGCTCTGGCGTTGCATGAGCTGCCATATTAAATGCAGATTGCTGCTGAATTGTTGGTTGCACAGGACTTGGTGGTACAGCGAAATTGCCCAGTTCTGGTGTTGAGTCAGGCTTTGTTTGCTGGCCTTTTTGTTGCTCTTTAATCAAAGCTTGATATAAAAAACTCATTGGTCTTCCTATAACAGAGTAAATGCAGCTGCTGCAGAAACAGCTAAGGCAACACTGCCAATGACAACAGGCCACAGCCAAGGCTTACTGCTATTGGAACTGAGTTCTTGCCCTGGTAATACTTCTTTAATCGCTTGTTGCACTACTTGCTTATCTACAGTCTGTTTTCCTTGGGCAAAAGTTCCCATTAAAGCGCGATCAGCGATTAAATTAATTAACCTTGGCGTGCCATGACTGGCTTTGAATATTTGATTTATCACCTTTTTACTAAATAAAGGGCGAGCGCCACCTACCGCCTGTAACCTATGATTAATGTAGAAAAAGCTTTCTTCTTCAGTTAACGGTAACAAATGATAACGAGCAGTTATCCTTTGCGCTAACTGTCTTAACTCGCGGGTGTTTAACTTTTCTTGTAACTCTGGCTGACCAATAAGAATGATCTGCAACAATTTCTTTTCATTGGTTTCAATATTGGTAAACAACCTTAATTGCTCCAATGCTTCAGCGCTTAAGTGCTGGGCTTCGTCGACGACCAATAAACAAGGCTTATCAACTTGATCCTGTTGAATTAAAAACTGTTGCAAGGCATCACTTAGTTGCTTGTGTTCACTGTTATTCTCTACTTCAATGCCAAACGCTTCACAAACAGACTGCAATAACTGCACACTATTTAGCGTTGGATTGAGTAAGTAAGCGACATTAAAGTGCTCTGGAATATCGGCTAATACTGCACGGCTAACCATGGTTTTTCCCGTGCCCACTTCACCAGTAAGCATGACAAAGCCACCGGTTCCTCTAAGTCCATATTTTAAATAGGCAATGGCTTCTTGGTGCCTAGCACTAGGGAAAAGCATTGCTGGGTTTGGTGCGATATTGAATGGCTCGTTTTGTAAGCCGAAATATTCTAAGTACAAGGTTGTTTTCTTTGTTAAGTCACGACATCAAGATGATAACAGAATATAATAAGAGGTGAACCATACCAATTGGATTAACTCGCATTAGGAGAAGTTGTGCAGATATACCTTGTTGGCGGCGCAGTTAGAGATCAACTGCTGCAATACCCAGTAAAAGACAGAGACTACTTAGTGACCGGCGCTACGGTAGAACAAATGCTGGACTTAGGTTATCAGCAGGTAGGAAAGTCTTTTCCAGTATTTCTGCATCCAAAAACAAATCAAGAATACGCGCTAGCAAGAACTGAGCTAAAACAAGGCGAAGGTTATACTGGCTTTATTTGTGACTTTTCTCCGGAGATAACCTTAGAGCAAGACCTTATCCGTCGTGATTTAACCATCAATGCAATGGCGCAAGACCAAGACGGTAATGTCATTGATCCATACAAAGGTCAGCAAGATTTAGCGAGCAAAACCTTACGCCATGTTTCTCCAGCATTTGTCGAAGACCCTTTGCGGGTTCTTCGTGTTGCACGCTTTGCCGCCAGATATCACCACTTAGGTTTCACCGTTGCTGCTGAAACCGTCGAATTAATGCGAGAAATTGCAAGTTCTGGTGAGCTTAAAACATTAGTTGCTGAACGAGTCTGGCAAGAAACACAATCTGCACTTGCCGAGAAAAGGCCGCATATCTACTTTCAAGTTCTTCGAGACTGCGACGCCTTAGCGCAAGTCTTCCCTGAAATTGATAAACTCTGGGGCGTACCAAATCCTGAAAAATGGCACCCAGAAATTGATTCAGGTGTTCATACTCTTATGGTGCTAGAACAAGCTTCACTACTGTCTGAGTCACTGCCAATGCGATTTGCGGCGTTAACTCATGACTTAGGCAAAGCACTAACTCCTGCCGAAAAGTGGCCTAGTCATCACGGCCATGAGAAAAAAGGCTTAGCACCAATAAAAGCTTTGTGTAATAGAATTAAAGCGCCAAATGAATTCAAAGAGCTGTCTTTATTAGTCAGTGAATACCACACCCATTGCCATAAAGCCTTTGAGTTAAAACCAAGCACTATCATTAGACTGTTTGATAGTTTAGATGTGTGGCGCAAACCAGAACGGTTCGAACTATTCTTACTTGCCTGTACTGCAGATATGCGAGGCAGAACTGGGTTTGAACAAAGAGAATACCCGCAAGCAACTTACCTGGCTCAGTGTTATCAACAGGCGAATAAAGTAGCGGTACAAGATATTGTTAAACAGGGCTTTAAAGGTGCAGCTATCCGCGAACAATTGAGTAATGTTAGAGCCGAGGCTGTCGCAGTTGTCAAAGCAGCACAAGTCTAATGGCCCCAGCTAATTAGGCTTGTATTAACTCAGCTCAGTGCCAAACTTATAACTGGTTTGGCTATTGCTATCTTCAAGGGTGAATTCACTAAACCCAGCACTTTTTATGTCGCTGAAGTCATCAATCAAGATATCATCATTACAGGCAAACACTTCCATCAAAACTTTAACTTCTTCCGCGGTTAAACAATTGTTCATCATCTGTACTCTCTGTTGTTAGCAAATGTCTGAGTAACAAATTAACACTGGCCTAAGTAAATCAGTAGCACAGAATTGTCTCACTTTTTATTAGTTTTGTAGCGAAATGTTAGGCTTTGTTAAAGTTTAGGCTGCTGTCTTTATGATTGATTTTGAGCTTTTGCAAGGTTAATCGGTTTCGTGATCCGGGTTCAGCTTTGACATTAAAATATGGTCTTGCCAGCGCCCTGCTATCTTCAAGTAGGATTTAGCCAAGCCTTCTTGTTCAAACCCTAAGCGCTTTAACAAATGACCACTTCGGCGATTACTCGGCATGTAATTGGCCATAATTCTATGCAAGTTCAGCTGTTCAAATATCTGTGTAACTAGCACATTTAAAATTTGCCTCATGATGCCTTTCCCTTGGTGTTCCTCACTTATAGAGTAGCCAAGGTTGCAAGCTTGAAAAGGGCCATAAACGATATTGGTAAAGCCGCATACTGCGATCACTTTCTGCTTATCTTTGCTCAGGGCAAGATATCGAATCGAAGTTCCCTGCTCGTACTCAACTAGATACTGCTCAATTAAACATTCTGTGCTTTCAACACTGTAGTACTCTTCAGCTCTTGTTGGCTCCCACGGAGCTAAGTGTTTTCTATTGTCAATGTTGTATTGATACAGAAGCTCAGTGTGCTCAGGGCCAATCAGCTCTATAATTGTATTCTCTGTTGATAGCTCTCTAGTCGTCAGTTGTTCAGTCACGGTTTACTTCTTACATCTATATGTCTGATCTTACCGTTTTGAATAATTACGTACTCTATCCCAGCAAAACTGACTGACTCGCCATCTAGCTTGGTTGCTTCAAATTGGAAATCAAAACAGATCACACCTGGCTTTTCTTCCTTGACTTCGAGTACCTGCCAATGAAGTTTTTGATAACTGCCATGGTGAGCTTTTTGCATCGACATAATGTCATCGACGCCAATAAAATACTCTGAGGTTCGAGTACAAAAGGTTGAGCTTTGGTCAAACATAGAGGTTATTTGCGCAAAGTCACTTCGGTTTGATAATTCAAAATAGCGTATTGCCAATTCCAACGCTTGCGACATGATCACTTTCCTTAAAGCTTTATTAGACTACCAATGGTAAGTGAATTTTTCTCAATACTATAGAGCCAGATGCACTTTCATCTGTACCTATCTTTGTTATAAAAAGCCAAAGCTAACCTAGCAGTAAATTATCAAGCCAATGCATTACAGGCGCTTTTGCTGCCATCAACAGCCAGATAAAAACACAAATATTAATGCTCACGGTTACCCATAAGATCGCTTTAAAAGGTTGTTTTTGAGTTTTGTGCCTGAGTACTTGCTGGGCGATTAAGGCACCAGGCCAGCCCCCCAGTAGTGCCAATAGATGTAACGTATTTTCTGCTACTCGCCAACGACTCTTAACAGCTGAACGTTTATCCCACGCATAAAAAATGAAAGTTATTGTCGATAGACCAAAGTAGTAAATGGTGGCTATAAGGCCAAATTCTTTGTCGTAAGCTATTGAGGCGGTAACAGCTAATAAATAAAAAACCGAGAACTTAACGCTTAGGGACATATTAGGATTCTATTGAGGAAAGAGTTGTACAGATACCATAAAAGATATCTGTACAAAATGACGGTTAGTTGATTGACTTAACGCCCATGTTGTAAAGCGTAAAGCCAAAGATATCGGCATACTGCTCAATGATCTTGCTTGTTGGTGTACCAGCGCCGTGACCCGCGTCAGTTTCAATACGGATCAAAGTTGGGTTAGCACCTGCTTGTTTAGCTTGAAGCTCAGCGGCAAACTTAAATGAGTGAGCTGGAACAACACGGTCATCGTGATCACCGGTTGTGATCATTGTTGCCGGGTATTGCGTGCCCGCTTTTACATTATGCACTGGCGAGTAGCCAATTAAGTATTCAAACATTTCTTTGCTGTCTTGCGCTGTGCCGTAGTCATAAGCCCAACCAGCACCCGCTGTGAATGTGTGATATCTAAGCATATCTAATACACCAACCGCAGGCAGTGCTACCTTGAATAGCTCTGGACGTTGAGTCATCACTGCACCAACTAACAAGCCACCATTTGAGCCGCCCATTACTGCTAATTTATCACTCGAAGTATAACCTTCTGCTGTTAAATACTCAGCTGCGGCAATGAAGTCATCAAATACATTTTGTTTTTGCATTTGAGTGCCTGCATCGTGCCACTTTTTACCATACTCACCGCCACCTCGTAAGTTAGCAACTGCATAAATACCACCTAGTTCTAGCCATGCAGCACGAGTTGAATTAAAGCTTGGTAATAAACTTATGTTGAAGCCTCCATAACCATATAAAATAGTTGGAGTTGAACCGTCTAGCTTAATGCCTTTTTTGTGAGTAATGATCATAGGTACTTGAGTACCGTCTTTTGACTTGTAGAACACTTGTTTCGACACAAAGTTATCGCTGTCGAATTTCACTTTAGACTTAGAATAAACCTCTGACTTACCCGAATTTAGGTCTAGGGCAAAAATAGTTGAAGGCGTTTTTTGATTGCTGAATGAGTAATAAACTTGCTTTTGTGCTTTCTTACCAGAGAAACCAGCAGCTGAACCTACTTCAGGTAATGCAATCTCACGCACCTTATTCCCTTCAAAGTCATACTGCTGCACCATAGATGCCGCGTCTTTGATGTAACGAGCAAACATGTAATTACCACCTGTAGAGATAGTTAACACATTGTCTGTTTCTGCAATAACTTGCTGCCAATTCTCAATAGCTGGAGACGAGGCTTTCACTTTAACCACGCGTTTATTTGGCGCGTCTAAGTTTGTTTCAAGGAATAGGTACTCACCTTTACTGCCAATGTAATTGGTATCTGAATCTGTATTATCAACAATCGCTACCAATGGCGCATCTTGTTTGCCAATTTCTTTGATAAATAATTTGTTGCCGGATGTCGACACTGACGCGCTGATCAACAAATACTTTTTATCATCACTTACTTCACCATACACATAACGATGTTTTTCTGCTGCCGTCCCACCGAACACTAGTGCGTCTTCAGACTGTGGCGTACCTAGTTTATGGTAATAAAGTTTGTGTTGATCAGTCTTGGCCGAAAGCTCACTGCCTTTTGGCTTGTCGTAACTTGAGTAGTAAAAACCTTCATTGTTGAACCAAGACAAACCACTGAATTTAATATCAACAAGCTCTGGCTCAATAATCTCTTTGGTTTCAGTATCGATAATTCTTGCTTTACGCCAGTCACTGCCACCTTCTGATATTAAATATACCGCTTTAGAACCATCTTCGGTAAATTTAATGCTAGATAAAGATACCGTACCGTCTTCACTGAACTTGTTCGGATCTAAAAATACTTCGGTTTGACCTTGTTTATTAGTGCGATACAGTACGTACTGGTTTTGCAAACCGTCATTTTTATAAAAGTAAGTGTAGTTGCCTTCAACAAATGGCATACCTACTTTTTCGTAGTCCATAAGCTTGGCTAACTTTTTCTCAATCTCTTGGCGATATGGGATCTGCTCTAAATAGCCAAAAGTGGCTTTATTTTGACGTTGCACCCAATCCGCGGTTTCGTCACTCATATCATCTTCTAACCAACGATATGGATCAGATACTTTCTGCCCGAAATAGGTGTCGACCACTTCTTTTTTAGCCGTTGTTGGGTATTCAATAGTAATAGTTTGGTTTCCTGTGTCAGCGGTTTGCTGGGTTGAACATGCAGTTAATACCGCGCCTGACAGCAAAGCACTGCCGATAGCTAGGGTGATTGTTTTCATTATTATGCCTTATTATTATTTTTCGACTCAATGTTTCGAGGGCGAGCCTGATAAGATCGAACAGACTAGTTCTAACTAATTCCCCTATAAATGTAATGTTTAATTCGATAACCGATGGGTGAGATAAGATAAAACTGTAGTTGGCTAAGGCTAGAACAAAAAAGCTACTCTAATAACACTTCATATGTAGCAAACAATGGCCCTCTTGGGTCTAACAAATCTATACCTTTGAGTTCCTTTGCTACCGCAACCAAAATCGTAAACTTACCTTGCTCGTAGCTTACATGAACAGGGTATTGGCCCGGTTGCTGGGCATAATGCTGTTCAAATAATATCTGAACCTCTTGTATTGATGGTGACTCAGCCAGATCGTTTTTCAGACCGACGTTAAGCTCTTGCCAAATAACATTGTCCACTGAGCCATCTTGGCCAAAACCGTTTTCAACCGTACAAGTATGGCAAGTGCCTACATCATCAAACCAGCGCTGCTCGGAAGGTGAAAATCGAATACTTTCAACCTGCTGTTCAGTCGATATTAAGCCTGTAAAAATAGGTTGCCACATAGCATTAAACACTCTGGCTTTCGTGCCTTTCGACCAAAACGCAAAATCACCATTGTCAGCCATATATTGACTACCCGACGCAACCATTTCTGCAGTACCGACAAAGGTTATAGGTTCGCCATTGTGTTCAAACCTTACTACAACTGAGCCATCTGCCTTATGGTAGAGTTTTAATTCCTTGCCATCTTGGTCAATGTAAACCATTGCCCCACCAACATAGGGCACGTCAATAAAATTAAACTTAATGGTTGCCGCCAAAGTGATCAGTAAAAAAATAGAAATGGCACTTATTGCTAATACTTTTAGTACTTTGATCATGACACGCCCCTTTAAGCTAAAAAGATATAAAACGCACGTTTAGCGCAGAAAACGTCGGCTTTTTTGCCAGCCAGAAACAAATAACAAGATACCTGACAAACCAATAAAACAACCCAAAGTAGACATAAAGATCACCAATGGGTTATTAAAATTTTCCCTTTCTGAGTAGTCCATAATGTGCAGCATCCAAAAGAAATCAAACACACGCCAAATATCCGAACGCACGGTTTCGACCTTTTCTACACGACTAGAAACATAAATTGAGGTGTTGACCCAGTCGTCAAAATTAACTTGCCAGATTGGGGTAGCTCTACCGCCAATTTCTGGTGCTTGCGCATTACTTTCTATCTTGATAACTGAAGAAACTGCACCACTACCAGTATAGCTAGCAACAGCAACTCCTTGCGCTCTTTGCTGTGAAACTGCTTCTTTACTCTGACCAGTCAAAGCATCATAGATGTAGGTTTTGTTGTGTGTTGTGACTAAATATAACGGCGTACCAGCAACTTGTTTCAATTCTATCGAAGTAGCATCAGGATGTAACTCAGTAAGTCGATTGATTGAAAATAGGTTATTGACGTTATCAATGGTTTGTTGTTCTGTAGCACTAATAAGATGTTTGCCGTGCACCATATAAAGTGGCATTGCCGTCATATACAAGCCACTTGCAGTCCAAATGAATAGCTGAATGCCAACGATTAAAGCTAACCAGCGGTGCAGTTTCCTTACTTTTGACATTAGCTTGTTGTTCATTGGTAGCTTCCTTTGTGTTGGCGTTTAAACAAAAAACGCCAACAACACTAAACCTAAAATAATGCGATAAATAACAAAAGGTAACATGCCTATTTTTTCTACCAAAATAAGGAAGTAGTGAATACAAACATAAGCACTTAAGAAGGATAGAAAAGTACCAAGACCAATAGCTGTCCAATCCACTGGGGCAGCTGATTGCACCAGTTTTAACAACTTATAGGCACTAATAGCAAATATTAGTGGGATAGATAAAAGGAATGAAAACCTTGCTGCCCCTTTCGCAGTTAAGCCGACCATGAGGCCAGCCATCATGGTAACACCGCTTCTGGAAGAGCCTGGTATTAGCGCTAAGGCTTGAGCGAAACCAATCAATAACACATTTTTTAAACTCAGCTGATATTCAGTTTTTGCTTGCTTGGATGCTTTTTCTGACCACCACAGTAATAAGCCAAAGATGATGCTAGACATTGCAATAACAAAGGTGCTGCGAAAATTATTTTCAATGAAGTCTTCAAATAAGTAACCCAATAGACCTGCTGGTATAGTACCTAAAGCAATGAGCCAAGCTAATCGACTTTCTTGGTTGTGGTTACCAGAAAATGAGCCAACCCAGTTAACCAACATTGACCCCACTTCCTGTCGAAAATACAAGATCACTGCAAATAAACTGCCTGCATGCACCGCGACGTCAAATGCTTGGCCTTGATCCTGCCAACCTAAAATTTGCGATGGCAGAATTAAATGCGCAGAGCTGGAGATTGGCAAAAACTCGGTAAGTCCTTGTATTATCGCAAGAACAATTATCTCAATAAGTCCCATGTTACTTCCTCGTTAACATTAACGGCTTCGTTCAATGATCACGCCAACACTGGCAGTGCTAGCGACGGCTCCTAATTTGCGAAGTTTTATTCTAACGCTTTGCACTGGGTAAGATTTTAATATTTGCTCAGCAACCATTTCTGCTACGGTTTCAATCAGTTCAACTTGATTTTCCTTTGCCAACTTAACGACATCGTCGGCAACCTCGGCATAGTCGACAGTTTTCGACAGATCATCAATTTGCGCTGCTTGACGCGTGTCTGTGCGCATTTCAATGTCAAACTGCAGCGTTTGTTGGATGGTTTTTTCCCACTCATAAACGCCAATAACTGTGTCCACTTTTAAAGCTTCAATAAAAACAATGTCTTGTACCATTGAGGATCCCGGTTTCAATATTTTCTCTGGTCGGATACCATGTGGTGATAGATAGCTTTATAGTGCGAAGCCAATTTTACTACCGCTCATCCACTAAGTAGTTTGAGCGCGTGATTCTAGCCCAAATTAACACACAGAGGAACCAATGCCTTTTGACTTTTTGCTGACACTTTTGATTGCCTACCTGATAGGTTCAATCAATCCAGCAATTGAACTATGTCGAATGAAAAAGTTGCCTGATCCTAGGCAACACGGTTCGGGCAACCCGGGCGCCACCAATATGTACCGAATTGGCGGTAAAAAAGTGGCGATGAGCGTACTGTTATTTGATTTGTTTAAAGGCCTTATTCCAACTTGGGGTAGTTACCATTTAGGCTTCAGTGCAATGGAAATTGGTTTTACCGCTGTGAGCGCTTGTTTCGGTCACATGTTTCCAATCTACTACAAGTTTAAAGGGGGAAAGGCAGTCTCAACAGCGCTTGGTTGCATGTTGCCGGTTGGGGTTTCTCTTGGCTTGGGCTTGTTAGCCATTTGGCTAGTCGTGTTTAAACTGACTGGTTATTCGTCTTTAGCTGCTATTGTGTCTGTCAGCTTATCCCCTGCACTCACTTATTTAATTGCAGATAAATATGTATTGCCCGTATCCATGCTAGCTATATTGATTGTCTTGCGTCATACGCCTAACATCATTAGATTACTCAATGGTACTGAGCCTAAATCGAAACAAAGGTTATAAACGACGATTAACCTCATTTCTCTGTCTGTTTATAAGTCACTTTGCATTACTAGAAACAACCATCTAAAAACCGCCGTTCTTTTTCATCCATGAAACCACGGCATTCCTACGTCCTGTAGGCAAAAAGAGGCTAGCTCGCCTCTTTTTCATGGTTTATTTTTTTACTTTTGTTAAATCGCTGGCAGCTCTTCAATCGACCAACGAGGTTTCGCTTTTACTTTTAGGTCTTTGTTACCCTGAGCGAATAATCTCTGCGCACCTGCGTAGGCGATCATTGCACCGTTATCAGTACAAAGGTCATGGCGAGGATAGAAAACTTCACCATTGTTTTTCTTCATCATTACCGCAAGCTTTTCTCTTAAAGAAGTATTCGCACTTACGCCGCCAGCAATAACTAAGGTTTTAATACCTGTTTGCTCAACCGCTCTTCGGCATTTAATTGCAATCGTATCAACAACAGCTTGTTGGAAGGCATGAGCGATATCTGCTTTAATTTGCTCCACGTTTTCAATTTCTTCTTGCTGTTCAGACTTACTGCCTGCCAAGTGAATACCTGCACCTCGAATTTCATTTGCCGCTGCCGTTTTAAGACCACTGAAGCTAAAGTCTAGACCTGGCCTATCTGTCATTGGCCTTGGGAACTTATAAACCCCTTCGTTACCCTTTTCAGCCATTCGAGCTAACTGCGGTCCGCCGGGATAATCCAGACCAAGTAACTTAGCCGTTTTATCGAAGGCTTCACCCGCTGCATCATCAATAGACTCACCTAAGATTTGATATTTACCAATAGCCTGAACTTCGACTAATTGAGTATGGCCGCCAGAAACTAATAGCGCGACAAATGGAAACTCTGGTTGTGTATCTTCAAGCATTGGTGCTAATAAATGTCCTTCCATATGGTGCACTTCAACCGCTGGAATATCCCAAGCGTAAGATAAAGAGCGAGCAATGCATGCTCCAACCATTAATGCACCAACCAAACCTGGACCGGAAGTGTAAGCAATACCGTCAATGTCTTGTTGCTCAACATTCGCATCTGACATGACCTGTCTAATTAGTGGCAAGGTTTTCCTAACGTGATCTCGAGAAGCTAATTCTGGTACCACACCACCATAATCCGCGTGGACCTCTACCTGACTATAGATTTCATGTGCTAACAAACCACGCTCTGTGTCATACAAAGCAATGCCTGTTTCATCACAAGAAGACTCTATACCTAATACCAACATGCTAGTTCACCTTTTTATACCAGTCAGACATATAGAAAAAATAACTATGTCCGTTATAATGGGCGGGCATTCTAACGATTCTTCTCTCTTTACTCTAGTATTTGTAAATCAATTAAATTAACCCTTTACATTTCACCGTAGTTAGCATTAGAATGCCGCACCATTTTTATTAGCAATGGTCAAGTTTTGACCACAATTACCAAATACTGAGGTGAATTTTTAAATGCCAGTAATTAAAGTAAAAGAAAACGAGCCGTTTGACGTAGCTTTACGTCGTTTTAAGCGTTCATGTGAAAAAGCAGGTATCCTTTCAGAAGTACGTCGTCGTGAACACTTCGAAAAGCCTACTTGGGAACGCAAGCGTAAAAAAGCTGCTGCTGTTAAGCGTCACCTGAAAAAGGTTGCTCGCGAAAACGCTCGTCGCATTAAGCTTTACTAATATTGCTTTACTTTTCTTAAGGGACTGTCATGAGCTTAATTGAACAACTTAAAGATGCTCAAAAAGATGCGATGCGTGCGAAAGACAAATTACGTCTCACTACCATTCGTATGGTCATGGCAGCCATTAAACAAAGAGAAGTTGACGAAAGAATTGAACTGGGCGAAGAAGACATCATTGCGATTTTGACCAAAATGGTTAAACAACGTAAAGATTCTAAAGCGCAATATGAAGACGCAGGTCGCCCAGAGTTAGCCCAAACAGAAGCAGCTGAAATCCAAGTGATTGAAGCATTTTTACCGCAACCTCTATCAGAGGAAGAAGTAACATCACTTATCGCGAACGCTATTAGTGCAACTGGCGCAGCTGGTATGCAGGACATGGGCAAAGTGATGGCTGAGTTAAAGCCGAAAATTACCGGCCGAGCTGACATGGGTAAAGTAAGTGGTTTAGTGAGAAATCAACTTAACGCTTAATTACCATTCAAAATCGTTACGAAAAACCGCATATTTTGCGGTTTTTTTGTTTTTGCTTTTGTTAAAGTTGGAAACATTCTTGTCGCAAGGAATGGTTACCGACATAATAAGTCTTATATTTCCTATCGGCATTCGTACCGATCTGCATAATAATAAAAAGAGGCAACGTGGCTGGACGTATTCCAAAATCTTTTATCGACGATGTAGTAGAACGCACTGACATCGTTGACCTTATCGACGCCAGAGTGCCATTAAAAAAAGCAGGCAAAAATTATCAAGCTTGCTGCCCTTTTCACAACGAGAAATCTCCTTCATTTAGTGTAAGTCCTGACAAGCAGTTTTATCACTGTTTCGGTTGTGGAGCACATGGTAATGCCATTAGCTTTTTAATGGAGTATGACCAATTAGAGTTTGTTGAAGCCATTGAAGAGTTAGCACGCCTTCATGCCTTAGAGATCCCGCGAGAAGATAGCAAAGGTAGAGCTCAAAAATTTGAGTCGGTCAGCCGTGAACAAAAGTTATCTGATTACGACTTAATGGAAACTGCTGCTAGGTTTTTCCAGCATCAATTAAAGCATGACGACAACTCAAATAAAGTTATCGAATACTTAAAAAGTCGAAACCTAAGCGGTCAAATCTGCAAACAATATGACATCGGCTACGCCCCAGACTCTTGGGACAAAGCATTAAAAATGCTTGCTAAGACGCCAGAACAAAAACAACAGTTAGTCGATTTAAAAGTACTAACACAAAATGATTCTGGCCGAGTTTATGATTTCTTTAGAAATAGAGTCATGTTCCCTATTCGCGATAAACGCGGTCGAGTTGTTGGCTTTGGAGGTCGTGTTATCGATGATTCATTGCCAAAGTATTTAAACTCACCAGAAACGAGGGTGTTTCACAAAGGCCATGAACTTTACGGATTTCACCAAGCAAAATCAGCGAATCCCAAATTAGAGCAAGTTCTGATTGTTGAAGGTTATATGGATGTCGTGTCTTTGGCCCAACAAGGGATAAATTACGCGGTCGCAGCACTTGGAACTGCAACTACTCCTGAACACATGTCATTGTTATTTAGAAATACGAAAAAAGTTATCTGTTGTTATGACGGTGACAGAGCTGGCCGCGACGCTGCTTGGCGCGCAATGGAAAACGCACTGCCGCACTTGAAAGATGGGATTGATTTGCGCTTCGCTTTCTTACCAGATGGCGAAGACCCTGACACTATGGTGCAAAAAGAAGGTAAAGAGGCATTCGAACAAAGAATGAATGAGGCAACGCCACTGTTGACTTACTTCTTTGAACATTTCTTAGCGGATTTAGATATCACCACAGATGCCGGTAAATCGGCTTTGCAAGCTGAAGCTAAGCCGCTAATTGAACAAGTACCAAGTGATTATTATCAAGAAGCACTCAAAGCGAAACTTGCCCAACTGCTCGGCAAACAGGTAGATGCCTTAGCAGGCTTTTCCAAGTCACCGCTGGCGCAAGTGCAAAGACAACAAACTGATTTGTCAATCACGCCAATGCGCAGAGCTATTGCACTACTGTTGCAAAACCCTCCGCTAGCTAGTGCTGTTCCGTTCATTCCAGCACTGGCCCAAGCAGAGTTACCTGGTTTTAAACAGCTAATTGATATTCAGCAGGCCATATTAAATGAACCTGCAATTAAGTCTCATGTCTTACTAGAAAGATTTCGGGATAGGAAAGAATACAGTTTATTGGCTAAACTATTTAGTTGGGAGCATCACATTGAGCACGATAATCAACAACAAGAGTTTGTTGATACCTTTAAAGTGTTGCAAGACAGCTACTTAGCTAAACGACTGGAGCTTTTAGAGATAAAAGATAAAACCCAAAGTGAAGTATTGAGTAAAGAAGAACGTGCCGAATACATGGCTTTAATCGTTGCTTTAAAGAAATAATCGAAGCGCACATTTTTCATTCAATATTTATGTAATATTTTTAGAGAGTTAGGCGATAAAAAATAGCCAGATTTCAAATCTACTGCTATAATCACCAGTTCGCTTTTTTGGCTTGGTTTTCATAAAACCATCCCCATATAAAGCACTCTGTTTTTGACGTTCAACAAATTAGGTGGAAGAGAATCTGTATGGAGCAAACTCCTCAGTCACAACTAAAACTTCTTATAATTAAAGGTCGAGAGCAAGGTTACCTAACCTTTGCTGAAGTAAACGATCACCTTCCACAGGATATGATCGATGCCGATCAGGTAGAAGATATTATCCAGATGATCAACGACATGGGCATTAAGGTTTGTGAAACCCCACCTGATGCCGATGAACTACTAATGCAAGAGCAAACCAGTGACGACGAAGTTGTTGAAGCTGCAGCGCAAGCACTTGCAACGGTAGAAAAAGAAATCGGTCGTACAACTGACCCTGTTCGTATGTATATGCGTGAAATGGGTACGGTTGAGCTATTAACTCGTGAAGGCGAGATTGAAATTGCAAAACGTATCGAAGACGGTATCTACACAGTACAATCGTCAGTTGCTGAATACCCACAAGCTATTAGCTACCTATTGGATCAGTGGGACCAATACGAAGCTGAAGAAATTCGCTTAAGCGACATCATTTCTGGCTTCCTTAACCCAGATGAAGATGACATTGCTCCTGCAGCAACACACGTTGGTTCTGAATTAACTGAAGAACAACTAGCTGATGAAGACGGTGAAAACGACGACGAAGATAGCGAAGACGAGGACGAAGTAGATACAGGTCCAGATCCGGAAGAGGCGCGTGAGCACTTTGATGAATTACGTCGCTTATACGACGAGTCAACAGTTGCTATTGAAAAGAACGGCCGTGCCCACCCTGAAACGCAAGAGAAAATTGCAGCACTTGGTGAACACTTCCGTTTATTCAAACTAATTCCTAAACAGTTCGATCGCTTAGTTAAAAACATGCGTGACATGATGGACAGAGTTCGTGTGCAAGAACGTCTTATCATGAAACACTGCTGTGGCTATGCAAAATTACCTAAGAAAGACTTCATCAAGATCTTCCCTGGTAATGAAACTTCAACAGCTTGGCTAGACCTATTGCAAGCTGGCGGTGATTTAACTGCACAAAAATTAAAAGACGTTGACGTTGAAGTCCGCCGCTCTATTCAAAAGTTAAATGAAATTGAAGGTGAAACTCGCCTTTCAGTAGAAGCGATTAAAGACATCAACCGTCGTATGTCTATTGGTGAAGCAAAAGCTCGCCGTGCGAAAAAAGAGATGGTAGAAGCGAACTTACGTCTAGTTATCTCAATCGCGAAAAAATACACCAACCGTGGTTTACAATTCTTAGACCTTATCCAAGAAGGTAATATTGGTCTAATGAAAGCGGTTGATAAGTTCGAATACCGTCGTGGTTATAAGTTCTCAACTTATGCAACATGGTGGATCCGTCAGGCAATCACTCGTTCAATTGCTGACCAAGCAAGAACAATCCGTATTCCTGTACACATGATTGAGACCATCAATAAGCTAAACCGTATTTCTCGTCAAATGCTACAAGAAATGGGTCGTGAGCCTTCTCCAGAAGAGCTTGCTGAGCGCATGGTTATGCCTGAAGACAAGATCCGTAAAGTACTTAAAATTGCTAAAGAGCCTATCTCAATGGAAACACCAATCGGTGATGACGAAGATTCGCACTTAGGTGACTTCATTGAAGATACGACGATTGCTTCACCAGTTGATACTACGACTTCTGAAGGTCTTCAAGACGCAACAAGAGACGTATTATCTGGCTTAACAGCAAGAGAAGCGAAAGTGCTTAGAATGCGTTTCGGTATTGATATGAATACTGACCACACATTAGAAGAAGTAGGCAAGCAGTTTGACGTTACCCGTGAGCGTATCCGTCAAATCGAAGCTAAAGCGTTACGTAAGTTACGTCACCCTTCTCGCTCAGAGCCACTAAGAACCTTCTTAGACGAGTAAACAACACTCTGAACATCACTTTAAAAAGCCGACTTTATGTCGGCTTTTTGCTTTCATGGATGAAAGTACATCGAATCGCCATGGATGGTAGTAGATTCGTGTGCTTATATGGACATAAGTATGCCGTGGTGTAATGGACGACAAGGAACGGCGGCGTTAAATTCTCAACCTTCTGTTTATACGAATACGGTATTAGTAGCGGAAACAGCGCGGCTCAACTATTCTTGTCGTTGACCGATATCAATACATAAGAATAACAACTTGATATCCTTAGCTAATATCGGGGACAACTTAACACCTTATGCAACAAGCATCAGCACAACACGAACAAAGAATGTTTGTTATCGCAGCACGAGTGGCGGCTCATTTACATTTTGCTACCTTGATCGCCAAGCAACTCTCTTTAACAGCTAAAAATGCTCGAGCGATAACAGCAAGAGCCGGGCAACAAGCCGCGGGCTTTACAGCAATCACAGGTTTCATTCAAGAACTGGCAACGAAAACCATTCAACTGTCACAAGATATCAATCGCATTGCGGTAAAAATTGCAATGCAAGCGACTGAACTGGAAAGGATCAGTTTGGCACAAAGCTGCTTAGACAGGGTTTATGCCAAAGCAGACGAAACCAAATACATAGATTCAATAGCTAGCTTTGCCAATAGCACAGAACAAACCGAAAACAATTTAAATGGTGAATTTGATGTCATGCTATATCAGTTAATTGATCTGGTTGAACAAATTCGTCTACAAATACGCTCAGCAGAGGTCATATCCACCATGTCCAAGGTGGAAGCATCAAAATCTGGATCATTTGAGCAACAATTAAAAGTCATAGCAGACAACATTTTTGAAGCCGCCGCCGATATTAATAAAGAACTCACGTCAGCTGAAAAGCTATTAGCAAGTAGAAAAAGGTAAACCATGAAATCACAAACCCTTTATGCCGACAACAAAGCAAAATGGTTAGTGTTCGGTCGCGATGAGACCAAACCAGAAAAGATCATAGACACCAACCAATATATGATCATTGCCAATGGTCGCAGCTTATTGATGGACCCTGGCGGCATTGAGTTATTTGCGCCTATGCTCAGCAGTGTTTTAAGACATGCGCCAGTAGAACAAATTACCGACTTATTTGCTTCCCACCAAGACCCTGACATCATTTCATCTCTTGGACTTTGGGATCAGGCATTACCAAATGCCAAACTACACAGTCCTTGGCTCTGGGAAGGCTTTATAAGACACTTTGGCATGCAGAACATTGAGTATGTGCCAATTCAAGATCAAGGCGGCACAATCGATTTGAGTGGCTATCAGGTAGAGTTAATTCCAGCACATTACCTGCACTCCTCCGGTAACTTTAACGTTTATGACCCAAATGCCAAAGTGCTAATGAGTGGTGACATAGGTGCCGCACTTGAAGCCGATGATGCGCCTTTGTATGTAGATAACTTTGAAGACCAAATCCCAAAAATGGAAGGTTTCCACAAACGCTGGATGCCATCTAACCGTGCAAAGCAAGATTGGATAAATCGAGTCAGAAAACTGGATATTGAAATCATGGCGCCACAACACGGACGCATTTTTACTGGCGAAAATGTTGGCAAGTTCTTAGATTGGTTTGAACAGTTAGAAGTAGGTTCTGGCGTTAAATGACCGTTAGGTCATCCTGAACTTGATTCAGGATCCATCGTCAGGTCACCCTAAATTTGATTAAGCTCCAAAGCTTACTTTTTAACAACAGATTGTCCCGTCCTAAATTAAGTTGACGGTTTTTAAAGGCCAGTGATTATTATCATTGGCCTTTTTCGTAGTGCACTTGGTTAGGAGTTTTCATTCCTAAACTTAAGTGCGGTCTTATTTCATTGTATGTGTAAATCGACTCTTCAACGAGCTGCTTTAGCTCATTCATGTCCTTACATTGATACAGTAAAAATTCTTGTTTCAATATGCCATTGACTCGCTCAGCTAATGCATTTTGATAGCAATCATATCCATCTGTCATAGATGGCATTATGTTGTGCTGATTTAACGCCTGTTGATATTCATCTGAGCAATATTGTAAGCCTCTGTCTGAGTGGTGGATTGCTTGATGTGAATACCGTTTGTTCTTAATACTCATTTTTAGGGCTTTAACCACATCTGATGCTTTCATTTCATCACTCAATTCGTAGCCCATTATCTTTCGTGAATAGGCATCCGTTGTCAGCGATAAATAATGGGTTCCTTTGTCCGATTTCAAGTAAGTAATGTCACTGACGAACACCTCTTCGGCTTTCGTTGCTTTGTGCTCCTTAAGCAAGTTTGGGTGCTTGCGCATCCAATGTTTGCTGTTCGTTGTTTTTGTATAGTTTTTCTTTGGCTTTACAAGCAAATCATTGAGCCTAAGATAGGTAAACAAACCGTCTCGACCAAGCTTAATGTTTCGTTCCATTAGTTCAGGTTTTATCAATTTATATAGCTTTCGAGTACCCACTTGCGGCATGTACTTTCGCCAGTAACCAACTAACTCTTTAACTGGCTCTAGTGTTAGCCGTTTTGCCTCACCTCTTTGAATCGCTTGATAAACACTTTGTCGTGTAATACCAAATACCCTACATGCGGTAGCTAATTTTATTTTTCCTGTTTCTTTTTCTCGCCAGAGATACTGGCGTAATACTTTTTTCTAATGCCTGCTCCATACTCATTGTCCATAATATCTACCATGCCTTCCATGACATCATTCTTGAGCTTTAAGTCGGCTAATTCTTTTTCTAGACGTTTGATTTTTTGGGCGGGGGTTTCTTTTGATTTTGGCATATCGGGCATACTAATTAGTTTCGTCCAATCAAGCTTACCATGTTTTCTCAACCACACTAGAACGGTACTTCTACCTTGAATTCCATAATGTCGCTGCGCTTGTTTGTAAGTAAAGTTGCCTTTTTCTACTTGCTCAACCACGGCTAATTTAAAGCCTAGTGTGTAATCTCGTTGAGTCCTCTTAACTCTTTGTTTATCTGTACTTGTCATAATAAGTCCTAAATGTGTAAACACATTTCAGGACGGGACAGATTAAATCAAAAAAGCACATCCATTGATGTGCTTTTTATTAGTTACAAGATTGAGGAAGGTTTAGCCTAACTTATCACTTGCTATTTTATATCTTGGGTCTTCGTTTACGTTAATTTCAACGAATTTTTGTGCATTCTCTAATAAGTCACGACACTCCTGGCTGATGTGACGGATATGTAGCTTCTTACCAGCTGCTTCATATTTTGTCGCCAAGCCATCAATCGCATCAATGCCTGAGCTATCCCAGATACGTGAATTTCTAAATTCAATCACCACGTCTTGAGGATCGTTCTCAATATCAAACAAGTCTTTAAAGTACGTGATTGAACCGAAAAATAACGGACCATCTAAGTCGTATACTTTCCAACCTTCGTCATCAACGTGTGTACGCGCACTGATGTGTGAAGCGTGTTTCCAAGCAAATACTAAAGCAGAAACAATAACACCTACCACAACAGCTACTGCTAAATCAGCGGCTACCGTTACACCAGTTACTAGGATAAGTACAAACGCGTCTTCTTTGTTTGCACCACGTAAGATTTTAAAAGACGCCCATTCAAACGTACCTAGTACAACCATGAACATAACGCCTACTAACGCTGCTAATGGGATCATTTCAATAAATTTAGCGGCGAAAAGGATAAAGCCTAATAGAACTAGCGCGGCTGTAATACCTGATAGACGACCACGGCCACCTGAGTTGATGTTGATCATTGACTGACCAATCATGGCACAACCACCCATACCGCCGAAGAAACCGTTAACTGTGTTAGCAACACCTTGACCAACACATTCTTTGTTACCACGACCGCGAGTATTGGTTAATTCGTCAATTAACGACAAAGTTAACAATGACTCAATAAGACCAATCAACATAATAATAACTGCAGTTGGTAAAATGATGTATAAGGTTTCTAACGTGAATGGCACCATTGGAATTGCAAAAGATGGTAGTTCACCAGCAAGTGTTACTGTCGCTTTTTCAGCTTCAGGAACCATGTCTCTTACGAAGTCGATTACCGTTCTAGCTTCAAGCTCTAAACCAACCACTAAACCAGTTACTGTTAAAATTGCCACTAAAGAAGCAGGAACAGCTGTCGTCAACTTAGGTAGGAAATGAATGATTGCCATTGTCAAAGCGACTAAACCAAGCATTAAATACATTTGCTGGCCTTGCATCCAAACGTGCATGCCTGAATTATCAAAAACCTTAAACTGACCTAGTTGGGCTAAGAAAATAACAATAGCTAAACCATTTACAAAGCCTAACATTACTGGATATGGCACTAGTCTAATAAACTTACCAAGCTTAAAGATACCTGCGAGTATTTGCAGAATACCGGCCAATATGACGGCAGCAAATAGATACTGGACTCCGTGGTTAGCAACTAACGCCACCATAACAACCGCCGTTGCGCCAGTAGCACCTGAGATCATACCTGGACGACCACCAATCGCTGAGGTTATCAAGCCCATCATAAAGGCTGCATATAGACCTATCATAGGTTCTACCCCAGCCACGAAGGCAAAGGCAACGGCTTCTGGTACCAAAGCTAGCGCAACGGTAATACCAGAGAGCACGTCATTTTTTACATTTGAATCACTCTTAGTGAGCAAATTAAACATGACATCTCCACTGTGGATTATTAATTCATAGATTGTAGACGGTTTGCAGCAGCTCGGCAGAATATCGACATAAGTGCTGATAATTTAACCGTCAGAAAAGCGCGAGAGTGTAACAAATAAACACTGAGTATTCACTCTAAGAGTGAAATAATGTGTGAAATTATCAAACTAAATTAAGATGTTAGAAACGCGTTAGTTAAAGCCTGAAACAAAGCGCTGGTATTTGGCTTATCATCGATATGCTGAAATAAACAAGTATGAACGCCTGCTCTTATATCTTCGTCGTTATTATTTTCTTGATAGCACAGATTTACAGGCTTGATTAGATGCTCCATAACCGCATCAATCAGGATACAAGCTTGTACTAAAACAATTGAACCACCGCCATTTTTTAGTACTACCCTTTGCGCAGTGCCGACAATTTTCTTACCTTTAATATTTAAGTTGTAGTCACCATCGCAGTATGAATGTGGGGTAGCGTGAACCTCAGTGTTAACACCAAAGCTGGCAAAAAACGACATTAAGGTATCGCACAGCTTGTTATAAGCTTTTGGAATGGAATAACTTTCTTGTTCTTGCCATAAGTAAATATGAGATAGATTGATCACACCAGATGTTTGAGGTACAGGTGCACCTCCAGTGCGTCTACTTAAAATTTGCCAATCTAATTGCTTAAGTTGCTGCTCCAACTGAGCTGAGTTTTGCCATTTGTTACTCGCAGGTAAAACAAGTGTATTCTCAGTTGTTCGCCATAACAGCAATACTTGCTCTAATTGATTTGCTTGAATTTGTTTCAGTAGCTGGGTTTCTTTATCAAAGGCCGCCGCTACTGATGTGTTGGTTAATTCTACAATTTTATTTCGCTGCTTGGTCATCAGAATTTTTACTATACAAAACAAGGCTATAAATAAGCCTTATTGTATACAAGCTAGTCGACTTTGACCTCAACAATTTGCTTCGCTTTAACGTTAGTTAGCGTTTTACTTACTCGCCCTCGTTTACTCATCGAGGTAACTTTTATATCGACTTGGTCAACCTCAGCCAAGCCAAAATGCATTGGTTGCATATTTTGAGACACATAACCACCACCAGTATCGATGACTTGGAAGCCAAGCAATTTGCCAGTTCCAGCTTGGTAAACTCTTACTTCGTCACCTTGTCTAGTAAATTTACCTGCCGCATCCAAGACAGAAACCTTAATGTAGTTTTGGTTGTTATCAAGGTCATTTCGCCAAATGCTGTGACGGCCTTTTTTATGTCGGTTAGTAATCGCTAAATCTAGGTCACCATCATTATCAAAGTCAGCAAACCTCACGCCATGGTCACCATCGTACACATTCAATTCAGCTGGCATGACATCAACAAATTTATCACCTTGGTTTTGATACAAGCGATCGAAACCGTGGGCTTGTCCTTGAATATACGCAACCACATATAAATCCATTAAACCATCATTGTTAAAGTCGCCACAATCTGCACTCACAGCTTTAGCTGAGTCGTTAACGCCCCATTTTTTGCCTTGCTCAGTGAAACCGCCCTTGCCATCTGCAATATAAAGCAAATCTTCGCCATAAACAGGAACGAAGATATCCATATTACCGTCATTATTTACATCACATAAAGTTGCCCCAACACTGCCTTCTGTTAGCGGTCTGCGAGCTCTATCTATGTTTAGCTCAGCGGCTATATCTGTGAATTGACCATTATCGTTACGGTATAAACCATCTCTGTCACCAGATTGATTTGGCAGATACAGATCTAAGTCGCCATCTTTATCTTGATCAAACCAGACAGCTCCTACTGAGCGCCTTGGATCATTGAGCTTTGTTACTTTACTAACATCGACAAACTTGTTGTTTTCGTTGGCATACAATTTACTTGTACGGTCTCTCATGGCGACAAACAAATCGGTATCACCATCATTATCAAAATCTAACCAAGTGCTTTGACGAGCAGTGCCAAGAGCGTCTACTCCTACTTCTTTTGCCGATTCAGTAAAACCGTTTTTACCACCAACAAATAGTAAGTTTCTAAAGCCAGCATCTCGACCAAAACCAACATAAAGATCAGCGTAACCATCACGATTAAAATCGCCCCAAGACAATGAACGGTAATCACTTTGTTCCATCACTAAGCCGACTTGGTCAGAGACTTCAGTAAACACGCCTTCATCTTGGCGATACAACTTTATCTTGGCGTTTTTAAAACCAACAGCTAGATCTAAGTCACCGTCGTTATCGAAGTCTGCCCATGCTACCGCTTGGCCACTATGACCTTTAAATAGTTCGGGTTGAATTGGCGTGAACTTAGCTTCAGCGTCACTTGTACAACCCAATAGTGACAAAGAAAGGGTAACTAAGGTAAATACTCGAGATAACTTATTTGGTGCCATGATATGGATCCTAAATTGCGTATGCGCATAGATAAACTCAACCTACTACATCAATAAAATAGCAACAATCAAACGGCCATTCCTTTTCTTATGTCACCTATACCCTAAGGCGATAACAAGTTGAGCATCGCACAAGAAGGTTGAAAATTATTCAATTAATCCTTATTACCAAGATTCGAAGGGAGTATATTTATGGATTTAATAACCTCAGACGTGTTCAGCAGCCTACTTCTAGTTGCGCTGTTTATTTTTATTATTTGGCTGTTATATCGAATAGTTAAGTGGAGTAAGAAAGCACCTAAGGGAGCTTATGTGTTTGTTGCACTTTTACCTATGATGTCAATTTTTCCAATCCCCGCCCAAGAGATCAAAAAGCTTGAGCAAATAAAACAACAACAAATTCAAGACGAGGAAGAATCAGGAGACGATTTGGACAAAAACGACGAACTAGAGCAGTGAGAATAACAGAGACACCCACCGAAAAAGCGCAAGCGGCGAGCCGTCAGATCGTTACACGCTAGAACATGGATTCTGAATCAAGTTCAGCATGACTGTATGTCAAAAGAAGATAAAGAAAGAAGATAAGAGACACCCACTTTAAAAGAAATAAACCAGACGCAACACTGAGGTAAATTGGAACAACAAACACTTGAAACAGTAAGTGTTGGAATAAGAACAGCCGTTCTATTTCGTCCATGAAAACAGAAAAGGCGTCACAAGGACGCCTTTCTCTATATTGCTTTTGATCCCCATTTTCACGGGGATGACTTTACTGCTTATTGGTCTTGCCAATACAGCAATCAGTCAATTAAGCGTTTTTAGCAGCTTCGATTTGAGCAGCAACTTCAGCAGCGAAGTCTTCTTCTTTCTTCTCGATACCTTCACCAACTTCTAAGCGGATGAATGTAGAAACAGAAGCGCCTTTTTCTTTAAGCATTTCGCCAACTGATTTCTTAGGTTCCATGATGAAAGCTTGACCAGTAAGAGAGATCTCACCAGTGAACTTCTTCATACGACCTGTAACCATTTTCTCAGCGATTTCTTGAGGCTTACCTTCGTTCATCGCGATTTCAACTTGGATAGCTTTCTCTTTTTCAACTACTTCAGCTGGCACGTCTTCAGGGTTAACGAACTCAGGCTTAGAAGCAGCAACGTGCATAGCAACGTGCTTAAGAGTTTCTGCGTCGCCTTCACCTGCAACAACAACACCAATTTTCTCACCGTGACGGTAAGAAGCTAACTCTGCACCATCAACGTATGCTAAACGACGAACGTTGATGTTTTCACCGATTTTAGCAACTAACTGTACGCGCTCTTCTTCGAACTTAGCTTGCTAATTCTTCAATAGTTGTTTTTGCAGCCGCAGCTGCGTCTTTAGCAACTTTAGTTAGCAAAACCTAAGAAGTTTTCGTCTTTAGCAACGAAGTCAGTTTGACAGTTAACTTCAACTAATGCAGCAAAACCTTCACCGTTTTCGATGATGATAGTACCTTCAGCCGCAACGTTACCTGCTTTTTTAGCAGCTTTCGCTTGACCGTTTTTACGCATGTTTTCGATCGCTAAATCGATGTCACCGTTAGTTTCAGTTAAGGGCTTTTTTACAATCCATCATGCCCGCGCCAGTGCGTTCACGAAGTTCTTTAACTAATGCAGCAGTTACTGCCATGGTTATACCCTCTAATTTTTTTGTTACCGCTCGAAAAAACAAGGTCATGGGCGTTAACGTTTTAATCTGCCATGAATCAGGGAGGGTCAGGTCTTGCATTGTGCATCTAACAATTCATGCATCAGCAAATGCACAATGCAAGACCTGACCCCTACCCCTGACTCTCTTATGACTTTAAACCGTCTTTATTTCGATTTAATTAAAATCGAATAAACAATTAAGCTTCAGCTTCTACGAAGTCTTCTGCTTGCACTTCGATGTTGCTAGCAGCGCCTTCTTTAACAGTTGCTGCAACTGCAGAAGTGTATAGCTGAATAGCACGGATCGCGTCGTCGTTACCAGGAACAATGTAATCAATGTTGTCAGGGTTAGAGTTAGTATCAACAACAGCAACAACAGGAATACCTAGGTTGTTTGCTTCAGCGATTGCAATGTGCTCGTTATCTGCATCGATGATGAAGATAGCGTCAGGTAAACCGCCCATGTTTTTGATACCGCCTAAGCTCTTTCTCAAGCTTTTCCATTTCACGAGTACGCATTAAAGCTTCTTTTTTAGTTAGCTTTTCGAACGTGCCGTCTTCAGATTGTGCTTCCAAGATCTTTTAAACGCTTGATTGATTGACGAACTGTTTTCCAGTTAGTCAACATACCACCTAACCAACGGTGGTTTACGTAGAATTGGTCACAAGAGATTGCCGCTTCTTTGATTGCTTCACCAGCTGCACGCTTAGTACCAACGAATAAGATCTTACCTTTACGAGCAGCAACAGACTTGATGAAGTCTAATGCGTCGTTAAACATAGGAACTGTTTGCTCTAAGTTGATGATATGAACTTTGTTACGTGCGCCGAAAATGAAAGGTTTCATTTTAGGGTTCCAGTAACGAGTTTGGTGACCGAAGTGTACGCCAGCTTGTAGCATTTCACGCATTGAAACGTTTGCCATTTTAAATTCCTCTATTGGGGTTAGGCCTCCATATATCCCCTTGCTATCCGACCAAGTCGCTTATCAGCGATTCAGCACCCCGGAGAAGGTGTCGATATATGTGTGTTATTAAATTAAAAAGTTTAGTTCTTATCGTTACAAAATTTAATTTAGCTAAGGCTGAAAAAAACTTTGTAAAAATAAGGCGCGCTTTATACCATATACGGGTTAATAAACACAACTAATAGCGACTAAAAATTGCTCATTTTTTAGCAATTTTTATTTAGAAGGTTAAATATCGTAAACAAGGCCAGTGAAATGACAACTCAAATGGCCAATACTAAGACCAAATAAACCGTGACCTTCTAATTGAATATGAGGAACATTATGGCAATCGTTATTAAGACGCCTGAGCAAATAGAAAAAATGCGAGTAGCTGGTAAATTAGCGGCAGAAGTACTAGAAATGATCGGTGAACACGTCAAACCAGGGGTGACCACCAATGAACTAAATGAGATTTGTCACAACTATATTGTTGACGTACAAGGTTGTATCCCTGCGCCACTTAGGTTACGGCTACCCGCCATTCCCAAAATCCATTTGTACATCAATCAACCATGTTATTTGTCATGGTATTCCAGATGATAAACCGCTTAAAAAAGGCGATTGCTTGAATATCGACGTCACAGTTATCAAAGACGGTTATCACGGCGATACGTCGAAAATGTTCTTTGTCGGTAAACCAAACTATCCAAGCTGCAGCGTTTAGCGAAGATCACACAAGAGTGCCTGTACAAAGCCATTAAGATTAGTAAAACCAGGGTGTCGTTTAGGCGATATTGGTGAAGTTATTCAAAAACACGCTGAATCACACTCTTATTCAGTCGTAAGAGACTTCTGCGGTCACGGTATCGGTGAAGGTTTCCATGAAGAGCCGCAAGTTGTCCATTACGGTCGCGCGGGAACAGGTGAAGAATTAAAAGCAGGCATGTGCTTCACTATCGAACCTATGATCAATGCAGGTACATTCAAGCTTAAAAGTGCTTAAAGATCAATGGACTGCTGTAACCAAAGATAGAAAACTATCGGCACAATGGGAACACACCCTGTACTAGTAACCGAAAACGGTGTTGAAGTATTAACGCTGAGAAACGATTGAAGATTTTACCATAGAATTATTTCTCACTAAAGCAACGCCTCACCGTCAATAACAATAAAACCAGTGTCTATTGATTTTGGTAATAAGGCCAAGCATGCAACTACAAATCCCTGACCAGTTTTTTAGCCCTTTTGCTCAACCGTTTAAGTTGATGGAATACAAGGAACGGCTTAAAGACTTTGCCAATTGGAGCAAAGACAACTTTAACCGCCTAATGTCCTGTCTATCAATTAGTTAGCGCAAGAGCCGAGTTCGTCGATTATATCCTAGTGAATGTTTGGCAGCATGCCGGACTGGATCAAGAAAAAGATCGTAACAGCCTTAGTTGCCGTTGGCGGTTTTGGCCGTAAAGAACTTCACCCTGAGTCAGATATCGATTTACTGTTGTTATCCGAAAAAGGCCATCAAAAAAGATACATCAGAAAAGATCAGTTTATTCCTTACCACGCTGTGGGATCTAAAGTTTGATGTTGGCCATGCCGTAAGAACCATCAAAGATACGTATTAGTTGCTGGTAAAGAAGATATTACAAACCGCTACTAAGTTTAATGGAACGCCGTTTAATTTGTGGCAACTCAGATAATTTTTCAGAACTTTGCAAAAGAATTAACCAATAAAAAGTTCATCAGTAGTAAAGACTTTTATCTAGCAAAGCGCGAAGAACAAGAACAGCGTCATAAACGCTACCACTCCACCTCTTATAACCTTGAGCCCAACTTAAAAGCCAACCCCGGTTGTTTAAGAGATTTACAAACTATCTCTTGGGTGGCGAAAAAGCACTTTGATACGCAAAAGGTAGTCGACCTAGTTGAATCATGACTACATTGAAGCTAGGCGAGTATCAAGAACTGCTAGAGTGTCAAGATTATCTCTGGCAAATGCGCTTTGCCTTGCATGTTGTTGCAGGTCGAAGTGAAAACCGTTTGTTGTTTGACTACCAACCTATGGTAGCGGAATACATGGGCTTTGGTGACGATGGCAAAGCAGCGGTTGAGCGAATGATGAAACGTTTTTTCCGTGTTGCCCGCCGTATCATTGAGTTAAATACTATGTTGTTGCAGCGTTTTAACTCTGCAATTTTAGGCACTACAAGAGAACTAAAGATCATCGATGATGACTTTGCCATTCACGGCCGTTCTTTATTAGCGCGTCACGATGATGTGTTCTTTTATCGCGCTAATCTAATCAAAATGTTCACCCATATTGCTGAGCACGAAGAAATAGAAAAAATTCACTCTTCGACCATACGGCTGCTACGCCAAGTACGCCGACGTTTAATGGGTGACTTACACGATATTGAAAAAGTTCGTATTGCCTTTATTGAATTTTTGCGTCACCCAAGAGCGATGGGACGTGCCTTTACCCTTATGCTTCGCCACAGTATTTTGGCTTATTACATGCCAAACTGGCGTCATATCGTGGGTCAAATGCAGTTTGATTTATTCCATGCCTACACAGTAGACGAGCACACTCACAGATTATTAAAGAACCTGTATCGCTTTACAAAAGAAGAGTTTCAACACGAGTTCCCGCTTTGTAGTCAAATTATGAAGCGAATCGACAAACCAGAACTACTATATATTGCCGGTATTTTCCACGATATTGGTAAAGGTCGCGGTGGCGATCATTCAGAGTTAGGCGCAATTGATGCTATTAACTTTGGTCAGCTACACAAGATGCCAAAAGCTGACACTGAGTTGGTGAGCTGGTTAGTTGAGCAACACTTGTTGATGTCGGTTACGGCTCAAAAAAATGATATCTATGACCCAGATGTGGTGGCTGAATTTGCCCGTAAGGTAAAAGACGAAACAAGATTAAAGTACTTGTACTGTCTGACGGTTGCCGATGTAAGAGCAACCAACACCAACTTGTGGAATGATTGGAAAAATACTTTGATGGCTGATTTATATCTTGCCACAAGACGTGCTTTGCGCAACGGCTTAGAAAACGCAAAAACCATGCGTGAAGCGGCTACGGCCAACAAAGAGCAAGCGTTGGAATTGTTTGATCAAGACGTTCATTCACAACAGGAAATTGAACGCGTATGGCGCAGGTTCAGAACCTTGTATTTTGCTCGACATGCGCCAAAACACATCCATTGGCATACAGAAGCTTTATTGCAACAAACGGCCACCAGCAAAAACCCAATCGTGTTAATTAGCGACACAGCGGTTCGTGGTGGCACGCAAGTGTTTGTTTACGCAAAAGACAAACCTGGACTATTAGCCGATATCGTATCTACCTTTGATTCAAAGAACGTCAACGTTGTTGATGCGCATATCATAGATACCAAAAATGGCTACGTTGCCGATACCTTCATCATTCTAGAGCAAGATAATAGTTTGATAGATTCAGAGTCTCGCAGAGAGTCTATCGTAAAAGCGGTGAAACAAGTGATCAGCGGTCAATGCCCAGTACCGGTAGGTCAACGTCGTGTACCTAGGCAAATTAAACAGTTTACTATTCCTGTGCAGGTTCGCTTTATGGATTCGAATAGCAAAAAACGAGATATGTTAGAAATAACTGCTCTAGATACGCCGGGACTTCTAGCTAAAATAGCCAACGTGTTTAAAGAACAGAACATCACTTTATTCACGGCAAAGATCTCAACCATAGGCGAAAAAGCCGAAGACATTTTTAAAGTGGCCAGCCCTAGTGGCGAGAAACTGACTGATACTGAAAAAGACTCGCTAGCTAACGCGTTAAAAGAAGCGTTGAGCTAAAGTTAATAATTAATGGGTTCTGACTCGCGTCAGGATGACAAGTAACAAAGTAACATAGATAAATTTGGGAAAACCATGTCTGATTTACAACAAATAATCGAACAAGCATTTGAAAACCGTGAAAACATCACGCCAAGCACAGTAACAGACGAAGTGAAAAGCGCGGTAGAACAAGCGATTGCACTTCTAGATAGCGGTGAAGGTCGTGTAGCAGAGAAGATCTCTGGCGAGTGGGTTGTACATCAGTGGTTGAAGAAAGCAGTATTATTATCTTTCCGTATTCGCGATAACGAAGTAATGGAAGGCGGCGAAACGCGTTTCTACGACAAAGTAGACAGCAAATTCGCAAACTACACTGAAGAAGACTTCAAACAAGGCGGTATGCGTGTAGTACCACCAGCAATGGCACGTAAAGGCGTATTCATTGGTAAGAACGTAGTACTTATGCCTTCTTACACTAACATTGGTGCATACGTTGACGAAGGTACTATGGTTGATACATGGGCGACGGTTGGCTCATGTGCACAAATTGGTAAAAACGTTCACTTATCTGGTGGTGTTGGTATCGGTGGTGTATTAGAGCCGCTACAAGCGAACCCTACTATCATCGAAGACAACTGTTTCATCGGTGCTCGCTCTGAAGTTGTTGAAGGTGTTGTTGTTGAAGAAGGTTCTGTACTTTCTATGGGTGTTTACATCAGCCAATCAACTCGTATCTATAACCGTGAAACAGGTGAGATCACTTACGGTCGTGTTCCAGCAGGCTCAGTAGTTGTTCCTGGCTCAATTCCTTCAAAAGATGGTTCACACTCACTTTACGCTGCGGTAATCGTTAAAACAGTGGACGCTCAAACTAGAGCAAAAGTTGGTGTTAACGCATTATTAAGAAGCATCGAAGACTAAAAAACAAATACTCACCACAGAGAACACAAAGGATAAAAGAGAGCGCGTAGGTTTGGCGTTGTACATCAAACCGACCAAGACATTGATACTCTCAGAAAAAGAGGTTGGATCAATTTATAAACTCTTTGTGTGCTTTGTGCTCTTTGTGGTTAATATCAGCTAAAACTTATACCCCAGTTGCACATAACCAAACTTGGTTGTATCCGTTGCAAGTTGTTCTTGCTCCCTAACTCTTTCTAAATAACTACCCGGTAATAACATCGACAAACCTAACTCTAACGTCCAAGTTTTATTATCCCACCAGTAGCGAAAACGAGCATCGACAGTATGACCAATAAAGTCACCTGATTGCCCAGATTCATCCCTATACTTTGCAATAACAAAGCTATCGGTTTTTGAACTCAGGTAAGCAGCAGAATAATGTACCCTTGCATCCCAATTAGTATTAGGTCGAAACTCAATTCTTGCTCCCACCGCTGACAAATTAGCCGGTGTTAACGGGCCATGAATTGAAGTATTGTTTAAGTCAGTACGACGACCTCCAAACATGTTTTCATACTGTTCAAAGTTGTTATCTTGAGAATTTTTATCGCCGCTGGTGTAGTAATATTGCAGTGCCAAGTTGGTATTTAATGCATCACCAAATGTGTACCCTAACCTAACGAATACCATGTTTGCGTTTACATTCAAATCAACTGTGTCGTTGGCTTTGCTTGAGGCATGTCTAGAGCCTGTTCGATGAGCTAATTCAATATCATAATCAAACCTGCTGTTTTGCCATTTTTTGTATAAACGACCACCTAAAGTCAAATAGTGGCGATTCGCAGTTTGCTTATTATTTTGATCTGATTCATCAAAACCATAAGCAAAGAGTTCTCCCCAAATGTTGTCATCTATATTTGCAAAAGAGTCAGCACGGCGATAATGAAGTCCCCAGACTTTTCTATGCCATTGCTCTTTATCTAACTCAATTTTGTTATCTTTTAATTGTTCTTTGGCTGTAGGCAGACGTTCAATAGGCACAGCATAAAAAGCATGCAGCTCATCTTTATGTGCGTTAACTGACTTAGAGTAAACTCCAGTGTAACTCTTTACTACATTGGCAAAACTAACACGTTGTATTTGCCTTTTTGAACCAACCGTAATGGTTTGTCTACCCAAGGTTAGCTTTTGTTTGCTGTCTGTTCCTAATAAACCAGGAAGACTGTTAAAGGCAACGTAAACTTGGAGGACATCAAGCGTATTGGTGAAACTGGATGACAGAGGGGTTTCACTGTCACTTAAATAGGTTCTACTGTCTTGCAGCTCTAAACCAATTTCAGTGCTGTCTAACTGATATTTGCCATGGACTAGGCTACGAAACAACAAAAGTTGATCAGAACCAACTGTCCCAGCTCGAAACTGACCGTCCAAACTTTCGTAACGGCCCCTAACCTCACCTGAGATAGATAAGTTTTCCGTAATATCAACCTGCCCTTTTGCTTGACTGGAAAGCAGAAAAGTAGCGGTAAAAAATAACCGTGAAGTAAATCGGACTCTCATCAATAACCTTTACAATGGTTTGCCTTAGGTGGCACTACATCTGAAAAATCAAATATATGAAAATTCGAATATTAATCGATGTATTACTAATAGTTAAATGAAAGTTTGATGACAGTTTGAACTACAGAACAAAGTTTACTGAGATAAACAAGTTTATTTCACCTATAAGATGAAAACCTATCGTTTGTTGAAATAGAATCGTTACTCTAACCTTACTTTTGTTCGATGCTCCTCAAGCACGATCTTACCCTGTTGATTGCGTTAAAAAGCGCGAGTCTTCTGTAAGGTCAGAGTTTGAAACTTTTTTAAAGTTTATCAAGCACGACCTCAGTTGATTGCGTTAAAGAGACGCATGAAACTGAATAAGGTTGTCGGTTGATATTTGAGACTTTTATAAAGTCTATCAAGCACGACCTCAGTTGATTGCGTTAAAAAAGCGTGATTCTTCTGTAAGGTCAGAGTTTGAAACTTTCTTAAAGTTTATCAAGCACGACCTCAGTTGATTGCGTTAAAAAGCGCGACTCTTCTGTAAGGTCAGAGTTTGAAACTTTTTTAAAGTTTATCAAGCACGACCTCAGTTGATTGCGTTAAAAAGCGCGACTCTTCTGTAAGGTCAGAGTTTGAAACTTTCTTAAAGTTTATCAAGCACGACCTCAGTTGATTGCGTTAAAAAAGCGCGATTCTTCTGTAAGGTCAGAGTTTGAAACTTTTTTAAAGTTTATCAAGCACGACCTCAGTTGATTGCGTTAAAAAGCGCGACTCTTCTGTAAGGTCAGAGTTTGAAACTTTTATAAAGTTTATCAAGCACGACCTCAGTTGATTGCGTTAGCAATGTTTATGACAAAGTCATTTTTGGGCACCCAATTTGGGTGCCCCTTTTTTATCAACTTTACAGTATAGCCTCGCTCACCAATTTGGGTTGCTCGGTCATTTACTCCCTGTCATGCGCACCAAAATAATGCAGGAACAGAACAAAAAAACAAACTAACTCAATAAATTCAGCGCTTTACAGTTTGGCTTGAGCGTTGCTTTTGTATCTGTGGATTCATTATTTTAGGAAAGAACATGGCAGTACAAACGCCTATTCGGGGATTGCGTTCATTTTGTGTAGCAGCGAAGTGCTTGAGCTTTAAGCACGCGGCCAATCAACTACACCTCACTCCCTCTGCAATTAGTCACCAGATCAGACAGTTAGAAGAGCAGTTAAATAAACAGTTATTTCGCCGCCAAACTAGAGCTATTGAGCTAACCGCTGATGGCAAAGTGTTTTATGAAAGTGTTGCCCCTATTATTGAGAAGTTAGAGACTACAATAGCTGAGTTTACTGAAGCTGCTTCTCAGGCAACGATTAGCATCAGTTTGCCAGAATTTTTTGCTAGCGAACTATTTGTCCCTAAGCTATCTAGCTGGGCTGAGAAATACCCCAACATCAATTTGCAGCTAGATACGGTCAAAAGCAAAAGCGAGTCAAATAAAGAAGCGGATTTATCCATTGTTTTAGCTAGCTCTAAACCCACTGACGCCATTGTTTACGAGCTGTTCCCGGTCAGTTATTTACCAGCCTGTAGCCCTAAGCTATATAAAGAGCTAAAGCCCTTAGGGGATAACGCTTTGGAACAAGCACAATTAATATTGCACCAATCACGACCTTGGGCTTGGCACCAATGGGCAGACGAAGCAGATATAGATGATTTCGATCCCAAACGCATAGTTCAAGTGGATAGTATGTTTTCTGTCGCCAGAGCAGCCCAAAAAAGTTTAGGCATTGCACTGATCCCATTGCCAATAAGCCAAAGCTGGTTTGATGAGGGGGTACTCTTACCATTATACGATAAACCTCTGAAAACAAGAGATAAATACTACTTGGTTCAACATGACTGGCACGCTTCGAGAACCGAGCTTGATCTATTTGTACAATGGTTATTGTTAGAATTTAACCAGTGCTAAAACTTAACAAGTAACGAAATTTCACCGAGGCTAAGGTGAAGCAATTTAATCTATTAGGTTTATTTTTATCCTTTGTCAGTTTTACTTGATTTGCCTAAATTGATCATGTCAGCAATGAGCTGACTTGACTCATTTAGGAGAAGAAGATGAAAAAGTTAATATCAATGGCAGTGATGTCATTGTTGAGCGCAGCCGCTCTGGCTGACTCAACTTCACAATACAAAATGGCGGTTATTGCAGACAGTACAGGCTCTCAAGCAATAAAAAGCGGTGACTATCAACAAGGTATCAGCTATATAACGCAATCTAGTGGTAATAGAGATATTTTTGAGCAAGTGGCGCAAACAATGAACTTATGTGTTGCTTATGCAAACCTGAAGCAAGTGCAAGATGCCCATACAGCGTGCGATAAGGCTATATCACTCATCCAAGGGTTAGAACTAAATAGTGTACAAAGCAAAAAGATTGTCTCTTATGCGTTTAACAACAGAGCCATTTTTAAAGCCAAAATTCAGGATTTTAATGGCGCGCTAAACGACCTATTAACTTCGGTGGAGATCAATAACAACCAAGTGGCAAAAACCAATTTACTAAAGCTGCTTAAAGAGCAAAGCGCAAGTGTGCAGTTCAAGTCATAACACATTTATGGTGCAAGTCTAAAACCTAATAGCCTTGCACCTTGATAAACTTAGATAAACTCTGGCTTAGGTTTGCCGTATAAGAAACCTTGACCATATTCACAACCTAGTTCTGCAATGATTTTATGCTCTTCGAGTGTTTCCACTCCTTCCGCAACAATCTTCAAATTCAAGGCTTTTGACAAAGCCACCATAGCTCTAAGCATTTGCTTTTGGGTATCGGACTTATCTACCCCGGAGACAAAACTGCGATCGATTTTTAGCACATCAATCGGTAGCTCATGCAGTCGGATCATTGAGGAATAGCCCGTACCAAAGTCATCAATAGCAAAAGTAACTCCATACTGTTTCAGCTCTTTCAATTGATTAGCAGCATGTTCGTAGTCATCCATTAAACTGGTTTCAGTCACTTCCAGCTGTAATCGAGACAAATATTGCTCTTGGTTTTTAAACAAAGCGATAAAATCAGCAGCAAAGCTCTTAGAGTTGAGATCTTCAGAAGAGATATTTAGTGACATAGTAATATTGCTGTTCAGCTCTAGTCGCTGCATAACATTAACCGCATCTGCCACCAGCTCTTTGGTTAAGTCTAAAATTAAGCCCGAGCTTTCGGCACATTCGATAAGCTCTAAGGTCGACGCTTTAAACTTCGCATTACTTGGCCATCTAGCAAGACTTTCATAGCCTCTCACTTCAAAGCTAGCGTCATCTTTAATTGTCACGATTGGCTGATAATGAAACTCGGTTTCATGTCTACTTAAAATAGCCCTTAACTCATTTTCAACAGATAGTAGTCTTTGTATTTTGTGAGTCAGCTCCAGATCGTAAAACCTTACTAAGTTCTTACCTAAATCTTTTGCACTGTACATGGCTGTATCGGCATACTTTATTAGCTCTGAGCGGCTAGAAGTATGAACTGGCGCTAGGCTGACGCCAATGCTAACCGATAAATGCAACTCCAATGAAGAGATTTTAAATGGCAAAGTAAAGCAAGCTAGTAAATTGTCGAGCACTTGATCTAATTCATGGCGGAAGTTAAACCCCACAGCAGCAATGAACTCATCGCCACCTTGTCGTCCCAGTACATTATTCTCACCAACAGCTGCTGACATTCTACGAGCCGCTTCAATTAATGCGACATCACCAAGATCGTGACCATAACTATCGTTTATCCGCTTAAAGCCATCTAAGTCGAGGAACAATACAGCCAAGTTAGCAACATCTCCCTGTCTCACACTCAACAATTTCTGGTCAATTTCGAAATTTAATTTCTCCCGATTCGATAAGCCTGTCAGCCGGTCGGTATACACCTGCTGCTTGAGGATCTTCTCTTGCTCTTTGCGAGATGAAATATCATGAAAAATAGAAATATATACTTTGGAGTCATCGCTGGAGATAACATTGATGCTTTGTCTAAGCGGAATTAACGTGCCGTCTTTTTTGCGATTCCAAATGTCGCCTTCCCAGCTGCCTTTATTTAATAAGCTTTGCCACATTCGGTTGTAAAAGGCTTGGTCTTGCAGTCCAGATTTGAAAATTTTTGGCGTATGATTGCACAGCTCTTCCAGCGTATAACCCATTAATCGCTCAGCCGCTGGGTTAACATCTATGATCTTGCTTGCTTGGTCAGTAATTAAAATCGCTTCATTGGTATTTTCAAATACCATCCAAGCTTGTTTCGCTTTACTGATCAGAAGATCCGCACCTGTAATGTTTTGCGTTGTGCCTAGCACGATTTCCTTACCATCTCGCTTGGTAATATGGCCACGCTCTAGGATGTGTTTCACCCCCGACTTGGTCGGTAACAAATAGCGAAACTCAAAATCTTCTCCTTGCGCCATAGACTTTTCTATATGGGATTTCAGTCTATGTAAGGATAATTCCGCTGACTGACGCCAAAATGGGCGTTTGGCGTCTTTTTCTTGCCAACAATCAGCGTAAATTGAATGCACTATTTTATTGGCATTAAAGTTGTCATTTGCTGGATCCCAAGCCCAAATACCAACATCTAATGTACTTTTTATTTGTTGTTCAAAATCGGGGAAACTGGAGAAGTGAGTATCACAAAGGTCGCCTTTATTACGAATGCCCCCCAACAAAAATTCATCGCCTTCAAACATGTCATATTTGAATAAAAAGACTTCATAACAAGCAATGTCTTTGCCCTGTTTTTCAAATTCAAAATTAGCATAAAATACTTGCGGTGAGCCTTTAGAAGCAACATCTATATATTCATCGATAGGATCGACAGACATGATCAAATTGCTAAAGCAATCGGAAAATGCTTTATCAACTAAATGTTCAGGTGAACAGTTCAATAAACTTAACGTGTCTTGGTGAAAGCTGTAAAATAAGCGGTTTTTCAGTGCAAACCAGCAGCAATTAGGCCATTGGTCAATGACTTCAATAAAACTGCCTGAATAATTGGGGAAGGTATCTTGAAATAAAGATAGAATTCCATGGGAATCCGTTGAGTTAAATAGGTTCATACACTGCTCACTTATGACAAGCTGACATTATATCTAATGCGACTAAGTGATTTAGTTGATGAAAATCAATCCTACTTGACTTAAAACATACATTTTACGACAACATTGATACTGTTAATTTAACCTTTCGGACACTGCATATGTTTGACCCTGCTTTGCTTAAACAAGCTATTAATACCACCATGCCATTTGGCAAATACTCAGGTAGAAAATTAATCGAGTTACCAGAGCCTTATTTGGTCTGGTTTCACCAGCAAGGATTTCCAAAGGGAAAATTAGGCGAACAACTCGCTCTCATGTACGAAGTGAAACTTAACGGCTTAGAGGGCGTACTTAAGCCGCTAATAGACAGTAACAGTAAGTTGTAAGATAAAGACTAATCTACGAAACATCGTACAGCCTTTTCTCTTACTTATAACTTGTGGCTAAGCCATTCTTACTACTTATAACTACTTTGTTACTGGATATTAGTCACGCCAATAGGATCTGACTCCTTAGCTTTACCTTGCATGATAGAGATTTCAACTCGACGGTTCCTACGGCGATTTAACTCAGTATCATTTGGCACTAACGGTCTAGTGTCTGCATGTCCTGTTATTTGAATTCTATCTTTATCAAACCCCGGTGCGGTTAACATTTCGGTTGCGACTGCAACCGCTCGTTTCGACGATAAATCCCAGTTATTACTGAACAACTCGTTCGTCACATTAATGTCATCAGTATGACCTGAGATAGTGATCTCTCCAGGAATATCATTCAGCAATGACGCCACTTTGCGAATAATAGGTTTAAACTGGTTTTGCAAATAAGCAGAACCAGAAGGAAAGGCACCGTTTTCTCTAATTCTAATGATGATCTGCTGGCCAAGCGACTCCAGCTCAATCGCCCCATCGATGATCTCTTCTTCGAGCTGTTGGGCAATTTTTTTCATCATTTCGTTTACTTCTTCTTGCACATCAGAAGCAACCGCAGAGCTCTCTGTTTCTGAATCTTCAGTTGCCGAACTCATACCACCACGCAGCTCTTGAGTTTGTTCTTGTCTACCACCTGCAGACTCGTCTTCACCTTCTTCAAACTCTAGCACTTGCTGGGTAATTTCAATAGTTTGTTGCTGAATGATCGGAATAGGCGTTGGATCTGGACGTCCAGGCCTAAACTCTTGAGCAATAACCGAGGTTCCCTTTGGGATGTCTTTGACTTCTAATTTGTTCTGTACACCAAAGGCAAACTTCATTGAACCTGCGATCTGTTTAAATTTAAGTACGTCCATTTCAGCAAACGATAACAGCAGTACGAAAAAGCACATTAACAGTGACATTAAGTCAGCGAAGGTTCCCATCCAGCCGGGGAGACCTTCGGGTGGGCATTTAGGACATTCTTCTGCTTCTTCAGCCATGCTCTTATTCCTCTGACGGGTTTACTTCGCGTTTTGATGCCGCAAGGTAGTTACGTAACACACCCTCAATAACTTTTGGGTTTTGACCGTCTTGGATGCCTAATACTCCGTCCATAATAAGACTCTGATTAAGCTTTTCTTCTTCTGTTCTCAAACCAAGCTTGTGAGAAATAGGCAGAGCGATAACGTTCGCTAAGAATGCTCCATAAAGTGTTGTTAGTAGTGCTACCGCCATTGCTGGACCGATAGATTTAGGGTCGTCCATGTTTGATAACATGGCAACTAGGCCAACTAGCGTACCTATCATTCCCATTGCAGGGGCGATATCGCCTAATACTTTAAACATGCTAGCACCTAATTCGTGGCGCTCTGTAGTCAAAGAAATATCTTTCGAAAGCGTTGCTCGCACTACGTCACCGTCATGACCATCCACTAATAAATCGACCCCTTTTTGCAGAAAGTCATTGGATATCTCAGCTTCTTCTAACGCTAAAAAGCCACCTTTACGTGCAGCGTCAGCAAGCTCAACAATTTTTTCAATTAGCTCTTCAGGGGTTTCAATTTTAAAGGAAAAGGCCTTACCTACTACCTTACCAACGCTAATGAACTGTGGCAGAGTAAAGTTAGATAAGAGTACGAATGTGGAGCCACCAAATACGATAAGAATTGAGTTAACATCGATGAACATGCCGAGGCCGCCACCCATGATCATCGCCATGACAATAAAGCCAATTGCGCCGATCATACCTACCAGAGTTGCTAAATCCACACTTAACTCCTAATCAAAATGGAATAATCTGTTATGCCAGAGACGGTTGTGTTTTTCATGGTCACCGTTGCGGAAGATCCAAATCATCCAACGCGATAACAAATACACTCTGACAAATATTTTATATTACTTTAATTATCGGCAGTCAGATAAGCAACTTAAATATAAAGTGAAACAACTGACGGTTAGTTAACCAATAAAGGCTAAGTTTCAGCGATTTACATTGAATATAGCCACTTGGTGCGGTAACTTAGCGCCATTCTCCAATTAGTGTTTTTCATTATGACGACTAAACAACAACCTTCTTTCGAAACGGCTATCGCCGAGTTAGAACACATTGTCGCGCAGCTAGAGTCAGGCGACTTAGAGCTAGAACAATCTTTGAAGTTGTTTGAGCGTGGTATTGAGCTCACTAGAGTGAGTCAATCAAAGTTGCAAGAAGCAGAGCAGAAAGTACAAATATTGATGGAAAAAAACGGTCAATTAGAACTTCAACCTTTCTCTGAACAAGCTGACCCAGCTCAATAACAGCAAAAGCACTGTATGAATCTACAACAAGCCGTTGGTGGCTATAAAACCCGCGTTGAAGACTTTTTAACTCAACAACTAACCGACTTAAAACTTGGCGACGATAAGCTAAAGCAAGCCATGCAATACTCATTGTTGCTGGGCGGTAAGCGGTTAAGACCATTTTTGGTCTATGCCACTGGTGAGTTATTTGGTGTTGATAAAGCCGATTTAGACGCGCCAGCTGCTGCGCTTGAAGCTATCCATACTTACAGCCTAATTCATGATGATTTACCAGCAATGGACGACGATGAGCTAAGGCGAGGACAGCTGACCAATCACAAAAAATTTGATGAAGCGACCGCTATTTTAGCTGGTGATACATTGCAAACGTGGGCCTTTCAGCTACTAGTTGAACATGAATATCAGCAGGTGAACACTAACCAAGTATTAACCTTGGTGAAATTGCTTAGTCAAAACAGTATCTATATGTGCGCAGGTCAATCTATTGATTTACAACAAACTGATACAGTTGTTGATGATGCAGACTCAGCCTTAGTGCAATTAAAAAATATGCACAAATTAAAAACAGGCGCACTGATAAAAGCATCTGTATTAATGGGGGCTTGTGCAGGTAATGCATCAGCAAAAGAAATAGAGATTTTAACCCGTTATGCTGAAGCGATTGGCTTAGCCTTTCAAGTCTGGGACGATGTGTTAGATATCATCTCCGACACAGATACGCTTGGTAAACCACAAGGCTCAGACTTGGAAGCCAATAAAATGACCTACCCTGCCATTTTAGGTTTACAAGGGGCACGACAAAAAGCGCAAGATTTAGTTGTCCAAGCAGTTCAAGACTTAGCGTTATTGCCGTACAATACTCAGCTTTTGCAACAATTAGCCAATTACATTATTGAACGAGACCATTAAGTTCAAGCTATGACAGTAAATATTTCAGACTACCCAAATTTAGAACAAGCGTTAACGCCACCTCAACTTCGTAAATTGCCACAAGAGCAATTGGCCGACGTGTGTACTGAACTAAGACAATACCTATTGAACTCTGTCAGTATCAGCTCTGGTCATTTTGCATCAGGACTGGGGACCGTCGAGCTAACCGTTGCTTTACATTATGTGTATAACACGCCTTTTGACCGTGTTATTTGGGATGTCGGCCATCAAGCTTACCCGCATAAAATTATCACTGGCCGTGCCGACCAAATCCATACTATTCGTCAAAAAGATGGACTACATCCATTCCCTTGGCGCGAAGAAAGTGAATACGACACCTTGAGTGTTGGTCACTCTTCAACTTCTATTAGTGCCGCTATGGGCATGGCTATGGCCGCGCAGGCAAGTCACAAAGCTAACCCTGAGCAAGACAAAAGAAAAGTATGTGCAGTTATCGGTGACGGAGCAATGACAGCAGGCATGGCATTTGAAGCCATGAACCACGCTGGTGACGTAAAGCCTGATATGCTAGTGGTGCTGAACGACAACGACATGTCTATCTCAGAGAATGTTGGTGCGCTAAACACTCATATGGCGAAATTGCTATCTGGCAATATGTACACAAGCTTTAGAGAAAATAGTAAAAAGCTGTTAAGTGGTATTCCGCAAATCAAACAGTTAGCAGGTCGTGCCGAAGAACACCTAAAAGGTATGGTGGTTCCTAGCACTATTTTTGAAGAACTTGGTTTTAATTACATTGGTCCTATTGATGGTCACGATGTCAATGCGTTAGTCGACACATTACGCAACATGCGTAATATCCCAGGCCCTCAGTTTTTACACATTGTGACCAAAAAAGGTAAAGGCTATCAGCCTGCTGAACAAGATCCGATTAAGTACCACGCGGTACCTAAATTTGATCCTAACTTAGAGACCTTGCCAAAATCGGCATCAACCAAACCAACCTATTCTAAGATCTTTGGTGACTGGTTATGTGATATGGCTGCTAAAGATCCCAAGCTAATGGCGGTAACGCCGGCAATGCGTGAAGGCTCTGGCATGGTTGAGTTTTCCAAGAAATTTCCAGACCAATACTTTGATGTAGCCATCGCTGAACAACATGCCGTTACCTATGCTGCTGGTTTAGCTTGTGAAGGCTTCAATGCTGTTGTGGCTATTTACTCAAGCTTCCTACAGCGTGCTTATGATCAACTAATTCACGATGTTGCTATTATGAATTTACCTGTGTTATTTGCTATTGACCGAGCAGGTATTGTTGGTGCTGACGGCCCAACTCATCAAGGTTCATTTGATCTTAGTTACTTACGCTGTATTCCAAATTTAGTGATCATGGCTCCGAGCGACGAAAACGAATGTCGACAAATGCTATACACGGGTCATAAATTAAATCAGCCATCTGCGGTACGCTACCCTAGAGGCGCAGGTCGAGGTACTGAAGTTGTTGCCGAGATGACAGCAATGGAATTAGGCAAAGCCAATTTAACGATTAAGTCAAAATCGAACAAAGTCGCAATTCTAAACTTTGGTACTTTCTTAGCTGAAGCCGAAAAAGCGGCCACTGAGTTAGGTGCAACAGTGGTTGATATGCGCTTTGTTAAGCCAATGGATACAGCGATGATTGACCAACTAGCAGAGCAATACGATGTGCTAGTGACGGTAGAAGACAATGCCATAGCTGGTGGCGCTGGTTCTGGCGTTAACGAATATCTGAATCAGCAAGGTTACGCTAAGTCAGTGTTGAATATTGGCCTACCAGATCAATTTATCAAACATGGTACTCAACAAGAAATTTACCAAGAGTTAGGCTTAGATGCAGAGGGTATTATCAATAAAATAAACACTCGACTTTAACCGAACAAAGAGACTGCTTGTTTAGCAATCGTTTAAGCAAGTAGTCCTTTTCCCTCTAATTCTCTATTTATTTATCAGTTAACTCGTTCCCTTTACTCATTTTCTGCTTTTTCTTTGTTGACTAGAAACGACACCAAGCTAGAAGTCTAAATTCTGATAATTGCAAAATATTTTCTATTTATATTATATCCAGTTCGCTTCTAACTTAATCTTTTTTGCCCATTTCCAAACCTTTAGTAGAGTGTTAGCTTGATATTGAGCTTGACAAAGTAAACGTTCACCTATATTAAAAGTTAATTATAAACCACAAAAAATACAACACTCACAATAACTTGGATAAATTAAGAGGGAATATGAAAACAATAAAAACCAAGCTAGCCTGCACCATCGCAGTATTACTTGCGACAGCAAATTCAACCGCCATTGCCAATCAAACAGACCAACAAGTTGATAATGAGGATATAGAAAAAATATCGATTCTTGGTACTAGGGGAACACCTAGAACAACGACAGATTCGCCAGTAGCCGTGGATATTTTTAGCGGTGATGAATTTACCGCTAACGGTAATACAGCCGACATCACAGACAACTTACGTGCTTTGGTACCATCTTTCACGGCTACACCAGCTACAGGCGATGGCAGTGCTTTTATTCGCCCAACGTCCCTGCGTGGTATGGCACCAGACCAAACTCTGGTACTAGTAAATGGTAAACGTCGACATAGATCATCTTTAGTTCAATTTTTTGCCCCTGCCGCAGGTAATGGTGCTCATGGTGTCGACATTGGTATGATCCCAAGCATTGCTCTGAAAAATGTTGAAGTCTTAAGAGACGGCGCCGCCGCTCAATACGGCTCTGATGCTATTGCAGGGGTAATGAACTTCCAGCTAAAAGACGATAACGAAGGCGGCTCTTTTGTCGCCCAGTACGGCGAGTTTTTCGAAGGAGAAACAAGCTGGATAGTTGCGGCAAACGCAGGTTTTGCTCTAGGTCGAGATGGTTTTATTAACTTAAGTATCGAAACCAACGACAACGAAGCACTGTCTAGAGGTGTGCAAAGACCCGATGCTCAAGCATTAATTGATTCAGGTGTCACTGGCGTTGGCAGCGACTCACCATTTGGTGATGCTCCTTTAGTACAAAGCTGGGGGCGACCAGAGACACAAGGCACTAGAATGGCGTTTAATGCTGGTCACGAGTTAGACATAGGTAACTTATATGCTCACGGTGGTTATGCCGATACCGATGGCCGCTATCGCTTTTTCTACCGCTCACCAACTCACAGCTCTTTAACAAACGTTAATACCTTACCAGCAGGTTACACACCATTTTTAGACGGCGCTCAAACAGATTATAGCCTTGTAGCGGGTTTAAAAGGCACGACCAAAAATGACTTAAATTTCGATATTAGTATTGGCACAGGTAAAAATGAACTGAGCTACTTCTTGAACAATACGGTAAACCCAGGATTGGTACAAAATGGTGACCCAGGCCAGCGTAACTTTGATATGGGTGGCTATGAACAAGAAGAAACCAATATTAACGCAGACTTTGCCATGCCAGTTTCCGAGCTGGTTTATTTAGGTTTTGGTTTCGAATGGCGTGAGGAGACTTTTACCACAGTTGCAGGTGAATCTGCAGCCCTTGTTAGTCCTGGTACAAGTGGCTTGTCTGCCGTTAGTCCTGCCGATGCAGGCGAATTTAGCCGTGACAACTACGCCTTGTACGCCGATGCCGAATACGACGTGTCTGATAATTTATTATTGCAAGGGGCGATTCGTTACGAAGACTTCTCTGACTTTGGCAGTACCGTCAATGGTAAATTAGCGGCTCGATTTAACCCAACCGATGATATTGTGTTGCGTGGTTCTATTTCGACAGGCTTTCATGCCCCTACTCCGGGTCAAGCTAATGTAAGTACTATCATCACGACTTTTGATGGCAGAACAGGCTTACAAGTTGAAGAAGGCCTGCTGCCAACAAGTGCGCCATTAGCTAGAGAAAATGGCGCGACTGATTTAAAAGAGGAAGAGTCTACCAGTATCAGTTTTGGTTTTTCTTACGCAGGCTTTGATGATAGCAATATAGCCATCGACTTTTATAAAACCGAAGTTGACGATCGCATTTATCGTACTGGTGATATTGAAACTGCCAGTGGCAATACTATCTCTTTTTTCACCAACGCATTGGATGTTGAACACCAAGGTTTTGATTTAGTTTATACCACATCCCACGACTGGTCAGAACAAGCTAGAACCCAGTTCACTCTTGCTTATAACTACAATACGATTGATGTTGTCGGTCAAGCAACAATCAATGGCATTATGCCAGTGAGTGAAGCGGTATTGGAAGATATCGAAAATAATTACCCAGACACGCGTTTTGTCGCAACGGCGGTCACTGACTTGTATGATAATTATCAATTTATGCTGCGAGCGAACTATTATGGCAGCCACTATGATGAACGTGGTCGCATTGGTGCAGCTGAATCTCCGACAGCAGAGATTGACCCTATAACCTTCATTGATATGGAAGTAAGTTACTTCGCATCAGAGGCATTAACACTGACGTTGGGCGCATCTAATATCTTTGATACTTATGTCGACGAAATAGGTGAGCCAAATGCTAATCGCTTAAGCGTTGGCCTGACTTACCCTAGACGTACTCCGGCTAACTATGAAGGTGGCTCTTGGTACTTAAGAGCGAAATATCAGTTCTAATAAAGGCTCTGCTATTGTTTAACGTCACTCGTTAAAAACGAGTGACGTTTTTTAATCGTTTAATACTAAGAGCTGCAGTGAAGGTACTTATAATTAATTATGGAAATGTTGATAGGTCTGGAGCTTTGCTAGTTTCATTATTGCGGAACTTACTAAGCTATTACTCAGGCTTAAGTAAAATATAGACTACTCAAAATCCCTTCCGAATAGCTCATGTAATTTACGGTGAGTTTGTTTAAAAGGTAAGTTTGTTTAAGGGCTACCTCTGTAATTTCTTCTGTTGCTTTAATTCACCGTATAATTGTTGCCACTGCTTGAAAGCTTGCTGTTTTTGTCTGCCTTTTGGCATCGCTTCTATTTCAATAAATCGGTCAACAATTTCCGCTTTAGCGGCGACTGGATTTAAGTGCACATTAGTTGGTTTGCCCCTTTTTAGTCTGTAAACTAAAAAAGCGGTACAACACAAAATAAAAATGACACTAAACATATAAACCTACCAGTTTTTCTTTTTTGTCCTTTAATACGGTAACCAAGATAATGATTGCCAAAGAAATATTAATGGTATTTATTGCTAATGGGTAAAACGTTTCTAAATACTGACCGCCGAAATGTTGTCTATCTATATACCTAGCTGTATGAACACAAGCACTAATACAGAATACAAAAGCTACTCTGTTAGTTACTTTAGCTAAATTTACCTTTAGTACATCATGCGATTTGTATAATAGATACACTGATAGACCACACATCATGGTCCATGTCCCATACCAAGCTTCTCTTGATTCTAATAATAACAAAGGCTCTCTCATTATATTCATTAGGCTATACATTAAAAGTGCTAAACCTGAACAAATAACGGTACTATTAATTAATCTGAAACGGTTAACCGCAATTAAAAAAGCCAAAAACATAACAAAAGTAGAGCCTACTGCTAAGTTTTCAAAAATAGGATAAAGATGTTTCATTTTAGTAAAGGACTAATAAGGCGGCTCTTGCCCTGCACCTTGTCCATCACCTTGAACAATGGAACAACCAATACCCAAAAATTTACATAGAATACTTTCATCTTTCACTTGTGGTGCCTCGGCAGCTGCCACAGACAAGCTAATTACTGCTAAACAAAATGTTAGCATTTTGTTTTTTAATCGTTTCATTTTAACCATCAAAAGTTAGTTAGGTTCAACAAGTGTAACTGAAGTTATAATATTATCAAATCATTTTGTGGATTTTATTTAGCATTGATTATGCAGGGATAAGGACAGCTAATAATTACTTGACCTAGCTAATTGCTAGGTCAGTAGAAACTTAGTTGAGGGTCATGGTTGGATATTTTTGATGGGTAAACTCTATGCCACTAGTTTTAGGCTCAGGGCTGATCCCCCATTTAGTTTGGACTAACGCCGAATTAAGTAAGTTTGTTAAAATGTAAGCAAGTTGTGTGCTGACATCCAAGTTTAATGTCTTGCCATTAGCCAGCGGTAACCTCAAGGTTTTGTCATCCAAACGAGTATCAACAACAAGTTGCATATCTTTTATCGCAGCCTGCTCTTTCTGCTCAATCCTTTCCTGTACAAATTGGCTTTTTTCTGCTGCTTGGAGTTTTTGAAACTCTTGCACATGATCTTTGCGTTGCTCAGTATCTTGGCTTAATACCGCCTCGTCTTTTTTCACTAAAGCACCAAGACTAGCAAGCAGCTTTATTGTTACTCTACGGGTTAACCATAAATTTAAATTATCACCACTTTTCATAGTAATAAGTAAAGCTAGCCTGTCTTCAACAGGCTGATAATGGATTTGGATCTTATCTAACATCTGAACTTATGAAAGGCATTAAAACTTACGGATCTTCTCGACATAGCTACGCACAATCGCTACATCTAGTGGCGTGCGTTTATCATCTAATACGGTTGCATCAAACTCGTCAGCTATTTTCTTTGCCGCATTGTGCATCATGTTAAAAGTTTGCAATGGCTCAGCTGCGTTTGGCAAGGTCATAAAAATAGTCAAACCTCGGGTATCTAGCTGTTCCATATTATCAATATCGAAAGTGCCCGGATTGTACATATTGGCCAAGCTAAATAGCACATCGCCTTTACCCGAGCTATCTTGATGACGATGGAATAAGTCCATTTCACCGTATTTAAAGCCTAGCGTTAATAACATTGGCAATAGCTTAGCACCATCAATTGGCGTGCCTTCAGCTTTATCAATGTAAAGCATTAATACTTCTTGTTTTTCTGGTTCGCTGTTATTAGCCACCGGCGCTTGTGCATCGTCATCTAAACTGTCCATGCTAATGTTGACTTGCGGTTCATCATCGTCAATATCCAATGTAGAGATACTTGGCATTGACTCATCTTCCAATTCTACATCGTCAATCAGCGGCTCAACCACGTCTTGCGCCAGTTCTAATGCATCGTCAGTAGCCAACTCATCTTGCTGCTCTGCCTGTTCTTGTTTGTCATATATAGAATCTACATCCATCCGCGCTACTGGCATGCCTTGTTCTTTATCGGCATTGGCCAGCGTGGCAAAGTCCATCTCCATCTGGTTGAGCTTGAGCCTTTGTGCTTCTTCATCTTCTAGCTCTACTTCAGCTTCTTGCTCTTCTTCTTGTTTTATTTTTGCTGCTTTGCGCTCTTCATTAACAGTGCGTCTGACTGTCCAAATACCATGCAAAATAACACTACCAATAGCTAATGCGCCCAATAGGATCAAAGCTAATCTAAGTTCTTCTGCCATTTAAATTAAACCCTTTACTTTATGCTTCTGCCATTTTCACGGCTTCTTGAATATCGACGGCAACTAAACGAGAAACCCCAGGTTCTTGCATTGTGACCCCAGTGAGGTGAGTTGCCATTTCCATCGCCACTTTATTGTGACTGATGTAAATAAATTGTACGGTTTCCGACATTTCTTGTACCAACTTACAGAATCGACCAACATTGGCGTCATCCAAAGGCGCATCCACTTCATCCAACATGCAAAATGGTGCTGGATTAAGTCTGAAAATCGAAAACACTAATGATAAAGCGGTTAACGCTTTTTCTCCACCACTTAAGAGGTGAATCGTTGAGTTTTTCTTGCCAGGTGGTCGCGCCATAATCGTTACGCCAGTTTCCAGCAGATCATCAGCGGTCAATTCTAAGTAAGCCGAGCCGCCACCAAATACTTTAGGGAACAACATTTGTAAGTCAGCATTCACCTTATCATAGGTTTCTTTAAATTTAGCTCTGGACTCTCTGTCTATCTTTTTGATCGCCGACTCTAGGGTATCTAATGCATCAACTAAGTCTTGATATTGCTCATCTAGATAGTTTTTACGTTCGGCTTGAACATCGTATTCTTCAATGGCCGCTAAGTTAATGGCACCAAGGCGGGAAATAGCTGCTATGGTCTTCTCTAACTCAACGGACCATTCTTGTTCATTGGCATCAACTGACATAGATTCCAATACAGGCTTTAACGGCTGATCCATATCATTAAGCGTTTCAAGCATATTTTGCGCCCTTACTCTGGCGCCTTCGCTATCTAATTTTATCGAAGCAATGTCACTACGCATACTATCGAGCTTGGCTAGAATACCTGATTGTCCTTGCTCTAGTTGAGCAATCTTTTCGCTAACTTCAGATAACTTATTGTGCTGCTCAGCTAGACTCTCTTCTGCTTCTAATCTTGCTTGTAATTGCAACTCAAGTTCTAGCTTAAATTCTTCAGTTGGGTCTGACTCAGCCGTTAACGACTCTATAACTTGTGTTAGCTTAGTTTCAAGCTGTTGGATGTGCTGTTTAGCTCGACTGACGTTCTGCGATACCGCGTCATATTGAGACTTCAACGTTTGTTGTTTTAATGCTTGTTGGTGGCTCTGGTTTTTTAGTCCTTCAACTTGCTGCCTAGCTTGTGTTACCTGAGCTTGCAGTTGCTGTTTGTCTTGCTCTAGCTGAGCTAAATGCTGTTCCAACTCAACACTTTGCTCTTGGCCAAGTTCTAACTCTTGTTCGAGCATGAAAATGCTTTCTTGCTCTATCTCAATTTGCTCTGCAATATGCTCTAACTCATCATGTAATTTTTGCTTTAAGCTGGCATTTTGCTGCATTTGCTGTTGTTGCAACTTGGCTTGCATATTTAGTTCAACTTGCTGTTGCTGCAACTGTAATAGTGCTTTGTTAAGCTTTTCTGCTACTTCAGTATGAGTTTCAAACCTCTGTTGTTTATTGTTTTTTTCGTCCGTAGCAACGTCTAGTTGTTGCTGCGCATCGATATTTTGTTGCTTTAAACTATCAAGCTCCTGCATTTTGCCAAGCACATTGCTCTGACCAGAGGCATCAATAGATCCTGCACTCAGCCAGTTCTCGCCATACCAATTGCCCTGCTTGTCTAATGCACTAGAAAACCCTTCCGCTAATGCACCAGTTAATTCGGTAGGTGATGAAATTGCCGCAACTTGATTAAACCAAGCAGGATAAATGCCGTGCTTGATTGTGCTCGCTACCGAGCCAGCAACAACTTGTTTATTAGTTGCAGTAACAAAATGACCAACTAAAGATGCGTCAGGTAGCTTGGTCACAACTGAGGCTTTGCCATGGTGGCTCATTAGTATTTCAACGGCACTTTGCCAGCTCATATCAACGTCTAGTTGAGTAAGAACATCACCTAAGCTATCTATGCCTTGCTTGGACAACTCGGCTTCTGTGTCTTGTTTATTACTCAGTTGATATTCAGCTAACCAAGTTTCAAGATTATCTAACTTTAATTGCACCGTTTGCAGATGAGTCTGCTGCTGATTAAGTTGTTCTTTAGCGCTGTTCAAGTCCTGCTCAGATAGCTTTACTTGCTCTTGCTGCTGTTGAACTTGTTCTGAACTTTGTTCAATTTCTTCATTTACTTGCGCTAATTGTTGCTGAGCTTGCAATAAACTTTGCTCTAGCTCTGGATTGTCAATATCAGCGATCTCTCGTTGTAGGTCTAACTGACGTTGTTTTAATCTTTCTAACTGACTACTTTGCGCCTGTATTTTAGTTTGAATCACTTGCGATGACTGCTGCGACTGAGCCGCCACCTTTTGCTGTCGCTCCCAACTCGATTGCCAATCTTCATATTCTTGCTCAGCCTCTAACAACTGCTCGCTGGCTTCGGCAAACTGTTCTTCTACCAGTTCTAGCTCTGGTGCTAAAAACGCTATCTGTTCAGACAGTTGTTCTAACTTTTCCTGTTCAAAAACTAAGTGCTCTGAGGCTTCGTTAATATTGTTTTGTAGCTGAATTTTTTGCTCTTGCTGAGCCTGTTGTTTTTCTTTTGAAAAAACAATTTGTTGCTCAAGACGGGTGATCTGAGTCCCAATCTGATAGACCAGCTGCTGAGCGTTTTGGGCTTTATCAGTCAAGTCCTGATGCTGCTCTTTAAGTTGCAACATGCCCAGTTCTCCACCTCTTTGTTCAGAAATAAAGGCTTCTAATTGTGCCTCTTTTTCCATTCTGTCTTTTTCATAGAGATTGAGCTGTTCGTTATATTTGTGCCATTTTAACGCGTATAACTCAGACTTATATTTGCGCTCTTTTGCTTTTAACTCTTTAAATCGCCTTGCTGTTGCAGCCTGTCTTTTTAATTTCTCAAGCTGTGAGCCTAACTCTTCTCTAACGTCTTCTAAACGTTCTAAGTTATCGCGTGTGTGCTTAATTCGATTTTCTGTTTCACGACGTCGTTCTTTGTACTTTGAAATGCCCGCGGCTTCTTCAAGGAAGACTCTTAGTTCCTGCGGTTTAGACTCAATAAGCCTAGAGATCATGCCCTGCTCTATAATGGCGTAGCTTCGAGGTCCTAAGCCTGTACCTAGGAATATATCGGTAATATCTCGACGGCGGCATTTGCTACCATTTAGGAAATAAGTGGACTGCGCTTCTTTGTTGACTTGGCGTTTGACTGAAATTTCATTGCGACTAGCCAAGCTACCTTGCAAACGACCTTCAGCGTTATCAAAAACTAACTCAACGCTGGCTTGAGATACGGGTTTGCGATTAGTCGAGCCATTAAATATTACGTCTGTCATGGCATCGCCACGTAGGTTTTTTGCCGAACTCTCGCCCAATACCCAACGCACCGCATCAATCACATTAGACTTGCCACAACCATTTGGCCCAACAATAGCTGTCATCTGATCCGGAAAAGGAACAGTCGTTGCGTCGACAAAGGACTTAAAGCCAGCTAGTTTTATTTGTTTTAAGCGCATGCTAGGTCAAAAGATTGTTATTTTTATTGGAATAATTCCGTCTAGGTGGTGACTTTATCAGATATATTGGTCCTCTGCATAAACTTTGTAACAAACTAATTGTGACAGAAAATCAATAGCTTAATATAATAGCTAAAAATGGCTTAACAGATAGAGTTTATGGGTTTTAGCGACGGTATCCGATATTTCCTCCACGGATTTGAGATCTTAACAACAAAAGGTTTAAAACGCTTTGTTGTTATCCCTTTATTAGTCAACTTTGTATTATTCAGCGGCGCCATCATTTGGTTACTGAATGAATTAGGTCTACACACCGATTGGCTAATAAGCCAACTGCCAAGCTGGTTAACTTGGTTAGAGTTTTTAATTTACCCAAGTGCTTTGTTGCTTCTGATCTTTTTCTTTAGTTTGTTTTTTACCACAGCAGCAAACTGGCTAGCTGCGCCTTTCAATGGCGTGTTAGCGGAACGCGTTGAGCAACACCTAACTGGAGTAACGCCTCCGCAAGATAATATATCCGCACTGTTTAAAGCAGTTCCACACACTGTGGTCAGGGAGTGGAAAAAGTTACTGTATTTCATTCCGAGATTTATTGGCTTTTTCTTAATTGGCTTTATTTTACCCGGCATTGGCCAGATCATTTGGTTCTTGTTTATCGCTTGGGTACTCGCTATTCAATATTGTGATTACGCCTTTGATAACAACAAACAAAGTTTCACTAAGATGCGCTATGTGTTGCGCCATAACAAAGCGGTGTGTTTTGGTTTTGGCTCAGCCGTTTCTATTTTTACTATGGTGCCATTTTTAAATTTATTAGTGATGCCCGTTGCTATTTGCGGCGCAACTGCGATGTGGGTAGATGGCCTTAAAAGGCAGAGTTTAGAGTTAGAATAACGCCAATTACTTGGTGACAATTTTCAGATAATAGTCACCAAGTATTTTCTCAAGCTCGCCATTAACTCTGAGCGCCTCAATACCTTGTTCAACTTCACGTAAATAACGCTTAGCTGCGCCAGTGTCTTTGCACTCAAAGCTATCATTCGCAACCAAAATAGGACTGTGCGAGTCGTAATTGAGCTTCGCCATATATTCTTTTGGAATGCTAAACTGAATATCAGGTAAGTAATCCATGTAAGCCGCAGCTCTACCATTTTTTAACATTTCATAGGCATTGAGCTGGTTGGAGGCGGGAAAGAATTTAATGTTAGGGTGGCGCTGTCGTTCATTGGCAAAAAGGTAACCGCGTAAATGCACGACTATTTTGCCTTCTAGCTCAGACAGCTTACTTACTGGTTGACGCAAGGAAAACAAATATAGAGCAACACCATTAATTGGCGCGCTAAATCGGGTAGGCTCTGAACGCTGGTAGTCGGCTGGTAAAATAGGAAAAATGCAGTCGATCTTGCCTTTCTCAAGTAATTTATTTGCTCGCTCACTGGGCATGTAATCGTAACTCACAGGCACCGATAAATCGGCACTGATGGCACTTACTAGTTTATTGTAGGGCGCGGCTGATGCCCCATACTCCAATACCTTTGGAATATGAGTTAAACCAACTCTAACCGCTTCTTGAGCAAGTACTGAAGAACAACAAACTAATAGAAAAAGAGTACTTACACGAAACAAAATACAGGGTTCCAAAGCGCTAAAGCTATTGTTAAATCTAGTCCAAGTATAGCCTGTTAGTGACTTACTAATAAAGTATTCGGTTTCGTCCTTTTTCCTTTGCTTGATACAATAACTTGTCAGCCTGTTTCATTGCTTTAGCTAATGGTTGCTGTTTGATACCTTTGATCAGCCCAGCGCTAATGGTTAAATAAACAGGCTTGTTGTCATACCAAAAGTCACTTTTTTCCACTTTAGCTCTGATTGACTCAGCTCGTACTAAGCTCTCTTCATTGGTGCCTTCTAAGATCAGCAAAAACTCTTCGCCGCCCACTCGAAACACTCTATCTTGAGCTAACTCACTGGTAAATAATCTACCGAGTTCTAGCAAAGTATTATCACCAGCATCATGACCAAATTTGTCATTCACCATTTTAAAATGGTCTATATCCAATAATAGGAGACTGTAGTCTTGCTCTGAATTTTGAAAGCGCTCAAACATAAATTTCAAGGCTAAACGGTTATAACATTTGGTCAAAGGGTCGGTCAGGGCAAACTCTGTAAGTTCACTTTCATTCTGTTTGCGCACTCGCTCATAGACATTAGCCAAGGCCAAAATGATTAAATAAGGCAAGGTTAAGTTTAATAAGCCCAATGGCCAAGGTCTATCTAAAACATTGATATTGTTGGAAATATGGACATAAACAGCAATAAACAACATAACCAATGAGACAATAATGCCATGGCGTTTGCTCAATAAAAATAGAGATAATACAGGGATCGTATACCACCATTGAATGATAGAACTCCCCGCGGAAACTTTAACCAAGGCAAAACTAATCAAAGCAAAGAAGGTATATATTACCAAAGGTGGATACCAAGGTTTTACCCTATCTCGTAAAGTATTTATCGCCACAAAAGCAAATATAAAAAACGTGAAGAACTCTGCAGCTGACACCGCGCTTACTTTTTTGCTAACAACAAAAACATTGAATAAACCAACGCCACAAGCTGCTATCGCTAACAACATACTTAATGCCAACAGCACTTTATTTCGTAACTTAGCATTACCTAAATCAATCTCAATCTTGTGTTTATTAAAAATGCAGCCAAATACACAATATAAAACCCATGCCTCTATGCTAACATCAAACTTTTATTGATAAAAACACAATCAGTGCAAACAAGGAGTAAACGATGTGCTGCAGAATTTTTAATACTACTTCTAAAGGTTTAGAGGTCACAGGTAGAAATATGAACTGGCCATTTCCCGTTGATGCTCACCTATACCTCAGTCCAGCAGGCGTTAAAAAACAAGGTATCAGTGATAACTATGCCCGCGATTTTAATATTGACGCAGGTCAAGTGTTTCGCTGGCGCGCTAAGTATGCCAGCATATCTACTATCCTCTCAGGGGTGCACACTAACAAGACAGAACCGAAAAGCTATGACTACCAAGGTTTTGAACAAGCCTGTGCTGATGGCATTAATGAAATGGGATTGGTGGTAAATGCGCTAGCTGATTCAGAAGTCGATTACGGTACTAAGTCGAATAAAAAACCATTAATGAGCAGCCTGTGCTGGAGCCAGTATATTTTAGATAAATTTGCTACCGTTGAGCAGGCTGTCAAAGCACTAGCAAAACCTAAATACCGCTTGGTTGACCAAGGCATGCCTGATGATTCAGGCAACGGTGGTAAGTTTCACTTATGCCTATCCGACGCTAAAGGGGATTCTGCCGTTATTGAATATGATAAAGGCAAACCTAAGGTTTATTTCAACCCTGAAACCAATGTAGTCACTAACAATCCAAACTACCCAGCTCAACTAATACTTAATGATTATTGGCAGTTCCAATGGGGCATTTCGAATATCACCAATAACAATCCTTTGTACACAGCCCCAGGTGGCGTTTCCTCGACTCAAATGTTCGAACGTGCAAGTTTCTATTTTAGTTTTTGCAAACCGCTTAACACACTAAGTTTGGCCATTGCTCAAACCCGAAACTTAATGTCTTCAGTGGCACTGCCTATTGAATTTAATAAAACCAAGTACAAAAAAGATGAAAAGGACAAAAAAAGAAGTGTATACACAACATGGACCAACTTAGCGGCTAACAGAGATAGGCGTTATTACTTTATCAATAACTTAGTTGGTAACTTAGGTTATGTCGACTTTGCCATGGAGTTGAGTGAGTGTCGAAGAGTAAAAGTGATGAACCGAGAGCTCGAAGCTCAAGAACAATTTACCGATCTCAATGGCAATCTAAATGCTCAACTGCAACCAAGCTCAGAAGTACCGTTTCAGCGTACTTGTGTTTGAGGAATCGTGTTGCCTAATCTTGTTTAAGGATTAGGCACTGGTTCGTAGTAGCTACCTAATATTGTTTTTAGTTCACCGGTTTTTGCTAACTCTTTTATTACTTTATTCACTTGATGCAAAAACTGTTGTGAATTTTTTGAATCAGAACATTCAAAACTATCATAACTTTGAATGAGTGGATTAGTGCTATCGTATTTCAGCTCTGGCACGGTTAAGTTAGCAGTAGCAACTCTAATATCAGGAAAAAAAGCCAAATAAGCTGAAGCTCTATTTCGTTTCAGCATTTCTAGTGCTAGGTTATGATCGGAAGCAGCAAAAAATCGAACACTGGGTTCTGCTTGTTTTTCTCGGTCAAAAATATACCCCCTTAGATACACCACTACTTGCTGACGTAATTGAGACAAGCTTCGATATTCTTTATCCAAGGCAAAAAGGTGTAATGATACGCCATTAACAGGATCGCTAAATATCGTATTATTGTGTAATGAACCTCCTTTCATTACTGGGAAAATGCAATCTAGCTGACCTTTCCTAACTAAACGCAGTGCCCTGTCGCTTTGCATATAGTCAAGTTCAACCGGTATTTGGATTGCGCTTTGAATTTTGTTAAAAAACTTACTGTACGGGACACTATCATCACTTTCATCGATGACATCTTGTATTGGCGTTAACGCAAGTCGAACTGACTGGCTGAACACCGCTGGAGTCAAGAACGCACATAACAGCAATAAGTAGTTAATCTTAGGTAGCACAGTTACAACTAACTTCCACAGTGAATCAAGTAATGTAAAAATTGTTTACTATTGCAACAAAAAAGACAAGCTTTTCGCTTGTCTTTATTTTATGTACACAAGTTATTTAAAGCTACACTGCTTGCTGGATAATAACTGCATCCGCTTTTTTGGTGTACTGCTCCATTCTGTGAAAGTTGAGATAGCGATAAGTATCGGCGGCACTGGTATCAATTTCTTTTGCATATTCCATATACTCGGCTGGCGTCGGAAGCTTGCCAACAATGGCGCCAACTGCGGCAAGTTCAGCTGAGGTCAAATATACATTGGCTCCTGTTCCCAAACGGTTAGGGAAGTTACGTGTGGACGTCGACAATACCGTCGCGCCATCGGCTACCCTTGCTTGGTTCCCCATACACAGTGAACAACCTGGGGTTTCAATACGAACGCCACTTCGACCATAAATACCGTAATAGCCTTCTTCGGTTAGCTGATCTTTATCCATTTTGGTAGGCGGCGCGACCCACATTCTTGTTGGTAATGCTCCGCCAAAGCTTTCAATTAACTTGCCAGCAGCGCGGAAATGACCAATATTAGTCATACATGAACCAATGAACACTTCATCAACACTGTCACCCGCTACTTCTGATAATAACTTGGCATCATCAGGATCATTTGGACAACATACTATTGGTTGCTTAATTTCAGTTAAATCTATCTCCAACACATGAGCGTATTCAGCATCCGCATCGGCTTCCATTAATGATGGTTTCGCCAACCAATCTTCCATTCCTTTAATACGTCGCTCGATAGTTCGGACGTCACCATAACCTTCGGCAATCATCCATTTAAGCATGACGATGTTAGATTCTAAGTATTCTTTAACCGCTTCTTCTTCAAGTTTAATAGTACAGCCTGCAGCTGAGCGCTCCGCAGACGCATCAGAAAGCTCAAATGCTTGCTCGACGGTTAACCCTTTAAGACCTTCGATCTCTAATACTCGTCCAGAAAACTCATTAACCTTGCCGGCTTTTTCTACCGTTAACATACCTTGTTTGATTGCGTAATAAGGAATAGCATGGACTAAGTCTCTAAGAGTGATCCCCGGTTGCATTTCACCTTTAAAGCGAACCAATACAGACTCAGGCATATCAAGAGGCATGACCCCAGTCGCTGCGGCAAAAGCCACTAAACCAGAACCTGCTGGGAATGAAATTCCCAAAGGGAAACGAGTATGTGAGTCTCCGCCAGTACCGACAGTATCAGGCAATAACATTCGGTTTAACCACGAATGAATTACACCGTCACCAGGGCGTAGCGATACGCCGCCGCGATTCATCATAAAATCAGGCAAAGTATGATGGGTATTTACATCAACTGGCTTTGGGTAAGCCGAAGTATGACAGAAAGACTGCATAGTTAAATCGGCAGAGAAGCCAAGACACGCCAAATCTTTTAACTCGTCTCTAGTCATTGGTCCTGTAGTATCTTGCGAACCAACCGTTGTCATTTTCGGCTCGCAATATTGGCCTGGACGAATACCTTCTACACCACAAGCTTTACCCACCATTTTTTGCGCTAATGAAAAGCCTTTGCCTGAGTCTTGTGCATCTATTGGTTTAGCAAATAATTCTGACTCACCAAGCCCTAAAGCTTCCCTTGCTCGACTCGTTAAGCCACGGCCTATGATCAGTGGAATTCGCCCACCAGCGCGCACTTCATCCAATAAGACAGGACTAAGCTCAAAAGTAGAAATGACCTCTTCTCCTTTTTTTACCACTCCTTCATACGGGTAAATGTCAATGACATCGCCCATATGCATTTTTTGTACGTCTAGTTCAATTGGCAAGGCACCAGAGTCTTCCATGGTGTTATAAAATATCGGGGCTATTTTGCCACCTAAACAAACACCTCCCGTTCGCTTATTGGGTACAAATGAAATATCTTCGCCCATAAACCAAAGTACCGAGTTGGTCGCTGATTTACGTGATGAGCCAGTGCCAACCACATCCCCCACATACGCTAGAGGAATACCATCTTGTTGTAACTGTTCAATTTGTTTAATTGGACCAACAGTGCCAGCTTGGTCTGGAGTGATACCGTCACGAGCCATTTTCAACATCGCTTTGGCATGAACTGGTATATCTGGGCGCGACCAAGCGTCAGGTGCAGGTGAGAGATCATCGGTGTTAGTTTCACCAGTGACTTTAAATACTTTTACTGTGATCTTTTCTGCTACGGCATCTCTGGAGGTAAACCACTGTGCATCAGCCCAAGACTGCATCACTTCTTGTGCTGCCGCATTACCCGCTTCAGCTTTTTCCTTAACATCATAAAACGCATCAAACATTAATAGCGTTTTCTTTAAACCATCTGCTGCAACGGGTGCTAACTCACTATCTAGCAAATCAATCAAAGGTTGAATGTTATAGCCGCCCAGCATTGTACCTAGCAACCGAGTTGCATGCTCTGCAGATAAAACAGGAGATGAAGCTTGACCTTTGGCAACCGCAGCTAAAAAACCCGCCTTAACATAGGCTGCATCATCCACCCCAGGAGGTACTCGATTAGTTAACAGGTCGACAATAAATGCTTCTTCTCCTGCCGGAGGATTTTTAACTAACTCTACTAATTCAGCAACTTGCGATGGTTCTAGTGGTTTTGGTACGACACCTTCTGTCGCACGCTCTTCAACGTGTTTACGATACTCTTGTAGCACAGTGTTGTCCTCTTATTATTTTGCAGTCGGCACTCCCTACCAACTATAGTTATGTTTTCCTAAGTTGCACAAGTATAGGTAGGATTGTCGACAAAGTAAGCTACACTTTAGTCTTATATGCTCTGCAAAATAAAAAGCGGCTATTTTCGTTTTTGCAAAAATTGAATGTGTTTTATCCAATTTATGAAGGAAGTGAAAAGCCAAATTGAAAGGTGTGTTTAAAGTATTTAGAGCTACGACGCGACAAAAAATAACATCAATCTTTATAGCTCAATAACACCAGAAGTCGACAATGCTCCGATTGATGAATTGGCCAACTGACAATATTGCATAAAAAAGCCAAGCTAAATGCTTGGCTTGATAATTTGTTTACTTACACAGAGAAGGGGTAAGCGATAGGCTCGTGGCATTGATAACCCTCTATCGAAAAGTCATCCAATGTCACCCATGTTTCAATGTCTTCTAGCGACTTAATATCAGGGTTGATATGAAGTGTAGGTGAAGGGAATGGTTCTCTCTTAAGCTGCACATCGCGCATTAACTCCAACTGATCTTCGTAAATATGCGCATTAACAATCTTATGGTATGCCTTACCAGCTTTATTACCTGTGATCTGAGCCACTAAAGCTAACAAAACAAACACTTGAATTTGGTTGAAGTTTAACCCCAAAGGAACATCACACGAACGCTGATAGCTCGTCAAATAAAGCGTATCGCCAAGTAAAGAAAAGTTATGAGTATGCATACACGGACGTAAACAGCCCATATGGAACTCACCAGGGTTATAGAAAGATAATATCTCGCCGCGATCATCATTGCCCTGCGACAAGTCATCAACAAGCTTTTTCAGCTGGTCAACAAAACCTCCATCGGGCTTAGCCCAGCGGCGGCCTTGAACGCCATAAACTCGGCCCATATCATCTTCACCTTTACGGTGAGCGTTGTTTAGCCAAGCTTCATTTTCATTCGCATTGGCATTCCATGTATTACAACCTATGCTTCTGAAGTCTGCAGCATTGTCGTAGCCTCGAAGGTAACCTAACAGCTCTGCAATTGCTGCTTTCCAATAACTTTTACGAGTTGTGATCAAAGGAAATTGATTACCCGCAACGTCGTACTCTAATTCAGCATTAATGACGGTTAAACAACGTTTACCAGTTCGCTTATTCTCAACCCAAACACCTTCGTCAACAATACGCTGACACAAATTTAAATACTGTTTCATTCTTATCTCTTAATCTCTTTTCTCTTGCTGTTTATAAGCAAAGGTCAAAATCGCAAGGCCGATAAGTACCATAGGCAGTGATAGCCATTGTCCCATCGACATACCTAAGGTTAATAAGCCTAAATGATCATCTGGTTGGCGGAAGTATTCGGCAATAAACCTAAAACAGCCATAACCAAGCATGAACATGCCACTTACTGCACCAACAGGCCTTGGCTTTCTACTGAACAGGTAAACGATAGCAAACAATAACATGCCTTCTAGGGCAAATTGATATAACTGAGATGGGTGTCTTGGATCTGGGCCTGCGCCAGGAAATACCATGCCCCAAGGAACATCTGTTGTACGACCCCAAAGCTCACCGTTCATAAAGTTGCCCAGACGGCCAACGGCAAGACCAACAGGAACTAAAGGTGCGACAAAATCACCTACTTGTAAGAATGATGTCTTTGTCACACGACCAAATAAGTACAGGACAGTCAACACGCCTAATAGGCCACCGTGGAACGACATACCGCCTTGTGTAATTTGGAATAAATACAAAGGGTCTTGAATAAAGCGTTCAAATTGGTAGAAAAATACATAGCCAATTCGGCCACCTAATACAACTCCCATAAAGCCGTAAAACAGCAAATCACTCACTTGTTGTTCAGAGTATGGCGAACGCCCCGCTTTCACCTCTCGCATTGCTAGCCAATAAGCAAAACCCAAAGCAATCAAATACATCAAACCGTACCAACGAACGTCAATAGGCCCAAGAGAAACAATAACAGGGTCTATCTCTGGGAAAATAATAGGATCAGATAACACTTACTTATGTCCTTAAAACTGTTCAATAATTAATTCTAATGCCACCACGATGACAAAGATGGCGAATACTCTTTTAAGTTGTTTTTGGTCTAAACCCTGACCAAACTTAGCCCCCCAAGGCGCCGCTAAAAACGAGAAGATCATGATACCAATAGCCGTAGGCCAATGCACATAACCTATAAACTGGGGACTGGAACTAAAGCCTGTTCCTGTAATTAAATAGCCGATGGAACCAAACATAGCTACTACCATTCCACTGGCAGCGGCTGCGCCAATTGCTTTACGGATATTAACTTTAATAAAAGTCAAATAAGGCACCAAAATCGCTCCGCCACCTAAACCGGCAATTGCTGCCAAAATACCAGTTAATGAGCCGCCGATAAAAAGCTGCTCTGTACTGGCTTCTCTTTCTTCTGATTGCTCGCAAGGTTTGGTTAGTAGCATTTGAAAAGCGACTAACATGAGTAAGGATGCAAGTACAATTGTTAACGACTGCCCCCCTATAACTTCGGCAATATAAGGCGCAACAAAAGCAGTGATAGCAACCGCGAGTACTATAGGTGTTGTGAATTTAATATCAACATTGCCATTGTTGTAATGGCTACGAGCTGATGAAAATGCGGTAACAATGATAGTTGCCAATGAGGTGGCAATAGCCACTAAAGCCACATTTTGTTCGGTAACATCGGGTAATAATGGCGGTAATACATAAATTAAAGTAGGAACAATGACGATACCGCCACCAATGCCTAACAAGCCAGATAAAAAGCCAGCCAATAAGCCAAGAATAGGCGCAAACAGCATTATTTCGTACAACATGTATTTCTTCTATTTTCCTGCACGCAATATGCCTGCGGCACCTATATTTAAAAAGTATCTATTTACTCTGAACTTTACTTGCTCTGGCTTAATACAAGCCAGCACATCCTGCACTAATTCTTTGACTTGCTCAGAGTCCGCTTTTTGCAATACCCACTTCACTCGCAGCAAGTTTTGCGTATTCATACTAAGCTGTTCAAACCCCATCCCCGTTAGTAATAAGGCTCCACCGGGGTCGCCAGCTAACTCGCCGCATACGCTACATGGAATGCCCAATTTTTGCGTAGTCTCCGCAATTGTTTTAATCGCATTTAACACCGTTGGGTGGTAAGCATCGTAAAGGGCGGCCACCTTATCATTATTTCGGTCAACCGCAAGTAAGTACTGAGTTAAATCATTAGTGCCTATCGAACAAAAATCAATTTTCCCTTTTAGTTGGGCTAATTGGAACAACATAGAGGGAACTTCAAGCATAATACCTATTTTCGGTTTCGGTATTACCGCGCCAGCATCGGCTTCTTGGTATTCCGTTAACACCTCATTGTATGCTTGTTGAATTAACCTCTGCGCTTCATCAATTTCACCTATATCTGAGATCATAGGCAACATGATGTGTAAGTTTGATGTAAACACATTGGCTTTTATCATGGCCCGAATTTGTACTAAGAAGATCTCCGGATGATCGAGCGTCAGGCGAATACCACGCCAACCTAAAAATGGATTATCCTCTTCTATTGGGAAATAAGGTAATTGTTTATCACCGCCAACATCCAAGGTTCTCATTGTTACAGGCTTACCAGCATAATCACCAAGAACTTGTTGATACAACAATTGCTGCTCTTGCTCTGACGGGAAACGCTGACGCATCATAAACAAATATTCAGTGCGATATAAACCTATCCCTTCTATATGTTCCTGTTCAGCAAACTCAGCATCAAACTCCATCCCTGAGTTAATATAAAGTGAGATCCTTTTTCCATCTTTGGTTTGCGCAACATGATCAGCATCTCGTTGTAGCTGGTTGGCAAACTCAATGTCTTCCGACTCTAACTGTTTGTACTCTTCTAGCGTTGCTTCATTAGGCGCTATAAAAATCTGACCATTGTAGCCATCAACAATTAAGTCCACATCTTCTAAGGTCAGCAGCGGGATATCTCTGATCCCCATAACCGCAGGAATGCCTAAGGCTCTTGCCATAATTGCGGCATGAGAGTTCTCTGCACCTTTTATAGAAATAATGCCTTTAATTTGATCTCTAGGTACTTCTGCCAACATAGAAGCGGTCACTTCTTCGGCTATTAAGATGGCATTAAGGGGTATTTTTTGTTGCTCATGACTCGCCTTACTTAAATACTTAAGTAATCTTCGTCCTAAATCTTTTACGTCTATTGCCCGTTCTCGAATATAAGGGTCTTCCATCTTCTCAAACTCAGAGACGTATCGCTCAACGACAATCTTTAAGGAAGATACCGCACACCAACCTGATTTAATTTGCTCGACAACTTCATTGCCTAAGCTGGCCGCTTCAAGCATTTGCAGATAGATATCAAAGATAGCAAGTGCATCTTGCGGTAAATGAGTCGACATCCGCTCAGACATTTGTTTAATGTCTGCTCTGGTCTCTTCTACCGCTTCAAAATAACGGGCTTTCTCACGTTCAATTGCAAACACTTTGCGTAAAGAAACATCACTTAAATCGAGTTCTGTTTGCACTAGATAAGAATGGCCAATACCAACACCAGTAGAACCTGAAACACCATTGAGAACATAACTAGCTTGGTCTTGCTCTGGTTTTAACCCTTCGTTTTTTATCCTCGCATTAATATTGGCAATACTTGGCGCAAGTTGCGCACTGAGGGTGACTAAAAACGCCTCTTCTTCTTGGTCAAAAAAACGAGCTTGGGTTTGTCGAATAGAGATAACACCGAGCACTTCTCGACGGTGAATAATGGGCACGCCTAAAAAGGCAGAATAGTTTTCTTCTTGAACATCAACTAGATTTTTAAACCTAGGGTGGCGTCTAGCATCATGAACTTTAATTGGCTCTTCGCGCTCGGCAACCCAGCCAACTAGGCCTTCATCAAAACCTGTGACTATAGTATTGACGGCATTGGGGTCCAAACCATCTGTTGCTTTTAATCGCAACATAGTTTGCTCATTTTCAGCCAAGTAAATAGAGCAGCACTCAGCTTTGAGGCAAACCTTTATATCTTTGACAAGGCTAGCAAGTGCCATCTCAAAAGATGGCTCTTGAACAAATGAATGAGTTATCCGTCTTAAATCACTTAGCATTTAGTCTACTCAGGCTAATTTCGCTGTTTGTGCTGTTTATTCCTATAGTGAGACTTATTGCCTCTGCGTTTGTGTCTTTGACTCGTTGGCCTATTGCCATCTCTGCCATTTTGTTTGGCAAATGGCATCACCACGGACACAAATTCCTTCATCACTTTACGATATACATCGCGCTTAAATGACACCACATTTCTAATTGGATACCAATAACTTACCCAGCGCCAATCATCAAACTCAGGATGAGAGGACTTCAATAAATCTACATCGGATTCTTTACAACGAAGACGCAACAAAAACCACTTCTGTTTTTGACCTATACACACAGGCGTTGATTCCCTTCTGATCAAACGCTTGGGTAATCGGTATCTCAACCAGTTTTTACTAACCGCTAAAATTTCTACGTCTTCAGGTTTTAACCCCACTTCTTCCTCAAGCTCACGGTACATAGTTTGCTCTGGCGTTTCACCTTCGTCTATACCACCTTGAGGATATTGCCAAGAATGCTGACCAAAACGGCGAGCCCAGAATACTTGACCTTTGTGGTTGCAAATCACGATGCCAACATTGGGACGGAACCCTTCGGCATCAATCACAGTTACACCTGCATTTATAATTTTTATCTATACTTTGATTCTTCCACAAAGCCAAGCTTAGAGCAAACCTAAATTTTTGCTGGTATGTTCAGCCAGTTAATTAGATAATTTTAACTAAACTCAACAACCTATTGTGACTATGAATTACCCATCTGCACCGACAACTCTTGCAGAACTCGAACACAGAGTAGACTTGATCGCAGGTTTGAGTTTAGGTGAAATTGCCCAGCAACTTGCCGTTCAAGTTCCAGATAACTACCTACTAGAAAAAGGCTGGGGCGGGCAACTCATCGAAGCTTTTTTAGGCGCGACCGCTGGTAATTTGCCTGAACCGGATTTTCAGCATATTGGTGTTGAATTAAAAACCATTCCAATTGATGAAAACGGCAAGCCACTAGAAACAACTTTTGTCTGTGTTGCCCCTCTTACTGGAGAGACTGGCGTAACTTGGCAAACATCGACAGTATACAAAAAACTTAAACATGTACTTTGGGTACCAATTGTCAGCCCAAAACAGCAACCTATCGTAAATAGACAAGTGGCTATGCCCTTTTTGTGGCAACCTAACGTAGAACAAGAAGCGTTATTACAGCAAGATTGGCAGGAGCTTACCGACCTAATCGTATTTGGTCATCATGATAAGATTAACGCCACGCTTGGCCAAGCTTTGCAGCTTCGTCCAAAAGCGGCTGACAGCAGAGTAAGGACTCAAGCTTTCGACACTAGTGGCAAGTTAACCTCAGCACCGCCAAAAGGCTTTTATTTACGAACCAGTTTTACCAACCAAATACTTAAGCAAAGGTTTCAGCTATGACTGATCTTAATAATGTCGAACAGCAAATATGGCAATGGCTAGACGATGTCGTCATAGGTTTAAACTTATGCCCTTTTGCCAAAAAGCCAAGATTAAACCAGCAAATTAAAGTGTTTATCTCCAATGCCAGAACTGATGAAGCTTTGATCAATGACTTTATGGATGAATTAGAGTTCATCAAAGAGGTTGATCCTATTGCAACTGACACCTGTGTCTTTGTTATTCCTAACATGCTGGCTGATTTTGACAGTTATTTGAATTACCTTGCATTGGCAAACATGACGGTGCAACAAATGGGTTTGGAAGGTGAATTTCAGCTTGCTAGCTTTCATCCAGACTATCAGTTTGAAGACACATTGCCGCAGGATAAAGAAAACCTGACCAATAGGTCGCCTTATCCGGTCATTCACATTATTCGAGAAGCAACAGTGGAGAAGGTGTTAAAACACTACCCTAACCCTGAGCTTATTCCAGAAAATAACATTAATCGCGTTGAAGCATTAAGCGAAGGCGAAATTAATATTTTGTACCCATTTTTATCTGTACCAAGTGAGAAGTAGAGCCACCCCTATGTTGTTTTCCTTTTTTGAGCGCCTAACCAAGCCTTTTCCTAACACGCCGACGGAGCAACCTCCGCAGGGCTTATTTGCATTTTTGCGTTATTATTCCAAAGGAATGTTATGGCCAGTTGTTGCAGTCTCATTATTAAGTGCTGCGGTGGCAATTATGGAAGTTTCTCTGTTTGGCTTTTTGGGCCAATTAGTCGATTGGCTAAGCGAACAAAACCAACAAACATTCTTACAAGACAATGCCAGCTCCCTTGCCAATTGGGCCTTGTTATTATTAGTCATTTTACCTGTAGCAGTGGTAGTGAAGTCATTACTTATTCATCAAACTTTGCTCGGCAACTACCCGATGAAAATACGTTGGCAGGCCCATAATTACTTGCTTGCACAAAGTTTGTCTTTCTTTCAAAACGAATTCGCAGGACGTGTTGCAACTAAGGTCATGCAAACCTCTTTAGCTGTACGTGAAACCGTAATGAAAGCCTCCGGCATTCTTATGTATATTGCCGTTTACTTCGTTTCTATCGTTACTTTGGTTGCAACTATTGATTGGCGTTTAGCTTTGCCATTAGCACTGTGGTTAACCATTTACATAGTGATCTTGAAAGTGCTGCTACCAAAACTAAAAGCGGTATCACAAAAGCAAGCCGATGCCCGCTCTATTATGACAGGTCGAATTGTCGATAGTTATACCAATATCTCAACAGTAAAACTTTTTTCCCACAGTAAACGAGAGGCCGACTATGCCAAAGACAGCATGGATGGCTTTTTACAAACGGTTTACCCGCAAATGCGCCTAGTCACATGGCTAGATTCATTTGTCTGGTTTAACAACGCCATTTTGATTTTTATCACTACCTCTGCGGCAATTTACCTTTGGACACACAACCATGTTACTCCTGGCGACATCGCTATCGCCGTAAGTGTTTGTTTAAGATTAAACAGCATGTCGCAATGGATCATGTGGGAAGTCTCTTCGTTGTTTGAAAATATCGGTGCAGTTCACGACGGTATGAACACCTTATCAACACCAATTGAAGTGCAAGACCAAGCCAAGGCAACTGAGTTAGAAGTGACCAAAGGGGCAATTGATTTTCGCCATGTCGGTTTCGATTATGATCAAAATAATCAAGTATTTAGCGACTTAAACATCAAGATAAAACCAGGCGAGAAAGTAGGCATAGTTGGTCGCTCAGGCGCAGGTAAATCGACCTTGGTCAACCTGTTATTGAGGTTTTATGACCTTAATAGAGGAGGCATTTACATTGACGGGCAAAACATCGCTGAGGTATCACAAGAAAGCCTGCGCGCCAACATTAGTATGGTTACTCAGGACACCTCTTTACTGCATAGAAGCATTGAAGAGAACATAAGCTATGGCAAGCAAGGCGCAACTAAAGAAGAGATCATAACGGCGGCTAAGCGCGCAGAAGCTCATGAGTTTATTGGTAACTTATCTGATCCAAACGGTAACAAAGGGTATCAAGTACACGTTGGCGAGCGAGGTGTAAAACTATCTGGTGGACAAAGGCAACGTGTCGCCATCGCAAGAGTGATTTTAAAAGACGCACCTATTTTGATACTCGACGAAGCAACATCAGCTCTGGACTCTGAAGTAGAGGTAGCAATTCAAAAAAGCTTGGATGAGTTAATGGCAAAAAAAACCGTATTGGCCATTGCTCATCGGTTATCAACCATAGCGCAAATGGATAAACTATTAGTGTTCGATGATGGTAAAATAGTTGAGTCAGGCAGTCATGAAGAGTTGTTAAAGTTAAACGGTATTTATGCCAAACTTTGGCAACACCAAACTGGCGGCTTTTTGGGACTCGAATAACAAGTTAAAATTAATCAACTTAACTCTTTATCTAACTGACATGGGTTAACAAACTATCTTGCCTAGGCTAATATAAGGTTATGAAACGATTCCTTATTTTCCTATTCGTTGTAGCTTGGATCTTTGCTGGGTCAAGCGCGTCAGCCCAGCAAAGCAAAGTCGTGTTCATCAATCCTGGTCATCAAACCTCGAACTCTACAGGGCAATTCTGGTCTGACGTTAACCGTTTTATGCAAGCTGCGGCAAATGATTTAGATATCGAGTTGATCACTTTATTTGCCAATCGTGACCACTTGCTGATGAGGCAACTTGCCCAACAAGTTTCTCAGTACAAACCAAGCGCAGTGATCATTGTAAATGAAAAAGGCATTGGAGTGAATTTGGTTAAACAAGTTGCCAAACAGCAGATCCCAATATTCACCCTATTGAATGCCTTTACAGAACAAGAGCTTGCTAAATTAAGCACACAACAAAAAGAGCTGTTAATTGGCAGCCTAGTACCGAATAATTACATTGCAGGTAAGGCACTGATGGCTGATCTGTATCAACTTCATCAACAAAAGGTAGATACAACAGAACCATACGAGTTATTGGTATTAAGGGGAGATTACACTTCTGCTGCATCGATTAAACGGGAACAAGGCGTAGCGGTTCATTTGGCAGCAAACCCAAAGTTACATCTGATTGATAGCCCTGTCGCTAACTGGTCAAAACTTGAAGCCTACAAAAAGGTGAAAGGGATATTGCAACACAATCGCATAGATATCATTTGGGCAGCCAATGATCCCATGGCTTATGGTGCAAGTAGAGCTGTTAAAGAATCTGGGTTAGCTGAACAAGTAACAATTGGCGGGATCAATTGGGATCAAATAAATAGCGACTACCCAATTGATGTGTCATACGGAGGACATGTTGTTTTAGGTGCCAAAGCATTAGTCATGTTGCATGATCATCAAGCTGGCATTATTCCCGCTTGTAAAATGAATGAAAAACAAGACGTCTTCACTCGTAATATAGGCAATAACTTAAAGCAATTTCGCAACAATACTCAAGGACAGAAGTTAGAGCAGTTTGATTTTTCCCGCTTTAGTTTAACTCACCCTCAACCAGCTAAGTTCGAATTATCGACATTTATCGCCAACACTTATACTGCAGAAACTAAGCAAAACTTGACCTGCAAAAATAATGAATAGCGCCTTATTATACCAATCTGCATAAGGGATCAGCCACTCAGAGCTACACCAGAGGTGGGAGAATAAGACAAATTTTCGCAGGTATAGTCATTCTACATCAAGGAAATTTGGCGCAATTATCGCGCCTCTGGTGAGCTTCCAAAGGACGAGTTTAAAAGCTTCCCAGCCTGCGTTACTGACTTTGAAAAGGGAACAACCATTATCTACAGTCAAAGCCTTGCCTGAAAAGCTTTTAATTCTCGCTGAGTGACTAATTCTTTATACAGATTGGTATTAATTGGGCTGCTTAGATTTTATATCGATGATCTTTTGATTAATTTGCTCTGCTTCTACTGAGAGCTGAGCATAACCTCGAATGTCACCATTGCGCTGCGCATACATGGCTTCTTCCAACTTGAGCTCATACTGCTTTTTTAGCTTTTTGCTTGGATCTGATTTGAAAATACTAAACATTGCTTACTCCACATAATGTTGCTGATACAGTTTTATACGTGGTATTAGCTATTTTAGTTTACCGATAAATGGCCTGTTTTTGTTGCTTGGTTATAACTTAATCGACATCAGGTAAGGAAGGAGGCGGCAGGTTATGTACAAGCGACAAACCTGCCAAATAAACTAGTAGTTATGGTAATCCAAACAGATCTTAACTTCTTGCTTAGAACCAAGGATGACTGGAACGCGTTGGTGTAAACCTGTTGGTTGCATCTCTAGAATGTTTTCTTTGCCTGTTGAGATCAGGCCACCAGCTTGCTCAACTAGCAGCCCCATTGGATTTGCTTCGTAAAGTAAACGCAGCTTATATGGTTTGCCCGATACATCGGTATGAGTTGGATAAGTGAATAAGCCACCTCGACATAAAATTCTATGTACATCGCCAACCATGCAAGCGATCCAACGCATATTAAAGTTTTTCCCTCGAATGCCACCTTTGCCATCTAAAATGTCACGAATGTAGCGTTGCATTGGAATTTCCCACTTATGCTGATTCGAAGTATTGATCGCAAACTCTTGGGTTTCTTCTGGAATTTGAATGCCTTCTTGAGTTAACAAGAATGAACCGTGAGTCTTATCCAAGGTAAAGAACTTAACACCTTTACCCGTAGTTAAAGCTAAGATAGTTGATGGACCATACATTACATAGCCAGCGGCAACTTGGTTGATACCAGGTTGGAAGAAATCCTCTTCGGTAATTGGATCATTCTCGCCCTTACCTTCCGGCACAGGCAAAATCGAAAAGATAGTACCGGTTAATGAATTAACGTCGATATTAGAAGAGCCATCTAGAGGGTCAAATGCAACTAAAAATCGTCCGCCACGCTCGCCTTCAACAATAAAATCTTCTTCTTCTGAAGCAATAGCTCGAACAAAGCCCGACTCCAATAACATGTCTTTTAACAATTGGTTAGAAAGGACATCTAATTTCTTTTGCGTTTCGCCCTGAATATTTTCATCTAACGTTGAGCCAAGAACGCCAGCTAAGTCCGCTTGACCGACACGAAATGAAATGTCTTTACAAGCTGCTAATATGGTTCTGATCAAAGAGAGTAGATCAAGTTCAACACCGTCTTCACGTAATACAGGAGCGAGTCTGCGCATGATTGAATTTGCCTTTTATTTTATATGGTTATTGAAGTCCAAGTTCACTGGTAAGAAAAGCGAACCTACTTTAATTTATTCTAACTGAATAATTTATCCCTTGCAGCTTTGATGTAACTTTCTTTGTATACTTTCAACTGGCGTTACTTTTAATACTATTAATCGATACCATCAGCATAGGGAATTGAAATAACAAAGGTTGTGCCTCCCCAGTCATTGTCTTGGCAAGCTATCCGTCCTTGATGTTTTGTCACAATACGAGCTGCTGTTGCCAACCCCAGCCCAGTACCTTTGAATTCACTGTCACTGTGTAATCGAAACAAAGGCTCAAAAATAGCTTCTTTATATTTATCTTCTATGCCTAAACCATTATCTTTCACTGATATTTTCCAGTTATCGCCAACTCTATCAGCGGTTATCAAAATTTTTGGTTTCTCGCGGTTATACAAAATAGCGTTAGATATTAAAATCTGCAGTAGCTGAATGACTAATGGCTTTATCAAATACAGCTTAGGCAATTGAGCGTAACTAATAACGACTTCATTAGCTGATATCTCCCTGAATAAGTTGTTTTGCACGACCTCAATACAATGACTTAAGTTGACTAAGGCTTTTTCTGGCTTAGCTTGTTCTAGTTGAGTGTAACTGACTAAAGCCTGAACTAAAGCAGACATTTGCTGCGCTGATTCGGTTACTAATAAAAGCATTTTCTTTACCGCTTCTGGCAGTTCAGCTTGATGCTCAGTGACGATGATCTTTAACATACTGCTTATTGCATTAGCAGGCTGATTTAAATCATGAGCAAGCACTCGGGCAAAACTTGCTAATTCAGCTTCTTGTTGTGCCACCTTTTTCCGTAGCCGTGCCGACTTTATGGCGTTTTCAATACTTCGATTGAGCGATATTTGGGTAATGTCTGATTTACAAATATAGTCAAATGCGCCCATCTTCAATGACGATACGGCAATGCTCTCACTGCCTTGCCCGGTCAACATGATCACAGGCAAATACGGAAAATCTTGTTTGATTGCTGAAAGCGTTGATAAGCCATCTGAGCCGGGTAACGAGTAGTCGAGTAAGATGCAATCAGGGGTTTGTTGAGTTAGTGCAGTTATCCCCTCTTCACCAGATTCATACTCACTTATCTGCCAATTAAAATTGCAACTTTTGCCCAATAAACGGCTATACACCGCCCTATCATCTTCATTGTCATCGATAACATACAAATTCATGGCGGTCATTACGAGTTGCCTCGTGGCAAAATAGCAATTTCAAACCAGTACTCTTTGAGTTTTTGTATTGATTGGAAAAAAGCTTCTAGTTTTACCGGCTTTTGCATATAAGTATTGGCACCAAGCTCATAACAGGAAGCAATGTCTTTATTATCATCGGAAGTCGTTAATACGATAATAGGAATGTCTTTTACTCTAGGGTTTGATTTCAACTCTTTGAGCACGACTCTACCGTCAATTCCCGGTAAATTAAGATCTAGTAAAATAATTCCAGGTCTGGGTCTAGCCGCTGTCCAATCTAATGCGCAGTAATCCAGCGCTTCTTGACCATCTTCACAACGAATGATCGGATTCGATAAGTTACCTACTTTTTGAAAGGCTCGAACGGTTGCTTCGTAATCGTCGTCACTGTCCTCGACAATTAAAATTAATTGGTTTTTATCCATCTTCATCGTTATTTTCCTTAATAGTGAAATGAAAGCAGGTTCCACCTTCCAATACAGGCTCAAACCAGATCTCACCGCCGTGTTGCTCAATAATTTTTTTACAAAAGGTCAGTCCAGCGCCCGTCCCTTCGCCAAACTTTTTAGGGCTATTGAGGCGTTTAAAGATCTTAAAAATGTCTTCTGAGAATCGCTGACTGATACCGATACCATTGTCTCTAATATGAAAACACCAAAGTTCATTGTGGTAGTCACAACTCAATTCAATTGTCTTTTTCGCTTCGAGGTTATACTTATAAGCGTTGACGATCAGGTTATAAAAAACCACCTTTAGCCTCACTGGGTCACAGCGCAGTTTTGGCATTGGGTTGAGCTGCACAGAGACATTTTTTTCGGCAAAACTTTCCGTTAGCATAGCGAGTGTTTCGGCTAACAGCTCATTGATATCGACTTGCTCAATCGAGGGCTTTTCTCGACTTAACCGCGAGTAATACAATAAGTCCGAAACCAGTTGATCCATTCTTCCTGTCAAATAGATTAATCGCTGCAACTTATACTGGCCGTCCTCATCAAGCTGCTGGTCATAATCTTCTAACAAAAATGATGCGTGATTTTTTATCGCCCTTAATGGTTCTTTAAGGTCGTGGGAAGCTATATAAGCAAAGCTATCTAACTCTGTGTTTGATTTTTGCAACTCAGATATCAAGCGATCTTGCTCAAACTCAAATTCCACTTGCTCTGAGATATCTCGCAGCACGCCACAATAATAAAGGTTACCCGCTACCGTGTATGACGTGATACCCAGTTGAATCGGGATCATATCGCCTTTTTTATGTTGACCTAAAACTGCACGGCCTTGACCAATTATTTTCGGCTGTTTTGTATTCGCATAGTTTTCTAAGTATTGGTCATGTTCGCTACGCTGTGGCTCTGGTACTAATAATTTGACATTGTTACCGACAATCTCGTCTGGGCCGTAACCTAATAGTTTTTCAACCGCATTGTTTACCGTTAATACTATGCCTTTATCATTCGTTGTAATGATCCCATCTATGGTGTTATCAAGTGTGGCTCTATATTCTATTTCTCGCTTTTCTAGCTTTCGCTTCGTCGCTGCAGAGTACAAACCGTAAAAAATAGCAATACCAAGTAACACTGAGATACACAGGCCAACGACCAAGGCAACGAGGGGAACATATGAATAGTAGCCTGACTTTTTAAGCTGCTTCGGCCACACATATAACTGCCAAGAAACACTTTGAAAAGAAAACTCGCTTACGTGTCCGACACTAGGGTTAAACTGCAGATGTTCGTCTGCGTTTTCAAATACAACTTGCCGTTGTGAATAAATTGCCAAGTTAAATGCAGTAGTAAAATTCTCTGGTAGCAGCTGTTGCACCAATAGTTCAATATCAAAGACGCCTATAATAAAACCTTGAAATTGCTCACCATGGTAAATAGGAAAGGCACTTAAAAACCCTTTCCCCCCCGGAGCCAAATCAATTGGTTTTGTTAACCTGTAATCCCCTGTTTGCCTCGCTAAATCAAGGGCTTGTTTTCTTTTTGATTCAAAGGAAAGATCTAAGCCTAATGCTTCTTTGTTGCCATCTATTGGTTCAACCCAACGAACTATGTAATGGTTATCTACCCAGCCGACGGCTCGTAAACCTTGATCATCTTTAACATAGTTCGCAGCATCTAATTGCCAATCCTCAAACGGTGTGCCTTGCCTAGCAACCCAACGATTACGCATGCGCTCTAAAGCTCTTAATACATTAGGCAAAAGTTTTAAAAATTGATGTTCAATCAGTTCTGATTTAGCAATAGAGGTATTTTTGATCAGCTGGCGTTCCCGCGCCATCGACAACTCCCAAACCACAATGGAAACGTAAATAGTAATAAGTAAACCAAATGCCGAAACGCAGGCAGGTAAAAACCACTGTTGTTTTAAAAGTTTGTCCATTGACTGTTGAAAATATTCCATTATTGATACTCATGCACATTTAACCCTAGTACAAAAATGGAATATGTAAAAAAATGAACTAACCTATAAGTAATTTTTAAAAACGGACACTCATAATAAGGCATGAAATACACAAGTTGTAGCAGAAGGAGTTGGTATTAATGAATATTTTACTCATTGATGATAGAGAAATTGATAGGGAACTGATTAAACATGCTTTATACAATGCAGAAAAGCACTTTGATATTACTGAAGTCGACACCCCATCTGAGGGGTTGACTAAGCTAAAACAATTAAACTTTGATGTGGTGTTGATTGACTATCAATTACCACAAATGACAGGCGTACAAGTGCTGCTAGAGTTACAACAAAGCACGCATAAACAAGATATTGTGAAGATCATCATCAGTAACAATGGTGATGAAGATCTGATGTTAGAGTGCATCAATGCTGGCGCTCAAGACTTTTTGCTCAAACAAGAGGTAACCCCGCGACATATTGTGCGTTGTATTAAACAGTCTCATAAACGCTTAGAACTTGAAAAAAAGCTCTACCTTAGCTACCACCAAGTTAAAGACTTAGCTGAACATGATCAATTGACAGGGCTTTATAACCGTTACCACTTTGAAGAATCGTTACGCACTCTGTTAGTCAACCAACGTAGGAAAAATGGTCATTTAGCTGTTATGTTGTTGGACTTGGATAATTTCAAATTAATCAATGATAATTTTGGCCACGCTATCGGCGACAAGTTACTGATTGAATTAGCAAATAGAGTGAAAGACAAGTTCAGAGAAAGCCCGCTCTTTGCACGCCTTGGTGGTGATGAATTTGCTTTTGTTTTTACCGGTATTGAGCAAGTCAACCACGTCTTTGCCATCGCAAACCGTATTTTATCTTCATTTAAGCTACCATTTAACGTCGAAGGGCAACAGATATACTGTCAAGCAAGCATAGGGATAGCAATGAACTTCAGCCCTTACATTAAAATGGAAGAGTTGGTGAAGTATGCAGATATTGCCATGTACCGAGCCAAAAATAAGGGAAAACACCAGTTTTGTTTATTTGAAGATGACATGGAAAGCGAGTTCTTAAGGGGCTTTCGGATTGAAAATGAATTAAGGGCGGCCATTGAGAATAATGAGTTTGAACTTTATTTTCAGCCTATTTATACCAGTCAGACAAGACAGATTTGCGCTTGCGAAGCATTAATAAGGTGGCCAAAGGGGAAAACAACGCAAAACCCCAACGAGTTTATTCCCATTGCTGAGCAAACCCGTTTAATCGAGCCTTTAGGTAGATGGATAATCGCTCAAGCTATCAGTCAGTTAGCCCGTTGGCAAAAAGTAGATGAAGATCCACAGATAAGGCTAGCCATCAATCTATCCCCCCTACAACTACACGATTTAAACATTACTAAAGTTATCGAACAACAAGCCAACAAATACGGCGTTAACCTTCAACAAGTTGTGATTGAAATTACTGAAACCGCTCTGTTGGAGAACAATGAAGCGACAGTTGAAACCTTAAACTCAATCAAATCTTTAGGTTGCGATTTAGCACTAGACGATTTTGGCACGGGTTATTCGTCAATATCCCATTTGCTGCTCTATCCAATAGACGTAGTAAAATTTGATAAATCACTATTAGACGGCGCGCTCAGTAGTGAAAAAAAACGCCATGTTATAGAAGGACTCACCAAGATGCTCAACTCCATTGGCATCAGAACCGTGGCAGAAGGCGCAGAGTCGATGGAACAAGCTGAGCTTTGCGAAAAAATAGGAGTATCGAGTATTCAAGGCTATGTTTTCGCCAAACCTATGACCGCCGATGAACTCCTGCAAAAGCTCAAACGGCAATCCGATAACAACAAAATAACCACACTCAACTAAGCCCTATTACCGATAGATAAAAATAATTCATAGTTTCTTATGTTCACAATTTCTCAAAGCTAAGGCAGACTTAAGCCAAATTCGTTTGGGAGATAATAATGAAAATAGGATCCTCACTAATCGCCATATTGGCTCTGCTCACTGGTTTTAGCAGTTGGGCAAAAACCATTGAAGCATTCACTAAAGGGATGCAAAGCCAGCAAGGTTTTTTCAACCTGTTTTATGATGACAAGTCAGATAAACTTTATTTGGAAATCGATAAGTTAAACCAACAAGTCTTGTTTCAAAGCTCACTACCTCAAGGTTTGGGGTCAAATGATATAGGGCTAGATAGAGGCCAACTTGGTGAAACCCGAGTTGTTCAGTTTGAACTATACGGCAATAAAGTATTACTTAATCAAGTAAACACTTACTATCGCGCAAACTCAAATAATAAAGCAGAGCGACAAAGTGTCAAAGAAGCATTTGCGAAATCTGTTTTACAAGGCTTTAAGGTTTCAGCGCAAACCGATAATCGCGTATTAATCGATTATACTAGCTATTTACAAAGTGACATTCATGGCGTTTCTAAAACGCTCGCACGTAAAAAGCAAGGCAGCTTTTCACTAGATAAAAGCCGAAGCGCCGTTTATATGAACCGCAGTAAGGCATTTCCTAAAAACACCGAACTAGAGGCTATCGTTAGCTTTAAAGGTAGTAAACCGGGCCAGTACTTAAGAGACGTTGCACCTGATGCAGAAAACATTACTGTGCATATGCACCACTCTTTTATTGAGTTGCCAGACAGCAACTACAAGCCGAGAAAGTTCCATCCATACTCAGGCTACTGGGCGATAGAACACAAAGACTACGCTGCGGCAATTGAAGATGATATGGCGGTTAAATACATTCCGCGCCATCGCTTAGAAAAAAAAGAGCCAAGTGCTGAGCGCAGTGAAGCCGTTGCTCCTATTGTATATTACTTAGATCCAGGCGCTCCAGAGCCCGTTAAAAGTGCATTACTAGACGGTGCTAAATGGTGGAATGACGCATTTGAAGCCGCAGGTTTCATTAATGCTTTCCAAGTGAAAGTGTTGCCTGAAGATGCAGATCCTATGGATGTTCGATACAACACTATCCAATGGGTGCACCGTGCAACGAGAGGTTGGAGCTACGGTGGTTCTGTTATTGATCCAAGAACGGGCGAGATCATTAAAGGTCACGTAAGCTTAGGTTCTTTGCGTGTTCGACAAGATTACCTTATTGGCCAAGGTCTAACTGCACCATTTGCCGATGGCAACTCAGACACTGGCGAAATTAAAGAAATGGCACTGGCGAGAATTAGACAGCTGTCGGCCCATGAAGTTGGTCATACAATAGGTATTGCTCACAACTTTGCTGCATCAGTAAACGACCGCGCATCAGTCATGGACTACCCTCACCCGCTAATTAAAATCAAAAACGGTAAAATGGATTTATCACAAGCTTATGACGATAAAATCGGCGCTTGGGATAAATACGTAGTGCAATACGGCTACTCGCAATTTAGCGCAGAACAAGAACAGGCTGAACTGAATAAACTGGTTGCCCAAGCTCAAAAGCAAGGCCTACTTTATATGTCTGACCCTGATGCCAGACCGTTAAGTGGCGCCCATCCTGACGGTCACTTATGGGACAATGGTAAAAACGCGGCAACTGAGCTAGAGCGCGTGCTAGAAGTTCGTAAACTAGCACTAACAAACTTTGGTTTAGGCAACTTAGCGCCAAACCGTAATAACTCAGATTTACAAGAAGTATTAGTCCCTATCTATTTATTCCATAGATACCAAACCGAAGCGGCAGTGAAATTGATCGCTGGCGTTGACTACAACTATCAAGTTAAAGGTGAAAATACGACAAATGCTACGGCGGTAGATAAGAAACGTCAAAAGCAAGCATTACAAGCACTATTAGCAACTCTTAACGCGGATCAATTAACCTTATCACCGGATATCATCAAGTTAATTCCACCTAAAGCTTATGGTTCATATCGCAACCGCGAAAGCGCACCGAGTAAAACAGGTTTAGTGTTCGACCCACTTGAGTTAGCAAGTGCATCTGTAGGACATACTCTTAAAGGTTTGTTTAACCCTGCACGATTAAATCGAGTTTCTCAACAAGCGAGTTTGGGCGAAGCGCCTTGGAGCTTGAGCGATTATCTAAAGCAAATTCTTGATGCAACAGTAAAAGCTCAAATTGACCAAGACATGTCAGGCTTAGTACAAAAGCGTATTGGCGCTTTAACTATTGAGTTATTAATGGACTCGTTACAGTCTGACCAACTTAGCATTGAAGCTAAAGCAGATGTTTATGCTGCGCTCAACAGTCTTTCACACTGGCTAACAACACACGCTCGCAGTGAAAGCTTCTATAAACTTGCGGCGCACCATTTGAATTGGTACTTCGAACATAGAAAATGGCTATCTTTAGTTAAAGTAACGCCAATGCCACCAGGCTCGCCGATTTAGATCTGGATTTAAATCAGAACATCCTGCCTAAACAGGCTCAACTGTGATATGTTGAGCCTGTTTTTTTATCTGTAACTATTCAAATTTTCTTATGCATATTCATATCTTAGGTATTTGCGGTACCTTCATGGGCGGTATTGCAGCCATTGCAAAGCAACTTGGTCACAAAGTCACAGGCTCAGATCTCAATGTTTATCCTCCAATGTCGACTCAACTAGAGAACTTAGGCATTGAATTAACCCAAGGTTGGGACACAAAGCAATTTGAACCAATACCTGATGTAGTGATCATTGGTAACGCACTTTCTCGCGGCAATCCAGCGGTGGAATATGTACTTGATAGAAAACTGGCCTACACCTCTGGCCCTGAATGGCTTAAAAATAACGTATTGAAAGACCGTTGGGTGCTTGCTGTTGCAGGCACTCATGGCAAAACTACAACCTCTAGTATGCTGGCGTGGATACTGGAAGATGCAGGCTTCGATCCTGGTTACCTAATTGGTGGCGTACCGGGTAATTTTTCAGTATCAGCAAGAGCTGGTAGCGACCCATTTTTTGTCATCGAAGCGGATGAGTATGACACTGCGTTTTTTGATAAGCGCTCTAAGTTCGTACACTACCTACCAAACACCTTAATTCTAAACAACATGGAATTTGACCACGCGGATATTTTCACTGATTTAGACGCGATTAAAACCCAATTCCACCACTTAGTTAGAACCGTACCGGGCAATGGCCTTATTTTAGTTAATGGTAAAGACGCTAATTTAGCAGATACTCTTGAGCGTGGTTGTTGGACTCCAACCCAAACCATTACAGGCAATGGCAATTGGCAATATCAACCAATTAACAACGAACTAGATAAGTTCGACGGTAGCAAATTTAATGTATTACTTGATGGCGAAAACAAAGGTGCGGTTGATTGGCAAGTTACTGGTGAACATAACGTCAGTAATGGCCTAATGGCGTTAGCTGCAGCAAGACATGCCGGCATTGAGCTACAGACAAGTATTGCTTCTTTGTCAAAGTTCATCCCACCAAAACGCAGAATGGAATTAGTTTGTGAAACTGGTGGTGTAACCCTTTATGACGACTTTGCCCATCACCCAACCGCCATAGCCACAACGCTTGAGGGACTTAGAAACAAAGTCGGTGATAATCGCATTATCACTATCCTAGAACCGAGATCGAATACGATGAAGATGGGGGTTCACAAGGACCGACTGAACGACTCTTGGCAACTGGCTGACCAAGTGTTTTTATACTTGCCTGAACCAAGCTGGCAAATTGACCCCGAGCACAAGTTGACGATTACACAGGACATTGAAAATATTGTGCAACAAGTAATTGATATTTGCCGTCCGAGTGACCATATAGTGCTGATGAGTAATGGCGGCTTTGCTGGCATCAGACAAAAATTAACTGATGCACTAGCAATCAAATTCGGCCACTAATTAATTGCGATAAAGTCTATATCCCGTTTCAATACGTAGAACGGGCATATTTTCTTTACTCTAAGCAAGGATAACCATGCAAACTCCATTTAGTCGACAGATCACTCTTGGCGTAACAGGTGCGTCAGGCGCGCCTTATACGTTAGCCCTGTTAAAACAATTAGCAAAAGCAAATGTGCAAGTGTATTTGTTGTTTTCATCTGCCGCGAAAATTGTGTTCAAAACAGAAGTTGAACTGGATATTCCCGGTAACCCGGCTAAAGCTAGTGAGTTTTTTACCGAGTATTGTAATGCTGCGCCTGAACAAATTCAGGTTGTCGCAAATCACGATTGGTTTTCACCGCCAGCTTCCGGCTCTGCCGCACCAAAACAAATGGTGGTGCTGCCCTGCTCCACAGGTACGTTATCAGCGATTGCCAATGGCACATCTGACAACTTACTGGAGCGAGCTGCAGATGTAGTAATAAAAGAGAAAGGCCAGTTAATCTTAGTACCAAGAGAAACGCCATTTTCCGCCATTCACTTAGAGAATATGAGTAAGTTGGCGCATATCGGTGTCACTATAATGCCTGCTGCACCAGGTTTTTACCACCAACCAAAGTCGATTGATGACTTGGTAAACTTTATGGTTGCTCGCATTTTAGACCACCTCAACATTGACCAAGACATTGTGCCTCGTTGGGGCTACAGCAAATAAAACAGAATTATGAACGCATTAGAAATTAAAGACTTAAGAAAAACTTACCAATCGAAAGAGCGTAAAGTCGAAGCTTTAAAAGGCATCAATTTATCAGTCCAACAAGGTGATTTCTTTGCCTTGTTAGGTTCTAACGGTGCAGGTAAGTCAACCACCATTGGTATTGTGAGCTCATTAGTAAATAAAAGCTCTGGCCAAGTAAAAGTATTTGGTCATGATATTGATACCGAACTAGATGCTGCAAAATCTCAGCTAGGTTTGGTGCCACAGGAATTTAATTTCAATCAGTTTGAAACGGTTCTACAAATTGTGATGAACCAAGCTGGTTATTATGGCGTAGATAGAAAAACCGCAGCCGAGCGTGCTGAAAAATATTTAAAGCAAATCGACCTTTGGCATAAAAAAGATGCCCGAGCTAGGGAGTTATCTGGCGGTATGAAGCGTCGACTGATGATCGCCAGAGCATTAATGCACGAGCCTAAGTTGCTGATCTTAGATGAGCCAACTGCTGGCGTAGACATTGAAATTCGCCGTAGCATGTGGACTTTCTTACAAGAGTTAAACGAGCAAGGCATCACTATCATTTTAACCACTCATTACCTTGAAGAAGCAGAAATGCTGTGTCGTAACATTGCCATCATCGATCAAGGTGAGATTGGTGAAAATACGTCAATGAAAGCACTTTTGGCCAAGCTAAATGTCGAAACATTTGTATTAGATACCTCTAAGTTCAGTCAAGCACCACAGCTTACCGGCTTCGATTTTAACGTGGTCGATGACCATACTATCGAAGTTGAAGTGGCGAAAGAAAAAGGCTTAAACCCAGTGTTTGCTCAATTAGATGAACAAGGGGTGCAAGTGCTAAGTATGAGAAATAAAGCAAACCGACTAGAAGAACTTTTTGTCCGTTTAGTGGAAGAAGGTAACAAAGCTAAGGAGACAAAATAATGTTGCAGTACTCAACCGCCTTAAAAGCTATTTGGGTTAAAGAATGTACCCGCTTTTTACGTATTTGGGTGCAAACCTTAGTACCACCTGCTATCACAATGACATTATACTTTGTCATCTTTGGCAGTCTTATCGGTTCAAGAATTGGCGAAATGGGCGGTTTTGACTATATGGCTTTTATCGTTCCAGGTCTTATCATGATGTCGGTTATCACTAACTCATACTCGAACGTTGCTAGTTCATTTTTCAGTGCTAAATTTCAACGCAATATTGAAGAGCTACTGGTAGCGCCTGTGCCCAATTACATTATCGTTTTAGGTTATGTTGGCGGCGGTATGTTGAGAGGCTTATTGGTTGGTATTATTGTAACTTTGGTGTCTATGTTGTTCGTTGACATTCAGATCCACAGCTACTTTGTACTGGTAGTGACCGTATTGTTAACGTCTATGGTATTTGCTTTAGCCGGTTTGATTAACGCTATCTTTGCCAAAACGTTTGATGATATTTCAATTATTCCAACCTTCGTGTTGACCCCTCTGACATACTTAGGTGGCGTATTCTACAGCTTGTCATTATTACCAGATGTTTGGCAAACAGTATCAAAGGTAAATCCTATTGTTTATATGGTAAATGCTTTCCGTTACGGATTTTTAGGGGTATCTGATGTCGACCTGACATTTGCCTTCGGTATGATCGTGACCTTTGTTGTTGCTTTCTTCTCAGTTGCCATGTATCTCATTAACAAGGGAACAGGTATTAGGTCTTAGTCAGAAGCTAATTCCCCTACTCTATAGCGATCTAACAATTACAGTTCAAGCTGACTGAGTTGTTAGATCGTTTCCTTTTTCTCAGCGCTTTTTTGATCTATCTCTAGTTTTGCTAAATTTCGTTTTTTATTTGCCCATCTAAGCATATGTAAGTTGTAGCTTTTTATTATTGAAGCTATGATTTCATATAGTTAATTTTACATTTGTTAGGTAAAGGAATTACTAGTCAAGCCGATAGCATGGTTGCTCGCTGATTTTAATAAACTTGAGGTAAATGCGTGGATAATTTTAGAAACCTAAGTGTTTTTATAAAAGTTAATGTGATCACAGCGATAGCTTTAGTAGCGTTAGTGATTGTTATTGTGTTAAACGCTGTAGCCAATAGCGCCAATAGTGACAACCTAGATGAGCTAAAAGATAAAGTTTACCGGATAGCTCAGTACTCCACGGCTAATGCCTTTTTAGTCGACAGAATAGATGAACTCTTTACCCAAGCCGTCTCTTTCGGCGATGAGGATTTGATAGACTCAGCTGAAGAACAATATCAAGCGTTATTATCTAACATTAGTCAAATCGAAGCTCTGGATGAAGGTGAAAATGCCGCCGCCATCAGTCGCTTTAAGCGCAATTTAGATGAGTACCACAACACCGCAAAAGAAATCGTAAAAGGTTTTATTTCCGGTGATGTCGATTTTAATGTGATCCAAGAAAAGTCAAAGGCAAAAGCTGACTTATTTGAGCAGATAAAGTCGTCAATGGATAAATTCCAAAAACAAACGGACGCAGCCTATACCGAGTTAGCTGAAGATGCCAAGTCTCGTTCTGACTCGGCCATTGTAACCAGTATCCTATTCTCCGTTGTGCTCAGTTTTGTGGTTGTTGTATTAGGCTTTTTCATTGGCAAAAACATCACTTCTACAGCATCAAACGCAGCAAGCACATTAAAAGAATTAGCAGACGGTGACGGCGACCTTAAGTCTCAACTTACCGTTAGAAGCCAAGATGAAATTGGCCAAATGTCTATTAACTTTAATAAGTTTATGGAAGTACTTCGCGGCTCAATCAGCAATGTAATGTCAGTTGTTCAACCACTGTTAGATAACTCAACACGACTTATTCAACGAGTTGAGACAGCTGAATCAGCTATGCACAAACAACAAGAAGACTCGGACTTAGTAAAACAGTCAATGAGTGAAATGACTATCAGCGTTGGTGAGATATCTAACTCGGCTGCAGAAGCGGCATCCGCAACTGAGCAAGCAGAAAACGAAGCTAAACAATCACTAGATATCTTGAATCAATCTATGGCCGTATCTCAGGCTTTAAACTCGGAGATTAAAGGCGCATCTGAGGTTATTCACAAATTGGCTCAAGACACTCAAAACGTTAACCAAATTCTAGACGTTATTACCTCAATTGCAGAGCAAACCAACTTATTAGCGCTAAACGCAGCAATTGAAGCAGCGCGTGCTGGTGAACAAGGTAGAGGTTTTGCCGTAGTAGCAGACGAAGTTCGAGAGCTAGCATCTAGAACATCAAAATCTACGACTGAAATCCGCGAACTGTTGAACGAATTAACTAATGCCGCTTCTGCATCAGTAGAGTCGATGGAAAGTGCCAGCGCACAAGCGGAACGAAATGAAGAGTATGCAATGCAGACAGGCGAATCGGTTAAAGTCATTGCTAGTCATATCAACACTATCCATCACCTAAATACTCAAGTAGCAACGGCAACAGAAGAGCAAACGGCTGTGGCTAGTACTGTTGTTACTAACGTAGAAGACATGAATAGTTCAATTACGGCTTCGCTTGATGCCCTTTCTGATATTAGAGACGTATCAGGTGGCCTTCACGGCCTATCCGATGATCTACTAGAAGCTGCGTCGAAGTTTAAAATTTAAAGTTTAAAATTTAAAGTTTAAAATTTAAAATTTCGACGACACTTATTACCGAGCCGACAGCTTAACAAACTGTCGGCTTTTTTGATCTAAGGCGGCCATTTTTTGTTAATCAAAGTGTAATTAAAAATAATGCCTGATATTTTCAAAGGGCTATTTTTTGTCACTGGTTGATTTGTTAAACTTGCCGCAATTTTCGTCCCTTCAGTTAAAATGAGAGCAAGATGTCAGTAGCCAATTCTGTTTTAGCGGTAAACAATGATTTACCTATCATCACTAATCAAAACGTTCACAGCGGTAAAGTTCGCTCTGTATATTGGCTAACCCCAGAAGATAGCAAACGTTTAATTGAACAAAAAGGCTATGATGTTCAGCCTGATGCCCCTTTAGCGATCATGGTGATCAGCGACAGGATCTCAGCTTTTGACTGTATTTGGCATGGCGAAGGCGGAGTTCAAGGTGTACCAGGAAAAGGCGCGGCATTAAATGCAGTGTCAAACCACTGGTTCAAAATGTTTAAAGACAACGGCTTAGCCGACAGTCATATCCTAGACATTCCACATCCATTTGTTTGGATCGTACAAAAAGCCAAGCCCGTTATGATTGAAGCAATTGCACGTCAATACATCACAGGTTCAATGTGGCGCAGCTATGACAAAGGCGAAAGAGAATTCTGTGGTATTGAATTGCCAGAAGGTCTTAATAAAGACCAGAAGCTATCTGACATTCTAATTACACCATCGACAAAAGGCATTTTAACTGGCATTCCAAACGTGCCTGAAGCAGACGATGTTAATATTCGTCGCCAAGACATTTTACAAAACTTCGACGCGTTCAATTTCTTAAAAGCCTCAGATGTAGACTTATACGAAGTATTATTAAAAGATGGCTTTAACTTGATCAGTAATGCATTAAGTAAAATCGACCAAGTATTCGTTGATACCAAATTTGAATTTGGTTACGTGAAAGATGCAGCAGGTAATGACAAACTGATTTATATGGATGAAGTTGGTACACCAGATTCATCACGTATTTGGGACGGACCAAGTTACCGTGACGGTAAAATCGTAGAAAACTCGAAAGAAGGTTTCCGCCAAACGTTATTAAACCATTTCCCTGACCCAGATATTTTACTGAACAAAGATAGAATGCCTGAACGTGAAGCCTTAGCTCGTGATAACGCCCTTCCGCTGGATGTGATCATGCAAGTTTCAGAAACTTACCGAGGTATCGCTGAAAAAATTACCGGTGCTAAAATTGAGCTATCAGACGATCCGAAACAAGAGATCATAGACATTCTTGCTGAGGGTTATCAGCTAATTAAATAATTGGCTAAGCAGCAAAACAATAAAGCCCTGTTAATTATAGAATTAACAGGGCTTTTTATTAAGCAGCTTTGGTCTGTGACGGGGTGTAACCAAAAAACCGTTTATACTCTCGACTAAATTGCGAGAAGCTGCCATAACCTACTTGATAGCTCGCTTCGTTAGCTTGCATACCTTGAGTTAACAATACTTGTGCCTGTTGCAGTTTAGTCGACTTAATATATTGGTTTGGTGGAACATGCATTAAGCGTTTAAAAGCATTAAAAAACGACGTTTTACTCATGTTTGCAATGCTAGCCAACTCACTTACTTGAATTGTTTTATTGATGTTCTCATGAATATAAGCGACGACCTTGGACATTGGCTGTATATCGCCATATTGATTTAATAACGCCCTTAACACACAACCATTTTCACCCGTTAACAAGCGAAAATAGATTTCATCAATGATACCGTCCGCCAACACTTTAGCGGCCAGCGGCTCGGCTGCGACTTGCAACAACCTCAAAAATGCATCATCTAGGCTTTCATTTGAATTACCAACTAACACACATGAACAGGCGTTTTGCTTTTTATTAACTTGCTCAACACTAGCCTCGCGCTCGATTTTCAACACCATATCGGCCAATTTGATCAAGTTGATGTTTAATCCGACAGATAAAAATGGTTGTTGCTTAGAAGCCCCTATAATTTCAGATACCACAGGCATAGGTAACGAGTTCATGAAATAATTACCAACACGGTATTCAAACTTCGCCTCACCGACGCTACAAAGTTTTTGCCCCTGCCCGACCAAACACACTAACGGCTGATAAATAGTAGGAATACTGCTTTGCGCTTTACTGGCTTTGAACACCCAAACATCTGGAACCAGAGTAGGTGAAATACCATCTTGTTTTGCCAATAAGGCAATCAAACGATTAAATTCTGTATATCTGTCTAACACTTTTTCTACCCCAGCTTTATCATTCGCTAATAATACAACAGCAGACAATCACATCAACAAAAACACCAAAGACTGAACGATTATGCATACATTAAAGTCATTTAGGTATACAAGTAATAGAAAATCAGAACTATAGTGCAAATACAGAATAAGTTAATAAAGTTTGGAGACAACAATGCAAAACTTTGATTATTACAACCCGACCCAGATCGTGTTTGGTCAAGACAGATTAGCCGAATTAGATAAATTAGTGCCTAGTGACGCAACGGTCATGATCACATACGGCGGTCAAAGTGCTAAACGTTTTGGCACAATTGAAAAAGTGACAAAGGCACTAGGGAATAGAAAGATCGTAGAGTTTGCTGGTATTGAAGCCAATCCTAAGTTTGAAACCTTAGTGTCTGCAGTTGAACAAGTAAAGGTTGAAGGCGTTGACTTCTTACTTGCTGTTGGTGGAGGTTCAGTAATGGATGGCACCAAATTCATTGCACTTGCAGCAAAACAGCAAGGCGACTACCAAAACATTTTATTTCATGGCTTCAATCCTGTGCCAGCCGAAACTGCACTACCACTAGGCTGCGTTGTTACTTTGCCGGCAACAGGCTCAGAAATGAATGCATTTGGCGTGATCACCTTCAATCAACAAAAGTATCCTTTTTCTACACCATTAGCTTATCCTAAGTTTTCTTTCTTAGATCCTGACTTAACTTTCACGCTACCTAAAGAACAAATTGCTAACGGCGTGACTGACGCCTTTGTTCATGTAATTGAGCAATACCTAACTTTCCCAGTGAATGCCAAAGTTCAAGATCGACTTGCTGAAGGAGTATTAAAAACGCTTATCGAAGATGGCCCTGTCACCTATCAAAACAACGATGACTTAGCAGCTCGTAAGAACTTCATCTGGGCCGCTACTACCGCTTTAAATGGCTCAATTGGTGTTGGCATGCCACAAGATTGGACAACACATATGATTGGTCATGAACTAACGGCTATGTTTGATATTGCTCATGGCCGTACTCTAGCTCTGGTGTTACCTTCATTACTTAGAGAAAGAACCGAACAAAAACGCGCCAAGCTTTTACAATTTGCCGAGCGCGTCTGGGACTTAACGCAAGGATCTGAAGACGAAAAGATTGCTTTAGCAATTAATAAAACGGAAGCTTTCTTTAATTCATTAGACGTACCAACCAAATTATCCCACTACGGCATTGATGATGCCGGGATTGAACAGGTTGCCGTCAACATGGAAAAAATGGGGCTAACCGCTTTATCCGAAACTGGAGATCTAACATTAGATACGGTAAGAGCGATTTTACACGCAGCTAAATAACTTATAAGAGTGATAAGTTTTAGGCTTATCACTCTTTGCCTTCGACTTGGCTAAATTTGCACCTTATCCTGTAATACCTACCACTTACCGCAGCCAATTTTGTTAAGTTATGCTTAATTAACCGCCAACAAAACCGCAGTTATCTATATATCCTTAGAAAAGCTGATAGAATTATCTTGTAGATGTTGAAAGATTGTTCTAATTTTTACTGTCTACTGAAATACCTTTTTATAACAAATAAGCGGTAGGTCTCAAGTTGTATAAAAACGTTTTAAGCATCACGGTAACCAGTCTTTGTTTGTTGTTTCTTGCATCAACTGATGTTCAAGCTAACAGCCTAAAACAAAGTTACCAACGTCCCGACTCCATTCCTTTTCCAAGCGATAACCCATACTCAGCCGAAAAAGCCGCATTAGGGAAGATGCTATTTTTTGAGCCAAGGCTAAGTAAAAACCGAAATATGACATGTGCAACTTGTCATAATCCAAGTTTCGGCTGGGAAGACGCGACGCCAACTTCAATTGGTGCGCAAAACTCAAACCTAGGTAGACACTCTCCTACCATTATTAATGCAGCATGGGGAAAGTCCTATTTCTGGGATGGCCGAGCTGCAACGTTAGAAGAACAAGCCGCAGGACCAATTGAAAGTAATGTCGAAATGAATCTGCCTATGCATATTGCAGTGGATAGATTAAAGCAAGTACCTAGCTATCAAACTTGGTTCAAGCGGGTATTTGGTAGCTCTGGGATCACCGATGAAAACATCAAAAAAGCCATAGCAACCTTTGAGCGAACCGTTGTTTCTGGCCAAGCTCCTTTCGATTCTTGGATTGAAGGTGATGAATCAGCTATTTCAGAATCAGCAAAACGCGGTTTTGAATTATTCAACGGTAAAGCCCAGTGTGCCGATTGTCATTCGGGTTGGAATTTTACTGATCATGAATTTCACGATATTGGCTTAAGTACTGAAGATAAAGGATTAGGTGCAAGAACTGGCGATCCAAAGCAGGACTTTGCTTTTAAAACGCCAAGCTTACGCAATATAAGCCAACGAGCCCCTTATATGCACAATGGTGAAATGAACGACCTACGCAGTGTCATTGTTCATTATATAGGCGGTGGTATACCACGCCCTACTCGTTCAGCGTTAATGCAGCCAATACCTTTATCTGGACAAGATGTCGCTGATTTAGAAGCATTTCTAATGTCGCTAACAGGTAAGGATGCCTCTGTAAGTTTACCTATTTTGCCTTATTAATGAGTATTTTATGACGATAAAACAAAAGTTATTAGCCAGCTTTATCTTCTTAATTAGCATTTTTTCTGCACTGAGTTTGTACTTAACTTACGCACTGCAAAGCCAAGGCGAACAAACGATTTACGCCTTTAATCAACCTTTAAAAGCCGTTAACTCTAGTAAGGCCGCCGCTGATATTTTCCGCCGAGCAAGTAGTTACGCGCACGAGGTTTTGGATTATAAAACGCCACAGGATAGCAGTGTAGTCACCGCTAAGTTTGCCAAGCTTAGAGAAGAGTTTTCCAGCCAGCTGAAACAAACTAAGAGCAATAGTCTCAGTGACAAGGCCATGGTTGAAAGCGGTAAAATTCTAGAAAAAGGCGAAAACTGGTTTAGCCAAGTGGATGCTCACTTAGTTGGTCAAGGCCGCCAAAGCCTGATGGATTTACGTCTTCTAAACCGCTTAGAAAGCCAAATTCAGCAAGAACTGACTACCTTAGCAAATGATACACAAAAGTCTGCACAAGGTATGGCAGAGCAAGTAACTGAGAACATTAACCAACAAATGGTCACGGTATTTGTTCTGTTGGCAATAATGATCTCAGCTGCCGTTATTTCTGTATTTTGGCTAACAGGTAACTTATTACAGCCTATCACCAAGCTGAAGTCGGCAGTTGTTGCCTTATCCAGAGGCGATGGCGACTTGACTAAACGCTTAACTATAGAACGTCAAGATGAAGTAGGAGAGCTCTCTAATGAGTTCAACCACTTTATCGAAAAAGTACACAACTCGGTATCTAACATTGCCAAGTCAGTAAACGATTCACATGTTCATTTAAATGACTTCTCTACTATTTCACATGCGACGCAGCAAGGCACATCAACGCAGAAGCGTGAAATTGAGAGTATCAGCTCTGCGATGACTCAAGTCGTAAGCTCAGTCGATTTTGTATCAAGCTCCACTATGCAGGCCGAACAACAGGCTGAGAGTATTTTCCAAGATACTCAAAATGGCGTAACTTTGGTGCAAAATACCCATAGACAAATGACGGAGCTCACTGAAAAAGTAGAACAAACCAGTGAAGCGATTTTCAGCCTAAGTAATTCAAGCACTGAAATTGGCTCCGTACTTGAAGTAATTGAAAATATTGCTGAGCAAACTAACCTACTTGCACTTAATGCGGCAATTGAAGCAGCCCGAGCGGGTGAAGCTGGTCGAGGTTTCTCTGTCGTAGCAGATGAGGTTCGAAACTTAGCAATGAAAACGCAGGAATCGACACTAAACATCCAAAACACCATAGTGAAAATTCAGCAACAAGCTGAAGATGCTAAGAGTATGATGGAGCTTGGTCGCGCAGGAGCACATGAGTGTGCCGATAAAAACCAAGAGCTGGCAAGAGCGTTAGAACAAATCTTATCCAGCGTTGGTGAGATCAGACAAACCAACACTGTCGTTCGAGAGCATACCCAGCAGCAGGAGTCGGCTATCCAGCATATGAATTCTTACTTAACTAACATTGTTGATATTGCTGATGAAACTACCAAAGGCAGTGAACAACTTGAACAAAACAGCCAAAACCTTGTTGGTTCGATGAAAGAAGTTGAATACGCCGTTGCCGAGTTCAAGATCTAAGTAAAAACAAAACTCTCATAAAAGGCAGTACATTTACTGCCTTTTTTCTTTCTTTTTGCCGAACAAGTTAAATAGCTTAACCTGTGACTTACTTGTAAGGCTAAACACATTATGAGTAAATTAAAACTGTAGTTATTAATAAGGCAATAACATGAACAACTCAAAGGTAACAGGCTCATGTAACTGCGGTGCAGTAACATTTTCTATTGATGCTCCAGTAACGGATATTTATGTTTGTCACTGTTCTATTTGCCGAAAATCAACAGGTGGAACAGGTATAGCAGTAACGGTTGTCGAAAACTCTAGCTTTACTTGGCTATCAGGAAAACAAGACATTAGTACATGGCATAAACCAAACCACGACTGGTTAAAACAGTTTTGCCAACAGTGTGGCTCGCCTCTCCCAGGAGCTAATGACCCTGATAGAACTTTTATTCCCGTTGGCTTGCTAGATACAGGCTGTGAGACTTTATCAGTTAAACATCACATTTGGGTCGATTCAAAAGCCAACTGGGAAGTGATTGGCGATAGTGGTAAGCAACATCCAAGAGCCTTCCAAAGTTAAGGCTCTATTTGTACTCTAGAGATGTCGCTAAATACCTAACTAGTGTCCAATGCAACCTATTGAGTGCAATAGATAGAGTTCAGCTGAGATCCAATAACAATATGTTCTTGCTGATACATTATGCAGCCTGCATCAGTTCGATAACAGCAAGCATATCCTCACCATCTTCATCTAGACCCACTTCAACAAAACCAAAACTAGAATAGAAGTCTTTTGCTACTGGGTTTTGCGGGTTGTAGCAAATTTCTATTTGTCTAAGCTCTGAGTCTTGCTTAATTTCGCTGAGTGCCAAGGTAAGCGCTTTTCTGCCAATGCCTTTTCTTTGCTGGTTTTGGTCAACCATAAAACGCCAAATTGACACTTTGCTAGGTGTTTCTTTCACCCACATAAAAAAGCCTACAGCTTCACCATTTACATTAATTGCTCGGGTAACATGCCCTTGGTTAAACGTCGCTTCGACTAACGACCACATATTGCATGCGACAAAGTCTTCCTGCTCTTTTGCTACATCCAGATCACAAACGGCTTCATAGTTGGCTTTATTAATTGCTACTAATTCAATATTCATATTGACTCCATTTTTTATGAATACAGGTAACATTGTGATTAGTTTAAACTTTTCAATACTTTACTTATCACAATTGACTAAGTAGGTTTGCCATTGACGGTCAAAATCCGCCATCCGCTTGTGCTTGGCTGAGGCTTGGTGTGCGAGTTTTTCTTGCTCTGTAGCAAATGGGCCAGCTCGGCAAATTTCGCAGCCGCTTGTGCCCACTGATTGAAAAGGGCTAAGCTGAAGCTGTTGTTGTGGTTTATCTGACCATACATAGGTTAGCGATTTGGTTTCTTTTACGTGCTTATCCCTGTCGACATTACGAATTTGGTAACCATCAAATTGGCCAGTATAAAACGCTTCTGAACCTAAAAACTGGCAATCCAGTCCTTGGTTCAACTGGTCTTCAATATTCCACTCGGTATAAGGCTTAACGTCTTTGGAACTGATATACGCGAGTCTAGCTCCTTTAGGTGATAAGATAAAACCAAAGCTCAGCTGTAAAAATTTTCGCAGTAGTCGGCGGTTAAGGGTATTAATACTGAAGTCATCGCCAAATTCTTGTCTGATAAGCTCAAACTGTTTTTTGCTTTTTATTCCCGGCACCAAAGGAAACTGGAAGATCACTAAATCGTATTTGGCTTGTATCCCATCCCATGTACTTGGCCTGGTAATATCAAAGCCTGTGATCACTTTCACTCCCAGCTGTTCAAGCTGATAAAAACTATTGTCCTGATACTTTGCTAAAAGGGTGTCTTTGTTATCAAATACAGTGGCAGTGAGTAACTTTGGCCGAAAAGTTCGAACTAGCGACTCAGAAAAAGATAAGTCGCCATCCCCTACCGTTAATATGCGCCACGTTGGATCTATATACATTAAAACAAACTCGATAAGTCATTAAGAGTGCCAATGCTGTTAGCATCTAACGCAGCTTGCCTCTCTTCTTCGGTTAATATGCCAACAAACGGAGTTCTGCGGCGAAATTTACGCATTCGTGAACTGTCTTCACAAATTGCAGCGATGAAATCTTCACTTTGCTCAATGATCTCCATTGCCGACAACCAAGTCAGGTATTCACCGTAGCCCATTCTGCCTTCTTCTCTTCGTTGTTCAAGTTTTTCAATAACTTGGGTTGATAAATCACCTTGGTTTTGGTGATCGGCCAACAGCTTTTTGGCAATAGCAAAATGAATAGCTAAGATCTGGCGATCTATATTTTCATCTTTAACCCCAGTCTTTTTGACTTGGTAACTTCGTTTGTTTTTTTTCGCCTGTCTAGCGTTAAACATGTTTTGCCAAAATCGTTTCTTTGCCTTGTTCAGGTCGTAACGGTATTAGTTGCGAGAACAGCAAAGATAAAATAGCAAACCCGGTTCCAACTAAGAACACTGCGGCATTTGAGTGCAGCCACAGCAAACCTAGCAGAACAGGTATTACAACGGCAGCAATATGGTTTATGGTAAAGCTAACAGACGCTGTGGCGGCAATGTCTTTGTGGTCGGCAATTTTTTGAAAGTAGGTTTTAATCGCTATCGCCAAAGCGAAAAACATATGATCGATGATATAGAGCGCGGCAGCCACTTCTGCCGTTTCGACAAAGGCATAACCAGTAAACACAAAGATTAACCCTATGTACTCAACGGCCAATGCCTTACGTTCGCCTATTTTTCCTACCCACTTACCAATTTTTGCCGCAAACAGTAGGTTAAATACGTAGTTTACACCGAATAAAATACTGACCTGGCCGACGCTGTAGCCAAACTTTTCTACCATCATAAAACCAGCAAAAACCACGAATATTTGTCGTCTAGCGCCACTTAAAAAGGTCAAAGCATAATAAAGCCAATAGCGCTTTCTTAGGATGATCTTTTTATGTTGTGCATGGGGTTGTTCAAACATAGGAAAGTGCCATAACAACCAGCAAACAACGATTAGACCAAACACGCCAGAGATAAGATAAGTGGTTTGGTAACTGACAGAGTAATGGTCCATCAATAACCAAATACCCGCATAAGCCAACAAAGAACCAAAAGACTTAACCGCTAGCTGCTGTCCCATAAAGTGCGCAGTTTTGTCTTTGTGTAGCCACTGTAAAGTTAAACTTTGTTGTACTGTTTCATAGTAATGGAAGCCAATGGACATAATTAACGTTGTGATATACAAACCAAATTCAAACGGGAAATAACCGGTTAGTGCAACGCCTAAACTCATTACCCCAATCGATAAAATGGCAAATTTCTGCTCTCTAATAAATAACAAAACATAGATAGCAGTAAACGCTAAGAAGCCGGGAATTTCTCGAACTGACTGTAAAATGCCAATTTCTTTACCTGTGAAATCTGCAACTTCAACCACGAAGTTATTGAGCAGGGTCATCCAAACGGCAAAAACAAAAGGCATGACAAATGCCATGATCAGCAAAAACTGCTGTTGTTGTGGAATATTTTGTTTATTTAGAGAAGAAAACATTAGGTGACCACCTTAATTTTAATACTTCTGCGTTAAGCGCTAACATTTTGCCACAAATTAGGCCAAGTATCTTTGCTAGGTTGTGGCCAAACTGTTTCTGTTTGGCCGGCAATCTTGGCACCTAAATAGTTATTGAGAAAACAGACTTAGGGCTAATTATTATAGTCTGAATCTACGGTTACATCACCGTTACGAGAATCATAGTAAATCGACATATTTGGCGTATCGTTATAGAAAAAACGACACTGATCTGGGGCGATATAAGTTGCTTGGTAGTCAGAATTATTAACATCATTTGATGTTGATACCGTTGGCGCATCTTCAAGTAAAGTTCGCCACACCGCCATACAGTCATTGGTATTATTTAGCCTTGGATCCGCTTCGACAGGAGCATATTGCTGCGCCGGGTAGCCGAATTGGTTAATATCAATTTGACCTGATGCATCACTGCCATAAAGTTGCAGATTATCGACCACACCAACGCCACCGCGAATAAGGCCCTTTTGATAGGCTAAATCAACTCCTGACTCAAGCGCTGTCCCCGTTGCAATAACAACACTCGCTTTCGCATCGGATGTTAAGTCCAAAAACCTAGGCGCAGCAGTTACCGCCAGTATTCCCAAAATTACGATAACGATAATAAGTTCAATTAAAGTAAAACCTTTTACTTTCAAAGCTTTGCTCCATTTTTTATATACATGCATTTACTGGGCATTTATCAGCTTAATGCGGTCAGTTAATTGGTAGATAGCATAATAATCGATCTTTAGGCATAAAAAAAAGCCGCAAATGCGGCTTTTTCAAATTAATTATCAATTACTTAGCAAATGCATCTTGTAGTGGTGGTACAACTTGCTTTTTGCGGCTTAAGACACCATCCAACCATACTTTGCCATCGGTTAATTTAGCTTCGTATGCTTGTTCCACAACGCTTGCATTATCTGATACAACCAACACTTCAGAGCCTTCTTTCATGATGTCGGTTAATAGTAAAATAACCGTGTGGCGATTGCCTTCTTCTTTTACTTTAACGATTTCAGCTTCTAAATCCGCTTTCATGTTATCTAGCATTGCTAAATCAATCACTTCTAGCTGACCGATACCTACTAGGTTTTCGCTCATGTTGAAATCTTTAAAGTCACGGAATACTAAGTCACGTGCAGGCGTACCTTCTACAGCAGACTTAACTTTAAACATTTCCATGCCTAATTCTTTTGGATCTTCAATACCAGCGATCTCAGCTAATGCTTCAACACATTTAATGTCAGCTGTAGTACAAGTTGGCGATTTGAAAATAACCGTGTCGCTTAAAATTGCACATAACATTGCACCAGCGATGTTCTTTGGAATTTCTACATCGTAGAAGTCATACATCATTTTGATAATAGTATTAGTGCAACCTACAGGGCGGATCCAACATTCTAGCGGCGTAGATGTTGTGATATCACCTAGTTTATGGTGATCAATAATACCTAGTACGGTTGCGTCATCTAAGTCATCAGGGCCTTGAACTTTGTCTGAGTGGTCGACAATGTATACGCCTTCGCCAGCGTAGCTTAATTTTAACTCAGGTTGTTCAAAACCAAATTTGTCTAAAATAAATAACGTCTCTGGTGATAACTCACCTAAACGCGCAGGAACAGTCTCTTCACCTAACGTCGTTTTCAAATATGAAAGAGCAATTGCAGAGCAAATTGAATCAGAATCAGGGATCTTGTGTCCCACTACATAATTTGGCATACCTAACCTTCTATAAAACTGTTGTCTCGATGGCAGGATTATAACTAAGTTAAGATAAAATTCGAGCATTTACACCAATTAGTCAGCAAGCAAAAGCATTTCTCATAAAAAAGCGAAAATAGCTTATTATTAATAGGGCTTTAGCTCACTTTTCTGCTGCCCCTAGCGCCGTTTCATTTCATGCAATGTTAGCTTTCAAAAATAGAATGGTTGGTTTTGTTTAATTGCATTACTATCGGGGTAATTCACGTATAACAGCAGTACTATTTAATGACAGTATCAAAACTCACATTGACCATTTCTTGCCCTGACCGAGTAGGTCTGGTTGCTCAGGTCAGTCACTTTTTAGCAAAACATCAAATCTCGATTGTAGAAGCCAATCACCATACCGACTTAGAAACTAATTGGTTCTTTATGCGTCACGAATTGTTACTGGATGAATCAACCTACCCTCTTGATTTATTTCGCCAACAGTTTGCCGAACTGGCTGAGCAAATAGATATGACTTGGGATATCACTCCTAAGAGTCAAAAAAACCGAGTGGTATTACTAGCCAGTAAAGAGTCTCATTGTTTAACCGACATACTGCATCGTTGGCACGAGCAAGAACTTGACTGTGAAGTGGTAGCGGTGATCGCCAACCACAAAGAAATGGAAAAGTTTGCCAATTGGTATCAACTTCCTTTTCATTTGGTGGACTTCAAGCAAGACAAGCAACAAGCGTTTGACCAACTAGAGAGCATCATTGACGGTTATCAAGTTGATACCATAGTACTTGCTCGATTTATGCAAATATTTCCAGATAGTTTATGTCAAAAGTATCAGCATAAAGTGATCAACATTCACCATAGCTTCTTACCTTCATTTGTCGGCGCGAAACCATACCATCAAGCCTATGAAAGAGGGGTGAAACTAATCGGTGCAACTTGCCACTATGTGACCGCTGATTTAGACGCTGGACCAATCATTGAACAAGAAATTAGTAGGATCAGTCACTCAGATTCTGTGCAAGATATGGTTGTAAAGGGTAAAGAGTGTGAAAAACAAGCGTTAGCGAGAGGATTAAAGTATCACCTTGAACACAGAGTAATGGTGCAAGGTAACAAAACTATCGTCTTTGCCGATTAATCTTCCAACAAATTGCATAAATAACTTGCAAAATCACAGGCTTATTTCATTATTCTAACAAACACATAATAGGAATAAGCCAATGAATGCAGAACAAGTAGTCAATCAATTTACCGAATTAGCGTTAAGTTACGGGCCTAAGCTGGTTGCAGCGATTGTCGTATTAATCATCGGTAGCTGGGTGGTAAAAGGCATCACCAAAGGCATCGAAAAAGCGATGGCAAAAAGTAAGATGGATGAGTCACTGCGCCCATTCTTACTAGGTATGGCTAATATGCTATTGAAAGTTATGTTAGTGATCAGTGTGCTTGGTATGCTGGGCATTGAGATGACTTCATTTGTAGCCGTATTAGGTGCCGCTGGCTTAGCGGTTGGTATGGCACTTTCTGGCACATTGCAGAACTTTGCAGGTGGCGTCATGATCTTGCTGTTTAAGCCTTTCAAAAAAGGCCACTATATTGAAGCTCAAGGGCATTCAGGCACAGTTTCAGAAATTCAAATTTTTAATACCATTTTAAAAACGCCAGATAATAAAACCATCATTATTCCCAATGGCGGTTTATCAACGGGTTCCATGGTCAACTATTCAGCTGAGCCCCTACGCAGGGTAGATTGGACGGTAGGTGTTGGTTATGGCGATGATTTAAACCAAGCCAGAGAAGTGATAAAAGCCATGTGTGACGCCGATGAAAGGATTTTACAAGATCCTGAATTATTTATTGGCGTCGCCGAATTAGCAGACAGCTCGGTAAACTTTGCCGTTAGAGCTTGGGTAAAAGCGGAAGATTACTGGGGCGTTTTCTTTGATATGAACGAAAACATCTACAACACCTTCAATAAAGAAGGCCTGAATATTCCATTCCCACAAATGGATGTACACATCCATAAACAAGGGGAATAACCTTCAAAACAAAGGTTATTGTGCAACACTCTAACCAATCTGGTGAAATGGTTGAATTATTAAGCGTAAAAGGCAAAGTCCATGTTACTTAAGCAGCTTGTTACAACAACCATTTCACTATCTCTACTTTCATCCTCTGCCTTATCTTTCGCCAAGTCAGAACACCAACCAGCCATTGTTGATTACACCACTAGACACCATCCAGTTATTGCCCGTGATGGTATGGTGTCCAGTCAGAACTATTTAGCGACAGAAATAGGTGCACAAATTTTACGTGACGGTGGTAACGCCATTGATGCATCTGTGGCTGTTGGACTAGCGTTAGCGGTTACCTTGCCAAGAGCTGGTAACCTTGGTGGTGGTGGCTTTATGTTGGTTCATATTGCCGAAGAAAATAAAACCATTGCGCTTGATTACAGAGAAACTGCGCCAAGAGCTGCGCACCCAGATATGTTTTTTGAGCTAGATAAAAATGGTAATAAAGTTAAAGTTTCAAGGCAAGATTACCACTTCAACCATCGCTCATCTGCAGTGCCTGGCACAGTTGCAGGCTTTGAGTGGGTGTTGAAAAAGTATGGCACTATGAGCTGGCAACAAGTAGCAGCACCAGCAATAAAGCTAGCTCAAGAAGGTTTTGTTGTAACTGACGATTTAGCTAGTATTCTGCGTACTAAGCACAAGGTATTAAGCCAACATCCATCTTCAAAAAAGATCTTCATAAAACCAGATGGTAGCAGCTATAGAGCGGGTGATGTGCTAACACAAAAAGACCTTGCTTGGTCTTTAAAACAATTAGCAAAAGATGGGGCGAAAGCGTTTTATCAGGGTGAAATTGGTAAACGTTTAGCCGCTGATATGGCAGCAAATAATGGCTTGATCACAATGGAAGATTTAGCTAATTACCAAGTTGCGATCAGAAAACCAGTAACAGGTACTTTCGGTGACGCCACCATTAATGCCATGCCTGCGCCTAGTTCGGGCGGTACGCACGTAGTGCAAATGCTGAATATTTTGGAAAACTTCGATCTCAAAGCCATGGGACAAAATAGCGCTGCCTCATACCACGTGATCACTGAGGCAATGAAACTGGCTTACGCTGATCGCAGTAAATATTTGGGCGACCCTGACTACGTTGATATCCCAACCGAGATTTTAACTAGTAAAGCTTATGCGGCCGACTTGGCTAAAACCATTTCGTTAACCAAATCTCGCCCTGCAAAAGACATTTCGCCAGGGAACTTGGCGCCGTATGAAAGTGATGAAACCACCCATTACTCAGTCATGGATAAACATGGTAATGCCGTTTCAAACACCTACACTTTAATGTTTTCATTCGGTTCAGGTGTTGTTGCCGAAGGCACTGGCATTATTATGAACAATAATTTGGGTAACTTTACCTTAAGCCCTGATATCCCAGATGCATTTGGTTTAATGGGCAGCGCCGACAATCTAATAAGAGCGGGACGTCGCCCTGTCAGTTCAATGACTCCAACTATTGTTATTCGCAACAACAAACCTATGCTGCTAACAGGTAGCCCAGGTGGCAGTAAAATTATCTCTACCGTGATGCAACAGATACTAAATGTATTAGCGTTTGATATGAATTTAGCGGACGCCACAGATGCCCCGAGAGTTCATCATCAATGGTCGCCTGATGTGCTTAATCTAGAGCCGGGTATTAGTCCAGATTCAATCAGGCTACTTGAACAAATGGGTCATAAAACTAAGACAAGCAAAACCATGGGAAGCTTACAAAGTATTATGTACAAAGACGGGTTATTCTTTGGCTATTCAGATACGCGCAGGCCAAATGCATTAACTCTAGGGCTAAACTAGGCAAACCAATTATAGATAAGAGCGATAGGCTGAGCCGCTAGATCAGCCTTCGCCTGCCAGATCGCTACGCGTTAGAAAGTGAAAGGAATAGCGAACTTGCTCAGGTATCCACTTCTTTTAAGCCTATAGATTCCGGGGGAAACCCGGAGTGATAAACCTGCTGGTTATTTTTTAGCTGGCTTTTGCGATACCCAAAGGTTAATTGTGCCTTCAACGACTACGATATTATTTTCATCATAAGCTTTAACACTCACAGGTAAGTCACCTTCAACCCACTCGTTATTTGGTAATACGGCTTCACAACGGATATCAGAGCCAGCTTTAGCGGTATATTTCACATCCATGCCTTTTGGGATCCAACGTAAGTTTTTAGGGATAGATGCTTCCGCCATGAAGCCCATTGCCATTTCTAAGCCATTACAAATAGCAATAACGTGCATAGTACCTATATGATTTTCTACTTTTTTACGTTTCTTGATAAAACAATGACATTCACCCGGTACTAATTTGGTGATAAGCGGAGAAACCGTTTTAAAGTATGGTGCTCTATTCGCTGCATACATGGTGAAAAGCTTATTGCCGTAAGGTAATTTACTTAAACGGTCATACATTTTTAATACGTAATTCTTTGACATCTTGTTCTACCCGAAGATATTTTTATTTTTGCCAAGTTAACACATCTGACCAGTTAAACAAAACGAAAAATAAAGCGAGCATCGAGCTCGCCTTGTCGCTGTTTGATAACTAGATAAGTTATCTAGGTTGCATACGAATCGCGCCGTCGCAACGAACCGTTTCACCATTCATGTATTCGTTTTCAATAATGTGTTGTGCCAACTTAGCAATTTCATCCGGCTTACCTAAACGGCTTGGGAAAGGCACGCTGGCATTTAATGCTTCTACCACTTCATCGGCAAAACCATCAACAAGTGGTGTATGGATTAAACCAGGAGCAATGGTGTTTACACGAATACCAAGAGAAGCTAAGTCACGGGCAATTGGCAATGTCATACCAACAATACCGCCTTTTGAAGCACTATATGCTGCTTGACCCATTTGACCTTCGTAGGCTGCTACCGACGCAGTATTAATGATCACACCACGAGTGCCTTCTTCGGTAACAGGTTCTTGCGTACTCATTACTTCGGCTACTAGGCGCAATACGTTGAAGCTACCCACTAAGTTAATATTGATCACTTTTTGGAAAGTATCTAAAGGAAAAGCACCTTTTCTGCCAACGGTTTTCGCCGCGTCAGCTACACCTGCAAAGTTATTTAAAACATGAATTTGGTTAAAGGCTGCTAACGTTGCATCAATGCCCGCTTTTACAGACATTTCATCAGTTACATTAACATTTTGATAAATCACATTATCACCAAGTTCAGTCGCAATTGCTTCGCCACGCTCTTGGTTCATATCGAAAATGGCAACCTTTAAGCCTTGGTCAACATAACGTCTTACTGTTGCTTCTCCTAGGCCAGAAGCGCCGCCGGTAACAATTGCTACTTTATTTTGTAATTCCATAGTCTTCTCTCTACTGGGCTCTTTTTACTGAACTTCTTTTAATAATTCTCTTGCAATGATCACACGCTGTATTTCACTTGTGCCTTCATAAATAGAGGTCACTCGAGCGTCTCTAGCAAAGCGCTCTAAAGGTACTTCTTTGGTATAACCAATTCCGCCCATTAACTGGATCGCGGTATAACACACTTGATTCGCCGTTTCTGTGGCGTGAAGCTTAGCCATAGAGGCTGCTTTAGAAAAAGGCTTATCCGCTTCTTTTAAGTAAGCTGCTTGCATAACCAATAAGCGAGACGCTTCTAGTTGCGTATAAGCATCAGCCATCATCCATTGCGGTCCCTGCATACTTGAAATACTATTGCCAAATTGCTCTCTTTCAGTTGTGTATTGACGAGCATAGTCCATAGCAGCTTGACCAATACCAAGAGCTAATGAACCAATGCCAATACGACCACCAGCTAACTCTGCTACGGCAATTCTGAACCCGTCGTTCAGCTCACCCATTAATGCATTTGCTGGAATGCGACAATCATCAAAATTAACCATATTGGTTGCAGAGGCATGTTGACCCATTTTGTCTTCTGCTTTGGCAACTGTGATACCTGGGTTGTCAGCTTCCACTAAGAAGCACGAAATGCCCTTACCTTTTTTTGCATCTGGGTCAGTCACTGCCCAAACGACAAAAACACCAGCGTATTCAGCGCTTGAGATCCACATTTTGCTGCCATTTAAAATCCACTCGTCACCGTCTTTTACTGCCTTAGTTTTCATTCCAGCAGGGTCTGAGCCAGCGCCCGTTTCCGACAAACAAAAACCACCAGCTGGGTATTCACCAGAGCATAACTTAGGTAAGTACTTTTGTTTTTGCTCTTCATTAGCAATAGCTTGAATAACTTCACCAACCATATTAGTTACTGACATAGTTACCGCTGTAGAAGCACAAGCTTTCGCTACTTCTGTAATCGCTAAGCTAAACGCTACGGTTCCGGCTTCCGTACCACCATAATCGGCATCTATATTAAGTCCCATAAAGCCAAGGTCTGCTAATTGTTTTAAATTAGCTAAAAAGATCGCTCGCTCTGCTTGTTTGTTTTCACCTTTATCTAGCTGAGCAGCTACAGGCGCTAATTCACCTTCAGCAAACTTTCTTGCCATCTCTTGGATTAAATATTGCTCTTCAGTTAACGCTAAATTCATGATTTATCTCTATCACTTGCTAATGAGCAAGATAATAAAAACAATTTGCTATTGATAACAGGACAGCAATTAGCAAAAAAACTCACATATATTTTCACTAAATTGTAATTCACCGTCATAATAAGCAAACTAAATCACTAATCTTATCAACTTTGATTTTTATCACCTATGGCGTCTATCAATTTACATCATGCTTTAGCGGCCACTTATGGTGCTGAGCAACAGGGACTTGAGCCGAGCGAGTTACTTTTACAAGCTGGTATAGCTAAGCGTTCTAATGCTAAGCCAGTGGCCCGAGTAAGTGATCTGCAAATGACAAGGCTAGTGCAAACTATTTGGCGGTTAACTCAAGATGAGTTTATGGGGTTTACTGCTAACTCATGTAAGTCTGGCACCTTCGCTTTTATGCTCAATTGTATTCATACCAACCGTAACCTTTTAGATGCATTGCAACAAGGCACGCAGTTTTACAATTTGGTTACGCAAGATATTAGAACTGAAGTAAGAAGCACGAAAAAGCAGATAAGCATTGAGTTTTTATTTGCTAAACCCGAATTCGACCCTGACCGTTTTTTTCATGAGTTTTGGTTTGTTATCTGGCACCGTTTGGCTTGCTGGCTCACAGGTGTTCAGATACCTTTGTTGGAAGTACACTTTTGTTACCCTAAACCAGAACACGCAAAAGAGCTAAAGTTGATGTTTCCTTGCCGTCATAAGTTCGGACAAAGACAAAATAAACTGACCTTTGACGCTAGCTTTGCTCACTGTGAGTTGATCAGAAGTAAGAAGGAAATCGCCGAATTCCTTCATCACTCACCTTTTGACTTACTTACCATCCCCGGGTTTGATCTCAGTATCTCCACAGAGGTAAAACAATGCTTATTACGCTCATACAAGCAAGGGCATCCACAACAAAAGCAAGGACTGCCAACATTAGAGCTAGTAGCAAATGAGCTAAATCTGTCACAGCCCACCCTGCACAGACGACTAAAGAAAGAAGGCCTTAGCTTTCAAATGATCAAAGATGAGCTGATGAAAGATTTAGCCATTGAGCTGCTAACAAAACAAAAAGTGCCGGTTTACGAAATTGCTGAAAGAGTAGGCTTTAGTGATGCGAGATCATTAACTCGGGCATTTAAGAAATGGACAGGGTTAACTCCTAGAGCGTACAGCCAACTAAGCAACAAAAACTAACGGTCGAGACTGTCATTACAGAATGAGCTTTATCGCGTACAATAGTGACAATCCAAATATATCAATTAGACAGGTTCAATGTCGCAATCAACGAGCTTTACCTTAAACGCCAGACAAAAAGAATTTATTGGTTTAATGGCCATCCTAATGTCATTAGTGGCTTTAACGATAGATTCAATCTTGCCTGCCTTGTCATTAATTGGCAATGAACTACAAGTGGCTAATGCCAATGACACTCAGTGGGTGCTATCCGGCGTATTTTTAGGTATGGCATTAGGTTTGATGCTTTATGGCCCAATTGCCGACTCCTTCGGCCGAAAAAAAGCATTGTATCTAGGTATTAGCATTTTTCTTGTCGGTGATTTAATCTCAATTTTGGCGCAAGACTTTACTCTTATGGTGTTTGGTCGAATAGTTCAAGGTTTTGGCGCCGCCTCTTGTCGTGTAGTAACAACGGCCATGATCAGGGATAAGTTCGAAGGGCAGCAAATGGGCAGGGTTATGTCTTTGATCATGGTGCTGTTTGTTGTAGTACCAGCCTTGGCGCCATCAGTGGGTCAGTTGATCTTATGGTTTACCCATTGGCGTGCAATATTTATCTTTGTTGCGTTGGTAGCGACAATAGGCTTGGCTTTACTGTACTTTAGGCAAGAGGAAACCTTAGCTGAACAGCATCGCCGCCCTTTTTCTACAGCTTCCATTTTAGAAGCGGTGAAAGAAACGGTAACTCATCCAACAACACGCTTGTACACATTAGCAGCAGGTATAGTATTCGGCTCTTTTATTGGTTACCTCAGTAGTTCTCAACAAATACTTCAAGAGCAGTATCAAACTGGTGATATGTTCGCCATCTATTTTGGTACGTTAGCACTAGCAATTGGTTCAGCCTCATTTGCTAATTCTAAACTGGTTATGAAGTTTCAAATCAATAAGCTATGTTTGTGGGCTTTATTTATTTTAACCACCCTCTCATTGAGCTTTTACAGCTATTATGGTCATAACTCGCAACAACCAGATTTAGTCATATTTCTACTTTATTTAGGTTTGGTGTTTTTCTGCTTTGGTATTTTGTTTGGCAATTTAAGTACCCTTGCCGTTCAGCCTCTGGGACACATTGCAGGTATTGCAACATCAATCATAGCTTCGGTGCAAACACTCATTTCCGTTGCTGTTGGAGCATCAATTGGTAACGCATACAACGGCTCTGTAATGCCGCTTATTTTAGGCTTCATTTTATGTGGAACCATCAGCTTTGTGCTCACCTTTATCGCAAGGCGTAAGGCAAAGAAACTAGCTATTTAATGTTTTTAACACTTCAGCATAAGGGCTTTGGCTAAACGAGCCAAAACCTCGCATTTGCCTAGCTCTAAGCTTGGTAAAAATTGGCGAGGTTAAGCCCAATAAAAACCGAGTCTGTAATACTGCACTAGGATGTTTACCCACTTTACCTTGATACTGTTGAATAAATTCAGCCGTTTGTTCAAGCAAGTCTGATTGAGATAGCGCTTTTGCCTGCTCAACTTCAGGATATTGCACTTTATGTCCAGCACAGACACTGCAATGACCGCAATGTGATGGAGCCTGATCATCGCCAAAATAGTTTGCTAGCTGTGAGCTAATACATTGCGGGCGTTCAAATAACGACAACATATTGTGAATTCTTGCAACCTCAGATTGTTGTTTTTGTTGGAAGTATTGTGCTAACTCATCTACTAACACTGAAGTATCTGCTGGATAGTTACCTACTCGATACACTTCTGTCATTTGTTTGGTTTGTAATTCAATGAAGCCTTGTTCATCAAAGTATTCTAATGCAGTGACCACTCTGACTCTGTCCTTCTGCATATCACCAGAGCCATAATGTCGGCAGATACTTTCAATATCAGCTGTCCACCAAGTTCTTGCTCTTTGTGAATATTGCAGTACAGCTTGAACAAATGCACTTCGCTCCCCAGAAAAACGATTAACCAGCTCAGATTCATCAATTAACAGCTTAAATTTATACTCTGCAAAATAGGCATAAAGCGGTTGGATCATGCCTTTCATTTCTAAGTATACTAGCAGCGTTTTTAGCGGCAACTGCCTAATGTTCGACTCATTCGACAGCGGAATAAGTTGGCATTGCCACTGACCGTTTTCTTGTTGCTGGCTAATATCATCTAACACATGTTTAATCTCTTGTTGCTCTGGCGTATCACCATAAACAAAGTTTTCTAACACACTTAAACTGTCTTTATTGGCAAGCACTAAACAGTCTGAAGATTGCCCATCACGCCCTGCTCTCCCCACTTCTTGCGAATAGTTTTCTATCGACTTAGGTAAGTCGTAATGAACAACATGGCGAATATTGGCTTTATCTATGCCCATACCAAAGGCAATGGTTGCGACAATGATATCTATGTTACCTGCCATAAAATCAGTTTGAATAATTTGTCTATTTTCACTATTCATACCAGCGTGGTAAGCAGAAACATTAAATCCCATACGCGACAATTCAGCCGCTACATCTTCCGCTGTTTGTTGCAAGGTAACGTAAACAATAGTTGGATCAATAACCGCTGTCCTATCTTTCTTTTGCCTAACTTCGCCTTGATAAATAGGTTTGTACCTCGCTTCATGAAACAACCATTGCTCAAGCATTAATAGCTTGTTCTTATCACTTACCGCTTCTATTACTAAGTTCAAGTTTTTACGATAAAAACCAGTTATCGTAATATTGCTTGATGCAATATTAAATTTAGCCGCCATATCACGAATAACATCAGGCGTTGCGGTAGCGGTTAAAAGTAAAACTTGTGGGATAGCAAACTGCTGCTGATACATAGGCAGCTTTAAATAATCAGGTCTAAAGTTATGCCCCCATTCAGAGATACAATGGGCCTCGTCAATTACTAATAAGGAAATTGGTACTTGTTGAATAAAGTTTCTAAATCTTTCATTTTTCAACCGCTCAACCGCGACCATAAGGACTTTAATTTTCCCCTGCCTCACTTGCTGCATAATGTCATTGACTTGGTCGCGAGACAGCGAAGAATCAATTGATGCCGCTGCAATACCTTTATTATTTAAGAAACTGATTTGGTCTTGCATTAATGCCAGTAAAGGCGAAACAACCAATGTTAAATTTGGCAAAATCACCGCGGGTAGCTGATAACACAGCGACTTACCTGAGCCTGTAGGGAAAATAGCAGCGGCGGATTGACCTTTCACGACAGCAGAAATAACTTGCTCTTGCCCTTCTCTGAAATGGTCAAAACCAAAATATTGTTGTAACGATTGTTGTATCATAAAAAACCTTCAACTGTATATTTATACAGTTTACAAAAGAAGTGCTATTTTGCAAATACTCAATTGGGAAAAAGCGTAGGCTAAAGCTCATCAAACCAATAGTAAAACTCTTGTTCAAAGTTTGGATAAGTTTGATTTATCGTCTCAATTATCTGATCTGGCGTAAGTGACTGACAAGGCGTTTTGTATTTCTGTTGCAGTAGCAATTTCATCGCCTCAAGTCCCAATTCAGAACTGAGTAAAAAGTGTGCCCATGCACTGCCGCTCAAATACAAGCTTGAGTTATTACTACTATGCCAGTCATACTCAGAATGCATTAAAGAATAAAAATCGAGTAATTCACCTCTGGCCTTTTGTTTATCAACAGCCTTAGGCAAGCTAAAGCTATTATTGCTATCAGAAACAAGATAGTGGGATTCAGCAGCTTCAGCTAATCCTTCATTTAGAAATCTTGGCAATTGCCCAAACAAAGAAAAGTTAATCGCGTGTGTCGCTTCATGAACCGCTGTGGCTAAGGTTTGTTCGAAATTGACGTACTTCACAACGGCCAAGTTTTCAGCTGCAAAATAAACACCTGAATAAGCGCTAGGCTGTCCTACTTTGCCAATTAGCATGGTGTCAAAATCTGCTGGTGATAGCACCAATACGTTTAACCTAATGCCTGATATGACCTCTTCATCTAATAAACGGGCGTAATGGTTAAACAACCTTTGCACAGCTAAATTCAATTCAGCATTTAGCGCTTCATATTCATTGGTAGGACTAAGAAACAGCTCAAATTGAGCGCCTTCTGTATCAAAGAGAATTGGGAAATGACATTGCTGGGCTGATTGTTCAATTTTGATTTCTGAGTTGATATCTAGCTCTGTTAGGTCACTACTTTTGGACTTCTCAAGTTGCGTATTTTCTTCGCTCAACATGGGTGTTAATAATGAACTTGAAGGCGCCTCGTTGTCTGCTCGGTTAAGCCATATCCAACAGAGAAAAATGAACAAACTGTATAAAACGATTCTATTTAACGACACTATCTTAGGCCACCATTGTCTTTCCAACATGAGATCACTATGTATATGGATATACTGAGTGCCAGTAGTTTGTCTGGAACAAACTTGGCCGACATACCTACTTCCTGTAAGCCGCCGTTCTTTTTCGTCCATGAAACCACGGCATACCTACGTCCTGTAGGCAAAAGCCACTTAAGGTTGGGACTTTAAGTGGCTTTTATTATTTATGCAACAGAAGGAGGGATTAGTGTAATAAACGCGCCTTAATCGTACCTTCAATTTGCTTTAACTCAGCTAACGCTGTCTTAGAATCATCGGTTTCTACATCAATAACTACATAACCTAACTTGTCATCGGTTTGTAGATACTGCGCTGCAATGTTGATGTTGTGTTTGGCAAATGCTTCATTGATTTTGGTTAGCACACCCGGTTGGTTTGTATGAATATGTAATAAACGACTTCTACCAGTGTGCTCTGGTAATGAAGCTTCTGGGAAGTTAACAGCACTTAATGTTGAACCATTATCTGAGTATTTAGCTAACTTACCTGCTACTTCAATACCAATATTTTCTTGTGCTTCTTGAGTAGAACCGCCAACGTGTGGTGTTAGTAATACGTTATCAAAACCACGTAACGGAGTTTCAAATTCTTCATCATTTGACTTAGGTTCAACAGGGAATACGTCGATAGCCGCTCCTGATACCTTCTTAGTCGAAAGTGCTTCAGCTAATGCATCAATATCTACTACTGTGCCGCGAGAAGCATTTATCAAAATGGCGCCAGGTTTCATTACCTCGAATTCCGCTGAGCCCATCATATTTTGCGTTTGCGGAGTTTCAGGAACGTGCAATGAGATCACATCTGATGTTTTTAATAACTCAGTCAGTGTACCTACTTGCTGCGCGTTACCTAGTGTTAGTTTAGTTTCAATATCGTAGAATTTAACTTTCATGCCGATATTTTCAGCCATGATACCAAGCTGCGTACCGATATGACCGTAACCAATAATACCTAACGTTTTCCCCCTTGCTTCATAAGAGCCAACCGCTGACTTATCCCACACACCACGGTGCGCTTTTGCACTTCTTTCAGGTACACGACGGATCAGAAGAAGAATTTCACCAAGCACTAATTCCGCTACTGAACGAGTATTTGAGAATGGCGCGTTAAAGACAACAATACCGCGCTCTTTCGCTGCATCAAGGTTAACTTGGTTAGTGCCAATACAGAAACAACCAACAGCAATAAGCTTGTTGGCATGGGCAAATACGTTTTCAGTTAATTGAGTACGGGAGCGGATACCAACAAAGTGCACATCTTTAATTTTTTCAATGAGCTCAGACTCTGGTAAGGAAGTCTTTAAAAATTCAATGTTGCTATAACCTTGGGCTTTTAGCGTTTCAATTGAACTTTGGTGAACACCTTCTAAAAGAAGAATTTTGATCTTGTCTTTGGCTAATGACACGTTGCTCATTGTCGGATTAGTTCCTGCGTTGCTCGTTATTAATAAAAAGTGAATATGAAAATAGAGTATTTCAAGGTTAGAATTAATACTCTATTTTCGTTCATTAATAAAGAAATTTATCCGAACAGATTAGTTTTTTTAATCTATATTATTTCATTTAATATTATCTATTCAATGATAGAGACACCGTCCGGTGAGCCAACTATAACTTTGTCCGCGCCACGGTGAGCAAACAAGCCATTGGTGACCACACCAACAATTGCGTTTAACTGCTCTTCTAGTTTTCTCGGCTGGGCAATTTGCATACCGTACACGTCTAAGATCACGTTGCCATTATCAGTCACTACACCTTCGCGATAAACAGGGTCACCGCCTAGCTTAACAATCTCTCTAGCAACATAGGAGCGAGCCATTGGGATCACTTCCACTGGTAATGGAAACTCCCCTAAAAACTTAACATTCTTAGTGTTATCAACAATACAGATAAACTCTTTTGCTACTGCTGCTACTATTTTTTCGCGAGTTAAGGCTGCACCGCCGCCTTTGATCATAGCTTTGTCGTCATTAATTTCGTCAGCACCATCAACGTACACATCAAGAACTGGCACTGAATTAAGATCAAAGACTTCTATGCCTAATGCTTTTAATCTCTCAGTTGATGCTTCGGAGCTAGACACCGCACCTTGAATATTGTGCTTGATAGTGCCAAGCGCTTCGATGAAGTAGTTCACAGTTGACCCTGTACCAACTCCAACGATACTGTCAGGTTGTATAAATTTTAGTGCTTCGTAGCCTGCGGCTTTTTTCATTTCATCTTGTGTCATTTTACTATCCAAAGAGAGATTTATCGGTCGAGCTGATTATAGTGAGTTTATTTCTAATGCCTATTATTTATTTAGCGCTAATCGGGATTAATCATAAATTTTTTTGTTGGTGTTAACACCATATCAATTGGCACATCCCACCCCTCAACAGGCAATTGTGCCACCTGCTGACAATCATGAGCTAGGCCAATTAATTTGGGCTTCACTTTAGCCCTGTCAATTCGACTTAATGTCCGATCGTAAAAACCACCTCCCATACCAAGTCGGTTACCACTTGCATCAAAGCCGACTAATGGCATAAATAAATAGTCAATTTGCTCCAGGGCAACTGTGGCTTGGCTGCTTAATAACGGCTCAGTAATGCCAAAATGGTTGTCATGCATTGGTGTATCAAGATCATAGAGTTGAAAATTTAGGTAACCTTTGCGAAAACCATGCATCACAGGAACCGCAACCTTTCGCCCTTGTTGCAATAAAGCATTGATAGCTAAATTAGGTGATAATTCACCATCGTTAGCAAAATATAAGGCCAGAGTCTCACCAAAGTTGGTCATCTCTAATAGCGCTTCACTCAGTTGCTTACTCGCTAAATCTTGCTGCTCAGTTGTGAGCTGGTTTCGCTTTTGTCTAAGCTCAGTTCTTAGCTGTTTTCTAAGTTGATAATTTGCGTTCATTTTTAACTAGTTTATTAAATTATTTCTTTTACAATGGACAGCGTTATACCGAGTCTAACCTAACCCAATTCGAAGAGAAATATTTAACGCTTATGTGTGAATTACTTGGCATGTCTGCCAACGTACCAACGGACATCGTATTTAGCTTTACAGGTCTAGTACAAAGAGGTGGCGAAACTGGCCCACACAAAGATGGCTGGGGCATTACCTTTTATCAAGGTAAAGGCTGTCGCTCGTTCAAAGATCCAAACCCAAGTTGCGAATCTAAAATTGCCAACTTAGTAATGGAATACCCAATCAAAAGCTGCTCGGTGATATCACACATTCGACAAGCTAATCGCGGTGGTGTGAGTTTAGAGAACACCCATCCGTTTATCAGGGAGTTTTGGGGCAGAAACATAACCTTTGCTCACAATGGCCAATTAACAGGGCACAAAGAGTTAGAACTGAGTTCAGACTGGCCAATTGGCGGAACAGATAGCGAACACGCTTTTTGTTGGATCATGGGGCAACTAAGAGCCAAATACCAAACCAGACCCAAAAACTGGCAAAGTGTGTTTCGCTATATTGCCAAACTTTGCAAACAGCTAAACAAACTAGGCGTATTCAATGCCTTAGTTTCCGATGGCCACCATTTACTAGCCTATTGTAGTAATAATTTGCATTGGATCACGCGACGAGCACCTTTTGGCGAAGCCAACTTGATAGATACCGAAATGAAAGTGAACTTTAAAGAAGAAACCACTGACAAGGACGTAGTTACCGTGATAGCAACACAGCCTTTAACCGATAACGAACATTGGCACAAACTAGAGCCACAACAGTGGCGTTTGTTCAAGCTGGGTGAAGTTGTGGTTTAATACAACTTCACCTTCTGAGTAATGCGAACTTCAATACGACAACACTAAATCTCAAAAAATATTTCATCAGTGGTATTGCAACAGAGACTGGCATAGTCTCTGCTTTTTCAAGCCAATCCTATTAAAAAATATTCTGTTACCATACATTTAGGTGACGCGACATGTCCAACATGACCGTTTGCCTATGCAAACAGTTCAACTTTAAATAAAAACCCCACCAGCCCAAATGTAACAAAATGTGTTAACATTAATCTTTTTTAAATTGCAAAACCCCTCCTCTTTTCCATTCAAAAACTAAACCTAAGTATAAGAAACATATACATATTGTACAAAAAACAATCTCCACATCACAAAGACCACACTGAAAACAATGGCTTTATCTTTGAGATAAATTGTTACGACTGCTCACATATTGTGTTTGATTGAAAAATTACTCAGCGGATATGGTCAGTAATAGATATGGTTAAGTGAGTGCTTGGCTTTGCTTTCTTAACCCTATCGATAAGAGTCAAGGCAGACTCACTGCCTTGAAACACTAATAAAAATAGCCTTATTACAAGGCATCAGGGAGTAACAAGAATGTTAAAGTTAAATAAAAACTTCGTCGCTGTTGCTGTTGCTGCAGCTGTGGGCACATCTGTCCCAGCTTATGCTTCAAGCGAAGGTACAGGTTTTATCAACGGCACTTCAGTAAGCTCACAAGGCGTCAGTTTGTCAGACGTCAGCGTAACCATTAAAAACCTAGACACTGGGTTAACCCGTACCGCAGTATCAGATTCAGGTGGTAATTTCCGCTTTCCACTTTTACCGCCAGGTAACTACTCAATGGAAGCGAGCAAAGCCGGATTTGCTATATCTCGTCAAGACACTTTACGCGTTGGCGTAAGCGGTAAAACCAATGTAACTATTGCCTTACAAACCTCAGATGATATTGAACGAATAGAAGTAACTGGCACTACCGTTGCTGCTTTTGATGTAACTTCATCAGAATCAGTCACTGTGGTAGACCAGGAGTTGATCGCTCGCGTTCCTGTCGCCCGTGATATTTCTGCAGTAACCTTGTTAGCGCCAGGTACATCTCAAGGTGACGGTTCATTTGGTACAGGCTCAGCAATTGATGGCCACTCAAGTATTGTTTCTTTTGGTGGCGCATCAGCTGCAGAAAACTCATTTTTCGTCAATGGTCTGAACTTAACCAACTTCCGTAACGGTTTAGGTGGCAGCTCAGTGCCTTTTGAAATGTATGACACTTTTGAAGTTAAAACAGGTGGTTATTCTGCAGAGTTTGGCCGCGCTATCGGTGGTGTAGTGAATGCAACAACCAAGCGTGGTTCAAACGACTTCCATTGGGGCGCAAACGTATTCTATGAGCCTGACTCATTACGTGGTGACCGTCCGCAAGTATTCCAAGATAGTGGCGTATTACATGTCGTTAATAACGATGAGGGTCGTGACACAATAAATGGCAACATCTGGGCAAGTGGTGCATTTATCAAAGACAAGTTCTTCTACTATGTGCTATTTAACCCGCGTAGTGTTGAAGTTGATAACGAACAAGCATCAACCAATACTCGCGACAAAACGACCTCAACCTTCTACGGCGGTAAATTCGATTACTACATCACACCAGATCATTTACTAGAGGCAACTATCTTCTCAGATGACCGTGAAATTAAGCGAGATCAGTGGAACGTAGATCCTAATACTCGTGCTGTACAAGGTTACAGAGGTCAAGGTATATACGACCGTGGTGGTTTGAGCTATATGTTGAAATACACTGGTATTTTAACTGAAGATTTCACCGCTAGTGTGTCATACGGTAAGAATGAATCTGACCGCTCTGAAGATAACGCAGACCCGAGAACAACATTAACTACTGACAGGGACACTGGTGTAGCTTATGGTGATTGGGTAGTGAGCTTCTTCGAACGAGGCACTGACGAACGTGAAGTATTGCGTTTAGACTTTGAATACTACATCGGCGACCACACGATTAAGTTCGGTTACGATAATGAAGACTTAAGTTCAGAGTCAGAACGTGGCTACCCTGGCCGATTCTGGTATCGTTACCAAAACGACCGAACTCGAGTGCGTGTTCGCGAAAACTACCAATCACCAAGTGTGTTTGAAACGGACTCAAAAGCTTACTACATCTCTGATGTTTGGCAGGTTACGGATGATATTGTTGCCACTATAGGTATTCGTAATGAAGAGTTCACTAACTACAACGCTGATGGTGAAGCCTTTATCGAAATTGATAACCAAATCATGCCTCGTGTAGGTATCGCTTGGGATATCAATGGCGATGGTGAGTCTAAGTTATACGCCAACTATGGTCGTTACTATATCCCAGTGCCAACCAACACTAATATCCGTGTTGCAGGCTCTGAGCTATTTACTCAACAAACTTGTGATGTCGTGTCTATCGATGGTTCTTTTGTGCCAACGGTTGATAATTGTGGCGCTTTAGCTATCTTCGGTGATGGTACGCAAAAAGGTACATTGGAAGTGGTTGATGCTAACGTTGACCCTATGTACCAAGATGAGTTTATCTTAGGTTATGACTTCAACATCAATGATGATTGGAGTGCTGGCGTGAAGGTAACTCGCCGTGAAGTTGGTGTAGCGCTTGAAGACATCGCGATCGATGCTGGTTTTGAACGTTACTTACAAAGAGAGTTTGGCTCGTCTTGTACTTTATGTTCAGGCTTCCACTACTACGTATTAACTAACCCAGGTAACGACTTAACCATTACTACTGATCCAGATGGTGATGGACCACTAGCAAACCAACAATACACAATCCCTGCATCAGATTTAGGCTATCCAGAAGTTGAACGTAAATACACTTCTGTTGACTTAACTGTGAACCGTCAATGGGATGGTGAATGGATGTTATACGCTTCTTATTCATGGTCTAAGAGTTATGGTAACAACGAAGGTTTCTTACGTTCGGATAATGGCCAAGATGACGCAGGTATCACAACTAACTTCGACCAACCTGGTTTAGTTGATGGTGCATACGGTAACCTACCGAATGATCGCCGCCACAAAGTTAAAGTTTATGGTGCTTACGCGTTATCTGAGCAGTTAACTGCTGGTGCTAACTTTGCACTACAATCAGGTCGTCCGAAGAATGTATTTGGTGTTCACCCTACAGACTTCTTTGCATCTTTATACGGTGCAGAGTCTTTCTACCGTAATGGTGAGTTAGTGCCTCGTGGCTCAACTGGTAACCTACCAACTACATGGCAGTTAGATTTATCTCTGTCTTACCTAACTAATCTTGGTGATTATGAAGTAGAGTTACGTGGTGATATCTACAACGTATTCGACAATGATAAAGTGTTAGAAACCGAAGAAGTTGCAGAATTTGGTCTTAACAGATCCAGATCCTGATTTCGGTCTAGTTGATAGATTCCAATCGCCGCGTTACGTGCGTTTGAGTGCATCAATTAGATTCTAACTTCGTTCTGGATAAAGCCCCATACTTGGGGCTTTTGTCTGCACAAAAACAATAATAAGGACAAAATATTGAACACCATGAATCTAGCAGAGCAAGCTTTACAATACATCAAACAAGGACAGCGTTATCAAGCAGCCGAAGCTATTGACAATTTACTTCGTGACAACGCATTACTCGGCGACAAGTGGGGAGCAATGGCGAGACTTGCCCTTTCTATCGGCGAAGTTGGACTGGCAAAAGAAGCGGCAACTAGATACTGCAATGTAGCAAATAACAGCAATGCAAGAGTACAACAACGAGCGGCTTTGCTCGCTGAGTTAGGTCAGCTCAACGAAAGTCTAGAGCTGCTAAATACTATCACCAGTAAAGAAGTACAATACTTACACTTAAAGGGCACTGTGTTGTCACAGTTAGGACATTTAGTACAAGCTCGTGATTGCTTTGAACAAATCATCAAAGCTGGCAATGCACCTGGCCAAACTTGGCTATCCTATTGTGCTATTCATAAATTTCAATCAGAACAAGACCCTGTACTGGCAAAGTTGCTCGAACAACAACGCCCAGCACACAGCAACGATATAGACAAAGCCAGTTACTTTTACGCTTTGGGCAAAGCATACGAAGAACTAAACCAGCACGAACTAGCTTTATCTCATTTTCAGCAAGGCGCTGAACTGATGGCACAACAACTCAATTACAATGCCGAAATGGACAAAAAGTATGTTGCAGCGACAATCAATAGTTTTAACCAAAGCTCACTTGACCAGTTAGCACAAAGTAACTTGACCGTCCCTTCTCCCATATTCATTCTTGGCTGGCCTCGCACTGGCACAACCTTAGTCGAACATATCTTAGCAAGCCACCCAAGCGTTATTGACGGTGGTGAAATTGATATCATGAAAAAAGCCACAATGGAGCTTAAAGGCTCAGGCTGTCAATTTGCTAAGCAATTTCAAGAGCAATTCGAACAACCAGAACATGCTTGGGAGCATCTAGCTTCGACTTATTTATATCTCTGTAAACAAAGGTTTGGGCAAACTGGACAGTATGTTGATAAGAGCTTGAACAATAGCCGCTTTGTTGCTTGATCAGTAAAATGTTTCCAAAATCACCAATCATTTGGGTACGTCGAGACCCAGCTGATGCTGCCTGGTCTTGTTTTAAAACCTTCTTCAGTAGCCCTATGCCTTGGAGTTGGTCATTAACAGATATCGCCGCATACTTTAAGGCCGAAGATGCTTTATATCAACATTGGAGCAAGCTGTTTCCAGATCAAATCTTAACCATTAACTATGAAGATTTAATAGAGCAGGCAGAGACAACGACGGCGAAAATACTTGAACATTGTAACTTAGCTGCACAAAACTTAAGTGATACCTTTTATCAAACTTCACGAGCGGTAACGACAGCCAGTTCAGTGC
>CBDAVN010000025.1:0-183196 GCA_965200905.1 Psychrosphaera sp.
AGATCACCAAAAGAGCGAACCAACTGTTTTAATACTTTCGTATCTGAAGATATTTCAGGATGTACTAATCTAATTTCTTCAGCGGTAAATACATTTTGTTCATTGGCAATAACTTGCTCACCAAACAGTGCCTTTTTCACTAAAGCGTAAACTTCTGGGTCGGATTGCTTGATGAAATAAGGCAACCTTTCGGCGCCTTCAGACATAGAAAAGCCAGATAGTGCTGTGTTTAACAGTTGTAGTGTTTGCTGTAACACCTGTTCTGAAACTGGCTCATCAAGTTCTACAACTCGGTTTTGTATGTGATCGTGTTCGTCAATGAGTACACAAAGTAAACGTCGGTCAGCTAATCGCACCAATTCTAACTGTCTGATAACAACATTCGTCACCTTAGGCATCACCACAAGACCGGTTAAAGAAGTCATGTCGGCTACTAACTTAGACGCTTTCTCTCCTATTGCTTCAGGGTCATTGGCATGACCTAAACTAGAAGATAAAGTTTGCAGCATGTTCTCTTTGTTCGCCGTACAAGCCAAAATACTATCGACATAATGTCGTAAACCTTGGTGAGACGGAATTCGTCCTGCACTGGTGTGAGGTGAATAAATTAGACCATTGCGTTCCAACATGCACATATCGTTACGCACTGTTGCTGGACTTGCTTCAATAGATTGTTCAGCGGCAATAAATTTTGAAGAAACCGGCGTTCCTTGTGCTAAATATTGCTCAACGATTAAATTGAAAATGAGTTCTGTTCTATTGCTTTTGGTCTTTGACATGACGAATAAAACTGGATTGTTTTTACCGTTATTTGGGCAAATGGCAAAAACACAATATCTGGCGGCGAAATAAACTCAGTTATTTTTTCTAATGTTCAGCTTAGAGCAATGGCTCATAAACCACTAAGCTTAGTTACATACTCTCACTTTGCTCCGCCTTATCGCATGTATAGTATGAAAATACGCTAAACTGATAGCAGTTGGATTGACTCAATTTTTGCTAACTATTTGATCTACCTACTTCAAATTGTAAGCAAAACGAGTTATAAGCTAACCATGCAAACGCAATAGCTATAAATAAGGCCCTGTAGATGTCAAAGCACTTTAAAACTCTTGGTTTAATTGGCAAAGCCAATCACCAAGCAACGATGGCAACCGTAAAGTCTTTGTACGAGTTTTTAACCAGCAAAGGCTATCAGTTACTCGTTGAAGAAAGTGTGGCGCATTATATCGATTGCGAACAATGCAAAGTTGCAGAGTTAGTCGAACTAGGACAACACGCAGACTTGGTGATTGTGGTTGGCGGTGATGGCAACATGCTAGGAGCAGCAAGGGTATTAAGCAGGTTTGATGTCGCTGTTGTTGGTATTAACCGAGGAAACTTAGGCTTCTTAACAGATATTAGTCCTGATGATTTCGAACAGCCTTTAAGTGAAATACTGGAAGGGAAATACAGAACCGAACTGCGCTTTTTATTAGACGTTTCCGTGCATCGCCATCAAACCATCAAGGCGCAAAACTCAGCTATGAATGAAATGGTACTGCACGCCGATAAAGTAGCCCACATGATTGAGTTTGATGCCTATATCGATAACTCATTCGTATTTCATCAGCGCTCTGACGGACTGATTGTATCAACGCCAACCGGTTCTACCGCTTATTCTCTTTCTGGAGGCGGGCCGATTGTTCACCCCAATTTAAATGCCGTGACACTCGTTCCTATGTTTCCACATACATTAACTAGTCGACCATTAGTGATTGATGCCGACAGCGAAATTAAGATAGTGGTCTCTAAGGCTAATGACGCACAACTACAAATTAGCTGCGATAGTCATATTTCATTGTCCGTCATGCCAGGCGATGAGATCATCATTAAAAAGCACCCGTTAGGACTGAGGCTTGTTCACCCGATACAGCACGATTATTACGACGTATTGCGGAAAAAGCTGCACTGGGGCAGACAAAATTACTAGGGCGTGTTGACCTTTCGTGTGCGAATTTTACTCAATTCCAGGTGCTTTTAATCAAGACGCTTCCTTGCCGGCTTAGTAATCTAAGTCCGTCGTTCTTTTTCATCCATGAAAACACGACATACCTACGTCCTGTAGGCAAGAGGAAGCAACGCAGAGTAAAAGTGCTTGGATTGAACCTTTAGGCAGCACAAGTTTGGCTTTTTATCAGAATAAGCTCTAAATACTTACTTTCTCTGAAACTTAATTAACCGTAAAGACAAACTTACTGCTGTAAAAACGTGCAATAAAGATCAACACGCCCTAACCTATAGCGAAACTATATAACTAGTTAGCTGTCGTAACGTCATAATTCTGCTACATTTTATTTAGAACAATAACAAATGAACACGCAGACTCTATGCAACGTCAACTTTCTAAGACCGCACTCGCGGCAATTGCACTGAACGGCCTTATTGGGGCTGGTATTTTCGCACTCCCTGCAGCCGCAGCAAATCAACTGAGTTTTTTCAGCCCTTGGATGTTTTTACTTTGTGCCTTGTTGATGTTGCCGATAATAGCCAGTTTTGCCTTGCTAGCTAAACAGTTTGACCAAACCGGTGGCCCTGTTTTATATGCCTCACAAGCCTTTGGTAATTTTGCCGGCTTTCAAACGGGGTGGTTACTCTACGTAGGCAGGATGACCGCACTTGCCGCCAATGGTCACGCTATCGTGTTGTACCTTTCGCTGTTTTTCCCCCAGCTATCACAACCAGTTATTGCTGGACCTTTCGTCTGTTTAATCATCGCTGTATTGGCTGGGTTAAATATTCTCGGTATCAAAAATGCCATGCACTCAATGTTAATCATTACAGGCTTAAAATTATTACCTATCTTTTTATTAATTGGCTTTGGCTTGAGTTATATCCAAACGCCTGAGTTATTAGCAGCCAGAGCACCAGAATTGACTGAGTGGTCAGGGGCTTTCTTATTACTTATCTATGCATTTATTGGCTTTGAAGGCGCGTTGATCCCCGCTGGTGAAGCAAAAGCGCCAAAGCAAGACTTACCAAAGTCTCTGCTACTGACATTAGTGTTCAGTGCCATTCTTTATTTTTTAATTCAAGCTGTCGTGGTTTCCGTGCTTACAGAACCGTTTGCTACCAAAACACCATTAGCCGATGCGGCACAAATTATCTCTACCGATTTAGGTCTATGGGGCGGTAGTCAGCTAATGCTTGTCGCAGCGGTGATCTCTATTTTAGGTAACCTTCTAGCTTTGATGTTAGCAGCTCCAAGAATGACATACGCTATGGCAGAGCAAAGCCAAATGCCCAAATGGTTTGCCTGCATTCATGATAACTATCATACGCCTGTTAACTCGATTATGTTTTTAATCGGGCACCGCAATGTTATTGGCGTTAACTGGTGGTTTTGTTTGGCTTGCTATTTTTAGCTCACTAGCACGCTTACTGGGATACCTGATCTGCATCCTAGCTTTGCCAAAATTACATTTACAAACCCGAATATCCGCTTCCTGGCTAGTATGGTTATGTAGTGTCTCGGCAGCCGACAGCATGTATTTGGCTGATCACTCAAGCAAACGCTAAATCTTGGTTATTCTTATTGGGCTTCATTTTCTGCGGCAGTATTTTTTACAACTTTAGTAAAATGAATAAACGTTAGTTTTCATTAAGTTAATTATGAAAAATCAAATAAGTTGATTTATTTTTGGCAAATCGCTTGTCATTAGTTACTGTTTAAACTACTGTATACACAAACAGTAATTAACTTATTCGAGCCGTCATGCTTGTTTCTATTGCGATAAAAAACTTTGCCATTGTTCGCCAGTTAGAAGTTCATTGGCACAACCAAATGACCACTATCACTGGTGAAACTGGTGCTGGTAAATCTATTGCTATTGACGCACTTGCTCAATCCCTAGGTGAAAGAAGTGATGCTGGTATGGTTCGTGCTGGCGCTAGCAAAGCTGAAATTTCCACCGAGTTCGATATCAGCAACTTGCCGCAAGCCACAACTTGGCTGAAAGAAAATGATTTATTCACTGATAATGAGTGCATTTTACGCCGAGTGATCTCTAAAGAAGGTCGCTCGCAAGGTTATATCAATGGCAGTAGAGTTCCAGCTTCTATGCTAAAAGATCTTGGCAACTTATTAGTCAGTATTCACGGCCAACATGCCCATCAGCTACTAACAAAATCTGAACACCAAAGAGCTTTGTTAGATGCTTATGCTAATAATCAAGGGCTGCTGACCAAGGTAGCCGAGAGTTACAAGCTGTGCCAAAGTAAGCAAAAAGAACTGCGCCAACTTATTGAACGTCAACAAGAGTTCAGTGCGCAGCAACAGCTGCTCAAGTACCAAGTTGAAGAGTTAGACAAAGCAGATATTGTCGCTGGTGAATTTGCGGAAATTGAACAAGAGCACAAAAGACTTCACAACGCGCAATCGCTATTAACCGACTCACAACAAGCGTTAAATATCCTAATGGAAGAAGACTCAGGTAATGCCTATTCAGCTATGCAGTCGGCTCTTTCTTTAATACAGCGCTCAGCCAATATAGATAGTAATTTGAATCAGAGCCTAGAGTTAATTGACTCTGCACTTATCCAATTACAAGAAGGCAGTAATGAGTTAAGACATTATTGTGATAGTTTAGAATTAAACCCCGAACGGTTGTTTGAAGTAGAGCAAAGGCTAGATTTGATCATAGACCTTGCTCGTAAACACCAAATAGCACCTGAACAGCTACCTGAACACCACCAACAATTGGCACAAGAGTTAAATAGCCTTAGCCACTCAGATGAAAGAATTGTTGAATTAGAACAAGAGTTAGTTCAGGCAAGGGAGATCTTTGCACTGCATTGCCAAGAATTGACTTTAGTAAGAACCGAGTTTGCGAAGAAGCTGAATACCAAGATATCTAATAGCATGGCTGAGTTGAATATGGCTGGTGCTAAGTTTGAAATTCAGCTTACGGATATGGCCGAACAGGCAAACAAATATGGTGCTGAAAAAGTTGAATTTTTAGTGAGTGCTAACCCAGGTCAGCCGTTACAAACCATTAGGTAAAGTTGCTTCAGGTGGTGAATTAAGCCGTATTAGTTTAGCGATTCAAGTCATTATCGCGCAAAAAGTAACAACACCAACCCTACTATTCGATGAAGTCGATGTTGGTGTATCAGGCCCTACCGCTTCAGCTGTAGGGAAATTAATGAAAAAATTAAGTAATAACACACAGGTAATTTGCGTCACCCACTTACCTCAAGTTGCTTGTTATGGTCACCAACAGCAGTTTGTTAAGAAGGTAACCGAGCATGAGCAAACAGAAACCAGTATGACGGCACTTGATAATGGTGGCAGAGTAGATGAGTTAGCTAGGTTATTAGGTGGCGATCAAATTTCCGCGACAACAAAGGCCAATGCACAAGAACTATTGTCCATCGCGCATGCGCATTAACAGTTGAGTATAGGCAAATAGCTCAAGGTGAATTTAGGTAGATCATAATCACCACTATTTAACGATTTTAAACTTTATTAGTTAACCGCTTAATTCAAACAAGGATAGGTTATGAAGATAACATTAATTGCTCTAGCCCTTTTACTTACCAGTACTAAGGTGTGGTCTTTAGTAAATGAATATGCCAAGTACAAATCGACTAATTCAAGTGACGACATCACGATTGCCTACAATGTTCATGGCAAAGATAAACCTTCTTTAATACTAGTCCATGGCTGGAGTTGCGATAGCCGATACTGGCACAAACAAATTAGCAATTTAACAGCAAAATATCAGGTTATTACGGTTGATCTTGCTGGCCATGGAAACTCTTCTGTTGATAGAGCAAGTTTTACGATTCAATCTTTTGCTAATGATGTCATTGCAGTGCTTAAGCAAGAACAAATTAATGATGCCATTTTAATTGGTCATTCTATGGGGGCTGCTGTAGTGGCGACGGCAGCTAAAAGTGCGCCTGACAGAGTAAAAGGCATTATAGCGGTCGATTCATTACACAATGTTGCTAATGACATCTCTGCAAATACGGTCACAGAAATGTTGACCTCTTTCGAGCAAAACTTCAGACAAACTACCCAAGATTTTGTTCTCAGTATGTTCCCTGAAAAGAAAAACAAAGAACTGATTAATTGGGTTAAACAAGATATGTCTTCTGCGCCAAGTTTTGTCGCAAACAATGCAATGAAGAATTACTTTTCTCTTTATGTAGGCGCGCAGTTTTCTCAAACTTTTGACTCTTTTGATAAACCCGTGATCAGTATTAATTCAAGGCTTTGGCCAACTAACGCCAACGGTAATCAAAAAGCGATTAAAAATTACCAGTTAACTTATATTGAAGATGTTGGCCACTTCCCAATGTTAGAAAAACCTGAAGAATTTAACCTGCTATTAAATCAAGCAATCGAGACTATTAATTCTACTCAAGGAATAAATTTACGAGCGTGTTTTAACACCTAAGCTTTAGGTAAAGGTAAAAAATAAAGCCCACTTACGATTTAGTGGGCTTAAAATTATTAATTCTGGGGATGAAATTAGTAAACGGTCAGAATATTCATCACAGCAGCGACGATGATAACTAGGAAAGTTAAGATCATTCCTATCATCCTAGGTAGTGACGTCCCCGCACTTTTATCCAGACCTAATGCATGTAAGATACGGCCAATAAATAAACCTGAACCTAAAATATGCAAAGCGATATCAGAAGCTTGATTTAGTTCTAATAAGAATATTAAGAAGATAGCAATTGGCACATACTCAGCAAAATTACCGTGTACTCGAATTGCTCTAGCTAGTTCTTTTTCTTGTCCATCATTGATGCCCACTCTGTACTTGCGGCGTAATGAAATAACTCGAAAACTAAGTCCAACATAAAATATCGCCAATATCCCTGCGTAAAACGCTGTAAACTCAATGTTCATATTTACCCTGTTTTATTGTTTTTATTCACAGCTTTAGCTTATCAGTACCAAAGCCAAGATGCATCATCTGTTATCGCTTCCTTAGAGAGAAAAGTCATTAAGCTAATTCACGGGGAAAATGCAATACAGACGTTGGAACTATTAATGCACCTATCTAAAAGTAAAATGCCAGTATTTTTAAGAATATTTGCTGCTAACTCATTTGTGTGGAGGCTTGCTATAAAACTCCGCAATATTCTCATTATCCTACCTCAATGCGATCCCCCGATCTAAAGGGACACCCAGTAAGTCGTTAGCTCAAGCCCCGACTGTCAGTTCGCTTCGCGTCAGAGAAAATGAGGAAGATTTCCTAAAAGAGCATATGCCAGGTGAGAAACGGTGCTTTTGGACTCTAAGTCTAATTCAGAGGCATATAAGTAAGAATTAGCAGCAGCGTCGTTATCGTGTTTCGATGCGATAGTCTATTGCAAAGCAGATCGGCAAGTCGTTAGAGCAGTCTGCGAATGCCTGATCTCATTGCGCCAGAGGAAAGTGAGGCTGGTTTCCTGAAAGAGTGAATTTTAGATAAAGCCTTTTTTGATTATAAAAAAAAATCTGCATAAGGAATCAGCCACTCAGAGCTACACCAGAGGTGGGAGAATAAGACAAATTTTCGCAGGTATAGTCGTTCTACATCAAGGAAATTTGGCGCAATTATCGCGCCTCTGGTGAGCTTCCAAGGACGAGTTTAAAAGCTTCCCAGCCTGTGTTGCCCCACATGGATGTGGGGTAAGGTGACAATGCAGGAGCATATTGTCTTTACTGACTTTATGAATCACATCCATGTTATTCACTGCTTCGCAGCTAGCTAAAGCTATTCAAATTTGTTCCAACAAATTTAGTGAAAAGGGAACAGCCATTCTCTACACAAAAATGTCTGGAACATTTTTGAACAGCCGAAGGCTGACTTTAGCGAAGGACAGGACGTCCGCAGTAGTCAAAGCCTCGCCTAAATGGACTTAGGTGCTTAGGTTACGTCTGGAACTGGTAACCTGTGCCTGAAAAGCTTTTAATTCTCGCTGAGTGACTAATTCTTTATACAGATTGGTATAACTACCTACTGAAATAGGTGGTGTAGGCCTGAAAACAAAAAGCACCTGAGTCGGTGCTTTTTGTTCTGTTTGTTAAAGCTAGATTAGCCAAGAATAACCGCTAGCTTTTCACTTACTTCATCAACAGGTTGTGTACCGTCAACTGTAGTGAATTTAGTATTGCCTGCATCCGCTCTGCTTTGTAGTAGTCAACAAGCGGTTTAGTTTGTTCATGGTAAATGCCTAAACGCTTACGTACTGTTTCAGCTTCATCATCTGGACGAATAACTAAATCTTCACCTGAAACATCGTCTTTGCCCTCTTCTTTCGGTGGGTTGTAAACGATGTGGTAAACACGACCTGAACCAGGGTGAACACGACGACCAGACATACGTTCAACGATAACTTCATCAGGCACGTCAAACTCTAAGCAGTGATCAACGTCGATACCCGCTTCTTTCATAGCGTCAGCTTGTGGAATAGTGCGAGGGAAACCATCCAATAAGAAACCGTTAACACAGTCTTCTTTTGCAATACGCTCTTTTACTAAACCAATGATCAGTTCGTCAGAAACTAGCTGGCCTGCGTCCATTACTTTTTTCGCTTCTAAACCTAGTTCTGTGCCTTCTTTAATTGCCGCACGTAACATGTCACCTGTAGAGATTTGTGGGATCCCATATTTGCTCATTAAAAATTGAGCCTGCGTTCCCTTACCTGCGCCCGGAGCGCCTAGTAAAATAATTCGCATCTAGCTGTTCCTCAGAATTTTATTAAATATTTATGAAAGTGTAATTGTCAGGAATCTTGTCATATTACAAAAGGGATAACAAGCCAGATATCACGGGGATTAGACCAAAGTCGGACATATTTCAGCAACTGGAAAAATAATTGATATCGATGAATGTCTGGCTAATAAATCTCTTCAGAAAATCTCAATTTAACAGCCCAACGAAACGAGTAAAAAAGCTTTGTAAACTAGAACTAATGATCCAAGTTTGTGAAATTATTAATGTGTATCCCTTCAAAACTTGTTGTTTCTTTGTTTTTAAAATTCAATAGCTTGTCCGCATTCTCCCCCTTTAACTGCCACGACATACAGCGAACACCGCCGCCCATAAAACAAACATTATCAGAGCGAATGGGAATTACTTGTTTGCTAGTGATTGAGCGGACTTGAGCTAGTACCTTTTTATCCTCAGGCATACCAAATTGAGGTAAGTAAACTCGTTGTGAAGTAACTAAGGCATTAGTATATAAACCGCAAGCTGAGCCAAATCGGTTATCGTATATTTTGCTATCATCATAAGGTGTTGGTATCTCATGGATAACCACGTTCGGCAATCCGCGCTTTAATTGCTCTTTTAACAACTTTGCGTATTCAGGCTCCTCTGGATAACTATTTACTATCAAGGTGTTTTCATCAATAAAGGAAACAATACCATCCGAGTGTTCTAGCCCCCCTTGTTCGTCAGCCGTAATAAAAGCAACATTCTTAATACTAGGCAAAGCTGTGAGCAGTTTCCTTGCTTTGGTTTCGGTCAGATCATTATCTTTTAAAAACTTAGTACTGATAACAACATTACCAAAATAATCGTCAACAAAGTTACCGCCATCATTCAGTAAATCACTTTCAGTAAAACTTATGTCAGCTGACTTTACTAAGTCATAAAATACATCTTGCACATTATCTGCAGCACTTTGACTATCTTGAGCCGCAGCGGTGTAACGAAACATTAAAGGGGCTGAGGCATTGGACAAAGTAAAATCTCGCATCCAAATATCAGACATAGGCGACACCAAAACATGCTCTGGGCCTAAAGCTTCTATGTAATCAGTAGCATTTTCATCGTTTGCCAACACTAAAACTCTATCGTGTTTCATAATTTCTTTGGCATAAGCAAGATGAAAATCAAAGATTTGCTTTTCAACCTCAAGGTAATAATCACCTTGAGATTTTCCATCTGGTGCAGCAAGAACAATCAATTCTGAAGCTGAGGTATCAAATGACATGGATAACAACCTAATATTAAGCAGGAAATAATAGAGAGTTTGCTAGTAAATTTTTTGCTTCGCACAAGCAACCTCAAACTTAAGGAACAATGCACAATACAATGATTTTACCATATTCATATAAGCATACGAATTTAATGCCGTCCTTGGCAATTGACCCACATGGATGTGGCGAATGTCGAATAATTGTCGGGAACAATCTCGACCGATGTACTTTCATCCCTGAAAGCCGTCGTTCTTTGTCGTCCATGACAACACGACATACTTATATCCATATAAGCACACGAATTTAATGCCATCCTTGGCAATTGACCCACATGGATGTGGCGAATGTCGAATAATTGTCGGGAACAATCTCGACCGATGTACTTTCATCCCTAAAAGCAAAAAGCCGAGGGTTACCTCGGCTTTTTTATTTTTGATACAGGTTACCCTGATCTTGGGATTACTTAGTTAATGACAACATTAACTCGTTCATGCGTTTTACGAATGAGCCTGGGTCGTTAATAGTACCGCGCTCTGCTAACGTCGCTTGATCTAGTAATACCTCAACCCATTGTTTGTATTGTTCTTCGTCTTGTACTTGGTCGATGTGCTTAACCAAGTCATGTTCCATGTTTACTTCAAATACCGGCTTAACGTCTGGCACTTCTTGGCCCATTTGTTTCATAAGCTCAATCATTTGTGGGCTCATATCTGAATTATCAGTAACAATACACGCTGGTGAATCAGTTAAACGGTGTGAAACTTTAACTTCTTTCACTTTATCGCTTACCGCTTCTTTCATACGGCCAATTGAAGATTCGAACGTCTTGTCTGCTTCTTCTTGCGCTTTCTTAGTTTCTTCGTCTTCTAAGTCACCTAAATCAAGATCACCGCGAGTTACTGAAACAAGTTGCTTACCATCGAACTCAGTTAAGTGTGACATTAACCACTCGTCGATACGGTCATACATAAGTACAACTTCGATACCCTTCTTACGGAAGATTTCTAACGCAGGGTTATTAGCCGCGGCTTCGTATGAGTCCGCTACTAAGTAGTAAATCTTATCCTGACCTTCTTGCGCGCGTTCTAAGTAGTCAACAAAACCTACTGATTGCGTTGCATCATCATTGTTTGTAGAAGCAAAACGCAATAGCTTAGCAATGGCTTCTTTGTTTGCCATGTCTTCAGCTGGACCTTCTTTTAACACTTGGCCAAATTCGTTCCAGAATAACTGATAGTTTTCTTTGTCGTTTTTGCCCATGCGGTCAAGCATTTTAAGAACACGTGAAGTACAACCTTTACGTAACGTTTGCGTTACTTTGTTGTCCTGTAAGATCTCACGAGATACGTTTAATGGTAAGTCATTTGAGTCAACTAAGCCTTTAACGAACCTTAAGTACATTGGCATGAATTGCTCAGCGTCATCCATGATGAATACACGTTGAACGTATAATTTAAGGCCGCGTTGTTTATCGCGGTTCCATAAATCAAATGGCGCTTTTTTCGGGATGTAAAGCAATGACGTGTATTCGCTTTTACCTTCTACCTTATTATGCGCCCATGAAAGTGGGTCTTCCCAGTCATGGCTAATGTGCTTGTAGAATTCTTTATAGTCATCTTCAGAAAGCTCAGACTTATCTAGTGTCCATAAGGCATCTGCTTTATTGATAACTTCCCATTCACCTTCAGTTGCTGGGATCTTTTTGCCATCTTCGCCTTCAGACTCAGGTGTGCCTTCTTTCCACATTTCTACTGGCGTAGAGATATGGTCTGAATACTTCTTAATGATTTCACGAAGTTTCCAGTCACTAGCAAATTCTTTTTCTTCTTCGCTTAGGTGTAATGTGATCTCAGTACCACGAGTTTCTTTAGTAATGCTGTCGATGGTGTACTCACCTTCACCAGCAGATGTCCACTCAACGCCATTTTCTGCTGCATCACCGGCTTTACGTGAGCGCACAACAACTTTGTCTGCAACGATAAACGCAGAATAGAAACCAACACCAAACTGACCGATCAGCTGAGAGTCTTTCGCTTGGTCACCCGTTAGATTTTTGAAGAAATCAGCTGTGCCTGATTTTGCAATTGTACCTAGATGAGTCGTTGCATCTTCACGGTTCATACCGATACCGTTGTCATCGATTGTGATGGTATTTTTATCTGCATCAAAACTAACGCGAACTCTTAGTTCACCGTCGTTTTCGTATAAATCACCGTTTGATAGCGCTTCAAAACGCAATTTGTCCGATGCATCCGCTGCGTTAGAAATAAGTTCACGCATGAAGATCTCTTTGTTTGAATACAAAGAGTGGATCATCAGTTGTAGAAGTTGTTTTACTTCGGTTTGAAAACCGTGAGTCTGTTTACCTTGAGCGTCACTCATGACCTAAGTCTCCTGAAATTTTTTAATCACTTAAAAGTTATGCTCAGTTAAATAAGAACGGGATGAGCGAATTCAAGGGTAAAAAGTACGGGATTGGTTTTATTGCTCAAGTTTTAAACAAAAAAAGGGCGTAAGCCCTTTTTTTTACAAACTTTTTCGACCTTGTAAGGCGTGGGAAATAGTAGAGGTATCAACCATTTCTAACTCACCTCCAACTGGAATACCGTGAGCTATACGAGTGACGGTAATTTCATTTGATTTGCATATATCCGCAACAAAATGACTGGTTGCCTCTCCTTCAACACTTGGGTTAAGCGCCAATATGACCTCGCTGATGTCAGACTGTTGTAGTTTATCTTCTAGTTCAAATAAACCAATTTCACTCGGGCCAATACCATCTAACGGCGATAAGGTTCCGTGTAAAACAAAATACAAACCTGAATATTGACCACTTTGTTCAATTGCTAACAGATCCGCAGCCGACTCAACCACGCACAAAGTTTGGTTTTCACTGCGTTTGTGATTCAAACAAATATTACACAGCTCTTGTTCAGTATAGTTTCGACAAGACTGACATTGACCAATTTCATCCATCGCTTGCAACAATACCTGAGCTAAGTCTTTGCCTGCCTCTCTTTTCCTTTGTAATAAATGATACGCCATTCGTTGTGCCGTCTTGTTTCCCACTCCTGGTAAACACTGTAAGCTATCGATGAGGACTTCTAACAAAGGTTGTTGTGACATTCAATTTCCTATGGGGCTGGCGGCTATCAAGTCTGACTTAACGTCATTAGCCCTGAATACATATTTTGGCATAGGATTTTACTGAATATTGCCGCTAACGCCATAGCTATTTGACTAAACTCAAGCGAGCAAACACATCTGCCGTTTTATAACCGAGATTTTTATCGCCATTGACCGCCTTTATTTCTGTAGAACCGATGAAACTTTCTCGCTGCTCACTGCCATCATTATCACAATAAGCTAACATGAAGCCCATTTTTTTCCCTGCGTGCAGCAAAACTGGCTTACTGTTGTTATTGGGCTGAAATGAATCGTCAAACACTTTAATTGCCAACTCCCAAATCACCCTATGAGGGGAGGCTTGGTCACGTTGCCAGCGACTTTCTATATGATCATTGAAGAGTAAAAACGGCTCCGAGTTGGCTTTTGTTTTCTCACCGAGGTCAACGACCTGATTGTCCAATGCAACATGGTAAGCAAATGCGTTGTAGTTATATTGGTGCTCACCTCCTGAGCCGTCTTCGTCGATGAACACCTCAAGACAATCATCATCCCAATAAAAGCTAAGTGGATCAGCATGTTGATCGAATAATATATTATCTGTGATCTCGGCAAGTATGTATAAGCGTTCTTTGTCCCAAGCCAGTTTAAAGCGCCCGGCAAAGTCGCCCTGCTGGTATCGTTCACCTAATATCAGCTGATCTATCGGGTGCCAATCTTTCTGTTGCCAAACAGTTTCCATTACGCCGTCAATCTTAGGAGCATGAGTCACTTGTTTAGCAACAAACTCGATGCCTGCAAGCTCTGATGCCAATAATTCAGACACAAAACATACAGTACTTAAAACTAGCTGATAAAACTTTAATTTAATGGTCATTACAATGCCTCATAACGATGTTCTTCGACAACTGAGAAACCGAGACTTGCGCTTGATGGATAATTGCTTCTCCATCTCGATAACTTTCAAAACTCTGTAACTGACTAGCCAATAACTCAGGAGCAAAAAAATGCTCATCTCTGGCTGCCAGCCTTTGTTTCAAAATAGAAAAAGTTAAGTCTAAATGGTGAAATTGCACATCAAAGGGCAAATGGTAAAACGTTTCTCGGTGAGCTTGCTTTAAACCAGAATAGGCAAATACCACATCCTGCCCATTAGCTTGCAGCATTTTTAAATGTTTGCACATTCTTGTTAGCCAAGGCTGTCTGTCTTCATCAGTAAGCGCTATGCCTTTTGCCATTTTTGCTCGAGCATTTCTAGAGTGAAATTCATCCGCCTCCATGTAGATATAACCTAATTGCTTGGCAACTTCCTTAGCAACGGTGGTCTTACCTGAACCACTTACTCCTGTGATAATAATAAGTTTGTTTTTTGATTGTTGTTGCCAAGGGAGGTGGATCTCAACCTGATATAACCCACCTTTAACTATCTGTTTGATTAGGTTGTTCTTAACCTCAGTACCATTTACTTTGGTTGTTTGTTCGCTAACCATATTGGTTTGTACAACCGAAACAACAAACTCAGCCCCCCTAAATCGCCTACGATAGGTCAATGTTTTCATTCTCGCAGGTAATTTAGGTGTGATCTGGACTCCGGTTGCGGTGGGAGTGAACCCCGCAAGACCTTGAAATAATGATTTTAAGTACCAAGCTACGGTTCCCGTGTTAAACAAATGACTTGATCGACCTAAGTGCTCTATGCTGTGTGCTCTTGCACCACGGTAATAATTTGGAATATAACAGGGTAATTGACCTGTTTTTTCTGCATTTTTCGTATTACTTAACATCCGTTGTAAAACATCAAAGCCCTGCTCTGGCAATTGTTTTGCTCAAACATGGCAAACGCCCAAAATGCAGCGGCATGGTTGTAAACTGAGCCGTTTTCTGCAGACCCTGGATACTTTTGTGTTATCCGGCCTATATCGTCATGCATAGAAGTGTAGGCAGGCGCTAACATTACCACACCGTGATCCGTAGCTAACCTCTGCATAACCTGCCTTACAAGGGGGGCAACTTCATTTTCTTCTACGATATCAGCTAATAAAGCCCAAGATTGTGGGTTTAAGAAGATCTGGCCTTCGTCATCAGCTAGGGTGCCAAACTTTCGACCTTGGTCTGTTATGCCTCTAGCAAAGTAGTCGCCAGTTTTGAAATGTTGCCTAATCGCCGTTTTAAGCAGAGTCAAAGATGCTTTATACTCTTTAGCCTGTATAGGGTTAATATTCATTTTATATTGGTTGCATAGCTCTACCCATATCTTTAGTGCATAACAAGTTGCGATAGTAAGCCAGCTAGATACCCCTTTGCCCTTATAGCCCACCATATTCATAGGGTCGCACCAATCTCCCTGCTCTATGTAGCTCAAGCCATGTTCATTGGTTGCGGATAATAGCCATTCGATAGCCAACTCAACATGCGTTGCCACCGTCGCAGTTTCTGTACCACAAGCAAAACTAATGACTTCGTCAAGAATTGAGCGGTCTGCCGTTTCATCTAAATAAGCTTGTAAACATAGGACCAACCAAACACAGTGATCAGTATGAGGGATCTGATTAATATACTTTAAACTAGCATGCTCATTGAGCAATATACCGTCAGGCATCTGCCCCGAACTTTGTTGCTGAGCGACAGCCAATAGGATCCGTTCTCTGCCTTTCTCTGGCGAGAAGTACATAAGTGCCATTGTGTCCTGAAGGTAGTTGCGAGTTTGCGGATCAGTCGTGAGGCGGTTTAACTCACCATGGTATATCGCTTGTCTCGGCAACCAATGATTAACAAAATCATCAAAGTCTTTATCGCCAGTAGCAAAACTAAAAGCATCTTTGCCCATGTCCTGTCGTTGTCGATAGTCCTCTAACGTGCGTTCAAATTTTCCCGAGTATCGCGCAATTAAGCCTTTAATTTCTTCTTTGTTTTGTGCAGGGCCAAACAAAAACTCAAACTCTTCATCTCCACCAGCCGCAAGTTCTGTTTGAAATTGCATAACGGCAACAGGTGTTTCATAACAACTTTCAACCTTGAGTAATGTTGGCTGCTGTAACGATTGCGGATCGTGGATACCTGTATTGCCAATAAAAGATTGCCAATTAGCACACCAAGAATGCGCTTTTTTGTTGGCATGAAAAAAAGTCATCTCTTTAAAGTGTTTATTGCTGAAGTAGTGTTCAACCTTTTGATATGGCGTAACTGACTTAGCAACAATGCTATTGCAGTCGGATTCAAAGTTCGCGGACTGAGCCATCCAAGACATAAAGCCAATGGAAAAACACGGATAGACACTCAGCTTACGCGGTGGCCCCCGTTAGGTTTTTTATCACCAGTTGCCACACTTCTATTGTATCAGAACTAGGCAATGTCATTTTCCACTCGATTGCCAAACCAAGTTGCTCAATTTGCCATACCACTTGATGACTGTGGCATTCGAAGACAAACTTTTGTGCCATTTTTTTCATTGGTGCGTAAGGCACGGAAAAAATCTCGTTACTCTGTTCATCTTTGATAAATACAAAACGACCTGGGTGTTCCGCATAAAAAGGCATTTCTGGTTGCATAAAAGTAGTGGCCTCTATGTTGGGACCACGACTGTATTTACTCGGCTCAGGTTGCATAAACTGTGCATTAACGTAACCCTGACAATTAATTTGAACGAGCTGCTGGTTATTCCAAATAAAATGCGACGCTTTATCCAGCGCTATAGGGGAATGCAAACTTATCGATGCCCCGCTCTCAGAGACAGAATGATTAAATAGCAAGGGTTCAGTCATGTTCGCTACTCCCAGCCTGCGCTTGTCGCCTTTGTGCTAGCTCAGTTTGTATTTGTGCTAATTGCGCTTTGTCTAATGGGTAACGCCATATAACCAAAACAGCGATGAAAGCAAATATTCCAGGTAATAATGTCATTAACAACACAATACCAGTTGTTGAACTGTCTGTTTGAGCTTGATTTGCTACATACCCCATAGAGCCTAAGATCCAACCCATTGCACCACCAGCCATTGCGCCCCCTAACTTTTGCGCAAAGGCGGCAGCAGCAAATGTCATCCCGGTGGCACGGCGATTATTTTTGTACTCGGAATAATCTGCAGTGTCGGCGTACATAGAAAATACGATTGGAGATTTAGGCCCTAAGCAAAGGCCTATTAAAATTTGCAATGCAAAGATCAGAGTCACTTGCTCTGGCGGAACAAAATAAAATACTCCTGAAAAAACAGCGACTCCGCCCATTAGCCAAAGCAGTAAAGGTTTTTTATCGACAAATTTAACTAACAAAGGTGTCATTGTTGCCCCAAGCGTCAAAGACAACATATAGACCATGGCGAACAAGCCTATTAAGTCTTCCCGACCGACCACGTACTTTAAATAAAAAGTCCCGCTACTTCCCCTAAGAGTAATTGTTAACATAATGATCAAAGCCACAGCAAATAGAATGAGCCAAGCCTTATTCTGCAACAAATCAGTAATGTCTTGTCTTACTGAAGATTGTTGGCGTTTAGGCGGAGCAATACGCTCTTTGGTCGTGACAAAGGTTACGACAAATAGTACTGCTGCGATGACTCCGTATAAGGCCATGGTGAGCTGCCAGCCAAGTGCTTCATTACCGTTGCCAAACCATTGCACTAACTCTGGCGTCATATAAGCTACTAACGAACCTCCACTAAACGCGCCAATAAAACGAAAACTGGTTAATGTTGTTCTCTCTTTTGAGTCCGATGTGATCACGCCCATCAAAGCGCCATAAGGAATATTGATAAAAGTGTAAGCCAACATCATTAAGATATAAGTGCCATAAGCCCACAGCAATTTGCCGTTATCTGAGAGATCAGGCACGGTGAAAGTTAGCACTCCTGCTGCAGCTAAAGGCAAGATCCCCCAAAGCAAATAAGGTCTAAACTTGCCAAACTTACTGGTCGTTCTATCCGACAAAGCGCCCATTAAAGGGTCCGAAAATGCATCAATTAATCGCGTAACCAGCATCATTGTGCCTACGGCGGCAGCTGGTAAGCCAAACACATCGGTGTAAAAAATAAATAGGAAAACATCAAAAACTCGCCAATAAAAATTTGAGGCTACATCGCCCATGGCGTAACCCACTTTCTCTTTAATGCGGATACCACTTGTTAGATTATTATCAGCCATTCGCCTTGTCCTATTACTTATTTACATTTTAGGATAAACATATTTTGTAAGCGCTTTCAACAATTCTAGTAAAAAACCAAACACTTTGCCAAAGGCTGGTTTACAGCATTTAAAATAGATAAGTAACACAACGACTAAAAAAATAATTGAGTGAAACTTGACCAGTAGATGTTTTTGCATTAGCTTTAATGTAAGCGCTTTCAAAGACTGCTTTTTATTTGACTTTTAATGTAAGCGCTTTCAAACTCAACTAATAATATAAAAACAGGGCATTCGGCGAGGATAACATGAACAATAATCGCTTTAGTAAAACTAAGGTTGCGACCAGTCTGTCTCTTATCTTAAGCGCACTAAGCGCAGGGGTAATGGCGGACGAAAAGCAAAGAGACATAGAGGTAATTGAAGTAAAAGGGCTGCGAAATAGTATTCAAGAAGCCATGGGAGTCAAACGTGATGCAGCTGGCGTAGTTGACGCTATTTCCGCTGAAGACATAGGTAAATTCCCTGACACTAACCTCGCTGAATCTCTACAACGTATAACGGGTATTTCAATCAGTCGCAATAACGGTGAAGGTAACCAAGTTACAGCTCGAGGTTTTGGTCCAGATTTTAATATGGTTACTTTAAACGGTCGTACTATGCCGGGTTCTGCCCTGCCAAGTGGTGGAGGTACGCCTAACTCTAGAGCCTTTGACTTTTCAGACTTAGCTTCAGAGGGGGTTCGTGCTGTTGAAGTGTATAAAACTGGCAAGGCAAGTATTGCTACAGGGGTATTGGTGCAACCGTCAACATTCGTACCTCAAGACCATTTGATTCTGCCAATTCAGGTTTCAGTGGCTCTATAGGCGCCAAAGCTCTGCACGATACAACCAACCGCGTAGGTGATGATGCAACACCAGAAATATCGACTTTTGCCAATTGGTTAAATGAAGACTCCACTTTTGGAGTCTCATTTAGTGGCTCATTTCAACAGCGTGATAGTTCTGCTGTCGGTGCATTTGTCAACCAATGGCGTATTAATCCATTTGATGGCACCGTACCGCAATCGCCAGATCCGTCGAACCCCGCTAGTGGTGCCGCTGTTGTACTAAATAATGCGCCTGAACAAGGACAGCTTTTCGCTATTCCTTCTGATCTGCGCTACTTTGTCGCCGATCGTGAACGCGAAAGAACAAATGCTCAATTGACCATGCAGTTCGCGCCAAGTGAAAAGCTTGTTGCGACACTTGACTACACTTATTCAAAACAAGATTTATTCGAAGCCCGTGCTGAACAATCAATTTGGATGGATGATCGTTACTTCGCCAATTTAACCTTTGACGACGAAACCGTTGCCACGCCAATTCAAATAACGCAAGAACGCCGTGATTTATTACCAAGAGATTTAGGCTTAGCACTACAAGAGCTAAATCAGGTAAATGAAAACAAATCTATTGGTTTGAACTTAGAATATTTAGCCAACGACGAATTAGTCTTGATATTTGACGCTCATCACTCAAGTGCGGAAGGTCGCCCAGATGCGCCTTACGGGACTTGGACCAACTTTGGCTTAGGGGCCAACGTAGTTCGCGGTCAAGGTGTCGATTTTAGTGGTGAATTCCCAATCATGATGGTCGATTTTGACGATGCCGCCAGAGGAAATTTGAACCCTAACGGGGTACTAGATCAAGATGATGTGGGCACATCAATTTTAGATATGCGTTTTGCTTCTCAAGAGACCGAAGTGACTCAAGTCCGTTTCGATGGCCGTTACGAAATGGACAACGGCAGTGTTAATTTTGGTATTGAATCTCGCGCAATGGAAAGCACCTCGTTGCAATCTTTAACCCGCCATACTATGGGGAACTGGGGGATCGAAAACCCAGGTGAGTTACCAGCGGGTTCGTTAACACCATTAAATCTCGCTTCTGAATTTGAAGATTACAACACTAATGGCATCTTCTCCCAAGGCTTCACAGGTAATGTAGCTGAGCTTGGTGCATTTGCAGCCCAAACTTACGGTTTTGAATTTGCCACGACTAACCCATTTGCGACTAATAGGACGATCGAAGAAGATATTACTGCAGTGTACTTCGAGCTCGATTTAGAAGGTGAGCTTAACGGTATGCCTTACAACATTTTAGCTGGGGTTCGGTATGAGAATACTGACACAACTTCTACAGCAAACATAAGCCTACCAAGTGGCATTGCTTGGGAAGGTAACAATGACTTTAACGTAAGGTTTGGCAGTGCAATGGAAGATGTTACTGTTGAGTCTAGTTATGATCATGTGTTGCCTGCTCTCGACTTCGATATCGAGGTACAAGAAAATATGATTGCTCGTTTCAGCTACAATAAAACGATGCCCGCCCGACTTACAATAACTTAAGTGCAGCTGCATCGGTTTCTACACCTAGCAGCCCGACCATCCTAGGCGACGGTCCAACAGCAACAGCCAGCTCTGGTAACCCTGCATTAGTGCCACTTGAGTCAGATAATGTGGATGTGTCTTTCGAATATTACTTCGATGAAACCAGCTATGTATCTGTCGGCTTTTACGACAAGCGAGTGAAAAACTTTATTGGTAATGATCAAGTTGAAGAAAGTGTCTATGGTTTACGTGATGCAACAGCTGGACCTAGGGCTATCGCGGCAAGAGCCGAATTAGAGCGGTTAGGTATTCCAGTGAGTGACACAAGCCTATTTAACATGTTTGCAGCAATGGAAAATGGCGTTGATTACAATTCATTGAGTGATGAAGGGTTCGAAGCGGCTTACGATATTTTGCCAAACGCTAATGATCCACTGCTTACTTTCATCAACTCAAAACCAGTGAACAACAAAAGTGCCAACATCTACGGCTTCGAACTTGCCGCTCAACACTTCTTTGGCGAAACCGGTTTTGGCGTCATGGCTAACTATACAACAGTAAACGGTGATGTCTCTTTTGATATTAACGCAGACCCATCCGTTACTCAGTTTGCGCTAGTAGGATTGAGTGATACCGCTAACGTTATTTTAATGTACGAGAAAGACGGACTACAAGCTAGGGTCGCTTACAACTGGCGTGACAAGTTCCTTGATACCACTTCTCAGTATATCAACGAGCCAGGTTTCACCGAATCACTATCACAAGTTGATTTCAACGTTTCTTATGAGGTAAATGAGGCTCTAACGGTATTTGTTGAGGGCATTAATATTACTGAAGAAAATAGCCGTCGTCACGGCAGAACCAGTGCTATGTTATGGCGTGCAGAACAGCTTGGTGCTCGTTATGCCATTGGCGCAAGATACAGCTTCTGATCTCAAATAAGCCCACCACCTAGTAGAGGGCCATGGTGGGCTTTTTTTTCTTGTCGGTATACACTAAGAATCGTTATAACAATAAGAGGCAAGACTATGCCCGAACAAAGCCAGAATATAGTCGTACTGGGAGGCGGCAGCGCTGGTTGGCTAACAGCTTGTTATTTAGCTGCCACACAAAGCTCTAAAGCCATTACAGTTACTCTCATAGAATCTCCTAACATACCAATTTTAGGCGTCGGTGAAGGCACTTGGCCTTCAATGCGAAATACTTTAAGCACCATAGGAATTGCCGAAGCCCAATTTTTATCACGTTGTTATGCCTCGTTTAAACAAGGTTCAAAATTTGTTGGTTGGCGCAATGGCAAAGACAGTTATTACCATCCTTTTATGGTTCCTTCTGGCTACAACGAGCTAAATTTAGCCGCGCATTGGCACAAACACTTTAGGCCTACATCGTACGATTATGCATTAAGCCCACAACCTGCGGTTTGCGATCACGCTTTAGCACCAAAACAATTAAGTACTCCAGATTATGCTTATGTAACCAATTACGGCTATCACTTCGACGCAGGGCAATTGACCAAACTCTTAACCGAGCACGGTAAAAACAAACTGAATATACGCCACGTTGTTGATGATGTCACTGCAGTTAAAAGTCACGACAACGGTGATATTAGAGCTTTGCAATGCCAACAAGCGGGTGACATAAATGGTCAGCTTTTCATCGACTGCAGTGGTATGAAAAGTTTTCTACTAGACCAACATTATGGTGTTGAATGGCATCAAGTCGACAACATATTGTTGAATGATTCCGCGCTTGCAGCTCAAGTTAACTATCAAGATAACCAATCTCCTATTCATTCAACAACAATAGCTACGGCGCAAACAGCGGTTGGACTTGGGACATAGGTTTGTATCATCGTCGAGGCGTTGGATTGAGCTACTCAAGTGACTTTTTAGGCTCACAGCAAGCACAAGATACTTTGGCTCAACACATTGAAAATACAGGTTCAAACCCAGATGACATCAGCATGCGCCAGCTTAGTTTCAGCCCTGGTTACCGGCGTAAATTTTGGCACAAAAACTGTGTCGCCATTGGTATGTCAGCGGGTTTATTGAGCCTTTAGAGGCCTCAGCTTTAGCTATGATTGAGCTTAGTTTAACTATGTTGAGTGAAGAGTTTCCACAAAATCGACAACATATGGCTATAGTAGCTAAACGCTTTAATAAGCGATTTAATTATCGTTGGCAAAGAGTGATAGATTTCGTCAAATTGCACTACGCGCTCAGTGAGCGTAACGAGCCTTATTGGCTAGCACAAAGAGCAAAGGACACAATACCAGAGCATTTGCAGGAACTGTTGTCACTGTGGCGCTACCAAGCACCTTCAAGGCATGATTTTATCGAGAACGAAGAAGTTTTTTCTTCTTCCAGTTACCAATACGTTCTTTATGGCATGGGCTATAACAGTGTATTCAATGACAGTGCAGCTCCAGACAAGGAACACCACATAGTGCAAAAGCTACACAGTGAAATACAGCAGCACCAACAAAAGCTGCTGTCGGCTTTGCCTTCAAATAGAGCCTACTTAACCACCTTACACCAACAGCTATCGCAATATAGGAGTAAGCTATGAAACCGGTAAAAAACGTTGTTATCGCAGGTGGCGGTACCGCTGGATGGATGGCGGCCGCAGCGCTGTCTCGACTCTTAGGTAAAAGCTTAAATGTTACTTTGATAGAGTCTGATGAGATAGCCACAGTGGGCGTTGGAGAAGCAACGATTCCACCAATAAGAACCCTGCATAAACTCCTAGCTATAGACGAAAAACAATTTATCAAGCCACCAACGCCACCTTCAAACTCGGGATCCAATTTGAAAATTGGGGCTTGGCTGGCGACAGCTATATTCACTCTTTTGGTATCACAGGCCGCGAGTGTTGGGCCGGAGAATTTCATCACTTTTGGTTAAGGGGAAAGCGTGAAGGTCTAGAAGCAAGCTTTGGCGAATACTGCTTAGAACACGAAGCAGCCTTAGCAGGTAAGTTTGGCCTATCACAACAAGCACCACTAAATTTCGCCTATCACTTGGATGCGGGTAAATACAGCCAATTCCTCGGCGAGCTAGCAAAACAAGCAGGAGTCAAACGAATCGAAGGGAAAATTGACAGGGTAGAGAAAAGTCAAACATCAGGCTTTATTCAAGCCTTGTTACTAGACAATGGCGAACGAGTTGAAGGCGACTTCTTTATTGATTGTACTGGCTTTAAAGGACTGCTGATCGAACAAGCCTTGCATACAGGCTATCAAGACTGGTCGCATTTTTTACCTTGTGATAGCGCCATAGCCGTGCAAACAGAGTTGACTGGTAGTCCAATGCCATATACTCGCTCCATAGCTCATGACTCAGGCTGGCGTTGGCAGATCCCACTACAAACTAGAATGGGTAACGGTATTGTTTATTGTAGCCGTTATTTGTCTGATAAAGACGCTAAACAAAGATTACTAAACGGTGTCGATGGTAAGCCAATTAACGAGCCAAGAGTGATCAAGTTTAAACCCGGTAAACGCAGAAAAGGTTGGAATAAAAACTGTGTTGCACTGGGTTTAGCCTCTGGTTTTATTGAGCCGCTAGAATCCACCAGTATTCATTTGATCATGACAGGAATTGTCAGATTAATGAGGCTATTTCCATTCGAAGGCATAACAGACTCCGTTATTAATGAGTACAACAACAAGTTTGATAGCGAAATGCAATGCATTCTAGATTTTATCGCTATGCACTACAAAGTGACTGAGCGACAGGACAGCGAATTTTGGCGGCACTGCCAGAGCATGGAGATCCCTAAATCTTTGCAACACAAACTAAATCTGTTTCAACAAACAGGTCGAGTTTTCTTAGATGACGGTGATATCTTCCGTGTCGACTCGTGGACACAAGTGATGTTGGGACAGCGCCTGTTACCGGAACAATTTCACCTTATCGGCGACGAGATGTCAGATGTCGAGTTCAATCGCTTTATGCAAGGTTTAAAGGCTCAGGTACAGCAACAAGTTGCCAGTCTACCTAGCCATGAAAGCTTTTTAAAACAATTGAGTTAAGCTGAGCAACTGACTTGAGTTCTTACTGAGTAATCAGCTCAAGGCTTTATCTACTGTTAAAAAATTAGTGTGGTGATAAAAAAGGAGTCATAATGACTCCTTTATTTATATTGCGATTATTGGCAGCTAATTTTTGCCTCTGCTGCACTATTCGGCACATATTCTATATTCGCCAGAGCTAGTTGCAGTTTGCCTGTTGAGGTAATACCAAATGGGCTTACAATCTGTTCAAATTTAACCCCTTGCTCAGCAAAACAAGCTAAATCAATCGACATAGGTTGCCACTGTTCACTAGGTAGTGCTTGCAAAATATTTGTTATATCTACACTTTCTTCACAGCTACCCGGTTGATCTCCAGTCCCTTCACAGTTGATTGTTAACAATACCGGTGCCGTTGGTTTAGTATCGACTCTTAGCAAAAAGTGAATTGCAGACTTAACCATTAAATCATTGTATAAATCTTCGCGAAAATTACTTTTACTAAAGATCCTAATCCCCGCATCATCACTACCATCTAGCGTAAATTGCAACGAGTCTTCTTGTACTTCCCTATCAATTGTTCTGTAACTCACAGCAGAAAAGTCTGCACTGTTAGAAACTATTGGCTTACGGTCTCCACCTGATACTAGGTCGAGCTGCCAAGGCTTGTGCATTTGACCTGTATATAGCTTCCTAACTTGTGCACTGTCGAGGTCTATTTCAACAACCTCAGTTAAATTGTCCGCTAATACATTTTTATCGCCATAAGCTAAACCAAAGCCATAAGGTAGTAATGGCTGATAGTTTTTATCGCCGCGATTGACTGTAGCTTGTGCAGCGGAACTTGGCCAACTAAATGATAATTTACCAGTAAAGTCGTTTTGCACTGAGCCGTCAGGGTTTGCCATGAGCACCTGTGCAACACCATCCCCTTCTGAGCCTGGTAACCAAGCTGCAACAAATGCATCGGAAGCATTCAATTCAGCGTTTACCCACATTGGCCGACCAGAAATAAATACCGAAACAACTGGAATACCTTTCGATTTTAATCGTTTGAGTAGCGCTAAATCTGTTTTACTGCCTCTTTGGAAATCTAAGTTTTCTCTATCACCATGACCTTCTGCATAAGGGTCTTCGCCAAATACGACAATGGCAATATCAGGTGTAGTGGTAAATTCACCTGACGCGGACAGTTCAACACGACCACCAGCCTTTTCAACCTGAGCTTTGATACCATCGTAAATTGAGGTGCCACCGGGGAATTCATCATTGCTATTATTTGTTCCCTGCCAAGTGATAGTCCAACCACCTGATTGCTTGCCAATATTATCTGCACCATCCCCCGCAACTAATAAGTTAAGAGAAGGGTTTATTGGTAATATATTGTCCTTATTCTTTAGCAAGACTAATGACTCACGTACCGCTCGACGCGCCACATCACGATGAGAAGCTTGACCTATTAACTCGGTTTTGCCTGACAACTTGCGTTTTGCTGGGCTTGGCTTATCAAACAAGCCAGCCCTGATCTTTACTCGAAGAATACGAGACACCGCATCATCAATGCGTGACATTGGAATAATGCCTTGTTTTACTTGAGCAATAGTATTTTCGTATAAAGGCTTCCAAGCCGACGTTGGCACCATAAAAATATCTAGTCCTGCGTTAGCAGCTTGAGCACAACTTTCATTAGTACAACCTTTGACTTGACCGTGGCCATTCCAATCGCCTACAACGAAACCATCGAATCCCATTTGTTGTTTTAAGACATCTGTAAGTAGGTATTTACTACCGTGTATTTTACTGCCATTCCAACTGTTGAATGATGCCATAACCGATTGTGCACCAGCAGTTAGACCGCCAACATAACCTTGAGCATGAATATCAAACAACTCTTGTTCGGAGCTTATATTATCACCTTGGTCGTCTCCTCCTAATGTGCCGCCATCGCCGACAAAGTGTTTTACTGTACTTATTACTCTGTTGTCACTTAAGAAATCTTTATCTGCATGACCTTGTAAACCTTTGACAATAGAAGCCGCATAAGAACGAACTATTTCAGGATCTTCAGAGTAACCTTCATAGGTTCGTCCCCATCGGTCATCTCTGACTACCGCAACTGTTGGAGCAAAAACCCAGTCGATACCAGTCACCATGACTTCCGTAGCCGTTATCTTAGCAATCTGTTCAATTAAATCAGGGTTATTGGCCGCACCAAGTCCTATATTGTGAGGAAATAAGGTCGCACCAATCACATTATTATGGCCGTGAACGGCATCGGTCCCCCACATAGTCGGAATATTGGAACCGTCCAAACTATCATCTACCGAGGCGAGATACATATCTTGTGCTAACTTAATCCAATCAGCAGGGCTGGCGTGTTTGTTTTGCTGAGGAAAGGAGCCGCCGCCATTTAGATATGAGCCAAAGCCATATTTACGCATATCATCGACTGTGATATCCCTGATCTCAGGCTGGATCATTTGCGCTACTTTTTGCTCTAGCGTCATGTCTGTTAGTATTGTTTTGACTTGCTGCTCTACCCTTTCATCAGGCTTAACCGCAATATCCAACTTAGGCCAAATTTCAGTTAACCTAGTTTCAGTCACCTGTTCATTGCCCTGCTGTTGTAAAGACAAGCAACTGGTCAATAAAGAGCAGGCTACACTGGTAACTAACAACTTAGGCAAGGTATTTTTATTTAACTTAGTCATAGTGTTTCCTATTCTTCAATGCGCTGAACTGGATTGCTGCCAGTCAGGCCATAATAAACAATAAATAAGTAGCAGAAGATGGGCAGAATAAATGCCATTTGAATGCCTATGCTGTCGGCCAAAAAGCCTTGTAACAAGGGAATAATTGCTCCACCGACAATGGCTAAGCACAAAATACCAGAGCCTTGAGAAGTATGTTTGCCCAAACCGTTTAGAGCCAAGCTAAAGATAGTTGGGAACATCACTGAGTTGCACAAACCAACTAATAACAATGCCCACATAGCTAGCGCTCCAGATGCGAACACAGCAGTAGCGATCAGCAAGCAGGCGACCCCAGCATTGAATGCCAAGACTCTACCTCCCGCTAGCTTTTGCATCACTGCGGCACCAATAAAACGTCCAACCATGGCACCACCCCAGTAGTAAGTCAGGTATTTCGCCGCTTCGCTTTCTTCTAAGCCTGCAATATTCGCTTCAGCAAAGAAATTCACCATAAAACTACCAATCGCCACTTCCGCGCCTACGTACACAAATATACCAATTGCTCCTAACACTAAATGGCGATATTGCCATGCTGAACCCTCGATTTTCTCACCTTCGACCAGCTCAGCCGTGTCTATGTTAGGTAACTTAATATAAGCAAAAACGGCTGCTAGAATTAATAACATCGCCATTAACACTAAATAAGGGATTTGCACTGACTGCGCATTATTTGCTGGGGTCATACTGTGGGCTGCTTCGTTTAAAATGAACAGCGCTCCCAAGTAAGGAGCAACGGTTGTTCCCAGAGAGTTAAACGCCTGAGTCATAGTGAGGCGAGAGGAGGCTGTTTCAGCAGGCCCTAATAATGTGACATAGGGATTAGCTGAGACTTGTAGCAAAGTTATGCCACTGGCTAAGACAAACAGAGCACCGAGAAAAACATGGTAGTTGTGACTAGCTGCGGCAGGATAAAACAGTAAACATCCCAAAGCAGCGATCATCAGACCAATGACAATACCATTTTGATAACCAACCCGCTTAACTAGCTTACCTGCGGGCATAGACACCAAAAAATAAGCGCCAAAAAAGCAAAACTGGATCAGCATTGACTGGGCATAGGTCAAATCAAAAACGGCTTTCAAGTGCGGGATCAAAATGTCATTGAGACAAGTGATAAAGCCCCACATAAAAAATAATGTTGTCAAAGACGTGAGAGCAAAACTGTGATCTCCTGAACTATTGAACGGCTGGCTTTGCTCAGCACTCGGTAAGCTTGATGCCATATCCCCCCCTTTTTAATGTTTATTGTTGTAATTTATTTTTCCGTCGAGGTTGACGAACTTTCATATTGCCCTTAACCTTTACAAAAGTGTAAGCGCTTTCATTAATATATTAAAGCGCTTTATTAAAATAATTACAACATTTATGAAACTGCTTACAATTAGCTAGTAACAAAAGCTTGTTAGCTAATAATGGCCTAACGATTTGCGGATGATATGAACAAGCTTACTCTACCAAACCACTCTAAAATGCATCGCCGAGACTTTACTTACGGAGTTGCCACCGCTGCTTTTCAAATTGAAGGCGGTACTGAGCAAAGACTACCTTGTATTTGGGACACCTTTTGTGCAACAAAAGGAAAAATAGCGGACGGTTCAAACGGTAAGCTTGCTTGTGATCACTTTACTAATTGGCGCGATGACATTGCATTAATTCAATCGTTAGGGGTAGATGCATACCGCTTATCCATTTCTTGGCCAAGGGTTATGACCAAGCAAGGTGAGCTTAACTCTGCTGGGGTAAAGTTTTATCTAGACATACTAACTGAGCTTCAAGCGAAAGGAATTAAGGCATTTGTTACCTTGTACCACTGGGATTTACCGCAATATTTACAAGATCAAGGAGGCTGGCTAAATCGTCAAACTGCGTTTGAATACGCCAATTATGTTGATAAAATTAGTGCTGCATTTGCTGGTAAAGTTAGTTCTTATGCCACATTTAATGAGCCGTTTTGCAGTGCTTTTCTCGGTTATGAAGTTGGTGTTCATGCGCCGGGCATTACAGGCAAAGAGTTTGGCCGCAAAGCCGCACACCATATTTTGCTAGCCCATGGCCTTGGCATGCAAAAACTACAACAAAATAGTCCTAACACAGCCAATGGCATAGTGCTTAACTTCACGCCTTGTTATGCCAGAACAAATACAGAGTCGGATATCAAAGCAGCAGAGCTCGCCGATCAATACATTAACCAATGGTATATAAAACCATTATTCGATAAGTCTTACCCTGAAATAATTGAGCAATTACCCCTTGCTTGCCAACCAGATATTCATTCAGGTGATCTTGATATCATTGCCCAACCGCTCGATTTTCTTGGTGTTAATTATTACACCCGTTTGACCTATTCGGCGCCCAAACAAGATGGTGAGTTTTATTTTGAACACGAGCATATGGAGCCCAAAACCGATATTGGTTGGGAGATTTACCCTAATGCTCTAACCGAATTGCTCGTCTCATTAAACAAACGTTACCAGTTACCGCCAATTTACATTACTGAAAATGGCGCCGCTATGGCAGATAAAGTCGCAGACGACGGTGAAGTGTATGACTATGACAGGTTAGCTTATTACCAAAGCCACCTACTCGCAGTACATAGCGCTATAGAGCAAGGAGTAAATGTTCAAGGTTACTTTGCCTGGAGCTTAATGGATAACTTTGAATGGGCTGAAGGGTACTTAAAGCGCTTCGGTATAGTAAGGGTCGATTATGACACTCAAATTAGAACGGTGAAACTCAGTGGAAAAGCTTATGCTGAGCTAGTTAAATCTCGACAATAACGGTTTAATTAGACTCGATTTTTACCATATGTGAAGTCGTGATTGAAACACAAGTAACAAAGATAAGAATAACAATGACAAAATTACCTTACTTAGAAAAAGTTTGTTACGCCATGGGAGATGCGGCGGCTAACTTAGTGTGGCGTGGCGCCCTTGCCTATTTAGCTATTTTCTACACAGACACCTTTGGCCTTACCGCAGCCGCGGCTGCAATGTTGTTTTTGGTGGTTAGACTCAGCGATGGCATCACTGACATCATTATGGGTATGGTCGCAGATAGAACCGAAACCAAGTGGGGGAAGTTTCGTCCTTGGGTGTTATGGTCAACGCCAATATTAGGTTTGTCCATGGTGCTAGTGTTCACCACACCAGACTTTTCTTACCAAGGCAAACTTATCTACGCCTATGCCACATACATAGCCCTAACCTTAGCTTATACCCTAAATAACGTGCCATACTCAGCCTTAATGGGAGTGATGACAGACAACGACCAAGAAAGAACCAGTTTATCTGGCTTTCGTTTCGCTGGCGCTTTTTTAGGAGGGTTAGCGGTGATGGGCTTCACGCCAGAGCTTGTTGCTTATTTTGGTCAGGGCAACGATGCCCAAGGCTATCAGTACACCATGTATTTGTTTGCTGCTGTATTGGTTGTGCTGATGCTATTTACCTTTGTCGCGACCCAAGAGCGAGTTCAAGTGAACAACACTAACTCAGCTACGTTAACGCAAGAACTGGCTGACTTGGCAAAGACCTTGCCCTTTATTTTAATGCCACTGGCAGGTATGACTTTGTTTTTTTATTATCGCGACTTACCGACAGCAATAGGGCTTGCGATTGTTACTTTGTTTACTTACATCGCAGTGAAAAAGCTCATCGCTAAGCCCAGTGAAAATTTGTCTTCAAGTCAGCAAGATATGGTCGACTTATTGACTAATAAACCTTGGTTAATTTTACTTTGCATCGGCTTTTTAACCATGATGTTCAATGGCGTCAAATACGGTGTCATCGCTTATTATTTCAAATATTTCGTTGCCAATGAACTGCTTGCGGGACAATACTTTGTTGCCCTTTTAATGGTGTCGGTACTAGGTGCGTTATCGACCAATTACTTGTCCAAACTGATGGGACGAAAAAGCTTATTTATTATAGCGTTAGTACTAAGTGGTGGGTTGACTGGCTGTATGTTTTTCATCCCTCAGGGCAATGTATTTTGGGTGTTTATACTGGGCTGCAGTGCAGAGTTTTTTGCCGCTATTATGCCTACCTTATTCTTTTCAATGTTAGGTGATGCCGCGGACTATTCCGAATGGAAAAACCATAGAAGAGCCACAGGTTTAGTATACTCGGCAGGTACGTTTGTACAAAAAACCGGTGGCGGCTTTGCTGGCGCTTTAGTACTTTTGGTGTTATCTAGCTTTGGTTATGACGGTATGGATATCAATACCATTGACTCAGCTTTGCCAGGTATGCAGTGGTTGATGAGCTGGATCCCTGCCAGTTTTGCTTTTGCCGGAGCTGTTGTTATGGTCTTTTACCCCATTAACAATACCTTGCAACAGCAAATAACTGAACAGCTCAGCCATCGCCGCGCTAGCGTATCAGCAGCATAACCGTTACAATTTCTGGTTCGGAAAAATAGGATAATTTTCATGGCTACAATTTATCAAGTGTCTGAGTTAGCTGGAGTTTCTTTAGCAACCGTGTCGCGGGTGATCAACAACACGGGGCGCGTCAGTGACAAAACCAAAGCTAAAGTTGTCGATGCCATGAATTCCTTGGGGTATAGGCCGAATGCCATGGCTCAATCTTTAGCCTCAAATCGCTCAAATAGCGTCGGTGTGATGGTGCCAGAGCTAAACGGTGCATTCTTTGGTCACTTGATGAGTGGTGTTGAAGAGGAGCTACGTCCAGCCCAAAAACACGTGATCTTTACTGCAAGCCACAGCGATGAGCAAAGGGAAAAAGAAGGCATTGAGTTTTTGTTGAGCCGTAAATGTGATGCTTTGATCTTGCATGTGGAAGCCTTATCAGACCAATACCTGCTCGACCTTGCCAAAGGCGAAGTGCCTATTTATTTGATGAACCGTTGGGTAGAGGGAATGGAACAAAGGTGCATTTATTTAGATAATAAAATTGGCGGTTACCTAGCTGCTAAAACGGTGTTGGGCAAAGGTCATAAACACATTGCATACATAACAGGTCAAGATTGGAAGTCGGATTCTAATGACAGGTTATTTGGTCATAAAGCCGCGCTAGAGGAAGCGGGAGTCGAATTTGATCCTGAACTAATGTATGTAGGTGACTACGTTCATGAAAGTGGTAGCCAAGGTTTAACAGAACTATTGCACAGAGGAAAGCCTTTTACCGCGCTGATTTGTGCCAATGACGAAATGGCCTCTGGTGCCATGACGACAGCAAGAAAGCTAGGCTTAAACTTGCCAAAAGATCTGTCTATTGTTGGCTTTGATAACCTAGTTTACGCAAGCTACCTTTACCCGACTTTGACCACCATCAACTACCCAGTGAAGCAAATGGCTCATATGGCTGCGAAGTTAATTCTGCGAGATGTATACGAACATAACGCTGGCGAGATTAAACATCAGTTCACGCCAAAGCTGGTGGAGCGCAACTCAATCTTAGAATTAAACAACTAGTACCTTGCAAAGTCTTGACAAAGCAAATGCCGAGATTTAGGGTTTTAATTAATCACTATAACTGTTTAATCAACAGAAATCTTCGAGGTGTTTCTTTTGCGCTCTGGTGATCAAGCTCCAAAAGATTTGGACACGCCTAAACATCCACATATCATTCCGATATTCTGTATCGCTGGCATGACTATGACTGGACTCATGTCGATCCTCAGTTTTCTAAATGGCAACAATCTACTAGCTTCAATCTTAGCATCGACAGCCTTTATTAAGGCCATAAGTTTCTACTTGTATCGCGTTTTAGGAAAACAACAACTGAGCTCGGTATTACTAATATATACGCTCTACTCTCTTATGTTTTATCTGGTATACAGCGGCGGTGTTAATTGGACAGGAATACTTTGGCTATACATAGTCTCACCCGTTACCATTTACATTAGAGGTTTAAAAAGAGGGATCTTTGATACCGTTATTTTCCTTTTAATTGTCGCTGGCATAATGGCAATTGATGGCGTAGCACAAAACTATCCTGACTCATTTAAACTTAGGTTCTTTTTGTCTTTTTCTACCGTGACTTTTTTATCGGCAATGTACGAATATTCAAGAACTAAGTGGTATCAACATACCGTGGAATTAACTAAGCGATATCAACACTTAGCCCATTTTGATCCGCTAACCCAGCTATCAAATCGACGCCATGCGTCCATGGTTTTAAAACAAGAGTATGCTCGCCTTTCTAGAGGTGGAGAAGCGGTCTCAATCCTACTTTGCGACATTGATCACTTCAAAAACGTTAACGATAAATTTGGTCATTGCGTCGGCGACACAGTACTGCAGCAATTGGCCGAACTGTTTGCCTCACAACTGAGAAACCAAGATACCGTAGCGCGCTGGGGCGGAGAAGAGTTTTTATTTATCTTGCCTCAAACTAGCGAAGAAAAAGCGAAAGACAAAGCGAAAAAGCTATTGCACGCAGTTAGACAATATAAGTTTGCTTGTCCTGAGCAACCTATTGCAATCACCATCAGCATTGGTGTTGAGCAATTGACCTTGGAGCAAAGTTTGGATGCTTGTATAAACTCAGCGGATCGTAAGTTGTATCAAGCCAAAAACTCAGGCCGAGATCAGGTCTGTAGTTAAAAAGGCTACTACCTCATAAAAACCACTCCTCTACGCTTTGCAAAGCCCACTTAGATTAACGAAACACACGCCACAAAATAGAAATGTCAGTGGTTACAATAAAAAAACACAGAAAACAGTTGATCCAATTCAACATTTAAACAACTATTACTTGGCATTAATAATTTATATATCAAGGATAGTGATCATGTGTACTAATTTTTCTGTTATAGGGATGACGTTAAACCCAAATAAAAACATTCCTGTTGTTGGTCGTTCAATGGAGTTAGGACCAAACCTCAAGTCAGAGTTATTCTTTCGTAGTAAAGATTATGACTACACGCAAGGCGCAGCGAAGGAGCTAACACCATACAGCCTTTCTAGTGATGAATTTGTTGTCCGACCGGACATCACTTTAATCAATAACAAGCTATACAGTTGGCAAGGAAAATACGATTTTGTTGCTCTAAATGGTTTTGCTACAGACATCACAGACAACATTGGCGTTTCGCACATGTTAGCCAATATTGCCACTAATGGCATGAATAAAGAGGGGCTGACTACAGGGACTATGGTTTTAGTACAGTCTAAATATCAAGAGCCGTTGAAACAAGATGGAGAGTTTAAGGTTTGCAAAGGGGTGATATATTACCCGAGTATCACAACATGGATTTTGTCCAACTGCGCTTCTTGTCAAGATGTTATCGACGGCCTTCAGTACGACGAATTGGTAGTAAATACACATGGTTCTAATTTAAAAGAAAGCGAGCTCCCTGATGAAGATAAGATTTTAGTTGCAAACCCTTTTTCTAAAGTGCCTAGTGCCATGCATTTTCATTTCCACGTGCAAGATGCTTCAGGCAATGGCATTGTATTAGAGTATGTCGGCGGGAAGCTTACGATTACAGATCTGAATCCAATTGGAGTATTAACCAATGACCCGCTCATTGCTTGGCAGCAAGAAAATGTCCTTTACAATTATGTTGATGTAGTGCCATTTAACTTCCAAGATAATGATGGTCATGCCGCGACGCCAGATATCAAAACATATGATAACGCCGCCAGTCGATTCAAGTGTACTTCCCATGCTCAAGGCACGGGTTTTTCTAAGGTTCCAGGCAGTTCAACACCTTTAGATCGATTTGTAAGAGCATCAATGATGAGCAACTTTTCTTTTCCTGTGTACCAACTAACGCAAGAAGAAGATATTTTGGTAGCCAATCTAGAGTCTATGCAACACAGAAAACAAGCTCTTAGTAGAGATATTAAAGTAGGCAAAGAGGACGCTACAACCTTAGCTTTTCATATTTTGAATACTGTCGATATTCCTCAAGGAACCAGCAGAGATTCAACAGGTGAGCTAGTTCATGATTATACTCAGTGGGCGACAGTATCAGACTTAGTCAATAAAAAATATAACTTAAGAATGTACGAGTCTCCTCAAATATTCAGCCTTGATCTAAACAAGCTAGACTATAAAAAGCTAGAGAAACAAGCCCCTTATAAGCTAGATGTTGGTAATAAATCAATTGACATAACAGACAATTTAAACGCTGGATAATACTTGGAATAATGTTTAGAGCGCCAATAAATAAAAGCTCTATAAATTAAACGCAGACCGCAGGTGTCACACCATAGGCTACAAAGTTTGAAACAAACTGCGGTCTGCTTAAAGGTTATCGTATTACAAGCCTATCGAACCTCTAATACCCAAGAACACTTTCCTTCCGGTTTGCGTGATCTCAGAAGCAAAGTCCTTATTGGCATTATCGTAATGCTCAAACTTGCCTTTATTTAAGTTAACTAATTCAAGCGTTAACTCTAAATCATCGGTCAAACGATAAGAAAAGCTGGCATCCAATTGGCCATAGCCTTCTTGTACACGCGGTGAAAAAATATTGAAGCCAGTGAAGTACTCAGAGCGGTAGTTGTACGAGAGTCGTCCAGAAAAACGTTCATTCTCATAAAATACCACTGCGTTATAGTTGTTTTCAGACAAGCCTTGGAAACCAACTTTCTCTAACGCTGCAGACAATTCAAAACCTTCATCTAATGAAGTATCACTTGTGATATGGGTATAGTTAGCTTGAACACCAAAGCCATTAAATGGCTCAGCTAAGAAATCGAAAGTTTGCTGATAAGCTAACTCAAAACCACTTAAGCTCGCTGTACCTGCGTTTTCAGGTCGAGTAAATGTCGCAAACGTTTGACCAAACAAGACAACATTACGCTGGGTTTGACTTTGCACAAAACCATCTATTTCTTTGTGGAAATAACCACCTGATAGATAACCTGATTGACTGAAGTACCATTCCAGTGACGCATCGTAGTTCCAAGCCGTGAATGGATCTAAATCAGGGTTACCTGCCGCACCTGTAGGAGGGTTGGAAGGTTCAACGCTAATATTAGGCCCAATCTTATCTAGATCGGGTCTTGTTAGAGACTTACCTACACCAATTCTAGCAATCAACTCTTCAGTCAGTTCAATTTTACCCATGAAACTAGGCAATAATTCTGTGTATGAAGTATCGACAGATACTCTTTGTGGATTACCATCCGATAAGATCTCATTACCTTCAAACACAATATTTTCTGTTGGGCTTTGGCCAGCTGTTGTATTATCCGTTTGCACCCAACGAACACCAAAGTTACCAGAAATCGGCATATCCCAATCTAATTCAAAATTTTGCTTCAGGTAAATTGCTAAACTTTTCTCTTGTACGTCAAAGCCTGAGAAAGCTTGCAGTGGTAATGCTCGGCCACTTAAAATCGGCGTAACCGAGACTGGGTTACCATTGTCATCTAAACGCAACTGACCATTTTCCCCCACATTAAGTGTACTAACCCCTTCGAACATATTAAAAATAGCGTCGACATTAGGCACAACCCACTGGTTTAAATTGGTATTAACAAAGTTATAGTTACCGCCTAACATTGGGTTGGTCGGAATGTTTGCATCAGCAACATTTAAGAAGCCATTTGAGCCGTTAACAGTAAGCCCTAATTCTGAACCTAATGAGCCAAATAAAGCGCCGTTATAAATATCAGCGCCCCAACGCACACTAGTTTTCGTTCTATCTGCATAGCGAACACCAACTTCTAACATAGTTAGCGCGCCCATATCGATGTCAAAATCAAGATCCAACTTAGTAGAAAATTCTTCATCTTCCACTTCATTAAGCCTTAGTACCATGCCACGCATATACCAATTAGACGGGTCGTTAACCAAATTTGGATCGTAGTTACCAGGACCAGAAGGATCTTTACTGATATTGATTGTTGGCATTTGAGCAGTTGGATCTTCAAAACTCCAATCCACTAAGAAGTCCGCTTCAAAACCGGCCCAGCGCATATCCCAAGTAGACTCAGCTTTTGAGTAAGCAATATCACCAGAGATAGTAAAAGCATCACCTGAATACAAGACATTGCCACCAATACCGACGGTTTCAGTTAGTAGTTTATTTTTCTCTTCCCTAGAAGTCATCGTCACGGGTTTTAGTGCATCGCTGTTTGGATCGTAAGAACTCCAACGGGTTATTCGGTTAGTGTTCGGGTCGACAGAAATATCATACATTCTGAATGGAAATGCATTACCTTGATAAATAAATGGATCGGCAAAATCACCAGTAAATGACCCATTTTCCGCACGGTGAGATAATTGAATTTCAGTGACATTACTTGTGTAGTCACTATATAAAGCGTCAATAGTGATATCCAAACGATCGCTCGGTTTATATTGGATCACACCTACGATGCTCGCACGTTCAAAGTCTCCCTCTAACGTTGATGGGGTCGCGTTCCAAGAGTAAACCGCATTATCATAGTCAACTCCAGTACCGTTACCTAAGTCATCCACCCCCATTGGTGCCCAACCCCAATGCCATAACCGATTTTCCAATACTGAGCGTTGTGAGTAGCCGCCACTAATGTGAATGCCAAGGGTATCGTCCAAAAATTTATCTGTGTAGCCTAGTGAAATTCTAGGATCGACTTTTTCAACTTCATCTTCGTAAACCGCTTGGGCACTAAAATTAAACGAACCATCTTTAGTATTTAGCGGTCTTACCGTTTGCATATCAATTAAACCACCAATTCCACCTTCAATAAGATCAGCACTCGGCGATTTATAAACATTTAATCCAGAGACCACAGATGAGGGCAATATGTTGAAAGCAAATGAACGACCTGCAACAGGGTTAAATGAAGTATGGCCCGCCAAATCGGTTCTGCCCGCCGTTAGAGTACGACCATTTAATGTTACAGGAGTAAAGGCTGGGCCTAACCCTCTAACAGAAACAAATTTCCCTTCGCCTCTTTCTCGGCTAATGGCTACACCTGCAATACGTTGCAATGACTCTGCAACATTTTCATCTGGGAATTTGCCAATATCTTCTGCACTAATTGCATCGACAACACCAGAAGAGTCCTTTTTGATACTCATGGAACGTTGCAAACTCTTAGCGTAACCATTAATAACAATGCGTTCTACTTCACCTTCTGTGGTGTTTTCAGCAGTTTCTTCCGCCGCTTGAACTGAGCCAAACATCACCGCTAGCATAGAGGCTAGAATTGTTTTCTGCGTCTTCATCTTACCTTGCCCTCTTGTCATTTTTTTATTATTTATTTTGATCGTAAAGGTTTCGTGGTCCGTCAGTTCACCACTTAGGTTGGTTCCCTCAAGCAGGCGGTCAAGTGCCTGTTGAGCGGTGTAATAACCTAATAAACGTTTACTTTTTTTGTTTTCGACGAGGTCATAGGGAAAAAGAAAGAGTCGCTCGGTTTCTTGCGAAATAGCACCTAGCGATTTAGCTAGTGACTGAGCAGGTATATCAAATCGATACAGCTGTTCAGTACTAGCTAGCGTTTTTTTACTGAAGGAAAACAATGTCACCATCAAGGTAAAAAAAACAATTCTAGCTCCTACAAACAGTCGACTTGCGAAACTAATTTCACCGTCAACAACTCGTCTGCTCATAGGACGTTTGGGGTTATAAAATGTACAACTCAAATGGACACTTTTTATAAATTATTGTTTAACAGACAGTTTTACATGATTATCATCAAGCTCTGTGACTTCAATACCAAAGCCTGATTCTAAAATATAAAATAACTTGTCTGTTTCTCCGGCTTCAAAATGCCCACCAATTCGCATTTTTCTAAGCTCTGGATCCGGCACATCGATTTTAATGGTTGTGTGTCTGCTGATCTCCGATACTACTTCTTCTAATGACTCCCCAGCAAAGACTAACTTGCCATCGAGCCATGATAATCGCCTACCAATATCATTTTTATTAAGCTTAACTACTTTGTTAGTATCACCTTCAATAATTGCTGTATTAACCATAGGTATGGCCATTGTCTCTCCAGCCGTTACTTTGCCTAGATATTTAGAGACATGAGCAGCTTTGGCCTCTGTTGGCTCTGTCGCATCTTTCTGATTGGACTTATTTCTACTGCGCGCAGGTTTAGCGTCATCGGGCGTTAATATCAATATATTATCGACGATAGCCACTTCTACCGTCCCCTCAGAAACCAGTACTTCAATGCTGTCTTCTAATCGATTTACTGAAAACGCGGTGCCAATTGCTCTAACTAAACGATCATTGGAATAGACTTCAAATGGCCGATTTGGATCTTTTTCTACTTCAAAATGAGCCTCACCACGGAGCAAAGACACCCGACGGAATTTATCGGAATAGTCGAGTTTGACTTTACTATCACTGTTCAACCAAAGTGTAGAGCCATCTTGTAGAGTGTGTTTCTTATACTCGCCAATATCGGTTACATATACTCCAGTTTCTGGGTTTTCAATCTGTGGTAAGCCAATAAGCATGACGGCAGCGACCAATACACTAGCGAAAGCAGTCAGCTTAATTAGTGAAAAAACGCCTGTACTCGCTTTCTCGTCATTGTGATCTTTGTTTGGTAACAACCACCTAGTAAAGCGGCTTAACTTACTGCTAAGCGACTCTTTTTCCGCTTCTGGTACAACTCTAATTGCTGTAAGTACATCCATATCTTCCCAAGTCTTAGACATTCGCATGATCACATTTCGATGTACTTCACTGGTATTAACCCAAGCTCGCAACTTCTTTGCATCTTCTGTGGATAATGGACTTTCTTCTTCAATTTTAAGTAACCAAAGTGCCGCTTCTTCTTTGATTTTTGGGGTATTAGTAAAACCTTTGACATTACTCATTACTGTTTTCTCCCCCGCGCCATACTGGCCGATTTTTTATCTGCGGGTTGCACTCTTGTCTGCCCTTCATAATGTTCCATTGCATTGTCACAACAAACCATTCCTTTCGCGATATGGTAGTTAATGGTGCTAGTTGGCATATTTAGTCGTTTAGAAATTTCTTTGATAGAAAAACCATATACCTTTCTCAATATCATAATTTTCCGACTTTGCTCTGGCAAGGACGCCAACGACTCACAGAAAATACCAAGCTTGCGCTGTGCTTCCACATCATTTTCAATGTCTTTTGAGCCGCAGGGAATGGCTTCTTCTGATACATCTTCAATATAGTCAGTAAGTTTATAGCTGGAGCGTCGATACTCAGACATTATGAGGTTTGTCGCCACTCGATACATGAATGACTTAGGCTGTTTAATTTCACTGTTGATATTAGACTCAAAGGAACGCAAAAACGTTTCCTGACATATATCGTCTATCTCTTTATTTGGCAGTAAAAAACCCGTTATGTATTTCTTCAGAGCTTTCTCGTGTCGCTTGAAAGATTCGAACACAGAATTTGCGCCTTTTCCTTTACTCAAAACAACCTCACGCTTGTTCTATTTATTATTATTTCGGTATTTGTTAATAAATACCTTCCCGTGACTGAAGAAAAACCTTGTTACTAAAGCTAAGCGAACTCATTTGAAAACAAAGGTTTTTACTTATCACTCATATATTTGATGTTTGAGACAAGAAAATGTACAACTATTTTTGCTTTTTTTTCAAGATATTTAATGTTTTCTAAATATAAAAGCACTTGTATGGTGGGAGTACCATACAGCAAAGAGATAAAGGATAAGGTGAAATTTATTAACAATAGTAATAGCTAGATGAGAAAAAGTTGCGCAACAAGCTTCCTACCAACGACTAGTAAACCGAGTTTTAGAGTGTCTAACTATTTTACATATTGTCCATTCCCTCCTCCAAAGAAAAAGATAACCAACTGACAATATTAGACTTTATCTGATGGAATATTTTTTGTATGGATAGCTTGCGATTAATAATATTTTTCTACAACAACTCATACTCCTGATGTCTTGGTAAATGAGAGAAGGACTTTGATATGAATAAAAAACTATTAAAATCAGCTTTTACAGGCCTTATTTTATGCATAGGTGGTTATGCTAATGCAGGCTTAATTACAACCAATGTTGGCTATACAGGCCTAGGGTTAGACTTAAGCAACTATGAAAATGGGAGTTATAACTTTACCTTTGGCCCAGAAATATTACCTGGAGGCATCACTTTTACTGCTGCACCGGGTGGCGGCGGTAATAGTGGCAATGGCTCAGTTATAGGTCAAGGAAACTATGGTTTAGGTAGCAACGGTTCTTTTGGTGGCAACGCTGTCTATATTGGTGTTGACTCAGGAACGGGTTATGCACAACTTACATTTAATACTGAGGTGTCATCATTTGGCGCATTTATGAACTATGCTCCAGGACTTGGAGATAATGCCTTTATTTCAGCATTAGATGCATTTGATAACGTTATCGAAACTTGGGATTTAACTGCCTCAGCCCCTATTTCTACTCCAGGTGGCTTTAATCAGTTCCAGTTTAGAGGGATTAGCTTAGATAACGGTACATTTAAATCATTTCGTTTTGGCGGCAATTTCCTACTACTAGCAGCAACCGCTGATGGTAGGCCTAGGAACCCTAGCACTAGTGTTCCAGAACCTTCGACACTTGCTATGGTATTGTTAGGCTTTATCGGATTAGCATCTCGCAAACTAAGAAAGTGCTAACTTGCTTACTCAAGCAAAACAAACACCCATTTTCAGCACTTATAAAAAAGCCTCCTTGTAACAAGGAGGCTTTGTTAAATAAGTCGATATTAAAACGGCATCTTCATGCCAGGTGGTAGACCCATACCCGCAGTCATTTTAGACATTTGTTCTTTATTCATTTCTTCAACACGACGTACTGCATCATTTACTGCTGCTGCTAGTAAATCTTCGATCATGTCTTTGTCGTCTTCCATTAAAGAGTCATCTAGCTCTACGCGTTTTACGTTATGGCTACCTAACATAGTTACTTTTACAAGACCGGCACCAGATTCTCCAACTACTTCCATTTTTGCGATGTCTTCTTGCATCTTAGCCATTTTGTCTTGCATTTGCTGGGCTTGTTTCATGATGTTGCCCATTCCGCCTTTACCAAACATGTTGTTTTCCTCTTAACTTTTATGACCCTACATATTGGGTCTGAAACCTAAATTACAAGGGCTTAATTGAGTCAGGGATCAACTTCCCTTCGAACTCGTTGAGCAAGGTTTGCACAAACTCATCTTGATGGATGCTTTGCTCCGCCCGTTCTTGTCTGTTTTCATTAATATTTTGCTGAATTGCCGCAGGGGATGCCTGAGCAATTTCAGATTTATTAATGACAAATTCGCAATCAGGAGCCATACGAGAAATGACGTCGTATAACTCATTTTCTGTTTTTTCATTTAATAAATGAGCATAGTCTTGCTTGACCGTTAGCTCAATATGTTTGCCGTTTATATCCGGTGCACTTTGTAACGCCAATTGTCGGGTTAATCCCATTAGACCAGAGCGTTCTATCAAAGATGCCCATTCGTCCACTTCATGTGCATATCGCACTTCTTCGTGCTCAATTGGCTTTAATTCTGGTTCTTGATAAACAGGTTCAGGCTCTGGCACGTTTTGTTCTGGCTCAGGCTCTGCAACTTGCTTTTGTTCAGTTTGTCGAATCGCCGAGGATTCTGCTTCTCGAGCAGCCAAAATCGCTAAAACAGGATTGTCTATACCTGAGAAATTAGGCTGGTCTGCACTAACTTCTACAGGTTTCGCTTCTTCCTGCTGTTGTTGCATCTGAGGTTGTTGATCAAAACTATTAGAGCTTGATTCTGGGGCTTCTGAATACGGCTCAATATTGTCAGAGGACTGCGCAAATGATTCACTGGACATGGCTTGTTGATGTGCATCATCTTGTGCCATTTCTGCCATAGGTTCAAAACCTTGGCTTTGTGCTAGCTCGTGGTAAAAGGCTTCTTGAGCTGCAAGGTCCTGCTCTTCAGTATCATTAGATTGAGCATCGGTAACTTGTGTTTCAAGCTCTTGCTCTACAACATTTCGACTAACAGAACTTTGCTCAACCGAGTCATCCTGCTTTGAAGCATCTAACTGTTCTTTTGCTTCAGTTTGCGGCTCAATTGAAGAATAAACCTGTTCTGCTACAACTGATGTTTCAGCAGGTTTTGAATGCGCAAGCGAGGTTTCATTTGACTGTGTTGCTGCAGGCTCTTGAACATCAGGTAGCTTTATATCAGAGTTTTTTTTTAGCGGTTCACCTTGTGGTAACTCGCTTACAGGATTAAATGCCAATAGCCTCAAGCAGATCATTTCGAAACCACTTAACATATCAGGGGCTAAGCGGATGTCTTTTTTACCCTGTAGTAATAACTGATAATAAACTTGAATTTGTTGTGCTGGCACTTGCTTAGCAACAGCTTGGATGAACTCACCGTTTCTGTCATTTAATTTAGCCGCACTTGGCAACACTTGAGTCATCGCAACTTGGTGACAAACCGTCAACAAATCATCTAATACTTTTTCTAAATCAGGATTTTGTAATGCAAGCCTTTGTAACTCTGCCACTAGCTTATCCGCGTCCGATTGCAAAATTGCCGATAAGATATTCTGGCTCCAGCTAACATCGACTGTACCTAGCATTTGCTGTACAGCTTCTAGCTGAATATTTTGTCCTGATTGTGCTATAGCTTGGTCTGTTAAGCTTAAACCATCTCGCATACTGCCTTTGGCGTATTTTGCTAACAATGCAACCGCTTCTTGTGCGTGATTGATTTGTTCAGACTGCAAAATATGAGTCAATTGAGTGGCAATTTGCTCTTGTGAAAGGGCTTGTAAATTAAATTGAAGACAACGAGAAAGAATAGTGACTGGAAGCTTTTGTGGATCGGTCGTAGCTAGTAAGAACTTTACGTGCTCCGGCGGCTCTTCCAGTGTTTTTAACAAAGCGTTAAAACTGTGGCGAGATAACATGTGCACTTCGTCAATTAGATAAACTTTGTATCTACCTTTGGTCGGCGCGTACTGCACATTGTCTAAGATCTCTCTAGTATCACCTACTTTTGTACGCGATGCTGCATCAATTTCGATTAGGTCAACAAAGCGCCCCTGATCAACATCGATACAGGTGTTACACTGACCACAAGGCTCAGCTGAAACACCCGTTTCACAGTTTAAGCTTTTGGCAAATATTCTAGCTATCGTGGTCTTGCCCACACCTCTGGTGCCGGTAAATAAGTATGCATGATGCAGCCTTTGCTGGCTCAAGCCATTGATTAAAGCTGACTTAACATGCTGCTGACCAACTAGCTCAGCAAATTTACTCGGTCGCCATTTACGGGCAAGAACTTGATAACTCATTGGATTAATTAGTCGCCTTCAAACTCACAAATACTATAGCTGTTGATGCCTAACCCATCTAGACGTTTTTCACCGCCTAAATCAGGTAAGTTAACAACAAAACATGCATTTTCTACGGTTGCGCCAATTTTGCGGATCAGATTAACTGTTGCTTCAATTGTGCCACCCGTTGCTAGTAAATCATCAACCATTAATACTTTATCTGTTTCAGATAATGCATCAGTGTGGATCTCTAAGATGTCTTCACCGTACTCTAATTGATAAGCTTGTGAATATACTTTGTAAGGTAATTTGCCTGGCTTACGCACAGGAATAAAAGGAACACCTAATTTATACGCTAATGGCGCGCCAAAGATAAAGCCGCGAGCTTCAGTACCTACAATCGCGGTAATGTTCCACTCTTTTGCTTTTTCAGCAAATAAATCAATCGTTTCGGTAAATGCTTGCTGGTTTTGCATTAAGGTCGTGACGTCACGAAACATAATGCCAGCTTTAGGATAGTCAGGAATAGCACGAATGCTGTTTTTAATTAGCTCTGACATACTGCTCTCAAATTACTTAAATTAGCGGGCAGTATGACAGATCAAAGATGGAGGCAAAACCTTTGCGTTAGAAAAAGTTGCTGATTGACGAAATTATTGCCAATTATAGCTTTGCACTAATGGCACCTATTTTAGCAAAATGTAATAACGCTTTTGATAGATGTGGGGTTAATGCTTCAGCAGTTAAATTTGGATTTTGTGCAGATAATATTTCAACTACTGCATTGCCTGTTGGCTCAGGTAACTGGTCTAACAGTTGTAATGCAATTACCGATATTTGGTCAGTCAAGACAAACTGGACATCGTAGTCTGAATCTCGGTAAACCAGCAAATTAGTTGGCTCTAATTCAACTTGTTCTTTATTCTCTTCTGAAATCGCATGGACTGGATATTGGTAAGACAAAGGATAGGTTGATTCTGGCACTTCAAACGGACAAGACATAACTTCTTCGATTGTTTCAATGTTATTGACTTCATGATCATCTGCCACCGAAGAGGCAAGTTCAACCCACTCATAATGAGCAAGTTCAACCATATATGGGTAAGGCAGCGCTTCTTGCTTGTTTTCAGCTACATAGGCTAAAAACTCTTGTGAAATCTCGACAAAGTGCGGAGTTTCGCATTCATGTTTTATGAAGAACTCAGAGATCAAAGCTTTCCATTGCTGCTCACCTAATAGTGATTTGAACACAGGAAAGGCAGTTGAACAAAAACCTTCTACGTTGTTAAAAAATAACTCTTGGTAAATCTTTAATCGACGTTGTTCAACGCCTTCAATTCGACCTTCGCCAGTACGAATGATATTAGCCAGCTTAAACTGCGCTTGTTGGAAGCTAGGTAAATCTGACATTAAGCCACCTTGTGGATTATTTGTTGTTGTTGAATTTGTCTGATCTTATCCGTCTCAGACAATAACTCTTTAATTGGTGGAATATTAAAATCACGCTCTAGCAGTGTCGGGAATACACCATGAACTTGGTAAGCGTACTGTAATAACTTCCATACTGGATCAATGACATCAGCACCATGGGTGTCGACTTTCAGATCTACATCTTCATCATAATGACCTGCAATATGGCCGTATAAAATACGATCTGTAGGCATGGCATCAATGAACTTTTTCGCATCATATTGATGATTGATTGAATTAACGTATACATTATTAACATCAAACAATAGCTGACAATCCGCTTCGGCTAATACCGCCTGAGTAAATTCAATCTCTGACATTTCGGCATTTTGGGTGACGTAGTAAGACACGTTTTCAATCGCTATTTTTTGTTCCAGAATATCTTGAACTTGGCGAATACGCGCAGCTACGTATTTTACTGCCTCTTCGGTAAATGGAATAGGCATTAAGTCGTACATGTGACCGTTGGCTGAGCAATAGCTTAAGTGTTCGGTATAACAAGCAATGTTAAATCGTTTTAAAAATTGCCCTATTTCTTTAACAAACTCGACATCTAACGGATCTGGACTACCGATGGACAGTGATAAACCATGTGTCACCATTGTTTTGGCTTGGCAGACTCGCTCAAACATGGCTTGATATTGGCCACCTAAACGCATCCAGTTTTCTGGTGCAACTTCAAAAAAGTCGATATCAGATTGAATAAGTTGGTCTATGTTGTTCGACATTTCTCGACGAAAGCCTAAGCCAACACCTTGAATTTGTGAATGATTCATCAGCTAGATCTCAGAGTTTATTTGAAGAATTTATAACTTATCAGTATAGAATGACGGTTTGCATTATTTAAGTATTGAGCCACGTCAATGAGTAAGGTTTTACTCACTTGTGGCTCAAAAGTAAGCGGTAAGAGGATTGACAGGACGTTTATTCAGGATGTCACTTACCGCTTAAGAGCTAGGGGTGATTAGTGGCTACCACCACATTTGCCTTCACCACACTTACCTTCTTTTTTACCTTTGCTGTCGCCGCCACATTTACCTTCGCCGCACTTGCCTTCTTTTTTACCTTTGCTGTCGCCGCCACATTTACCTTCGCCGCACTTGCCTTCTTTTTTGCCTTTGCTGTCGCCGCCGCATTTACCTTCGCCGCACTTGCCTTCTTTTTTGCCTTTGCTGTCGCCGCCGCATTTACCTTCGCCGCACTTGCCTTCTTTTTTGCCTTTGCTGTCGCCGCCACATTTACCTTCACCACACTTACCTTCGATAGTAGAAAGTTCGTAGCCAGACTCTAATGCGTGAGCTTGGAATTCAACAGCTTGTACGCTTGTTACAGAAGCCGCACCTAAAGCAGCGATACCCATTGCTAATAACGTTTTATTTTTTACAGTTTTCATAGTCTCTCTCGCAATTAATTTTTGTTTGTTAACGTGAATGTACTTAAATAGACCTAGGCCTTTTCAATTTAATTTCAAAAAAATTCAACTTTTTTAAAAATAGCACAACTTTTTGATCTTTAGGGGATTGTAAAAATAAAGACTATAATTACTCAAACCATTGCAACGTTAACTTGATTAGAACAAGGGTTGGCTATGATTTTTGACCGGTTTAGTACTTCATTTCGAGACAGTTTATCAGGCTTATACAGTGAGGCTTATTTTGCCGAAGTGTTCCAGCGGGAGTGGCATAGAATGTTGCGCGAGCAGGATGCTTTGTCGGTGATCATTGTGCACCCACACTTAAATATTAACGATGTAAACGATCAGCTATCATTTAAACTTATTGCTGAAACCATTGACTCGGCTACTAAAAGAGCGACGGATATTGCCTGTCGATTTCAGTCCAACGAAATTGCTATCGGCGTATTTAACTTAACGCCAGAAGGCACCGAAGTTGTTATTCAACGGATTTTACAACAAGTAGAGCCGCAATTATCCGAATTGGTGCACAATGTCGATTTATCTATTGGCGCTTTAAACGTGTTGCCAAGCCATAATATCGACATTAATGAAGTATTTGAGAAAGCCGAACAATTGGCTGACTTAGCAGAAAGGAAAGGTAAAAATAACTACCAGTTAGAATATATGATGTTGCATTAAGGACTAACCAAACTTCTCTACATATTCCCTTGCTGTCATTCTGTGGTAGGTAGCATTGGGATAAAACACCACTGTCGGTTCAGGGTCGACAATTTCAATTGGAATTTGATTAAATCGAGCTGCATCCAGTGCCATATTAGTAATATTGACACTAAATGACGTGCCCATAAATACCATTTTATCCGCTTGATGCATCATCTCTTGCGCTCGAGTGATCTCATATAAGTCGGTGTAATACTCGTCAAATAACAGTACATAAGGCTTTAGAGACACGTCTAATTCAGGGCCTTTGCTTGAGATTTTAAAAATATCCATCAATGAGGCGGCTAAGTTGGTTTCATCGACTTCGTGCCAAGGCGCTATCATTCTCTCGACATCTTCGCCTTGCGTATGGAACTTAGTGACTTGGTCAATACGACCATGAATAGATACATAGTCTTTGTTGCCAGCTTTACCATCTAAGCCATCAATGTTTTGCGTGATAAGTGTTTTATCTGCTAACCAATGATGAACTGAATTAGGTCCGTGGTCGCGGTAAGTTATAAAACGTTTGTAATACCAAGATAAGAACTCAGCGGGGTTTTGCTGATACATAGCTCTTGTTGCCATTTGCTGAGGAGTATAATTACGACTGCCGATAGTCCAGAAACCATCTTCACCACGAAAGGTAGGAATGCCACTTTCTGCACTCACTCCCGCACCTGTTATATAAAGTGTCGAGTCCATTATACTTCCTACTGCTAGTAAACTTCTATTTCTAGCGTGTAGCGATCTAGCAACCAAAGGTTGATCTAACTGGCCTGCCAGATCGCTTATTACTCTTACGCTAGTTTGATCTTAGCGAACTTACGCTTGCCTACTTGGTAGATTTGCTCAGAACCAACTTCAATCATTAACTTACCGTCAGTAACTTTATCTTCGCCGTTTAACTTCACCGCGCCTTGCTTGATCATACGCATCGCTTCTGAAGTACTAGCAACTAAGCCTGCTTCTTTTAATAAGTTACCAATAGCCATGGCTTCACCAGATTCAATTGTCACTTCTGGAATTTCATCTGGTAATGCATTCTTTTGGAAACGCTTGATAAAATCTTGGTGCGCCTTGTTCTGCTGCATCGTCAGAGTGGAAGCGTGCAATTAGCTCTTTCGCTAACTCAATCTTGATGTCACGAGGGTTTGCTCCAGCTTCAACTTTCGCTTTTAACTCTTCAAGTTCCGCAATTGGACGGAAGCTTAGTAGATCGTAGTAACGCCACATTAGTTCGTCAGAGATAGACATTACTTTACCGAACATGTCGTTTGGCGCGTCTGTAATACCAATGTAGTTATTTAATGACTTAGACATTTTCTGAACGCCATCAAGGCCTTCAAGTAATGGCATCATTAACACAGATTGCGGACGTTGACCTTCTTCTTTCTGTAATTCACGACCCATTAATAGGTTGAATCTTTGGTCTGTACCACCAAGTTCTACGTCAGCTTCTAATGCAACTGAGTCCCAACCTTGTACTAGCGGGTATAAGAATTCGTGAATAGCGATTGATTGACCACCAGCATAACGCTTTTTAAAGTCGTCACGTTCAAGCATACGAGCAACGGTTTGACGCGCTGCTAACTTGATCATGTCTGCTGCACCAAACTCATTAAACCAAGTTGAGTTGAACGCAACCGTTGTCTTAGCAGGATCTAAAATTTTGAAAACCTGCTCTTTATACGTTTCCGCATTTCTTAACACGTCTTCTTTAGTTAACGGTTTACGTGTTGCGCTTTTGCCCGTTGGATCACCGATTAAACCAGTGAAATCACCAATAAGGAAAATAACTTCATGACCTAAGTCTTGGAATGTTTTTAACTTATTGATAAGTACCGTGTGACCTAAGTGTAAGTCTGGTGCTGTAGGATCGAAGCCTGCTTTAATTTTTAGCGGCTTACCTTGTTTTAGTTTCTCAATAAGATCGTCTTCAGGCAGGATCTCGTCTGCACCACGTTTAATTTCAGCTAACGCTTGGCTAATATCTGTCATTTTCTCTTCTACTAACTGGGGCTGCTTACTATTGATTGAGCCCGTCTGAATTAAATTATATTTGGTTGCAGAGTCTAACTGATCTAACGGGCTATTTGAATGATTTGGAGTAAAAACTCAGAAACAAAAAAAAGATAAAAGACTGAACTACAGAGAACACAAAGAAATAAAAAGGTTACACCGTGTTCCATAAACTCGGTGCAGTAACAACCCTTTGAGTATCACAACAAAGAGAAAGGAAGTGACAAGACAAAAACTTCGAAAAATTTACTTCAATTCGATTAACTAGCTACAACAGCCATAAATAGATGAACACAGAAGAAACTATAAACGCTTCCCCTTTAGTGTATTTTGTGACCTCTGCGGTTCAATCTCTTTAATCGCACAGGTCCTGTCTTTTTAGCTAGGATAAAGATTTTGATACTCTTCTAGTGCGTATTGATCTGTCATACCACTGATGTTGTCCTGAATTAAACGACAACGATAGTAAAATTCAAACAGGTTAAAATCTGGTTTACCGGTCAAAGGTTCGAGCGCCACTTTGTAGGCCTTTAAATGTTTATTCGCTAAGGCGTTTAAACAACCTTGATTCAATCAAACCGCCGCGCTTTTGTTCATTTACCATAGCTTGGAATGCTTCAGTTTTAAGCTTAAGCAATGGCGAGTAGGCTTCAAGCAAACCAGAAATAACTCGATAACCCTGTAATTCTTTGGTTTCAACTTCTTCAGTGCTAAAGATATGTTTTACCGCTACATCTTTAAACGTTGCAATCATGTGGTGATATAAACTGCCGTCTTCCAACAAAGCTTGGTTAAATTCGCCTTGATAAACCGCTTCAATATTATCAATGAACTGCTGAGCGGCATGTTCCACCAATGGGTGGATAAGTTGCACTCTAAGCCAAACAAAGAATTCATGCGCCTTATTAATTGGTTCTTTATCTGAGCGACTCACCGCATAATCGACCGCTTGGGCAAAAGACTTACTTTTTGCAATGTCTTGCTCAGCTTGTTCTCCAGCCAACTCGGCAAACCTTTGTTTTAAAAGTGACGCCAGTTGATCACAGCTTAATAAACCTTTTTCAACGCCATCTTCTATGTCGGCGAGACAGTAACTAATGTCATCGGCGGCTTCCATTAAATAAGCTAACGGAAATCGATGCCCAGCTTTTATGTCTAGGCATTCTGACATGGCTTTTATGTCATTAAGTTCTGAGTAGTAATAACCTACTTTCTTTTTTAGATAACTCAGAGGTTTGTCTTTGTCTGGTTTAGGCTCTAAGCCGCATCGGCTGTATTTTAAAATACTGGCAGCTTGTGAATGGGTTAAATTTAGTTTGAGTAAATTAAAAATAATACGAAATGCTTGCGCGTTGCCTTCAAAACTCTTTAGCTCTTGTTTCAATTGCAAAGATAACATTTTGTTATCTGCCTGACTGAATAACACATAGTCGTCCAAGTGTTTAGCAAACCAATGGTTAATCGCAGCTTCACCAAAGTGACCAAACGGCGGGTTCCCTATGTCGTGCATCAAGCAAGCCATCTCGACTAAGGTTTCTACTTCTCGGTCTAAATGCTCTAAACCAAAGTCTTTCGCTTGGTTGCCCAATTTTTTGAAAATGGTTCGAACAATATGCCGACCAGTTTGTTGCACTTCTAATGAGTGAGTTAATCGACTTCGAACCGCTGAGTTGCTTTCCAATGGAAAGACTTGTGTTTTTTGTTGCAGTCTACGTATTGCAGCAGATTGAATAATTCGCCCACGATCGCTTTCGAACTGTTCGGCTAAAAATCGACGCTCATCGGTATTGCTCTTAGCATACGCTCGGGTGGCTTTTATTTTCGTTTTAAAATCAATATTCAATTTAATTATCACTACTGCTTGCTTTTCGCCCATGTTACGATCAATTGATTTTAAAAAGTAGCCCAGAGATAAATGAATCGCTTCCAACTCACCGCAACGGTAAAACACACTTTAGAAATAAAAAGAGTCAGTTCATTACTTGGTTATTGCCGTTAGAGTCGAAACAACAAGCAAAGGAGTATCTGCAACAAGCTAGAGATGAATATCCAGATGCCCGCCATCATTGTTGGGCTTATCTCATGGGGAGACAGTCCAAATTCTCTGACTGCTGCCATGTCAGACGATGGCGAGCCATCAGGAACAGCTGCAAACCTATGTTAAACGTGTTGCAACACAAGCCTGTGAATAATGTCATGGTTATAGTGATCCGTTATTTTGGTGGAATTAAACTAGGCGCTGGTGGTTTGGTTAGAGCTTATTCACAAGCGGTTGAACAGGCCTACGGTAAAGCCGAACTGCTACCTATAGTGGTAAAAGATAGGTTCAAAATTATTTTGCCATTTGCTGAAGAAAATTGGCTTCGTCATACTTTAACTAAGTTCTCTGGCGAGATAAATTCGACGGATTATCAACAGCAGGTCATAGCGGAAGTTTCATTGCCACAAGAACACGCTCAAGCATTTATTGAAGCCCTGTCTAATAGGCAAATTGAGTTCAAACAAAATGAGTAAAAAAATTAACAATAAAACTATAAATTTGTATTCATAACCCTATAATAAATAACTTGTTGTTCGGTTCTTGTACATAAATTAACAAATGCCATCTTTTAAAATTAGTCCATGTTTTTTGCTATTTTGCTGTTTGAGCGCATCGGCTGAACCGCTAGATTATTTCTCATTGTCGCTGGAACAATTGTTAACAATTAAAGTGAACTCCGCTTCTGGTGTTAACGAGCAACTGATCGAAACTCCGACTCCTGTTAGTGTAATTACCGAACAAATGATCCATCAAAGCGGTGTCTACACACTTAGAGACTTGCTTACTTTATACATTCCAAACTTTACTCAAGTACAAGATCATAACGAGTATAATGTCGCTTTTAGAGGCGTTTATACCTCTTCACAACAAAAATTTTTAATTTTACTTGATGGTCACAGACTCAATAGCCGAGCATACTCAATGGCAAGCCCAGATCATTCTATTGCTTTAGAAAAAGTAAAACACATTGAGGTATTAAGAGGCCCTGGCTCATCGGTGCATGGTAATGCCGCACTGACAAGTGTTGTTAACATAGTCACTAAATCAGGCGCTGACCTTGCAGGACTGTCTTTCGCTACAGAAGTTGGCAATCATGGTTATCGAGAAGTCTTTGCCGAAGCTGGCACTGAGCATGAGGGAACCGATCTATACGCTTGGTTTTAAATACGTCGAGTCAAACGGCGAAAAGTGGCAGATAACGCCAACAAACGACTTTTCTCCATATCCAATCCAACAACCTGTCACTAGTTATTTAGATGGTTTCTTTGCAGAGCCTTCTTTTGACTATGGCATCACTATATCAACTGATTCTGGCTGGCGCTTTTTAGCCAACATGCGTCAGAGTCACTATTCAGAACCTCTTACAACTGGTGGTAGTTCCGGCGCAGCATTCAAGATAAATGATATTCCATTAATCGACGGCGTAGGACCAGGTGCTCAATCAGAATGGTTACACAGTTACCTTAGTAAAAGCTGGCAATTAAACGACAATAGCGAATTCAATTTTAAGGCTTATTTTGATACCAATCGCGTTTTAGGAGTGATCAGTAACAAACAAGAAAAGTTGATGTTCAGCACCATTGAGTGGAATGACAAAGATATAGGCTTTAGCAGCAGTTGGCAGTATCAGTTCGAGAACACCACACTATTATTAGGTGCCGATTACGATCATATGGAAGTTACTGACAGTAAAGCTTATTTTGGTGCGGCAGGAGAAGTACACGGTCAACTAGACTTTAATGGCGACGACTTACTAGAAATGGGTTCAGAGTCAATTTGGTCTGGTTATGCGCAAGTCAAAACGCAATTAAATGATACTTGGTTGCTCAATGCAGGTATCCGATATGACTATAAAAATCGTCATACAGGTAGTTCTGTTAAAGAAATCAGCCCTAGAATTGCTTTGATCCGAGAAGCAGATGATAACGTTATCAAACTTTCCTATGCACAATCTTTTGTCGATCCACCTTATTGGAACCGATATTCAAGTTTAGACTCGTTTCGCGGTGCTGAAGATTTAAAGCCAGAGATGCTTGACTCTTTGCAAATATCGCCAGAGTTCTACTGGTTAGATAGAAGTTTACAAGTGAAGTTAAACCTGTATTACAACAAATACTCAGATGTGGTCTTCCGCCGGGTGACTGCTGAACAAGATCAAGCGTTATTTACTAATGCAGGACATGTCAAAACCTTGGGCTTTGAGCAAGAGATCAGCTATCAGTTTGATAACAAAATAGTTCGCTTTATCGGTAGTCAAAATCGTGTGTTAGATGCCTTGCATTACCCAACAACCAACGACGAAATACATAATATCCCAAACCATCAATTTAACCTGATCTTTGACCACGAGTTAACTCAACAACTAGAGTACCAACTCTCCTTGCAATACTTAGGAGAAAGGCACTCACCTATCAACATAGCTCTAAACGGCAGACCTGCTCAAGATCCTTTCCCTAATGCTGGCGCTAGATTTCAAGCCTCAGACAACATGTTAGGGGCAACCACTTTGCTCAATGCTAACGTGAATTGGCAACTTGAAACTATGCCGCTGACAATTAGTTTTAACGTGAAAAACTTGGCTGATAAATATTGGTATCAAGGTGGCAGTGTAGCCCACCCGTACAAGCAAACAGGTCGTTGGTTTAAACTCGGATTGCATTACAAATTCTAACTCGGTTACATTTAATTACATTCTAAGGGTATTCCCTTAGTAAGCTTCAGAGTATTCCTAATGACTCGCTAAGCTTCGCTTGTGTATCATCCAGCTCCTTTGCATCAAGCCACTATTTTCTGAAATTTTTCAGAAACATAGTCTAGCCTTTGGAGTCAGAAATGAACCTTAGCATTCGAGCTCGTCTTACTATATTAGCCAGTGCCTCTTTGGTACTACTTGGCGTTATTTTTACTGTTCAAACCCTCATAACAAAAGAGTCTGTACTTACTGCTGAGTATGAAAATGTTGGCTCCGCTGTAAGAGAAGTGCTGGGAAAATAACCTTAAAGCCCAAGTTGACACCGCAATGTCTTCCACTGAGCTAATCTATCAGCAAGGAAAATTAGAAAGTATCAAAGCTGAGATAGCAAATGAGTTACAAGTCATCTATCACACCGTTGAAGAGATCTATCAAGAAACAGATTCGAAAGAACTGGCGACTAAGCATATTGAAGCTTTCTTGAATCATTATAGTTGGGGAGATGGTCGTTACGTCTTCAGTTATGATGCCACTTCAATAGCGTACAGAACCCACAGCATGAACCCAAATGCTATTAATAAAAGTGCCATGGACGATAAAGACGAAAACGGTGTGTATTACGCTAGAAACATAGTAAAAGTTGCACTTAATAATAAAGTTGGTTTCACCGAATATACCTTCACCAATCCAAACACGGATAAGTCAGAGAGCAAGATCACTGGGGCTATGGTCTTTCGACCACTAAACTTAGTAATCGCAACAGGCGAGTACATTACGACGCTAAGAGCCGTTCAGCAAAAGCAAGCTTTGGCTATGATAAACAAAGCGAAATTTGGCAGTAATGGCTACTTTTGGGTACAAGATCACAATGGCGTGATTTTATCTCACCCAAAACAATCGTTAATTGGCACTAGCATTGGCAACACTGAAAAAGTGGCTAGACAGTTAAAAGGGCAAACACAAGCATTTGTTGATATGGCCTTCCACAACCCTGCAACTAACGAAACAGAAAACAAAATAGCCTATGCGCGTAAAATATTTCCAGACTGGCAATGGATCATTGCAACTGGCGCTTATGAGTCAGATATTTTTTCAACTCAAAAGCGACTAACTGAAGCGACCACCTCGATTTTTAACCGCAAGACGACGCAGAACATCATCACAACGGTGAGCATTATTACCTTAGCGATTGCTGTTTTCATTTGGTACATCAATAAGGTGCTGACTCGATTAGCACAACTTAGAGAGCGTATTGCTAGTTTATCAAGTGGTGAGGCTGACTTAAGCTCACGTCTGACAGTAAGCGGACAAGATGAAGTGAGTAAAATAGCTTGTTCAGTTAATGACTTTATCGCCTATTTACAAAATATGCTGATTGAGTTGTCGGCATCTTCAAAACACATTACTGAAAATATTTCCGACCTATCGAGACAGTCTGAAAACAATCATCAAGCATTAAATGATCACGCTAAAGAGACTGAGATGGTCGTTACAGCTATTGCAGAAATGAGTGCAACTGCGAGTAACGTAGCTGAAAGTGCAACTCAGTCGGCGCTTAGCACAAACCAAATAGAGGCGACAGCTAGTGAAGCTAAACAGTTAGTTCAAGATACAACAGCAAGTGTTGAACAACTAAGAGCTGAAATAGAACAAGCCTCCGGCAGTATCGACACCATGAACAGTAATACCCAAGAAATTGTGAAAGTATTGAACGTAATTGGTGAAATTGCAGAACAGACCAACTTACTTGCACTTAATGCCGCTATTGAAGCTGCTCGCGCCGGTGAAAAAGGAAGAGGATTTGCGGTTGTTGCAGATGAAGTAAGAGCGCTCGCATCAAGAACTCAAACAAGTACTGAAGAAATCGCTCAGATCTTAAATAAAGTGCAAAGCGATGCGGATAATGCAGTGAAAGAAGCAGAAGCGACTCAGGCTAGCTGCCAAGTTGCATCGGAAAATACTTATCGCGTATCGCAAAGCCTGACCAATATGGCGAATGACATTGCCAACATCAGCGATTTAAATAATCAAATTGCCACAGCCGCTGAACAGCAAAGTGCAGTGACGGAGGAGATCAGCCAGAATACTAATAATATTCAATCTGTCGTCGTTGAAATGAACCGAAGTGGTCAAAAAACTGTAGCTAACTGCCGTGAACTGGCAAGTGCTAATCAGCAGCTAAGCCATCTTATTAGCCAATTTAAACTGTAAGCTGGTGATTAATAGGTGATAAAAAGGAGCTTATAAATATTATAAGCTCCTTTTTACATTGTACTACTTAGTTTAGTCTAGTTTCACTACAACACGGCCTTGTACTCGGCCTGCTAGCAGTTCATTTGCAGTATCAACGACTTGTGATAAATCTATCTTTTTAGCCACATCTTCGAACATATTAGCCTCTAATACATCCGCTAACCTTTGCCATGCTTCAACTCTGTCAGCTGTTGGGCGCATAACACTATCAATCCCTGCTAACGTTACCCCTCTTAAAATAAATGGTGCAACGGTACCAGGTAGGTCCATGCCTTGAGCTAAACCACAAGCTGCAACGATGCCGCCATATTTAGTACTAGCACAAGCATTGACTAGAGTATGACTGCCCACCGAATCAACCACTGCAGCCCAGCGTTCTTTAGCTAATGGACGACCTGGTTCTGACAAGGTACTGCGATCAATAACTTCAGTTGCTCCTAAGCCTTTTAGATAATCAGCTTCTTCAACTCGGCCAGTGGAAGCAACAACGGTATAACCTAGTTTAGCTAAAATCGCGATGGCATAACTACCAACCCCACCATTTGCTCCAGTAACTAAGATCTCTCCAGACTCTGGTTTTACACCATGCTTTTCTAAAGCAATAACGCATAACATAGCAGTATAACCAGCAGTACCGACCGCCATCGCTTGTTCAGCAGATAAGTTGCTCGGCAACGGGATCAACCAATCACTTTGCAATTTAGCTTTTTGTGCTAAACCGCCACAGTGTACTTCACCTACGCCAAAACCATTTAACAATACTTGGTCACCCGCGTTGAATTTACCACTGTCACAACTTTCAACAGTGCCAACTAAATCAATACCAGGGATCATTGGAAATTTTCTAACCACTGGTGATTTACCGGTAATAGCCAATGCATCTTTGTAATTAATGGTACTGTGAGATACTTTAATAACCGTATCTCCATCCATTAATACACTGTCGTCTAATTCCTTAACACTTGCACTGTACTCTTGCTCGTTTTTCTCGATTAGTATGCCTTTAAACATAGTTCCTCCAATATAGACCAATCGTCTAGTAATTATTAAAAAAAAGCCTACCTAGGCAAACTTTTAATGAAAAATTGTAAATAGTTATCTAGCGGTTTAGCACTTTGTTCAAGCTTGGCACGGCTCACTGCACCTTCCCAGCCCGTCCAAAAAATTTCAGCCATCAGCTCACAATCTAACTGCCCGGATACCTCGCCAGCATCTTGTGCCGCTTGTAAACATGTTGCAACTCGCTTTTGCCAGCTGGCAAATATGTTAATGAGCTTAGCTCTAAAGCTCTCTGGCAGTAAATCCACTTCTTGACCTAAATTGCCAACTAAACAACCGCGTTTAAAGTGGTGCCTTGCCATACCTAACTTGGCATCATCAACGAAGTTGCTTAAACGCATTAATGGAGAATAAGAGGTGTCTAACAAGCAGGCATCCAGTTTATTCTCAAAATACTTAGCATAGTTTTCTAACACCGCATGGCCAAAAGCTTCTTTGCTCGAAAAGTAGAAATAGAATGACCCTTTAGGCACGCCCACTTTTTTCAGGATCTTATCTATGCCTGATGCGACGAAGCCGATTTCGGTAAGATGTTCGAGACCACTGCGAATTAACTCAGCCCTAGTGTCTCTATTCTCAGCACTAGCTTTAGGTGGTCTTCCTCGACGAGGTTTTGTTGTAGATGATGTCATTTGAATATAATAGACCGATCGTCTATTAAATTACAAGAATAAATAAAAAAGCGCTGACAATTAACTTAGCTTATTTATCTAAGCCGTGATCAATGGCATAACGGATCAGTCCTGCCGTCGACTCGATACCTAACTTTCTCTTAATATTTCGCTTGTGGGTTTCAACTGTGCGGTTACTAATGTTTAACTCATTCGCTATGCGTTTATCGACTAGTCCCTGTGAGAGTAAACGCAATACAAGTTGCTCGCGACGTGTGATCTCTGGTTTTTGCTCGCTGGCAATTTGTTGCGACAAGATAGCCGTTACCTCTTGGCTAAAGTAAGCTTTGCCAGCTGCGACTTGTTTAATTGCATTAACCAACTCATTGCCCGGTACATCTTTTAAAATATAGCCATTAGCACCATGGCGCATGGCCGCCAATATATATTCTTTATTGTTATGCATGCTCAGCATCAACACTTTACTTTCAATGCCTTTTTCGCGGATCAGCTCCAATAAATACATGCCGTCCATCTCTGGCATATTGATGTCCATCAGCAGTAATTCAAACTCTTGCTGCTCAAGTAGAGCAAGTGCTTGCTTACCGTCTTCAGCTTCTGCAGTGACTTCGACATCGGGCTCTAAACTCAACCTATATTTCAGCCCTTCGCGAAACATCGGGTGATCATCAACCAATAATACTCTTAGCATGTTACTCACCTAACTTTGTCCAAGCTCGCCACTATAACTTAACTGGCTTTGCGGAATATAAGCCGTAATTTGGGTTTTACCTGGGCGGGAGTCCACCTTCAACTTACCGCTATAAAAATTCAATCTCTCTCTCATGTTTCTCAAACCTATGCCAGTATTTACTGACTCTGGCTGTTGTTCAAAACCACAACCATTATCTGTTACTTTCAACCTCAGCCAGCCATTTACTAAAGTTAAAGACATGTTTACATAGCAAGCATTAGCATGTCGCTCAACATTGGTCAGCGCTTCTTGAGCAATACGATAAAGTGCGTTTGTCAGCTCAGCAGTTAAAATATTGCTAACTGGTAAACGTTCAACCTCAACTTTAATTCCCGTTCGCTTGGCAAACTCGTGACCTAGTTCATCCAGTGCCGCACTCAAACCGTGATCTTCTAAAACACTAGGATGTAACTGGTGGGAAATGGCTCGAATATCCATCATGATCTTACTAATCAACTCTATGGCTAAGGTAATATCTTTGCTCACATCGACTTGCATTTGCGACTTTAATTGCGCAGTTTCAAGCGAGAATCTAGCCGCTGCAATGGTTTGGCTAATGCCATCATGTAACTCTCGAGAAATGCGCTTCGACTCTTCTTCTTGGGTTTGAAAAATTCGCTCGTTTAACTCTCTCAGTTTCTTATTGGCCAGCCTGTTTTCGCTCACTCTAATCAACATACCAGCGGAAAACACCACGACAACCGCAAACGCCGCAATAAACAAGCTAACGTATAATGTCCGATTAATTTTTTCTGACATTGCCTCATCAAGTTCCATGACTTGTTTATCAATATTATCGATATAATCACCAGTACCGATAAGCCAAGGTTTGGCATCAAAAGGTTGAGAATAAGCTAACTTTTTGCCTTCTAAGCCGTCTTTTGAAGGTTGATTAAATAAATAATTGGAAAACCCTCCTCCCTGCTTAGCTTGTGTTATCAAATTTTGAATCAACTTAGTGCCGTTGCTATCTTGCATCTCAAACCAGTTATTGCCTTCTCGCCATTCTTGACCGGGTAATATGATGCTGTTGCCTTGATAATCATAAACAAAAAAGTAGCCGTCGCTACCAAACCGCATATTGCCAAGCATAAAGCGTAATTTTTGCTGGAACTCTTGCTCACTCTGTTCAGGTGCTTGCTCTAATGATTTAATAGCGCCATTGGCAATGGCCATGTAGTTTTTAATCTCTTGCTTTTTATGCGACAGAATATTCTGTCGGTAAGTATCTTCTGCTTCTTGTGCTAAGTCTCTAAATTGTGATTGAGTCACGATCATGACACCAGCCAATGCAAGCAACAAAGGCATGACCGTCAGCAGCAAGAATTTTAAATTAAGCTCTTTCGTTTTCACCATGTGATATTCAACTAGTAACCATCCAACCTCATTATAATAACTATAGGCTGTCGGCATAAAGCTTTAAAACTAAAGCTTGGATATCAAGTTTTTAGTCAGTAAAATCGCGGTTCATTTAATTTATCGACAATTATTAACCATTATGGGTCTTAGCAACGCACCTAAGGTGTTTTTAAAAATTCGCAGTAATAAGTTTTTCGAATTTTTTGTTATTTCAGTCATTATTGCTTCTGCATTATTGGTTGGTGTAAAAACTTATGAAATTTCACCAACACTTCATCTCATCACTCAGTACTTAGATCTGTTTATTACAGTATTCTTTGTATTTGAGATCGCAATTCGATGGTTAGCCGAAGAAAACAAGAAGCGTTTCTTCCATAACTTTTGGAATTTATTTGATACCTTGATAGTGGCCGTCAGTTTGATCCCTATCGAAAACACTGACATGGCATTGATTGCTCGATTGGTAAGGGTATTTAGAGTATTGCGTATGATCTCTTTTATCCCTGAGTTGAGAATATTATTGACCTCTCTGATCAAGGCGTTGCCGCAACTTGGTTACGTTATGTTATTGATGTTCATAATATTTTATATCTATGCAGCGATTGGCAGCACTATGTTTGAAGCCATTAACCCTGAATTGTGGGGCGATATTACCATTTCATTATTAACCCTATTTAGGGTCATGACGTTTGAAGATTGGACCGACGTTATGTATGAAACGATGACCGTTTACCCACTGAGTTGGATTTATTATTTAACCTTTATCTTCTTCACCGCATTTGCTTTTTTAAACATGGTTATTGGCATCGTGGTAAATGTTATGGAAGAAGAACACGCCAAGGTACGAGAAGCCAAAGCACAAGAAAAAGAAGATGAAGTACTGGCTCATCAAGAAGATCAAATGCAACAGATCTTGAATGAGTTAGCCGATATTAAAAAACAATTAGCGCAAAAATAGCCGTATATACATGCCCTTACTTTTACTAAGACAAGGGCATGTATTCCCCCTTCACAAGCTCAATACGCTATTTTTCTTACCCAACAGATAACCTCAAGCAATTCTTCCTCGATAAAACGCTGCCTACCTAACAAAGTCAGATTTTAGTCCGGAACCATTTAGTTTTCGTTCGGAAATGGTCTAAATAAACGGTTGGATTTTATTCAGCAACTTAGTAAATTGATTATATTGAAAGCGTTTAAGGATGAGAGGGCCATGAGTTCAATTGCTGAAAATGTCGCTAAACATCAGAGATTAGACCTTATTCAAGCCTTTAGACACTTACGCCCCGGTAGTATTGTTGACTTAGAATTTAGTGCCAAAACTCCGCTTAGAGTAAAATCTAGATTAATTGGCTTTGAAGAAGGCAAATACATTATTGTCTCATTGTCTGTCCTGGTGCTACGCGATTATTCTGATCTGGTACAAGAGGGCAAAGGCTGCATAGTAAGAACTTTGCTGGAAGGGGAAGCAGGCAAATGCATCGCGTTTCGCAGCACAGTGGATATCATCCCGCCGAGGCCAAAAGGCCTGCTATTTATTCGCTCACCAAAACAAATAGAAAGCATCTCTCTGCGCAAAGAAAACCGAATTTTAACTCAACTTGACGTTACGTTTTTCCATCGAGAAGAGCACAATCCTGACGCTTTATATGATGCTAAAACGCAAGTATCAGGTCAGATCAAAGATATATCTGCTGGGGGATGCCGGGTCATTGCACAATGGCCTGAAAATAAAAGTAAAATTCAGCACGTACCTGTGTACCTAAATATAACCTTAGCGAACGAAGATTCTGTGATATTAAAAGCAGAAATAAAAAATCAACACAGAGAAGATCCAGCAACGGTGTCGTTTGGCATGATGTTTGTTCAAGATGAGCACTTAGACAAACTGCTTGAGCAACTATTTATCAATTAAAGTTGTTGCTGGATCTTGTACTTGTTTTTAAGTCTTTGGTACTGCTCAGACTTTTTGTACCTAAGCCACTGTCGATTAAACAAAGTAACTAACTCAGGGTCTTTAAATGCCACACCATAAAAGCTAAGTGGAAACACAGAAGCAAAATTAACATTTGGATATTCTGCCCACTTAAAGTGATTAAAAATATTAATATCCATGACTAAGGTGTTTACCTTTTCCTGCTCTAGCATAATGAGCTGGCGGCGCTGCTCTGGTACTTCGGTGTAATAGGGACTTTGTTTTGCTGCCACAGCGAACTTTTCACCAAGTACTTTAGAGGCGATTTGAAATGCTGCAATACTGTAATTAGCGAGCTGTTTTATGTCGGTAATAACAATTTCTTTATGGGCTAAACTCACCACCACATTTTGATAATTGATGTAAGGTTTGGTCAGCACCGTTTTGTCTTTAAAAACTAACGGTGAGGCGGTAATGATGGCATCTAAGTTTGGTTTAGTTAACATCCTCATGCTTCTGCCATAAGGGGTTAAATGAAACTTAGGCTGTAATCCAATCTGGCTGAAGATCTGTTGAATTAACTCAATTTCGAAGCCTGTTACTTCTCCATTTTCTTGATAAATGTAAGGCGGCTTACTCAGCCCTGCCACTACATCAATATTCTTAGCCCAGGCCTTTGCTGAGCCAAATAAAACAACGAGCAGTGGCAGCAATAACTTCATTAATTACCACATTAAGTCGTCAGGAATAACATAGTCCGCATACGGGTCGTCTTCATCAACTTGCTCTTGTTCGGCTTTAGATATAATGCATGAATCATCTCTAAGTGCGATCTTCTCAGCAACGACGCTTGGAATAACCGCATAGTCATCTTCAAAGCTGACTATAGTTAAAATACCGCTAGCTAACTGCTTTTGCATTGCCTCATTGACCTTAAGGTTTTTGATCGCTGAACCGTCGGTAAAGTTGTAGCTGATGTCACCAGATAACTCCTGCTTATTCATAGCAATAAGCTGGATAATTTGCGCTTGAATGGCTTTATTTTGTGCTTCTTGTTGGATCTTCTGATTGAGTTCTTTCGCTTTTTGTTGCTCAGCCGCTCTTTTTTCTTCTGTCGCCGCTTTTACTTCGCGCTTTAGTTCACGAGTTTTTTTGCTTGATTTCTTTGCTTTTTTTGCTTTCTTTTCGTTGGTAAGGCCAGCTTTCAATAGCTGCTCTTGCAGGGACATTGCCATGTTAAATTTCTCAATATACTTCTCACTGAATTAATTATCAGCGTAATGGCGTCCAGATTCAAATTTTCTTTTCACTGACGATATCTGTTAATTTAGAAAGATTAAACCACAGAGAACACAGAGCTACTTGCGGGTGATTGCTCAGAATATCTGAAGCTTAATACTGTAGCTATCTCGTTTAATTTTCAAAGGTAAAAACGACAAGTATTTCAAGTTCACTAGCTTTTGTACTCTCTGTGCCCTCTGTGGTGAGTTGTTTTTAAGCTCTTTAATTGGTTTTTAGCTCAACCTCTTGACCTGTTTGTAGACCTTCAGCGCCGCGAATAGCAACCTTGTCGCCTTCACTCAAAGCGTTGCCATCAACGACTTCAACTGCAACCAGCTGTGCCTGACCACCTGCAACTTTAACCTTCAACCTCTGAGCTTTCATATCATCGCTGACTTTCACCACGTAAGTACCGTCAGGACGAAGCAGCAATGCGTCGCGATTGATCAAAGTTGATATCTTGTCTTGTTTAATCGGTAAGGTTACATCAACCAACTGACCCGTTGCCCACTTACCTAAGTCCTCCCCCGCCAGATCCGCTCTCACTTCAAATGTTTGTGAGCGAGTGTCCGTTACTGGGATGATTGCACTAATATCAGCAGTAGCAGACTGAGCTAACTCTAAATTACCACTGTTCATTGTTACGCTATGCCCTATCGTCAAAAATGGTAAATAACGCATAGGTACAAATACTCTGACTTCTTGTTGCTCTGTGTCTAGCAAAGTTACCAAGTCTTCTGCACGGTTGACGTCTGTTCCAGCTTTAACATGACGCTGACTAATAATGCCGTTAAATGGAGCTTTCACTACTGCTCGGTCGATTTGGTCTTGCAGTTGCTTTAACCTAATTTTTGCTATTTCAATATCTGAGCCAGCCAGTTCTGCTTGGGTTTGAGTCTGATCAAAGGCCGATTTAGCCGCAGCATCCACTTTCGCTAATGCTGCCAAGCGAGCTAGCTCTTTTTGTTGATATCGTTGATTGATCTCAGCTCTTTTTAATAAGGCCTTTTGTTCAGCTTGCTGTAATTGCAAAGGCAGTAAGTCTATTTTCGCCACCACATCACCTTTGGTTACTCTTTGCCCAGGCTCTACAACATAGGTTAGCAAGCCGCTCGCACCTGCAGTTAGGACTACATTTTGCTTACCATAGACGGTACCGTGACCAACAAACTTGCTTACTAATTGCTGCTGTTGAACCGCTTCAATCTCGACAATTGGTGTGGTTTGAGCTGCAAGACTGGTCTGACTGAACAAAGCTAAAGATAAAGCTGCAATCAACTTATTTGAATATTTCATCATTATTTCCCTACTACTGCTGGTTCAATGGTGGTTACGTTTTGGTTAATTGTTTTAGGCTTGTACTTACTTTTACCTAACTGTAATAAACTCGGCATCAAGATCAGTGTGAACATCGCGCTTACGGCCATACCGCCAACAATTACCGCAGCCAAACCTCGATAGATTTCAGCGCCTACGCCAGGCACAATAACCAGTGGCAACATGCCAAATAAGCTTGTCAGTGTACTTAAGTAAACCGGTCTTGCACGAATTGCTACGGCTTGCTCAACTGCATCTCGTCTAGAAAATCCTAACTTTTCAGCCGCTCTGGTTTGGTCCACCAATAAAATGGCATTGTTTACCACTAAGCCAAGCAGGATAATAAAGCCAATCATGGTCAATAAATCCAAAGACTGGAAGGTAAATAGATTGAGCGTTGCTAACGCTAATACTCCCCCCGCTACCGCCATTGGCATAACTAAAAGGACAAAGAAGCTATCCAGCGCAGAACGGAATAGTGCCGTCATTAATAGGAACAAAATAAATAGAGCTAACAAGAAGTTATTCGTCATTTCTTTAATGGCCGTATTCATTTGTTTGGCATTGCCCGCTAAGAAAATAGTCACAGATTCAGGCTTGTCGGCATCCAGCTTTGGCAATACTTTTTCGTTTAGAATTTGTTGCGCTTGGTCTAACGACATATCAGCCGGAGGCGTGATCTGCAAAGTAATGGTTTTCTTGCCATTCACTCTGCGTAACTGAGATGGCCCTACGGTGCGCTCTATATGTGTCAATTCACCGAGAGTTTGAATGCCCGCATCACGAGTTACAATTGGTAAATGCGCTAGCGCTTCTGGTGTCTGCCAAGGCTCGGCACGTAAAATCACATTCATTCTCTCGTTACCATCAAAGAACTCGTTGACAAACATGCCACTGGTAAAGGATTGAATGTATCTGGCAACATCTCGTCGCGTTAATCCAGCCTGAGATATTCTGCGATCATTTGGCTCGATTCTAAGCTCTGGTTGTGCCATATCTAACGCCGGATTCGGCCTAGCTACCGCTTCTGGAAAGTGCTCTTTTAATTGCGTTAAGCCCATTCTTGCGGTACTGATCAGTTCGTCCATGTTAGCCCCTGTAATATCCATATTCATGGTTCTACCGTCACCACCGTTAGATATTTGGATCATAGAGCCACGGAACATAAAAACTTGCGTATCAGGTAAGCCATCAAAAATTTGCTCTCTAGCAATGGTCATTAATTCCTCTACCTTTTGCGGATCGGCAGAATAAATAAAGCCACCAGCATTAGAGCCAAAGCTGTAGAAGTTGTAGTCTTTGATCAGATGGTTTTCTCCACCTTTGAGGAAAGGCTTCATCTTCTCTTTAACTCGGTTTGCGATCTCTTGTTCCATAAAATTGACATTGCCACCTGGCGGTACAACCAATGAATAAAAGAATCCGTCCGTTGGCGCTCTTGGCATAAAGTCCGTTCTTGGCACTAAAGTAAAAGTGATCACTAGCGAGCCAGCTAACAACAAGCTAATCCAGCTCACTTGCTTTTTGCGTGTGTCTGTTAGCTTCATAACCAAACGCGTCAACTTGATCCAAAAACCCGCAAATGGGTCGCTGAATTTAGAGTCTTTAAGTAAATACTTACTAGCGATTGGGATCACGGTGATTGCACTAATTAAAGAGGCAATTACCGAAATAGAAAGGGTCATAGCAAGGTCAGAAAACAACTGCCCTTCAATGCCAGCCATAAATAAAATAGGTAAGAATATTGCAACACTGGTGGCAGTCGAAGCTAATAATGCAGCCGTGACTTGCGTTGCACCTTTTAACACTGATTTATGATTATCCATACCTGAGCGGCGCAATCTTGAGATGTTCTCTTGCACGATAATGGCCGCATCCAAAACTAGGCCAACCGAAAATGCCAACCCCGCTAGTGATACCACATTTAGACTTCTATCAAAGAAGTTAAGCGCTAAAAACGAGGCCATTAATGAGATAGGAATAGTAGCCCCGATAATTAAAGTTGCTCGCCAACCTCTCAAAAACATCCAAAGAATGGCCAAAGCCAATAACACACCTAAACCAAGGTTACTCTTAACTAAATCTAAGGCATTACGAATGTGTACAGATGCGTCAAAGCTCAACTCTATTGCTAAGCCACTTTTAGCTAATGGTCCCTTGTTCAGCTCGGCAATTGCTTTATTGACTTCATCCAATACCGCCACCGTGTTTGATTTGTTCATTCGCGATAACGTGATGTAGTAAGCAGGCTTACCATTTCTAAGGGTAAAAGACTGAAAGTCAGTATAGGTTTCTTTAACCGTGGCAACATCCGATAGATAAACAGGACGACCGTTACTGTATGCTATACGCATTTGGCTGAGAGAATCCGCGTCATATTGACCAGTAAACCTTACCGTGTACTGGCGACGACCTACATCAGCACTACCAGCCGATACATCACGGGCAGCTGTTAGGGTTTGTGTCAACTGGCCAATACTTATGCCTAAAGAGGCTGCTTTGTATGGGTCAAAAGTTATTCTTAACTCTTTTGGTCTTTCACTGGCTAAATTAACAAAAGATACACCAGGAATTTGCGCTAGCCTTGGCTCAATGTAAGCTTCGATAACTTCTTGATAGGCAGACATATCTAAACTTGCATTTTCTTCCGCTACCACCAGCAACGATGCCAGAGTTGGGCCTCCGCCACCTGGTCCACCATTACCACCGGAAGTAACTATTGGTTCAAATGCGTCAAGTGGTAAAGGGGGCGCTTGATTTAGTGCGGTTAACACATTAAGCATGGCTTGCTGCATATCTTCATTAACGTCAAACGTGAGATTGATAAAGCCTCGGCCACGATTGATCATAGTAGTCACTTCAAGTGCACCAGGCGTATTTTTAACCGCATTTTCCAACGGTTCAATGATCACAGATTCAATTTCTTCTGGTGCCGCTTCTCGCCAACCAGACATAATAGTGATTTGTGGCTGCTCAATATCAGGGGTCAACTGAATTGGCAATTTGAAGATGCTAATGATACCAAACAAGAATATCAGCGTAAGTAACACCAATACGCTTGCAGGACTTTTCAAAGATTGTCTTGTTAAGTTCATAACAAAAAGGTCAGTTATTAATTGTCAGTGCATATCTTAGACGCGCTGTAATAAACCTCAATAGAACGAGGGTTGTATCTAGGTGAGTGGTGGTGTCGCTGAGATTAAACACCCGCTTGATATATTTTGTAACATTCTCAAAAGGGTTATTTGCAATTACTAAACGAACTGTTTAGCAATGAACTCAATCAGTTTATCGGACTGCTCCAAAGGCAACATATGACCGCAATCTGCCACTTGTAATAAAGGGTAATTTTGTTGTTTTGCTATCGTGCTTAACCAAGCTTTATTAACCAAGTTATCTTCATCGCCATGGCAAAATGAAAATGCTACTTGTTTGGCTTTTAGTACATCAGACTTATCTGTTCGTTTGGACGTGGCCTGCAGTTGCTGCAATAACGTTGGATAACCTAAATTTTGTTCCATCTGCATTATGATTTGCTTGATGCTAGTGTCATTGGCTCTGCTTTGCGCCAACATAGACTGCATTTTTTGTTCGGTAATGCCGCGATATTGAAACTTCTGTAACCAGTTGATGGTTTGTTCACGTTGTATCATTTCAGTTTCAGGCAGCTGACAAGGCGAATTAGAAATAACGATGACTTTATTGCATCGTTCTGGCCATTTTTCAGCAAGACAGGTAGCCAAATAACCGCCCATAGAAAAGCCAACTAAGTTGGCTTTGTCTTCGCTGATCTGTTGCCACAAACCATCTAGTAGTTGTGGCAAATCATTATGGGCTGGAATGGCTACATGTTGTAATTGAAAATCTTGCTTTAACTCAGGCCATATGCGTGACCAAATTAAAGGGTCACACATAGTGCCTGGAATAAAGTAAAGTTTAGGCTTGTTGCCTGCCATTGACTAAAGACTCTCCTTGTTGATCTTGCTCACGCTCAAGCTGATTAGCCACCGCTTGTGGCGAACCGGTATTTTTTGCGATCCAATAATAGGCCATAGGGATCACATATAAAGTTAATACCGATGAAAAAGCAACACCAAAGAAAATAACAACACCAATTACAGAGCGACTTTCAGCTCCGGCGCCTGAGGCCATCATTAGCGGAACCGCACTCATTACGGTAGAGAATGATGTCATTACAATAGGTCTTAATCTTTGTTTTGCCGCATGCACTAAAGCGGTCTTGAACTCTTCGCCTTTATCGCGTAATTGGTTAGCAAATTCGACAATTAAGATACCGTTTTTAGCAGCTAGACCAATCAACATAACCAAGCCTATCTGGCTATATATGTTTAAACTCATGCCTGCTAATTTTAGTCCCATTAAAGCACCGACTGCGGCTAATGGCACCGCTATCATGATAACAAGAGGATGAACAAAGCTTTCAAATTGTGCCGCTAAAACCAAGTAAGTGATAACTAACGCCATTAACATTACAAACAAAATCGAGCTACCAGACTCTTTGTACAAAGCCGATTGTCCTTTGTAGTCAACCGATACATTGTCACTAATGTTCTGTTCAACTACTTGATTCAAAAAGTCTAATGCCTGACCTAATGTGTAACCTTCCGCTAAGTTCGCCGAAATAGTAATACTGCGCATACGGTTGTAGCGATTAAGCCTGCCCGCTGTCGCTTTTTCATTTACTTTAACTAGGTTTGCCAGCGGAATTAATTCACCCGTTCTAAGTGAACGTACATAGATGTCATCTAAATCACTTGGACTTCTAAACTCTTCATCACGGCCTTCTAGTAATACATTGTACTCTTCACCTCGTTCTATGTAGGTTGTCGCTCTGCGTTGGCCTAACATAGCTTCTAACGTTCGACCTATGTCTTGTACTGAAACCCCTAAGTCAGACGCCCTTTCAGTATCGATTTCGATCAATAACTGAGGCAAAGTCTCTTTGTAGTCTGAGTCTAGCCTTAATAAATTAGGGTTAGCTCTCGCTTGCTCTAAAATCGTATCTCGCCAATAGGCTAGCTGTTCATAAGTATCACCTTGGATCACAAACTGAACTGGACGACCTAAACCTCGTCCACCTAACCCTTGTCGCATAATGGCAAACGCTCGAACATCAGCAATAGATTGTAATTCTTTGTTGATCTCGCCCATGACTTGCGCTGTTGATTTGGTTCTTTCATCCCAGTCAGGCATACCTATAATGGCAATACCAGCGTTACCACCAAAGCCTGGTGAACGAACAATCACCCGGTCAATATCGCCTCTTTCGTAATACTTAAGTAGCGACTTTTCCATTTCTGTTACATTAGCTAAATTGTTATTAAAGGTTGAACCTTCAACACCATTTAATAAAACAAAGAAGTTACCTCTATCTTCTCTAGGCGCTAGCTCTTCTGGCATACTAGTAAACAAGCCCCAAACGGTAACAATGGCTAAAACAAAAATAGTCACTAAGCCAAACTTATTACTTACCCCTTGTTCTAGCTGCTTTTCATAGCCTTGTTCTAAACGTGTAAAGCCTTTGTCTAACCAACTGCCCAATTTGGAACTGCGCTCTCGATGTTTTAGTACTTTGGAGCACAACATAGGTGACAGGGTCAAAGCGGTGAAGCTTGAGAAAACTACAGCAGTAGCTACGGCAATGGCAAATTCAACAAATAAACGACCTATATTGCCTTCTAAAAATACCAGTGGGATAAATACTGAAACTAACACTAAAGTAGTGGCAATAACGGCAAAGCCTACTTCTCTTGCGCCTTTAAAAGCGGCTACAAGCGGCGATTCACCTTGTTCAATTCGACGGTAAATATTCTCAAGTACAACAATAGAGTCATCAACGACTAACCCTATAGCTAATACCAGAGCCAATAGCGTTAGTAGGTTTATTGAGAAGCCTAAGACCATCAATACCGTAAAGGTTGCAACCAAGGAAACAGGAACGGTTACGGCAGGAATAAGCGTCGCCCTGACATTACCTAAGAAAAGGTAAATCACCAGTATTACTAGTCCAATGGCGATACCAAGTGTGTTGTAAACTTCATCAATCGATTTAGCGATGAATACCGAAGAATCGTAAGAGTCGGTAATTTCAGTACCAGCTGGCAAGGTCTCTCTGATCTTGGCCATTTCTGCTCTGGCATTTTGCACCACGTCCAAGGTATTGGCTTTTGACTGTTTGATGATCCCCAAACCAACCATGTTTTTACCATTACCTCTAAAGGCATTTTCAATATCTTCTGCGGTCAGCTCAACGTCAGTGACATCACCTAAACGAATTAGATAGCCATCTTCACCACGACCAACAACTAAAGATTTATATTGTTCAGGGGTTCGGTATGCGCGCTCAATTCTAACGTTAAATGAACGGTCTGTAGACTTTACTTCGCCCGCAGGTAACTCTACGTTTTCACGGCGTAGGGTATTTTCAATATCCGTTACTGTGATATTCCTTGCCGCCATGGCATCACGGTCAAGCCAGACTTTCATCGAATAATCGCGACCGCCACCAACACGAACACGAGCTACCCCATCAACAACAGCAAAACGGTCAACAATATAACGTTTAGCATAATCTGTTAGCTCCAATGAGTTCATTGTTTCCGAGTTCATTACGAACCAAACAATCACATCTTCGTCGTCATTTGCTTTAAATACTTCAGGCGGTAACGCTTGGTCAGGTAAATTATTTAATGCTCTAGAGACTCGTTCGCGCACGTCGTTTGACGCAGAGTCAATGTCTCTGTTGGTGTTGAATTCTATAGTGATATTTGAGCGGCCATTTCTCGATGTCGAGTTAATATTTTTAATGCCTTCAATACCAGAGATCCTATCTTCCAATAACTGGGTGATCTTACTCTCGACAATTTCTGCTGACGCTCCTGGATAGCTGGTTGAAACCGATACAATTGGTGGGTCAATATCCGGGTATTGTCGCAACGACAACATAAAGAAGGAAACAATGCCAAAGGTCAGCAGTAGAAGATTTACAACAGTGGCAAATACTGGACGTTTTACTGAAACATCAGACAATAACATGACTTACCCCTTGTTTGCTTGAGTTGTCACTTTCGAGCCAGGACGTACTTTGATCACTCCTTGAGTAACCACTTCATCACCCTGTGATAAACCACTGAGTACTTCGACTTGCCCAGGCTGACGGCGACCGATAGCAATTTCTACGCGCTCAACTTTGCTGTCAACAATGCGATAGACAAATTGTTTCTGGTTAATTGGAATAAGTGCCGACTCAGGGATAATCAAAGCATCTGCAGCTTGGGTTTCCACTTTAAGCTGTAACAACATACCAGGCCTTAGCTTACTCATTGAATTATCGAATATTGCACGAACTGTAAAGGCTCGTGTTACCCGGTCTAATCGAGAAGAAATAGCGATGATCTCGCCTAAAAATGGCGTGGTATAAGCGACATTGGTTGCTGCTACAGGCTGACCAATAGCCACTTGGTTTAAGTAGCGCTCTGGTAATTGAAACTCAACTTTAATCTTAGATAAATCATCTAAACTCGTGATCACTGTATTGTTTGTCACCAACTGACCAGGGCTAACCTGCCTTAAACCTAACTGGCCCGAAAATGGCGCTTGGATAAACTTTTCTGATAAACGGATCTTAGCGACTTCTAATTGAGCTTGTGTTGCCTCCATCAAGCTCGTCTGGCTGTCGATTGCACTTTGTGCCGTGGCACTTTGCTTTTTCAAATCTTTTAACCGTTGCAGCTGCCTTTTTTGCTCAGCTAAATTGACCTTTAACTCTTGTACCAAGGCTTTTTCTTCTGCGTGTTCAAGCGCTAATAATTGCTGACCTGTTTTTACTTGCTGGCCATCTTCAAACTGAATGCTTTTCACTCTGTCCGTGCTCTGTGCTGTTAGCGTCACAGACTCATTTGCTTGAGCTGTACCTAACGCTGAAATTTCATCTTTAAATAGGATCATTTCCGCAAGGTCAGATTTAACCAATGTTGGCTGACCAGCACCGCCTCGTTTTGACTCAGATTGAGCCGCAGGCCAATACACATAACCAATCATGGCAAACAACAGAAGAATGATCGCAACTACAGGCTTATTAAACATTTTTTTCTCTACAGGCTAGAATTGGCACAAAGGCCGAAATTAAAGAGCCAGTTTACAAGTAAGCAAAACAGCTTGATATGCGGTTGAACTAGCATACCTAGTCAACTGTCGAGAAACCTCACCAAAGCGGCGCCAACTCTTACCAGTTGAGTACATATTCTAATTAAAGCATAGCCTATAGAGAAAAGATCCAATTTAACGGTTGAATAAGGTGATTAAGTGTTGATAGTGTTAGTGAATTATTATGCACTAAAGCTGTTTTTTTATGAATTTAGATAAGATCCAATCTGTCGCTATTGTCGGCGGCACACACGGTAATGAACTTGCTGGTATTTACTTAGTTAATCATTGGCAGGCTAAGCCAGAGTTAGTTAGCCGTAAGAGTTTTAACACCCAAACTTTACTTGCAAATAGTAAAGCGATTAGCGCAAACAAAAGATATACCGACAGTGATCTTAACCGTCAATTTTCTGCAGTATCTTTGGCGGATGATTCGCTAACCAATTATGAACAAAGTCGTGCCAAAGTACTGAATCAACAGCTTGGCCCTAAAGGTAATGCAAAAACCGATTTAGTCATCGACTTACATAACACCACATCTAATATGGGCCCGACACTACTGATCCCACAAAAAGGCAAATTTTATGACTTGTTGGCTTTGTATGTGAAACAACATATGCCAGAGGCCGTGATATTTTTAGATGAAGATCACAAGAGTAACGACGAACACCACTTACTTTGCACTTTAGGGAAATTGGGCGTTATTGTTGAAGTTGGCCCTGTACCACAAGGGGTACTCAAGCACCAAGTTACAGAAGAAATGGCAACAATGACTCAGTTAATTTTGGATTTTGTCGAGTTGTACAACACTGATGAATTGTCAAATTTACCATCAAGCATCGAAGCATTCAGGTACTTGGAGTGTTTAACCTTGCCTCTAGATGAGTCAGGTAAAAGAGCCGGTATGGTTCATCAAAGTGTTGAAGGTGGAGACTTTCAACCTATCAAACCTGGAGCCCCTTTATTTGCCACATTTGACGGTGAAGTAATTGACTATCAAGGGGATAAAACTGTTTATCCAACCTTTATTAACGAAGCGGCTTATTATGACAATAACTTAGCTATGAGCCTGTGTGAGAAGGTAGAAATTAAGCGGTAAGCGGTAAGCGGTAAGCGGTAAGCGGTAAGCGGTAAGCGGTAAGCGGTAAGCGGTAAGCGGTAAGCAAATTTTAAGGTTCATTTGAAATAATATCGTCAAGTTTTTCTTTTACTTACAGCTTAAAGCTCTATAGCTTTTTAGTTTGGCTTACTGCTTATAGCTCTACCAGTTCTCAGTTTAATAATAATTTACTTTCTTAACGTCACGAGAGCGGGTGTTGATCCTATATAAATCGTGCACTCGCTTCATATCTAGTTCAAGCTCTGTCGCATAGGTGTTACCTACTGGGTATGACTTGACTATTTTAGCGCCACGAATAACCCCTTGAACTTTTGCTCTGAGATTATCATCCGTTGCTATCATATTGCTAAAGTTTGATGAGCCTTTTACTTGGCGACCATAAACTTGCTCGGCTAACTCTCGATAAGCTTCAAGCTTAGACGCTTTCATCGCCATTATATTTCTGATCTCTGGGCTTTGCCCTGGTTGCGAGTTAATTGGTGCATACCCTACCGCTCTTAATATAGGAAAGCTACTTGGTTCTTCATATTCCCATACAACATGTTTGTCTAACAAAGTACTGCAACCAGATAGTAGAAATACTGCAGCAAATATTGCCCAAGCTTTTAAATCCAATAATAACCTTTTCATAGCATCACTCTGTGGTAATTAAGATAAATGACAAAAAACTGGCTTTTGTCCTGTTTAATTAGGTGCTGATATCAGCGCGTAAAAAACTTATACAAATTTCACGCCAGCTCACAACATTGCGGAAAAAACAAGACAACTGGATCTTTTTGTTGGCTCAGATATTGCTGTACTTGATTTAATTTCATCTTTAAACAATAAAAGCGACGGATTTTTGTCTATGTTTTTGTCTAACTGGTTAAGCGAGAAAAGCAATATGTTTACCAACTCTTGGTTGCCCCACAAAACATTTAACAAGCTGACTATTGTTATCGCTTTAGCACTCAGTTCTAATTTAGCGCAGGCTCAATGGTACGAAGCAACAGGCCAAGCTCAAATTCGTCATGGCGACGTCAAAAGCGCAAAAAGCAGAGCACTGCAAGAAGCTGTGAAGCAAACTATGTTATTTGCTGGCGCCAATATCGCTAATGTACAAAAGATCTCACAGGGCGTAATGGTTGATGACTACACCATGATCAATTCTCATGGCTCGGTTAACAACGTTGAAATAATTGATGAAGTCTATAAAGACTCTATGGTTTCGGTAACTATACGGGCGGATATTTTTGCCGAAGATGAAAAATGTTACTCATCTGATTTTGGTAAAAAAATCGCTATTACTCAATTTCCAATTCAGCATTGGTCTGATGCCCAAATTGGCGGCTTATACCCGCTAGAAAAAGAGGTGCCGAGACGCTTGATGAAAATGCTTAGAACCGCTTCAGATGCTATTTATCCGGTCGCATGGTTAGATAAAAAGTTAAATATTAACAAAGACTTTGAACAACAAGGCCGAGTTAGTTATCAACTAATTGATGCGGTTGCAAACAGCGCCAACAGTCAGTTTGTTATGTTCGGTCGGATCACGGACTTATCTTTTGGTCCTCAAACTAATGATTATAAGTTTTGGCAAGATGACAGATATGAGCGATTTTTTGGTATGGAGATCATGATCGCCAATGCCTTGACTCATGAAGTGTTATATCAAAATCAATTTCACTCGTCGGCTGATTGGCAATACTCAAAAAAGCGTGAAGTTAATGTCAGAGGCCGTGAATTTTGGAACAAAGAGTACGGCGAAGCTATGGAACGATTATTGGCCGATGCCCGCAATGACATCGTTGCCCATATGAGCTGCCAAGAGTTACAAAGTAAAATTGTTTCAGTACAAGATGGCGAGCAAGTTCAATTTAATATAGGCAGAGCACAGGGCGTATCTGTTGGTCAAGAATACCGAATTTCATACCGTTCCGATGTGATGGATGACAGTGGAAACTTACTGACTAACTTTGTCATCAGCCCATACCGAGTCAAGATCACTAAGGTTTATGAAAACTCTGCCATTGGCCAATCTTTGGATGCCGACTTTATGAGTAATGTCCAAGCCAATGACATTATCGAGCTTAAAAATTGGAGTGAAGGTTGGTGATAACATTGCTGATCTTGACCCACATCAAGTTCGCCGATTTGCTTGAACAGGCATATATGGTTTAATCTTAGCTATATATTCACAAATTGAAGTATTAAACAATGTCATTAGAAGCGCTGCGTCAGCTAGAAGGGCTAGACGTTGATCAAGGATTAGTTAACTGTATGGACGACGAGGGACTGTTCTTGTCTGTCGTAGGTATGTACATTGAACAAATAAAAGAATATTTACCTTCTCTGATTGAACACCACAGCAGTAACAACTTTGAAGAGTATGGCAAACTGGCTCACTCGATAAAGGGAGCTTCTGCTAGCGTAGGTGCTCACCAGATCCAACAACACTCTTTAGTACTGGAGCAAGCTGCTAAAGACGGTGAAAATCAAGTTATTGAAACTCAACACCAAGAGTTTTACGACTTGCTTGAACAAACTATTGCACAGTTAGAGCAAAGCCTTTAATGCTCAGACTCCGTTCAAGCTGAAACAAAACCAGACAAATAACTGACTACTTTGTCTGGTTTATTGTTATCACCTAGCGCGCTGAAACTGATTTATCAAAGCTCCTTGCTCTTCTAATTTTTCCAGTAAGTGGTTAGTCACGAGAGATGCATGTTGACCATACTGCTCAGATTCAACTGCCATTTCGGAGATATGAGCGATATTATCACTGACCTCTTTTGCTACCATAGTTTGCTCTTCGATAGCAGTGGCAATTTGCTCATTAATGGCCGCTAATGTAGTAACACGAGTATTAATATCATTTAGTGCAGAGCCTGTTTTTTTCGACAGTTCAACACATGAGCTAGAAAGTTCAGCACCTTTGTTCATCGCTTGAGTCACTCGCTCTGACTCCACTTGCAAACCGACTAACTTATTATTGATTTCTTCTGTCGATTGTTGAGTTCGCATTGCCAGCGAACGAACTTCTTCTGCCACCACAGAAAAGCCTCGCCCTTGTTCTCCGGCTCTTGCAGCTTCTATTGCCGCATTCAGTGCCAATAAATTGGTTTGATCTGCAATAGAACTAATTTCATTAGAGACTGACTCTATCGTTTTTACATCTTCAACTAGTTTGCCAACCGTCTGTTCTGCTTCGGCTAATTGCTCGGATAGGGCTTGAATTTCAGTTACCGTATTGGTTACAACTGATTGGCCTGTGGTTGCTTGCGCTAAGCTTTGTTGGCCTTCTTCTGAGGCGTCAGCTACGACTCGTGAGATTTCTGTCACGGTGGAAGACATTTGACTCATTGCAGTGGCAATACTTTCAGTTTCAACTTTTTGCTTGCCAAGTAAGCTAGCAACTTGCTCTCCAGTATTACTGGTTTCAGCAGCAGACTCACTGACAGTTTGAGAAACGTCACTTACCCTACCGACAATCGCTTGAATTTCAGCGGCACGCATTTGCAAAGCCAAACTAATATTACCAACGGCATCCGAGGTCCCCGAATACAAATAAGACATCATATTGTTGTCAAATACTTTTCTAGCTTCAGCTAACACCTGGGTATAGTTTTTTCGCCAGCTAGTGAGACAAACTGACATGACTAAAGAGGTCAAAAATAAAGGTAATAGGAACAACAGGCTTAGCTCTGATACTAATGTCATGATGGCGAAAGTTAAGGTCATAAGGTAGCTAAATAACAAAGCAAACAAAGTCATGTCTAAGTTGTATTTAAAGCCTGCTGGGATCTTGCCTTGGTTAACGCTTTGATAAGCTTGTTCGGCTCGTTTTACTAGCTCCCGACTCGGTAATGTCCTGACAGACTGATACTCTTTTACTCGACCTTGACCATCTTTAATTGGCGTAACATAAGCATTAACCCAATAATAATCGCCATTTTTGCACTTATTTTTTACCGGCCCCATCCAAGGTTTACCCGCACCAATAAACTGCCATAAATCTTTGAACGCCGCTTTTGGCATATCTGGGTGCCTAACCATATTGTGTGGTTGGCCTTGCATTTCAGCCAGCGAGTAACCAGCTATATCGCAAAACTTGTCATTTGCGTATTTAATACGACTGTCTAAATCCGTTGTTGAAAGCAAAATATCGCTTTCTAAATACATCTGCTCTTTACTCATTTCGTTTTTACTTCCTAAATTCAAAGACGAAAAAAACCAACCCATCAACAGGAATATTATTGGCCAAATGGTGCACTACTTTGTCTCTAATAGCCATACAAAAGTTGTGTATTTGTTTATCGGCAAAGATTAACAAAACAACATCCTAAAATGGGATATTGGATTAATTTACTGCGTTTTTTGAATATTATTGAGTTTGACTGCGCTTTTTTTGTGCAAAAATATCGCCTTTAAAATCAAACTATAAAATTTATTCCTCTAAACGAGCCATCGAATAATAGCTAGATAATCTAAAAGAACCCTGATGAACAACTACCATTAATAACGGTGATCAATATGGGGGAACCAAGATGAATAATGTAATGCTCAGCCAAGCCGATGTGCTTAATAACTACCTCGCCAACGACGAAGCCTTGGCTGCTAGAGAGTTTATGACTGATATGGCGATGCCATTTGATCAACAAGATAGAGTGTTAAGCGCAGTGAGTCGGTTAAGTCGACCGAATACTAGAAAGATAGGCTTAATCATTGAGTTGTCAGGGACCAACCCAGCGAATGAATTTTTGTTAAAGTAAAGCACTTTTAATTTACACTTTAAGCAGACCAAAAGACAACGTCGATGTTAGATACTATTGTTGCAACAAGGAATGTTCGAGCATTTTAATATCGACATTTTTCGATTGGCTTTGACTAAATATAAGCTGCTTGTTTCGCTTATTTATACTCAACGGTGATGTCCAACCGAGTGTTCGCAAAGGCGTTTTAATCAAAGATCTTGCTTTATTTGTTGAAAAATCAAATAGCTGTATTTCTTGGTGATTGGCGAATGTTTTTAAAAAATAGATACCATTGTCACTGACTAACCAGCTATATGAACTAGCGAGTTCCTTGGCCGTGATAACGAGCTTAGTATCGAGATTTCTTCCTGTGCTCACACGCCTAAACAAACCTAGATCGTCAACGCTATACCAAATTTCATTACTCTTGGTTTGAACAGCAAAGCTTACGGCTTGATCGATCAACATGGTCGCTTCACCGTTTAATTGGAGCTTGAATAATTGTTGTTGTTGGCCGTCTGATGCTTCAACTAACAAAGCTTTATCATCTAACGTCCAATTGGGTATACCAAAACTATTTAATTCACTATTTAGCGGTAAAACCTGCTTAGTAACGGTATCTAATATATAAATAGAGTTGCGATCGCTTGCTCTGTGGCGCACTAAAAATGCTATTTTATCTCCTTTATGTGACCAGCGAGGCGCAGAAACATTTTTATTTAAATAGGTTAGCTGCTGACGCTCGGTACCATCTCCACGGGCACTCCATAATTCGTTCGCGCCTGATTCATTAGAAACGTATATGATCTGGCCTTGGCTCTCAGAAAAGTCGACATCTTTATGGTTAAATTCAGATTGGATCAGAGGGAAAGGTACAGATTGGATCTCATCAGACAAAGATAAGCTGCCAATATAACTCGTCATGCGCCAGTCATGGTACACCAAGTTGTTTGTGTTGCCGATAAATGATGGAAAGCTAAAGCCAGGAACCGCTAAACTGGTCACTTCTTGAGTAACTAAGTCCAATACGTAACCATTGCGTTGACTGGCTATTTCAGCACTATAAACAATTTTGTCACCACTGGGATGCCATGCCATACCATGAACATTAGTTTGTCCAGTGGTGAGACGACGCCACTGCCTTGACTCCAAATCATATAAAAACAGATCTTCTTCATAGGGTTGACCACGTCGAGTAAACACCAGTTGTCTATCATCTGGTGAAAACACAGCGTCTCGGTCGGAAAAAGTACAGTCAGTATGACAGGAAATACGCTTTGCTACGGCTGATTGATTTTGTAAATCGAGTAAATAAATCCCGACTTCGCTATTTTCATCATCAACCCCGTTGAACACTAATAGTTTGCCATCGTTAGAAATAGCCAAAGCACTATTAGCTAGCGGGTTACAATGAGCAAGTTGAGTCTGTTTTTTGGTTGATAAATCAAGTTTTACAATGTGACAGCGATCTTTTTGCCAAGATTTTTTCACATAGTATATGACTTGACCATTTTTCCCCCAGACAGGCTTTGACTCGCGGTCAGTATCAAATGTTATCTGCTTAGGTGGTAAACTAGGTTGAGCAAGGTCTTTAATATAGAGGTCTGGATCTTTATTCGTTTGCTTCCAATAGTAAACAAGACGACGACCATCGGGTGAAACTGCTGGATAAACCTCTCTACCCGGCGACGAGGTAAGCGAGGTAATTTTTGTTGCGCTGCTAAGCTTGTCCAGCGACTCGAAGTAACCATAGCTAAGACTTAGTATTAGCAGCAAACAAGCCGCAATAATATATAAGTACAGTTTATCTTTTTGCAGAGCTGCAGTACTAGAGGCTTTTTCGGTACTTGGCTCTTGTTGCTTAAGGTATTCAGGCTCAGCTAATAAACGATAACCACTTTTCCGAACGGTTTGAATGTACTCTTGCTCACCTTGATGTAGTCGCTTGCGTATATGCCATATTGCATTGGTTAACGCTTTCTCTCCAACATAAGTATTGCCTTCCCAAACATGTTCTATTAGGGCTTCTCGAGTCACTAAATTAGGATAGTTTTTAGCCAAATAACTCAATACTTCAATAAACTTAGGTTGCAAGTATTCAATGTTTCCTTCGCCATCTTGCAAACTGTGCTCTACGGACTTGATGGTGTACTCACCTATTTTGAAGGAAACCTGGTTTGTCATTCTTTTTGTTATGCCCTTAACCCAATAAAAATGCGAAATAGAGATTAAATAGAGATTAAAACGTGATTAAAACGAGTCATCAGATCTTCCTTAATCGACTTACATTACATACAACCATATAAGTTTTATTAAAACGACAAGAACGCGTGTTGAGTATGCCAATAAAAGTATTTTATGGCTTCACTCAAACTTTGCAAGACCCCAAAAAGCGAACCCATTCAAAAATAAATATAAGGTTCAATGCTTTAACAACAATAACTAAGAATAAATACTAGGAACACTCGATGAAAGCCAAGTTTACACTTACTGCAATTAGTACAGCAATTTTGGCCATAACCGCTTCCCCAGGGATGTTGGCTGAAGAAATTGAAGCTAAGGCGAACGCCGAAAAAGATATTGAAAAGATCCAAATCACAGGCTCTAGAATAAAAAGACATGAGTTTTCTATGCCTATGCCTTTGGTGGGGCTAAATAAAGATGACATTGACGAAATTGGCACCAACGACATTGCTGATGCCTTATATGAAATCCCTTCTGCAGTCGCAGGTGTAAGTTCACAAACCTCAACAACAAATATTCAAAATTCAGGACTAAACACCGCTGATTTAAGAGGTTTAGGCGATAATAGAACCTTAGTATTAATCGATGGTCGTCGCACTGTATCAAACAGTGCCAATGGTAACAGAGTGAGCTTAGGCACTATCCCTTCAAGTTTTGTCGATAGGGTCGAAGTTATTACTGGTGGCGCTTCCGCAGTTTATGGTTCAGACGCCGTTGCCGGCGTCGTAAACATAATCACGGAAAAAGGCAAGGAAGGGCTAGAACTTGATTTAAGAGCGGCACGCTCTAATAGCTTGGCAAATGAAGATTACACTTTTGACTTAAGTTGGGGAGCAAGCTCTGCTAATGATAAAGGTTATATTTTTGCCTCATTAAATTTTGATAAAGAGACAGCAATTCGCGCTCGTAACGTATCAAGATCTTTACTGCAAGCAGACTATCGTTATGAAGATGGTCGTAACTTTTACGTTAACAAGCTAGGGGATTTAGTCCCTGTCGCTGAGATAACTCCAGATCAATATGGCAGCTTAAGTTCAGACCCAGATGGCGGCCGATTTGATGGCAGCAACTTTTGGTATGATGACACTGGTATACAAGAAGGCTTTGAAACAGACCGAGATGGTTACGATTTTCGTATCGAGGATGATTTAGATGGTGCTCGAGAGAGGCTTAACCTAGCCATCAAAGCTAACTACGAGTTTGACAACAAGGTCGAAGCATTTTTTACCCTTATCCACTCTGCTATTGATACTAACAATCAAAGAGAACCTGAAGGCGATGACTATAATGACAATCATCCACTCATTGACCCTGTCACCTTTTCAGCAACCGACTTTGATGCCGGTCGTATAGCGTTAGATAACCCCTATGCACCACAACAAATAGTCGATGCCGAGTCTAGCCGCGGTATTCGTTGGGATCGGCGCTTTGTCGAAGTTGGCCGTCAGTTAACCGAAAATGAACGTGAAACCACACGTTTTTGGACAGGCCTTCGTGGCACAGTTTTCGAAAGTGAATGGGATTGGGAAACTTCTGTCGGTTACGGCCGATATAAGCAAAACCAAATTCGCTTCAATGAGATTGACATTGTTAACCTGCGCCATGGTCTAAATGCAGAGCAGCTTGCCGACGGCACTATCCAATGCGCAGATGCCAATGCTCGGGCTAATGGATGCGTACCTGTAAATTTATTCGGTCGAGGCTCAATTACACCTGAAGCAGCAGATTACATTCGAGCAAATTTAGCGCAGGAAGCTATCGTTGAACAGTTTACCGCCCAAGGTTATATGTCCGGTGAATTGTTTGAATTACCAGCAGGTTTCGTTGGTGCTGCTTTTGGTTTTGAATACCGTAAAGATGAAATGCAACTTAAGCCTGATGCCCTCAACCAGCGAGGTGGTCACTCTTCTGGTCACGTACCGGCATTTACAGGTGATTACGATGTAACAGAAGCATTTGCAGAGATCAGTATTCCATTGTTAAACGACTTACCCGGTGTGGAATTTTTAAATACCGACTTATCGCTACGCATAGCCGACTACGGTATTGATAACATTGGTACTGTAGCGAGCTTTGGTGCAGGCTTGCAATGGTCAGTCATTGAGGGCCTTAACATAAGAACCTCTTATCAAAGAGCGTTAAGAGCTCCGGATTTAACTGAATTGTTCTCTCCACCAAGGGGCGATGTCGACTCATTCACCGATATTTGTGACGGTGTAACACTCAATTCCACTGGCCAAATAGCGCAAAACTGCTTATCTGAACCGGGTATTACAACTGCAATCAATCAAGCCATTGCTGACGGTGAAGAAGGTATCTATGAAGAAGAAAGTGGCAGCCACTCTTCTCCTAACGCAGGCAATCTAGGTCTCAAAGAAGAAGAAGCGACAACCAAAACAATTGGCTTTGTTTGGCAACCTAGTTTTGTCGATGGGTTAAGTCTCGCCGCTGATTATTATAATATTGAAATAGAAGATGCAATTGACTCATACACCAACACAGATATTTTGCGTCAATGTTATGATTCAACCAGTTTTGGTAGTGATAATCCATTCTGTCGGGATATTCAAAGAAACGTGCAAGATGGCCAGTTAACCAATGTTATTCAACGTCAATTCAATTTAGATTTAGTTGAAACCAGCGGCGTTGACTATCAATTTAACTACGAGCTTAACCTTGCTCCTATCAACCTACCTGGTGAATTAGAGCTGCGCTATATCCACACTCACTTAATCAAATATCAGTTAACATCACAAGGTCTAGATGAAGTGATCATTGATGATCAAAAAGGTGAACTGGTTCACGAAAAATTCGAAGATAGAGGTCGTTTGAGTTTAACTTGGCGCCACAACGATTGGCGAGTTAGCTGGCGTACAACCTATTATGGTTCAAGCATAGATAGTCGAGAACTACAACAAGCCTATGACGACGCGATCAGTGAGTATGAAACGAATATTGCCGCAGGTGAACAAGGCCAGCTCCCTGAAAAGCCAATATTTTTAGACATCGATAGCGAATTGTTCCATAACGTTACCCTTGCTTACACACATAACTTTGGCGACATTAAAGCTAGGTTTTCAACAGGAGTGAACAATGTCTTTGCCAATGAGGGTCCTTTCCTCCCTACTGGTGACACTGAATCTGGTGGCTCACATAATGTAGCTGATGCATTCGGCCACAGAGGTCGTTATGTTTATGCCCGCGTTAATTTAACTTTCTGATCACAGCGACAATTTGCCTTTAGTACAACTTAATTAGCTGTACTGAAGGCCCACTTTCGAGTCATTTCCATGTCTAATATTCAACTTATTATTTTATTATTATTGTCACAAGTGAGCTTTGCATGCGCCGCAGTTGGCTCAGCAAGTTCTACTGAAAAACACTCTGCCCGCGCTATGACTCCTGTAGATATATTGGAGCTCAGCAAAATATCTGACGGTCAACTAAGTAGCGATGGTAAGGTTATTTTATATTTAAAGAATGAGCTTAACTGGCAACGTAACCGTTGGCTCCAACAACTTTGGCGTTATCAAATAGACACTGCGAATAGTCGCCAACTAACCTTCGGCTATAACTCTGTTCGCTCTCCAGTGATAGCACCAAACAGCCAGCAAGTTGCGTTTTTAACCGCTAGAAATAAAGACAAGGTGCCACATATTTACTTAATGCACTTAGATGGTGGAGAAGCGTTTAAGCTGACAGACTTGAAGCAAAAACCAAGCAACTTATCTTGGTCACATGATAGCAAGTACCTTTATTTCACGGCTCAAGCTAAACCAACAAAAATTAACAGTAAGACAGCACAAATCAAGCCATTTGAAGATCCAAACAATACAAAAGCATTATGGCGAGTAGAGATCTCATCAGCTAAGGTCGAACAATTAACGGATGGCAAAGAGTCAATTGTTTATTACCAACTCGCTTCCGATAATAACCTAATCTTATTAAGCAAAGCACCAGGTCGTTTACTGGATCAACGCCACCAAGCAGAGCTCTGGTTAATGAACTTGGCAACCCAAAAACAACAACGTCTTACCAATAATGATCATTATGAAAGGAATGCTCGCCTGTCAGCAAATGGTAAAGCTTTGGTATATGCAGCAACGGTCAACTCAAACAACGAGCAATACCATAATAACAATCTATTTGTATTTGATATGAGCAGTCAAAAAAGCCAAATATTAACTCAGAATTTTAGCGGCGAAGTTGAGAGTTTTGAGTGGGCCTCTGCTAACAATAAAATATATTTTACCGCAAACATTGGGGTTTCGACTCACTTACACCAAGTTGACATAATAAATGGCCACATTCAACAACTGACCTTTGGCGATTGGACAACCAATGAATGGCATTACCAGCCAGCTCAAAACCAACACGTTATTGAAAAGCGCAGCGCAACCGAGCCTGGTGATCTATGGCTAGGTACAGGTTCAGAGCAAGACTTAACTCGATTAACTAAGCATTATCAAGATATTCAACAAAGGTTCTTATTACCACAACAAGAAAAACTGAGTTGGCCCAGCCATGATGGCGTAACAATAGAGGGATTGCTAACTTACCCATTAAATTATCAAGCTGGTACTCCTTTCCCTTTAGTTGTACAAACCCATGGCGGGCCAAGAAGTTCAGATCAATTTGGCCTGTGGAGTACGACTGATCACTTACCGGTATTAGCAGCCAAAGGCTATGGCATTTTGATGGTAAATCACAGAGGGGGCACAGGGTATGGCGATGAATTTTTAAGAGATATGGTCGGTCAATACTTTAGAAACGCTCACCTTGATGTCTTGTCAGGCATTGACCATTTAGTTGCTAAAGGCTTTGCCGACCCTGATAAATTGGTGAAAATGGGCTGGAGCGCAGGTGGTCATATGACAAACAAACTGATCACTATGACTGATAGATTTAAGGCCGCATCGTCTGGAGCTGGAGTCGTCGATTGGGTGTCTATGTATGGTGAAACAGACGCATCTTATATGCGAACTTGGTGGTTTGGCGGCAAACCTTGGCAAAAGAATGCGCCGATAGAAAATTACAACGAAGATTCGGTTGTTAGCCAACTATGGAAAGTAAAAACCCCAACCTTGATCTTTGTTGGTGAAGAAGATGTCAGAGTTCCGGCAACTCAGTCTAAAATACTATTTCGGGCACTGCGTGATTTAGGTGTTGAGACAGAGCTGTATATTGCCCCTGATGAACCTCATGGTTACCGTAAACCTAAGCATCGATTGTTCAAAATAAATAAAGAACTGGAATGGTTTGAGCGTCATGTACAGCAAAAAGAGTATCAGCATCAGGAGATACCAGAGTAGCGAGCTGTAAGCTGTAAGCTGTAAGCTGTAAGCTGTAAGCTGTAAGCTGTAAGCTGTAAGCAAATTTTAAAAGAGAATTATGAAGTATCGCCTAGCTCTTTCTCTTGCTTATGGCTTAAAGCTCTATAGCTTTATTTTTTAGCTTTTTAATAACTGTGCCTGTAGCTGCTGTACTTGGTCTCTAAGTTCTGCGGCCTTCTCAAATTCTAAGTTCTTCGCATGTTCTAACATTTGTGCTTCAAGTTCTTTGATTTGTTTCGCTAGCTCGACAGGAGATTTAGTTTTGTAGTTCGCCAACCCTTCTGCAACTAAGATCTTCTGAGCTGCAGACGGTGCTTTTTCACTGTCACCGACATCCATAATATCTGTGATCTTCTTGTTAAGACCCGTTGGTACTATGCCATGTTTCTCATTGTGTGCTTGCTGTTTTGCTCTTCTTCTGTCAGTTTCATCAATGGCTTTTTTCATCGATTTTGTCACTTTGTCAGCGTACAAAATAGCCTTACCATTAACGTTACGAGCTGCACGACCTATAGTTTGGATTAACGAACGTTCAGAGCGAAGAAAGCCTTCTTTGTCAGCATCTAGTATCGCAACAAGAGATACCTCTGGCATATCTAAACCTTCACGAAGTAAGTTAATACCAACCAACACATCAAATTTGCCCGCTCTTAAATCACGAATTATTTCAATTCGTTCAACAGTATCAATGTCCGAATGCAGGTATCTTACTTTTATGTCGTGGTCCGCCAGATAGTCCGATAAATCCTCTGCCATTCTTTTCGTCAAGGTTGTCGCTAATACACGCTCATTACGCTCCACGCGTAAATGTACTTCTGACATCAAGTCGTCAACCTGAGTTGCGATTGGTCGCACTTCAATTTCTGGATCCAATAACCCCGTTGGACGCACAACTTGCTCAGCAACTTCGCCTGCACTTTGCTCCATTTCATAATCGCCAGGAGTCGCTGACACATAAATAGTTTGTGGTGCTAAGCGTTCGAACTCATGGAACCTAAGTGGTCTGTTATCTAACGCTGATGGTAATCTAAAGCCGTACTCAACTAAGTTTTCTTTTCTCGAACGGTCACCTTTATACATAGCGCCAATTTGCGAAACCGTAACATGTGATTCATCTATGATCAGTAAACCGTCAGCTGGGAAGTAGTCAATTAAGGTTGGCGGGGCTTCACCAGGATTGCGGTCAGACAAATAACGAGAGTAGTTTTCAATTCCAGAGCAATAGCCTAATTCCTGCATCATCTCGATATCGAACAAAGTCCTTTGACTAATACGCTGTTCTTCTACCAGCTTGTTTAAGTCTTTCAGCTGAGCTTTACGTTCTCTCAGTTCTTCTTTGATCTGCTCGATTGCAGCTAAGATCTTACCTCTTGGCGTTACATAGTGGGTTTTCGGGAATACCGTTGCACGAGCCAGTTTCTTTTCCAGTGCACCAGTTAGTGGGTCAAACATAGTGATCTGTTCGATCTCTTCGTCAAATAACTCCACTCTTAATGCAAACTTATCGGAATCTGCTGGAAAGATATCAATAACATCGCCACGAACTCGATAACAACCTCGCTGAAAGTCGACATCGTTTCTAGTGTATTGCATCTCAGCTAGGCGTAATAACACTTGTTTATGGTCAACCATATCGCCAACACGTAAATGCAATAACATTTTCATGTATGATTCCGGATCGCCCAAACCATAAATAGCAGAAACAGAAGCAATAATAATTACGTCTTTTCTTTCCATTAGCGCCTTGGTAGCTGACAAACGCATCTGTTCTATATGTTCATTAATCGACGCGTCTTTTTCGATAAAAGTATCAGTCGAAGCAACATAAGCCTCTGGCTGGTAATAATCATAATAAGAAACAAAGTACTCAACCGCATTGTTAGGGAAAAACTCTTTCATTTCACCATACAATTGCGCTGCTAAGGTCTTGTTGTGTGCCATGATCAAAGTAGGTCTACCTACCTCTTTGATAACATTAGCCATAGTAAAGGTTTTACCTGTGCCCGTTGCACCAAGTAAAGTTTGATAAGCAAGCCCCGACTCTAAACCATCGACAAGTTGTGTGATCGCCGTAGGCTGATCACCTGCTGGTTCATACTGACTGGATAATTCAAATGGCTTTTCTAACTTATTCATGCCGTTGCCTTCTTTAATACACCTTGAGTAAACCAAGTATACGAGACCACGGCGGTAAACAGATTACCAATCAAGCAACCAACAAATAACCCTGTTAAACCGTAATAAAGCGAACCTAGGTAAGCAAAAGGTATATAAAATACAAATAGTCTGATAACCGATAAAGCTAATGCGCTAATAGGTTTATGTAACGCATTAAAAGAAGAGTTGGACAGAATAATAATACCTTGCAAGCCATAACCCAGCGGTAATGTCCAAATAAATAGTTTAATTACCGTCATGACTTCTGGATCGTCTTTACCAAAGGCCATGGCAATATAGCCTGCTGTGACAAGCAGAACTAAATAAACGGCAAACTGCCAAATCATGACAAACTTCATCACTCTTTTATAAGCTTCTTCTACTCGGTGCCAATTGCCTGCGCCATAGTTTTGGCTCAAAAAAGGTGGCAAGGTCATCGACAAAGCAAGCACCACCATAATAGCAATCGACTCTATACGGCTACCAACACCAAAACCCGCAACTGCGGCATTACCGTGCACAGCTATCATAGCTGTAAGAATTGCCATTGCGATTGGCGTTAACATATTTGCACCAGCTGCTGGTAAGCCTATTTTAAGGATCCGACGACAAATGGTAATAAAATGAGGAATAGGCAACCAACGCAGAGTAATTAACTTTTTCTTCACCGTTAATACATAAAAAACCACAAAGAAAGCTGCCATCCAAGCTAATACACTGGCAATCGCTGCACCTTTAATTCCCAATTCTGGAAAAGGGCCAATACCAAATATTAACAGCGGATCTAAGATTGCGTTCACTATCCCACTAGATGCCATAATGATACTCGGAGTCTTAGCGTCCCCTGCCGCTCTTAGAATAGCGTTACCTATCATAGGTGAAATTAAGAATACCGCGCCCAAGTACCAAATATCCATATACTCATGGATCAATGGCAACATGTCAGGCTTAGCACCTAAAGCAGTAAAGATAAGATCCGTGGCATAAAAAGTAGCAACAGCCAAAATCGCCACCATTATAAAAGACAAAAATAACGCCCCTAAACCATCATCGCTAGCTTCATCAAGTTTATCTGCGCCTCGAGCTTTAGCTATCACAGCGGAAGTGCCTATGCCTAAACCTATCGCCAAGCTAATAATGGTAAAAGTAACAGGGAAAGTAAAAGATATCGCCGCCAATGGCTCTGTGCCTAACAAGCCAATAAAGAAAGTATCGATCAAATTAAATGACATTAAAGTGATCATGCCTACCAATACTTGGGTCGTCATTTTCTTTAAGGTTGGAGCAATAGGAGCAGTGAGTAAATTAGCGGTTGCTGACATATATAAGACTTGTTGTCGAAACGAAACCACCATTCTAAATCAATATCTAAATTTTGTGATCATAAAAACTAAATTTATTTGCAAAGATCCTACTAACTTGGATCCTTATAAATATTAAACAAGCGTTTATTAACAGCAAAAGAAAAAGCAATCGATTGATGATTTACCATGTAAATTTTGGCGAAATATATCGAACTGTAATTTAGTAACAAAATTGTAAAAACTTCTCATATTTCATCTTGACTTTGTTTATTTAGCTGCTAATTCGATGCTTTGTTCACAGTAGCGTTTAATTTCTCCCCTGCCCTGTTGAAAATTCATACCATATTGCCAAAAAAACAACAAAAACAAGGTAAACCATTGTTTTAATTAAACATTTAAAATATTTCATTTTTTCTACAAAAACCCTATTGACACCCGTTTTTACTGGCCTGCAGCGACATATTACAAACTCATTCACAGAGTTATCCACAGAAACAGTGGATAAAATGCTGTAGACCTTTAATAACGGGAAATTACGATTTATGCACCAAATTAGGCCAATTTTATTACTCATTGTGGCACGGATTTTAATTTCAAAAAGACAGGAAAAATGGCATAGATTTTTTCGTTCTCCATTTATTTTTGCCCTTATATTAGGTAAAGGATCGAATAAAAACAGAGCGTCAGATCCAAATTCAAGTAAAGGATCATGCGAATTTGTTTATGATATGAGCAATCAAACTAAAATGTCGTAAATAAGACACAAAATGTGTTGACAGTCATAATGCGGATAATTAACATTGCGCCCCGTTGTTGAGACAGCAATTAAGTTCCCCCTTAGCTCAGTTGGTTAGAGCGACGGACTGTTAATCCGCAGGTCCCCCGTTCGAGTCGGGGAGGGGGAGCCAACTTAATCTTTGTTCTACAACATTAATAAAGCAATTCCCCCTTAGCTCAGTTGGTTAGAGCGACGGACTGTTAATCCGCAGGTCCCCCGTTCGAGTCGGGGAGGGGGAGCCAAGCTTTACTAAGATTGGTCATCCAAGCTTTATTATCTTTTTCGAGATTCCCCCTTAGCTCAGTTGGTTAGAGCGACGGACTGTTAATCCGCAGGTCCCCCGTTCGAGTCGGGGAGGGGGAGCCATCGAAAAACACTTCAATAATGTAAATCTTATAAAACGTAGATTTTTCATTTATTCGAGATTCCCCCTTAGCTCAGTTGGTTAGAGCGACGGACTGTTAATCCGCAGGTCCCCCGTTCGAGTCGGGGAGGGGGAGCCATCGAAGCTTCAAACACCATGCCTTTTGTATATATCATTTAAATAATTTATTAATTAGTGTCGCTTAGCGCCGGACTGTACTCTTTATTCCGCGCAGGTCCCCCGTTCGAGTCGGGGAGGGGGAGCCATCGAAGCTCTTACTATTACTTTCTTTGTTATAACTCTCTATTAACTTTTTCTTAAAGTGATTTTTTTGACTAATGTCGCTTAGCACCGGACTGTACTCTTTCTTCTGACCTGTAGCGATCTAATTGCCGCAGACTAGACTGCTCTAAATATTATTTACTTTTCATTTTGGCCAAATTCTGTTGTCATAGCTGTTCCACTAATTTTTTTCCGAGCACATGGTTAGAAAAAGTAAGTTCTTTGTCTTTGTTATTATTTTCAGCTTATTTATGGGGTTAGCCTTTGCTAGTTCTGCACTTTTAGTCGCGTCGAAATTAATAGAAAGTAAACAACTGCAACAAAAGGCACTGATCATTCAATTACTTCACAGTAATTTAAATGAAAATGCCAAAGTACTGACCAAGCAGCTTAGAGCATCAGTCGATTTCGAATATTTAACCGTTACTGACACCGACAACAATGTGCTGTATCGCTACATTAAAGATCCTAACTTGCGCCCTGCTCTTTCTTACGTATTAAAGTATTTTGATTTGTACACACCAGTGCAAAGAGTCAAAGCTAGCCAAGGCAAGTTAGTACTAGAGTTCCAATCATCTTATTCACAAATCTTAGTGTCGCTTAGCTTAATTGTATTAGTCGCACTTGTTGCGCCTATTATGATGTTGTTGTTGATCTACTTTATTGCGGAATACGTGCAAGACAAGCGATTAGAAAAGATCGCCGCTATATTAGAAAGCGAACTGATAAAAGATAAAAATAGCCAGCCATTAAAACGAGTCAATAAGTTAGAGCACTTTTTACCTTTAATTAACAAACTGCAGCAAAATGCTAAAGAAAAACATAATAAAAGCGACGAACGTTAGCTAACTGTTCATTTCTACCTACAACTAAAAAGCTCTTACAAAGTTTGCGATAGCTAACAATTGTTTAAATTTATTCCTTGTCCCTGTTCTGCTAGATCATTGATCTAAGTTGTTCGGATTTGCATAAGTTAATAACAGACAATGAATAGAATTTGCGATAAAATATTAGGCTTCGCTAAAACGCTTATCTGACGCCTGTCGAAACAAGCTAGTTAGCTAATTGTTTAACATCAAAACCATATAATTCTTGTGTTGTTAATCCCTTGTGAAACAAGGATAATGCCGCAAAAGAATAATTCGTAGAGACAATGACTGAATATTTTCTTCTTTTAATTAGTACTGTACTGGTTAATAACTTTGTATTGGTAAAGTTTTTAGGCCTCTGTCCTTTTATGGGGGTATCCAGCAAAGTTGAAACAGCAATGGGCATGGCGTTGGCAACGACTTTCGTTCTGACTCTCGCATCTGTCGCCAGTTACATTTTAAATAGTTATATTTTGCAACCACTTGGCCTAGAATACTTGCGTACGATCGCATTTATTTTAGTGATCGCGGTTGTGGTGCAATTTACTGAAATGGTGGTCAATAAAACCAGCCCTAAGCTATATCGCTTGTTAGGTATTTTCTTACCCTTGATCACAACAAACTGTGCGGTATTAGGCGTTGCACTACTAAACGTAAATGCCGAACATAACTTTTTGCAGTCTGTGTTATACGGCTTTGGTGCCGCAGTTGGCTTTTCAATTGTCCTAGTATTGTTCGCTTCAATGCGAGAACGATTAGCAGCTGCAGATGTACCGGCTCCATTTAAAGGCTCGGCAATCGCAATGATCACAGCTGGCTTAATGTCTCTGGCTTTCCTTGGTTTCGCAGGTTTGGTGAAAGTATAATGTCGATTGTTACTTTCTCTCTTATTGTTCTTGCTTTGCTTGCTTTGGCCTTCGGTGCCATCTTAGGTTTTGCCTCAATCAAATATAAAGTAGAAGCGGATCCTTTAGTTGATCAAATTGATGCCAAGTTACCACAAACCCAATGTGGCCAATGTGGCTACCCTGGTTGTCGTCCTTACGCTGAAGCTATCGCCAACGGTGATGAAATTAATAAATGTCCTCCCGGCGGTGAAGCTACTATTAAAGAATTAGCTGACCTAATGGGCGTGGAAGCTAAATCATTAGACGCGGCCCACGGTGAAGAAGACGTTAAAAAAGTTGCTTTTATCCGTGAAGACGAATGTATTGGCTGTACTAAGTGTATTCAAGCCTGCCCTGTTGATGCCATTTTAGGTGCATCCAAAGCCATGCACACAGTAATGAAAGACGAATGTACTGGCTGTGACCTGTGCGTTGAACCTTGCCCTGTGGACTGTATTGACATGGTGCCAATTGAGCAAACGACAGCAAACTGGAAGTGGGACAACTTATTGATCCCAATTAAAAACCTGGACTAACGAGACAAGATTTTGCAATCCGATTTAACCCTTTTAGAACAAGTAAAATTAGGCAAAATTTGGGACTTCCCAGGTGGTGTGCATCCGCCTGAGCGTAAGCACCTTTCAAACGGCACAGCGATAGCTACCCTGCCAATGCCTGATGCGCTTTATATTCCATTAAAACAGCACATAGGTAGTGCTGGTGAACTTATTGTTAGTCCACAACAACAAGTTAAAAAAGGCCAAGCTTTAACAAAAGTAACCTCAGGTTTGAGCCTGCCCGTTCATGCGCCAACATCTGGCACCGTAAAAGAAGTGCTCAATCATGTCTCTGCCCACCCTTCTGGCATTGCAGAACCGACATTGGTGTTAATACCTGACGGCTTAGATGAAAGTGTTGAACCACAGCCTTTACTTAACTGGCACGAAAGAAATAAAGCGGATATTTCAGCTCACCTACAAGATATGGCCGTCGCTGGTCTTGGCGGTGCAACATTCCCAACTTACGTCAAAACCAATACGCCAAAGTCCGTTGAGCTACTTATCATCAATGCTGTTGAGTGTGAACCTTATATTACCTCTGATGACGTGCTTATGCGTGAACATGCGGCAGAAATTATTCTAGGCTGCCAAATTATTGCCCATGCAACAGGTGCTAAGCATACTTTAATAGGGATGGAAGATAACAAGCCTGAAGCCATTGAAAGTATGAAAACAGCGTTAACAGGCATTAGCGATATCGAAGTACGAGTAGTACCAACAAAATATCCATCTGGTGGTGAAAAGCAACTGATCCAGTTGTTGACCAACCAACAAGTTCCTTCTGGTGGCTTGCCACTTGATTTAGGTATCTCAGTTCAAAATGTTGGAACTGCGTTTGCAGTTAAAAAAGCCATTATTGATGGCTTACCTCTGACGAATCGAGTGGTTACGGTAACTGGTGAATCTATTACTAAGCCACAGAACTTATGGGTACCTTTTGGTACTCAAGTTAAAGATTTGCTGGCTCATGCTGGCATGACAGCTGATAAAAACCAAAGAGTGATCATGGGTGGCCCTATGATGGGCTTTAACATCATGGACGGTGCTATGCCTGTGGTTAAAGCGACAAACTGTATTTTGGCAGCTAACGACTACTACATGCCGTTACGCGAAACAGAACAAGCCTGTATCCGTTGTGGCGATTGTGCTGCAGCATGCCCAGCTGAATTGTTGCCGCAACAAATGCTGTGGTTCAGTAAAGCACAAGACCAAGAAAAACTAGAAGAATACAACTTGTTCGACTGTATCGAATGTGGTGCCTGTGCCTACGTTTGTCCGAGCCAAATTCCACTAGTGCAGTACTATCGCACTAGCAAAGCCGAAATTCGCCAAACAAAAGAAGATAAGCTCAAAGCAGAAAAAGCCAAGCTGCGCTTTGAGCAAAGACAAGAGCGACTAGAAAAAGAAAAAGAAGCCCGTTTACAGCGTCACAAAGAAGCAGCGGAAAGACGTCGTAACGCTATGGCGAACGACAGTAGTGCCAAAGACAAAATAGCGGCAGCGCTTGCTCGTGCCAAGGCGAAGAAAGAAGGAGCAGAAACAGCCGAACCGGCTCCTGCAACAGAAGCAAAAGATAAAGTAGCACAAGCTATTGCACGCGCTAAAGCGAAAAAAGCCGCGGCACAAAGTGAAGCAAGTACAGAAACAAGTGGCTCAACCGAGTCAACTAGCGATAGCAATAAAGACAAAGTAGCTGCTGCGATAGCTCGAGCAAAAGCGAAAAAGGCAGCTAAAGCAGCGGATGACGAGTCAAAAGTCGATGCAACTTCAGCAGAACCAGTAGAAGCTGTTGACCCAGAGCAAGCGAAAAAAGATAAGGTTGCGGCAGCCATCGCTCGTGCTAAAGCTAAAAAAGCAGCAAAAGCCGAAGGGTCTGACGAACAAACTAAAGCCGAAGTTGATTCAACTGAAGAAGCAGAAGCTGCAGATCCTGAGCAAGTAAAAAAGGACAAGGTAGCAGCTGCCATTGCAAGGGCAAAAGCCAAGAAAGCAGCAAAAGAATCGGGTGCGGATGCAATTGTTGATACAGAACAAAACGAGATAACTGCACCAGAGCCAGAGCAAGAAACAGAAGCGCTTGATCCTGAGCAGGAGAAAAAAGACAAAGTAGCCGCTGCAATTGCTCGCGCTAAAGCGAAAAAAGCAGCGAAAGAAGCAGAGTCTGCCGGCTCAGATGACAAAGATGACGAGGTAAATACAACTGAAACTTCTGAAGAAATGACACCAGAACAAGCAAAGAAAGCAAAAGTTGCCGCCGCCATTGCCCGAGCAAAAGCAAAAAAAGCAGCAAAAGAAGCAGAACAAAGCGGTGAGTCAGAATAATGAAATTTTTATCAAATATGTTTGTTAGCTCACCACACGGGCGAGTTAGATTAACCACTAATCAAGTCATGCGCCAAGTGATGTATGCCACCTCATTAGGTTTGTTAGCTCAGCTTATTTTCTTTGGCTGGGGTGTGGCAATTCAAGTCGCACTGTGCGTAATCGTTGCATTAGTTTCGGAAGCCATTTTATTGAGCTTAAGAGAAAAGCCAGTACGAGCAACTTTATCTGATGGCTCAGCAATGCTAACGGGTTTACTTATTGCGTTAAGTATCCCGCCACTAGCTCCTTGGTGGATTGCAGTTATTGGTACTGCATTTGCCATCATAATAGTGAAACAACTATACGGTGGCCTAGGCTTTAACCTGTTTAACCCAGCTATGGCTGGCTATGTGGTACTACTTATATCCTTCCCTGTAGCTATGACTAATTGGCAACCACCAGCGGAGTTAATGCAGCACTCGATAACCTTTATCGACGCACTTTCAATTGTTTTCACTGACTTTACGATTGACGGTTATGACATGACTCAGCTTAAACTGGCTGTGGATGGCGTAACTATGGCTACGCCACTTGATAACTTCAAAACTCAAATAAGCCAAGGTTTTACCGCATCAGAAGTAACCAGCCAAGCTATTTATGGCTCATACGGCGGCAATGGCTGGGAGTGGATAAACTTAGGTTTCTTATTAGGTGGCCTATGGATGTTAAAAGCAGGCACAATCAAATGGCATATTCCAGTTGGTCTGTTAGCGAGCTTATTTGTATTGTCTAGCCTTGCTTACCTAGCTTCACCAGATCAGGCACTTTCGCCTGTTCAACACATGTTCTCTGGCGCAACTATGTTCGCAGCCTTTTTCATCGCTACCGACCCTGTTTCTGCCAGTACCACAGTTAAAGGACGACTAATTTATGGTGCACTGATTGGTGCCTTAATATTCGTGATCCGTCAATGGGGTGGTTACCCTGATGGTGTCGCATTCGCAGTATTGTTGGCCAATATGATGGTGCCTTTATTAGATTACTACACGCAACCAACAACTTATGGACACAGGGCGAAGCGTTAATATGAGTTCAAATTTAACTTTACTGGCATCAAAGAAAAACGCCCTACTGTTAGGCGCATTTGCCACTGCTTGTACTTTAATGGTGTCTTTGACCTATGTATTAACCAAACCAGCTATTGAAAGACAAGAAAAGCAGCAGACCTTCTTGAAAGTGACTCAGGTACTAGAAGCGACAAAGTTTGATAATAACCCGTTAGACAACTGCGCTATGGTACAAGATGTTGAGATCACTGGGCTAGAAATTGAAGCGCCAATTTATCGAGCGACCAAAAATGGCGAGCCCTATGCGCTTATTTATCAAACCGAGACCAAACAAGGTTATAACGGTTTGATTAAACTAATCGTAGGTGTTGATACAAACGGTATTGTGCAAGGTGTTCGTACACTAGCGCACCAAGAAACGCCGGGGCTGGGTGATAAAATTGAGCTAGCAAAATCTGACTGGGTGTTAGATTTCAATGCCAAACAAGTAACAGATAGTGAAGATAGCCACTGGTTTGTTAAGAAAGATGGCGGTGATTTTGACCAGTTCACAGGAGCAACAATTACTCCTAGAGCAGTGGTCAATCAACTAAGAACCAGCATAGTAAAACTAAACGAAAACTTTAGCCGAATATTTGCATTGGCTAATGCTTGCCAAAACGCCGAGCAAAGTGTTGTCCAAACAAGCGATGTGGTCAATGAGGTGAACAATGACAACTGAAGCAGAACAATTAGACGATAGCCTAAAACCTGAAAACACTGCACATGAAACAGAGCTTGAGGCAGAAACAAAAGCAGTGACCAACTGGGCTGATATTAGCTGGCAAGGTTTGTGGAAAAATAACCCTGCTTTAGTCCAACTACTAGGCTTGTGCCCTCTTCTAGCGGTAACGAATACCTTCGTCAACGCCCTAGGCTTAGCCATAGCAACTATGTTAGTACTTATTGTGTCTAACTTAACCATTTCCTTGATCCAACAATGGGTGACAAAGGAAATTCGTATCCCAGTATTCATTTTGATCATTGCTTCGTTCGTTACCATGATCCAATTATTAATGAATGCTTACACCTATGGCCTTTATTTGTCGCTGGGTATTTTCATACCGCTTATTGTGACCAATTGTGCGATCATTGGCCGTGCAGAAGCATTTGCCTCAAAAAATCCACCAGCCGCAGCTGCGTTTGACGGCTTGATGATGGGCTTAGGCTTTGGCGCTATTTTATTATTGCTTGGTGGCGTTCGAGAAGTCCTTGGTCAAGGCACCCTATTCGACGGTGCTCACTTGCTATTTGGTCAATGGGCAAGTGAATTAAAGTTACAAGTGTTTGAATTTGAACAGCAGTTCCTACTCGCTATTTTACCTCCGGGAGCATTTATTGGTATGGGCCTGATCATTGCGTTTAAAAACTACATAGACAACAAACAAGCGCAAAAACAAAAGAGCCAACAAGAGCCTGAAAAAGCGCAACGAGCCAGAGTTACCACAGTAAACTAAGGGTAAAACAAAATACCAAAGGCAGCTTTTAGACAACAACTTAGCTGCCTTTTTACTATCTTAAGTTAAAGCCTGTAAGTCGAAAGATATAATGAATAAAGAAAAGCGCCGAGAGATACTCACCCGATTAAGAGACAACAATCCTAATCCAAAAACTGAGTTAGACTACAATACTACCTTCGAACTACTAATAGCAGTGTTACTGTCAGCTCAAGCAACTGACGTTAGCGTTAATAAAGTAACAGCTAAACTTTATCCTGTGGCCAATACCCCTGAAGCTATTTTGGCATTAGGTGAAGAAGGCTTAAAAGAATACATAAAAACCATTGGCCTGTTTAACTCAAAAGCAGCCAATACCATCAAAACCTGCCAAATCTTGATAGACAAGCACAACTCACAAGTTCCAGAAGACAGAGCGGCATTAGAGGCACTCCCTGGCGTTGGCAGAAAGACTGCAAATGTAGTGTTAAATGTCGCTTTCGGTTGGCCGACTATTGCGGTAGATACGCATATAGACAGAGTATCCAACCGAACCAAGTTTGCTCCGGGTAAAAACGTTAAAGAAGTGGAAGAAAAACTGATTAAGTTTGTCCCTAAAGAATTTAAAGTCGATGTGCACCACTGGCTTATTTTACACGGCCGTTACGTCTGCGTTGCCCGCAACCCCAAATGTGGCGCTTGCGTAATTGAAGACTTGTGTGAGTTTAAAGATAAGACGGACGATTAAGTAAAGTGTTCACTTGGTTTGAGCAAACCAGCCACAGCTCGAACCTCTCTGCTCGAGCTGTGGCTGCTAAAACTAATAGCCGTTTATAAACTAATATTACCCAATACTAAAAAGCCATAGCGAAAAGATTATAATCTCAGCAAATCAAACGTCTTTGTGCGGTATAACAATAATAACAATACCGACGCTGCAATTAATATAATGCTGGGCGGCTCTGCAACATTGTTCGGGTCTGCCGGCTGCGTAGTACGAGGAAATACACCTCCACCAGCTAAATAGCTAATTTCACTATCACTTAGCACTCTATCATCATAAAATACATGGCTCATGGCACCTTCGAAATAAGAGGGAATAACGTCATGCAGATTACGTCCTAACTCCCAAGTCTGTAGAATTCCCCACTGATCAGGCCCATCGAGAAGAGTAGCAAAATCGTAAATAATGGTATCCTCTACGTAAACTTTTAATTGCCGATTTTGAGCATTAAAAGTCAATGCAATATGATGCCAAAGGCTATTGCTAAAGAAGGGCATGGTAATATTTTGCTCAATATCAATGCTCGCGCCATTGGTGCGGATACGTGATAGTCCGAACCAGTCAGGGTCGTCGAGGCTTAAAAATATCCGGCCTGTATTATTTAAAAAACGATATGCGCCTAAGTCAAAAACATGTGCTCCGTCTTGGTCGCGTTCATCAAGTCTTACATTTAGCGCAAAAGTAAAACTTGAAGCGAAATAATCAGGGGTAAGGGAGATCACATCATTGATACCGTCAAATAAAAATGCCCCATTGGTGTTACCGTAACGATCATCAGTCCGCCCTATTTGCCCTTGCTGAAAGCCATTGCTTTTCTCAACGTAAGTTAAGTCATTGATTGCGATTAATCCCGCAAATGCTGAAGTTGCGAGGAGATTGAGGGTAATTGCTAATAGTGTCAGTGTAAAAAGGGAATGGTTTTTCATTGTTCTTCCTTATATTTGATACTGCGTACAGTTCATCCGGAATACCGCTTTTGACAGACGGGCGAACAAGGTCAATATAGTTTAGTTGAACATTGAACAATCGGGGAAAAGTTTTAAAACAATCTTTTAAAGTTTAAGTTTTGTTCTCCAACAGACAAACGCTGGCTCATTTTAAAAGTGAACACAGGTCAGCTATTTCTAAGCAATTAATTTGTCCAGATATGCCCATTCGGACGTATTAACAGCCCCTTTCATTAACCTTGTCTCGGTAACGTTAAACGTATGGAGATAATCGTTTTGAAGACAACAAATAATATTTCGCTGACCGATGTAACAACTCAAAGCCAAGGTGACGAACAACAGGCACAACAGACTAAGTCTCACCTTGCTAATAAGTTTCTCAATTTATCGGCCACGTTTTGGTTTATCGCTATTATGATTGGGCAATGGTTATTCTTTTACTTCATCATCGCTTTTTATGGTTTCTCTGTGATCAATGACAATATGCAGATTTGGAATCGTTGGGAAAGTTTGGGCAGTACGCCATACAAAGCGTCAGACCCTACAGGTAACCTAATGTTTGCCATTCATGCTATTGGCGCTGGTATTGTAGCTTTTGGCGGAGCATTGCAGTTAATTCCTAAAGTAAGGCAGTTTGCACCTCGTTTTCATAAAATCAACGGTTATGTTTATCTGATCACGGTACTATTCTTAGCCTTGTCTGGCTTTTATTTATCTTTGGTCAGAGGAGCAAGTCCGGACTCAACTTCAGCAATTGGCACCAGCATTAATGGCATCCTAATTTTAACATTCGCTTATCTGACAGTAAAAACGGCAAGAAATAGAAAGTTGGCGCAACATAGAAAATGGGCAATAAGACTGTTTCTTGTATCAAATGCCCAATGGCTGCTAAGAGTAGGTGTTTTCAGCTACATGATCACTGGTACTCTTGTTGGTGGTTCACCTGCCTTTGGCGACCCATTCTTTAGTATTTGGACTTTTGCCTGTTATCTTTTGCCTTTAGCGGCTGCAGAGCTGTATTTTTATGCTTCTGAAAAAGGCAGTAGCAAGCTGAAAATAGTAACTGGGGTTACCTTAACTGCACTAACTGTCTTGATGTTAATTGGCGTTGTTGGGCTGACACCATTTTTGAACCAGTTACTTTCTGGCGGGCCAATTAAGTTTTAACTCGAAACGGTTTAGCTATGAGGTGATCCGCATAGCTAAATCTCATTGTTATAAAGCTGTTTTCTATAAGCTGTTGGACTGAAGCCTACGGCCTTTTTAAAAGCGGTATTAAAAGTAGATTTAGAATTAAAACCAACATCATAAGCCACACTGGTTATAAGTTTGCTTCTATCTTTCAGTTGCTCTTTTGCCGCTTCTATCCGAAAGCTATTAACGAATTGGAAAAAGTTTGTATGCAGATGCTGAGATAAGGTTTCAGATATGTGGTTTTCTTTTTCATCAATGGCTTTGGACAGTTTATTCAGCGAAAGATCATCTTCTAAATACAGCTCAGCTTCTGCCATGCAGTATTGTAACTTATCTGCAATTTCAGTCATTTTTTCTTGCTCAAGTAAAGCAGCTCTTGGTGCCTGATTAGCTAACGGAACGCCTTTGTCTATATTATTTAAAGGTTTCTGGTTAAGCGCTTTATTAATGAAAATAGCCAATGCAATAACTTCAATGACTAAAAGAACTTTGCCAGAACCTAGCCAATTCCAGCCAAGCGCTTTTAAAGAGAACTCAATCGCATACATTAGCCACACAGCCCCCCACAAAAACAAAACAGGCCTAAACCAATCTACTGATCTTTTCTGTATTGATGAGTATCGTTCCATCAATTGCTGACGATGTGAGTTATGAAGCTTTAGCGCCATGCCTAGAAAAAACAGGGTATAAGCAATGAAAATAGCAGTTGTAGATAGGCAGGTAAAAACAGCGATTTTCCATCGTTCAGGGTCTCGTGTTTCTGGGCTGGCTAGCGCAAGTTTTTCGGCAGGGCTAATTAAAAAGATAAAAGGCAGCATCAGCAAAACAACAACGATAGGACCTGATAATGCGATCAGCTTTAATCGTTTATCTATCAACTTTTCTGGTGACATAACAGCATGAGCGTAACCATATAACACAGCACCAAGTAATACTCGAAATGGAAATTGTACGCCTGCTAACCCTGGCGCAAATACATAAGCTCCGGAGTAAATAAAAAGCTCGCCCAACAAATGAACTAGAAGTAACCCAAGCAGTAATTTAAACGAAGTATTTGGTTTGCTTTTTGTCTTCTGAAAGGCATCAAGTAAAGCCAAGGCAACCATGCCGACCATGGCCGAATACAAAAATGTCGGAAAAATATTGACCATCTAATGACCATAACTAACTTTTTAAACAAGGCGCACTATATAGTTAAACGGAAGCTCAATCCATATATCTATAACACTGCGCTCTTGTCTTGATTTGTCCGTGCAGACTAAACTTTGAAATAAGACAGCTCGTCTTTTTGCGCTGATGAAAGTTGTGCTAATTCGCTCGATGCTTGCAAACTTTGGTTCATTGCCGATACATTTTGCTGAACTAAGTCAAAAGCTTGCGTTGTATTTCTTGATGTGTCTTCAGTTACTGTTTGTTGCTCTAGTGAAGCTGCTGCAACTAAAGTATTAACCTCTGATATAGACTCAACGGCAGTGGAAATATCTTCAAATACCGCTTTTATTTGTTCCGCTAATACCACTGACTCTTCAATTAAGTGGACATTTTGTTCCATATTTTGATTGGCGTTTCGAGACTGCAATTGTAACTTTTCAATGATCTCTTGGATGCTAATGGTTGATTCCTGTGTTTTTGAAGCTAGGTTTCGAACCTCATCAGCAACAACCGCAAATCCCCTGCCATGCTCACCAGCTCTGGCTGCTTCAATTGCCGCATTTAAAGCAAGTAAATTAATTTGTTCCGAAATACCGTTAATAACATCGGTGACACTATCAATCTCAACGGCAAACTCTTGTAATACTCTTAACGTCTGTGCGGTTTCTGCAACGGAAGCATTAATATCACTGGCTAAACTAATGTTTTCTTCTAGTTTACTTTTGCCTTCTTTCACGTTTTGCTGCGCTTCATTTGTTCTTTGCTCTGCAACTGCAACTCTATCGCTCATTTGCATCGAAGTTGAAGATAACTCATTAATGGCGGTAGAGATCTGCTCTACTTGAGACATCTCTTGTTCGGCATTTGACAAAGTATCCGTCATAACGTGGTTAAGTTCTTGCGATGCTGATGCGACATTTTCTGCAATACTGTGTGACTTTGTGATCAAATTAGAAAACTGCTCAGATAAGTTCAGCAAAGACTTATATATGCCAGTTTCAGAGCCTGAATTATTTAATTTTTGCTGTAAATCCCCTTGAGCTATTGTTTCCATTAGCGTTTCAATTTCCTTAGGCTCACCTCCTAAAGGAACCAATACCAGCTTTTGGATCAAAATTGATAATACCCCTATGGCGACAGCCAAAGAAATAATGCCTACGACTAAAGAAGAGACCAGTTGAGAAGAAGCCCCCTGCTCTATTTCACTATCTTTGACAAAAGACACGAATGCCCAGCCGCTGGTATCTAACTTGCTCCAAAAAGCAGTAAAATCTACCGCATCGCCTCGGACGTTTGCTTCATAAGAGATAACTTTATTGCTTTTACTAAAATTCCGGTATGCAGGTCTTTGCTCAAACATTTTTTTACCAACAAGCTCAGAATAAGGCGATGCCAAAATAGTGCCTTGTTCGGTATATAAAAACATATTGCCACGACTACTGATATTACCCAGTACTTGCTTCAATTTAATATTAGATAAGACCGCGAATGATGAGTTGATTTTATAAGCCATCCCCAGCACTTCCTCGCCAGAAACCGCTGAATTAAATGGCGCAGAGACATAAAAAGGCTCATTTTCAGTAAAAATCGCGTTGTAATACTCTCTGTTTAGTTGCTTCACATTGAAGTCCAAAAACTTGCCTTCAACGTCGTAAATGTCGCCATCAATGGTAAACAAATAAATACCGTCCGTTACACTTTTTTGTGCCCGCAACAACGCATCTAGTTTTAATTTAGCCGTATTTGACAATCCCTGCTCTAGCACTTCTTCTGCAGTGACATATACCATGGACATGGCATCCCGATATGACTTAAACTTTTCTGCCAGTTCAGCTTCAACCGTTTCATTTTGCGCTTTTAAAATGGTTTTATTCAAGCTAACGCTTTCATTTTTAAACGAACTGTAGCCAAGGCCAACTAACATGGCAATTATCGCTATAACGATAAAACTAAGTGAGCCAATTAGCTGAAGTTTAAATGTGGTTTTGATCATATATCCCTCAATAACAAAAAAGTGCATTCAATTAACACAAATAGTGAATTAAGTAATTTCTGCACTGAACTTTCCACAACCTTTAGATAACTTGAAAAGTGAATAATAACTAAAGGTTGTATCTACTCCGATAACAACACTATATCGACTAGGTCACTGCAAGCATTAAGGTTTTTGCCATTGTATTTGGCGAATCCATTACTAATATAGTCCAACCTACCGAAAGATCCGCAGCTTAAACGAACTGCAGGCCACATTTCGTAGTTCATCAAACTACTTTTGCAATACAAGCGTTGGCCAGACTGTAGAAGCAAAAGTGAAATAAGCCGAAAACAACTAAGTTGTCCTAAGTAGGTTGCTGACATTCAACAATCTCAACAATCCTCTCACACAAGGAGTGAGTGGCCAGAACGCTTTGAGTGTAATTGTTACTCACTTTTTGGGCTTTAATGGTACTCAGAAATTGCTCTAGCATGCTGACAAAGCCGCGTTTATAAAGCGTTGGTTGCCAGTCATCAAACTTTAACTGGTTTTGTTTATTATCTTGGTAATGCAGCCCATCTGCTAAGTTATCAATCTGCCACTTTTGCAGTTGACCAAATGCTTCGAGTCGTTCTTCAGATATCCCGCAGATCCGATTCATCGAGCCGTGGAACGAAGTATGTCCGACTAGCCACTGCACGTGTAAAGCTGCCAATTCATTGCCAAGCCAATTGGTTTGAACCTGAAGTTGTTCAATCTGAGTCGTTTTACCTAGCAACAACAAGGTATCTACCACATGGATAAAATCATCCAGAATAAAAGTTCTTAACTCACTGGGAATATTGGCTCGGTTCTTTTGTAGTCGTACATGAGTAAAGTTAGTTTCCTCAATAGCATTGATAAGAGGCGCGTATCGTCGATTAAACCCGACAAAAAGCGGTACTTGTTTGTGTTGAGCTAAGGCTAACAATTCTTCACTGTGACTTAGCTGGTAACTGATGGGTTTATCAATGAAAACGGGAATATTCTGGCTAAGTAATATTTCTGCAATTTGACGGTGACTATTGGTGTCGCTGTGCACCATAACAGCATCAGGTTTGCTAGCAACTAAAGCGTCAAGATCCTGATAATACTCGTTAACTCGATACTTATCTGCCAACGATTTTAACTTAGCCTGATCTCGCGTACATAAAATAGGGGTTACATCAGCATGATTGCAAATAATAGGTAAATAAGCTTTCTGAGCAATATCTCCCAAACCAAGCGAGGCGATTCTTAGTGAGCTATTCAAAACTGACATTTCTGGCTGCTTTCCTTCTGCTATTAGATTGATACCAATCTGTATAAAAACGCTAGCGCAAATAATGCCGTCGAGATGCACTTTCGAAACTGTATTTATTTCAAGGTTTTCGCCTACTCTTGTGACAAAAGTACGCTATTACTTCACGCTATATGATAACCTTAACCAGAACAACTATTTAGATAAGGTTATAGAGAAAGCGGTATGACTAAAGCCATCTCCAAGCAAGAAAAAGTGCAGGCAATTGTCGATATTTTAGATCAATTATATCCAGAAGTGCCCATTCCTCTTGATCACAAAGACCCTTATACCCTTCTGGTTGCAGTCTTGCTATCTGCACAATGTACTGATGAAAGAGTCAATCAAATTACCCCTAAATTATTTGCTCGCGCTGACAACCCTTTTGATATGGTGATGTTAACTATTGATGAAATTAAAGAGATCATCAAACCTTGTGGTTTATCCCCGATGAAATCAAAAGGCATTTGGCACCTATCCGATATGATCATCAAACAACATGGTGGTGAAGTACCGCAGGATATCGATGCTCTGGAAGCAATGCCTGGCGTTGGTCATAAAACCGCGTCAGTGGTAATGTCACAAGCTTTTGGCATTCCTTCGTTTCCAGTAGACACTCACATACACCGTTTACTGTATCGCTGGGGATTATCTAATGGCAAGAGCGTCGAACAAACCGAGCGTGATGCTAAGCGGCTGTTTCCAAAAGAGAAATGGAATGACCTTCATTTACAAATTATCTACTACGGTCGTGAATATTGCCCAGCACGAGGCTTTTCACTAGATAAATGCATTATCACTCGCCAATACGGTCGTAAAAGCTTCATCAATGAAGTATTAAAAGAGCAAGAGAAAAAGCAAAAGTTGTCGGCTAAAAAAAGCCGTAAGTAAGCGCTGAACGCAAGCTATTGATTTAGCTATGTACAATACCGCGCTAAAGTAACAATTTCTCGCTTGCTTAAATTAAATCTTATGCAACTATAAGAATTAACAGAGTTATTTGGGAGTCAATTATGAAAATAGTCAGCGTACTGATGTCAGTGTGTGCTTTGTTATTTTCATTCTCCCTGCTCGCTCAATACAACCAAGAACAAAGAGCTGATGCAGAGCAAGTATTTGCTAAGTTAAAGCAATTAGATGGCTTGGACACTGAATTAGTCTTACCTTTATTCGAGCAAGAATACCAAAACGCGCTAAACGACCAAGCTCGCCTCGACGCTGTTTATAAAATTATCACTCTGAGCTCTCCTGCTGCGCAACAAGAACCCTATCATCAAGAGTTAAAACACTTGGCTGTAAAACTTGGCCAGAAAGAATTTGAGCAAATAGCAAAACTTTACCTAGCATTGGACAATGTAAATTTCTCCAATGGTGATAGCTTAGCGACTCTGGCCTCATGGCGAGAACAAATGCCAAAAAACTTAACTAACCGAGTGAATGCTCACTATTTGTTTCAGCTAAGTAGAATAGATAGAAGCCAAACTGTAATACAACAGCTGATGCAACACTATTTAGCCCTAGAACTCAATGATGAGCTACCACAAGAGAGGTTTTTATTACTCAAAAGTGTTGGTCGCTATGACCAAGTATTAGAGCAGAAAAGAGCAGCGACTAAGCGGGCTTTTGACTACGCAATGAGATACCAATACCCAGTTAATAGACTGACATACCTTTACAACCAAGTGATCCTTCTTGTCGATAATGCAGAATACGATTTAGCGCAAGAACATGCTGAGTTTTATCTAACCTTAGCCAGTAAATTAGATAATAAAGCTGAGTTGTTTTTTGCCAATCAAGTAAAAGGTTATGTGTTAATTTTCCAACAAGACTACGATAAAGCACTGACCTTTATTAATAATGCTGAACGATATGCACAACAGGTTAATATTCGCTGGCAAATGCAAAATAAACGATTTGCTACCCGGGCTTGGTTGCTATTGGGGAAGTTAGAGCAAGCAAGAGTGAGTCACAAACAAGACCAAGAATATCTGCAACTCAAACCTGAACTAGATAAAAGAGAGCTGCATTTTCACAATTTAAATCAAAGCTATATGGCATTACTTGAAGGTAAGACTTTAGAAGGAATAGCCATGATAGAAGCGATTTTTTATCGTTCCTACGCCGATATTATTGCCGAAAGAAATAATAACATTTCTAAAATTCGAGAAATCGCTAATAGAGAACTAGACGCTAAGGTCAGAGCAAATACTAACTTGACCTACCTTATTGCCACTTTGTCCGTTTTAGCCTTGCTATTTGTTGCAATATGCCTGTCTTTAGCCCGCCAAATTAAACTTAGAAAAGCTCTCCAAAAGAGCCGAGATCACGCCATTAAAATAGGTCGAACTGACGGCCTTACTCAACTGAACAACAGACAGTATTTTCATGATTGCTTAGAGCGTGAATTTAGCCGCTTAAAACGCTATCAAAACTCAGCAGCCAGTTTACTTATTCTTGATATAGATAGATTTAAGTCAGTCAATGACATCTATGGTCATCAGGCTGGTGATAGAGCGTTAGCAACCATTGGTAAATTAATACAGCAGAGAACTCGAAACACTGATATATCGGGGCGCTTAGGCGGCGAAGAGTTTGTTATTTTATTAACAGAAACTGCAGAACAAGGCGCCAGTATTTTTGCTGAAAGCTTTCGTGAAGCGGTGGCTAAATGCGAAATTGCGCATCAGCAGCAACTAATAGAATTAACCACCAGTATTGGTATTGCCGCATACACAACTGAACTAGACGCACCAGCCGATTGGCTCGAACGAGCAGACAAAGCTTTGTATAAAGCGAAAAATGAAGGACGAAATAGAGTTATTGTTTATCAGTAAGCTTATTTGTAAGTTCGGCTTATGTTACTCATTTTCATATTTATCAACTAGTAACTGCCATTCCCCACTGTCTTGCATTAATGCCATTTCTTTATTGAGTAACTGTTGCATTTGTTTTGCACCTGACCATTGTTTTGACAACATAAAGTGAAAGTATGTGCCTTCTGTCCCTTTAAGTGGCGCATAACCTAGCTTACTTTTGATATTTAATTCTGGGAATGCTTTTTCCATCCAAGGCACTGCATCACTGCCAGCCATAAAGACATCAAAACGGCCTAGATACATCATTTGGATCAACTTCGGCAGTGACTTTGAGTGGATAAGAACTTGCTCTTCTTCAATGCCAAATACGGTCTGGTCGTAACCATAAACGCCACCGAGCACATAATTGTCTAAATCAGCAGGCGACTCAATGGGTAGACCGTTTGGGTATTTATCTTTCGAGTAAAAATAGAAATTTTTCGCTTCAAAATGCGGAGCACTAAAGTGATAATCTTTTCTGCGTTGCTCATTGCTAACGGCATTGAGTAACATTTGATATTTTTTCCCTTTTTTAACCTCGTATAAACACCTGCTCCATGGGATCAGCTCAATATCCCAGCTGATCTTATATTTAGCAAATATCCTTTCAATCAATTCAATCGTAAAGCCTGTAAGCTTATTGTCTTTTCTATTACTTTCCCGTGAGTAATAAGTCATTGGGAACACCTCAGTATCGTCTTCACAAATAGCCACGTGGCCTATCTCGGTTTCATTTGCTAAGGCCGAAAATGATGAGGAAATAGCTAATAAAAGCCAAAATAAAAAAATTCGAGAGGACATTTATACTTATTTAATCGGAGGTTCAGTTAATAATAAAGTCTATAAGTAGAGAAAAGACAATATAAACTTGGTTTATATAGGGTAACAGTAGTTGCTAAATTTCACTAACATAAAATCATAGCTCAAGGTAAACTTAAGGTTATGAAAGATGATCCATATCTGTTTTTGCATTAAGCAATGGCATAACATAGATTGAAAGGAATTAAGTATGTTCATTTCTAAACGTAAGCCCCAAGGCTTTACTCTAGTTGAACTCATTATTGTTATCATTATTTTGGGGATCCTTGCAGTCATTGCATTACCTAGATTTTTAGATGCCGCTTCTGAGTCTAGAGCCTCAGCGGTTGAAACCCTAGCTGGCGCTATCCTTTCCACAGCATTGCTACAGCACGATATCGCTATAGTAAATCAAGCCAAGGGCGGGTTTCGTAACGGCTTTGTTAGCGAAGATGGAGTCTTATTCGACCAAGGCTTCCCAGTAGCAATAGACTACGATACACCGGGTAGTAATTTAGGCACAGGCGATGGCGTACCTGAAATATTAGAGGGCATGACGCTCAACATCAATGGCTGGACATACAACACCAATAACAACGGCTCCGAAAATGGAGAAGCAACCAGAGAGCTAGTCATCACTCATCGAGATGTCATTGCTGACGGAGCAAGTGTAGATGAAATAAAAGCCACAGAATGTTACGTCTCTTACCAAAGCTTTATCAATGTGCAAAGAGAGCCTGTTGTAACTACTGATGTAGACCGTTGTTAATAATTATCTGTGCTATTACTAGCGATATAATTATTTAACCATATAATTAAATGAATTATATTACACAAAATCATATTCTCAGTTTAAAAAGGAAGTAATAATGTTGTTAACGCCAACACAGCAAAAAAGTAAGGGTTTTACTTTAATTGAGCTAATCATTGTTATCGTCATCTTAGGGATACTGGCAGTGACCGCAGCTCCTAGATTTTTAAGCCTATCGGGCGATGCCAGAGGTGCGGTTTTACAAGGTTTAGCCGGTTCATTAAAGTCCGCTGCATCGATATACCATAGCCGAGCTTTAATTGAAGATGGCGGACTTACAAATGGTTTCGTAAGCGAGGGAGTACTTTTTGACCAAGGTTATCCTATAGGTGTTAATTGGCCTCCAGCAGATGCTGATGACAGACCAGAAATCCTGGAAGCCATGGAGCTAGACCTAGACCCTAATGATCCTGAATGGACCTTCAACACTCAATTTTCTGATAGTGAAGGACCTGCACCAAACAACGTAACTAGAGGCTTGTACATTACTCTAAGTTCGGTCATAGCCCAAGGCGCAACGGTTCAACAAATAACCGCAACAAACTGTTATGTCTCTTATGAAAGCTTCTTGCAAAGAGCAGAGCCACCAGCAGTTAAAGTTATTGATAGCGGCTGTAACTAATATCAATGCCTAATAAAAAGGCAGTGCTGCATGCTCTGCCTTTATCTATAATGTTGAAAACAGAAGCAAAAATAATCAAGCTGAAAATTAATTGTAATTTTCCTTTCACTTTCTGCGAAACCCCTTAAACTATGCGCCATTTTTCCATATCTGGCCATTATTATGACTAAAGTTATCGCCATCACTGGGCCGTCAGGCTCTGGCAAAACCACCATCGCTTCAAAGCTTTTAGAGCAAATTTCTCAGCAACAATCTGCTATTTTGTTAAGCGAAGATAACTACTATAAAGATCAATCGCATCTTACCTTAGAACAAAGGCTAGAAACCAACTACGACTTACCTCAAGCGTATGAACATTCATTACTGAGTGAACAGTTAAAGGCGCTGAAACAGGGTGAAAAAGTAGAAGCTCCGCTTTACTGCTTTAAAAACCACACGAGAAAGGAAGAAACTATTTCCCTGCAAAGCCCAGATGTGATCATTGTTGAAGGCTTAATGTTACTGACTAACAACGAATTGGCTGAAGAGTTTGATGTATCGGCTTATATAGATACACCTATTGATATTTGTCTGCTACGTCGCATTAACCGCGATATAAAAGAAAGAGGCAGAAGTGTTGAGTGTATTACAGACCAGTATTTACAAGCAGTAAGACCGAGCTTAAAGGGCTTTATTGAACCTAGTGCCGAAAAAGCTCAGCTTAAGTTATCCGATTTTGAATCAGACCAAACTTTAATCGCCCACCTTAGTAGTTTGGTCAGCGACGCGTAACTGCCTGACGGCTTCGGCTAATTGCGGTCGAACAAATAACAGCGTAATTGGTTTGGTTACCAGAGGATATAAAATCACGGTTATTAATAACCAAGGTAATACAGACCAACTCTGCACTCTAGCTATCAAAAAGAACACAGGCGCTAACACCAAAAACTTAATTGTGTTTAACATGCCTTTGTACAATATCGGTAAAGAATCATAAGCAAGCTTCATTGCTTGCATTCTTTGCTGATAGTTCAGCCCTTCTAATTCTTTTACTTTTCTTGAATCAAATATCATAGTTATCTCATTGTAAAATCTAATACTATCTTTGCAGAGAAACCTCTCCCGCCACTTACTTCCACTTTGAAACACAATCCATATCAATAGTTTTTCTAGCGCGAAGCGATCTAGCAGTCGAAGACTGATCTAGCAGCTTCAGTCGATCGGCCTTATCTATGATCCGTTATTAGCTGGGCATCGAAGGCTTTTACATCCATATAGCTTCGATATACCTTTGTCCATAAAGGCAAAAGGCCCTGCTTGTTATAGAGCAGAGCCTTTATTTATCGATCAGTTTAATTTAGCAATTAGTGCTTTTCGCTGATACCTTCGTGAGTACCAATCACTGATAACTCTTCTTCTAACTTTTCTTCTTGGTTTTGTGGCTGTGCATTTTCAGCACCGTGCATCCAATCAACTAACGTACCACTAATCAACCATAAGATAACACCAGCAACAAACGCCATGATAGCTACACCTAAGAATGCAGCAAATGGACCTACATCACCTACCATTTGACCAACAGCAGCTGCTAAGTAGTTACCCATGCCTGAGAAGAAGAACCACATACCCATTAATACAGAAGTGTATTTAAGAGGGGCTAGCTTAGTTACTAGAGATAGACCTACAGGAGATAGACATAACTCACCCATTGTATGGAACATATAAGCTAATACTAACCAAATAATACTGGCTTTTGCTGTTTCGCTATCGCCAATTTGTAATGCAGCCATAACCATAGAGATGAAACCTAAACCTAAGAAGAACATACCTAGAGCAAACTTCTTCGGAGAGTTTGGTTCTGCTTCACCCATCTTCAACCACATAGCGGCAAACATAGGAGCAAATAAGATAACAAAGATAGGGTTAACTGATTGTAACCACGAGGCTGGTATTTCAAAACCAAACATCACTAAGTCAGTTTTTTGCTTAGCGAATAGGTTCATTGAACCCGCAGCTTGCTCAAAGCCAAGCCAGAATACAACAGTAAAGAAAGACATGATAAGTACAACTTTAACACGGTCACGCTCTTCTTTTGTTAAAGGCTTATTAGAAGCAGAATCAGCGCCAGCTACTTGCTTCTTCGCCGCTGGCTCTGCACCAACTGAACCTAAGAACTTTTGCGATAAGCTAAGCTGTAATAACACACCTAGTAACATACCAACACCTGCAACTAGGAAGCCGTACTGGTAGTTAATTTTCTCACCAACTGTACCAACTACGAAATAACCTAAGATAGAACCTAAGTTGATACCCATGTAGAAGATAGTGAATGCAGCATCACGGCGCTTGTCACCTTCAGTATAAAGGTCACCAACCATAGTTGAGATATTTGGTTTAAAGAAACCGTTACCCATGATCAGTAAGAATAAACCTAAGTATAGGAATTCTACTTCCAAACCAGGAATGAACTCATGTGGCGTACCTAGAGAGAACTGGCCTAACGCCATTAAAATACCACCAACAATGATAGCTTTGCGTTGACCCCAGTGGTTATCGGCAACCCAACCACCTAAAACTGGCGTTACGTATACCCAGAACGCATAAATACCTAAGATACCTAGTGCGTTTTTGTTTAATGCTTTGGTTAACTGTTCTTGTGCGTCAGCAGCATTAGGGTCAATGCCAAAATACGCCATATCCCAGCCAAAGTTAGATGCGAACGCAACTAAATATAGAACGAAAATACCACGCATACCGTAGTAGCTCATTCGCTCCCACATTTCTGTACCGAATAGCAGGAAGAGACCTTTAGGATGACCTAACATCTCGCCTGCAGGAACTTTATTATTCATAGGTTTCCCTTACGACATTTATTATTATCTTCTGCAACTGTTCAATTTAAGCAATCTCAAGTTGCAACTTCTGAAATTTAAACTCTGGGTTTATACAGAGTTCTACCTACCGTTGCAATACTTGGCAGGTATAAAGGCTGGCTTAGCCTGTAAAAAACTTGATTAGCTGAAGGATCCATACCAAAGCGGCTACTATTAGAGCAATACTGACCGCTGCTGAGCCCAAGTCCTTTGCCCTACCTGACAGCTCATGGCGCTCTAAACTTATTCGATCGACCACAGATTCCACGGCCGAGTTAAGTAGCTCAACAATTAAAACTAACAACATCACCACCATAAGCGAGACAAAATCAGCAAGCGTTTCGGTTATGTAAGCAGCAATTGGAGTTAGTAGAATGCTCAGCCATAACTCTTGTCGAAAAGCTGCTTCATGTTTATAAGCGGCCTTAAAACCGAGTATTGAACATTTGGTTGCATTAATAACGCGTGATAAGCCAGTGCCATTCAACTTGGCGTCGGCACCAGTCGATTTGTTGTGATCTGTCATGACGAGTAATGATTAATCTTGGTTGAGGTTTTCATTAGCCAAAATATCATATTTATTTAGGCTGGGGATTTGTTTTTGTAATCTTGTTTCTGTGTTCTCTAACGTTTTAAATGCTTTACAAAACGCTCTGGATTTATCAGCAAGACGACTGGCGTTGTACTCAAGTGACTTTTCCACTTCTCGACTGATCAAATCAACTCTATCTTGCATATCGATAGGTTGTCCTTCGATAACGCTATCACTGCGATTATAAGCATCGCCCATTGCAGAGAGCATTACCTTTAATGACCCGGTGACTACATTTCTGACTTGCTCACTCAGCTCATCCTCAAAAAAGCCTTCTAACTCACTCATTGCTTGGGGTGCGATATAAAAGTTATCACCACTACGAGCAAAACGCTTAAGTAAAGCCCCTTTTAACTCGCCAAAATGCTCTTTCATTCCTTTGGCTGTGTCTGTACCAGATACCCCTTGGATAACTTGATCTATTGAATTGAAGCCAAGATCAATTGAGTCCATGGCAATGGTTACTATCTCGGGTAGCTCTTTGCGAAGACCTAGGCTAAATTCTCGAACCAACTCTTGTTGTTCCAAAGTCAAGGCCACTTCTTCTCCGCGTATAAACAATTGGCGATCGTGATTAATTTGCACTTGAGTACGTCCAACCTTCATGATGCGAATGTGATCAGGCGCGATAAGTAAGCCCATTTTTAATTGAATAGGACACTCACCAGCGAACACTGGTGTAGGAGAGGCTAGCAATAGCAAAAAAGCGAGAATGTGACTAAAACGAGTCAAAACAACTCCAATAAATCTTGTTTTACTGTATTATTTTTTCCGTTTTAGCCATTTAATTCAAGGTTATTCAGCGTATCTAACCATTCGTACATAGAAGTCTTGCTGCTTGTCTCTACTTTCGATACGTCCGTTATAAAAACCAACTGACCAAGCTTCTTGGGTTTTATCCGCTGAGGTGTTTGGTGTCGAAGTCCAATAGCTATCAGATGGAGTAGCGGGGAAAATAGTCAGATCAATTGCAGGTTCCACACATGATCTTTGCACTAAGGAGACAAGCTCTTTTAGGTTAGGAACTCGCCAATCGGTATGGTTGCCAACTTTATATGTATTAGACAGCTGTAATGCCGCTTGCCAAGTTAATCTTTCACCATCGCCATCGCAAGTTTCTGTTGTATTGTTCCAAGTTTGGCCTACAACACAACGCGACCATTCAAGACCTGAAGTAGAATGGTAAACTTTAGCAGGTACACTTGACGAAATCGTGAACTGACTAGCTTCGGCGGTTGAGTCTTTGCCTTCACAAGTTTGAGCTGCATATAAGCTGCTGCTAATCAAAGCTAAGCTTAAAGAAATATAGGTCATATTGATCAGCTTCATTACGGCTCCCTCACTAACATGATATAAGCTGGACTTCTCAGTGGAATTGCAGAGTCATCACCGGTTTCTAAATTAATAACCCAGCGGAACACACCACCGCCACCTTCAGCGTTATCTTCGCTCACCCAATAAAACTTATGGCCAAGTTCGGCAACATCAGGGGTGAATGGGAAAAACTCACTAGGAAGTAAACTGTCTTGGTCAACATCAAAATAATCGACTATGTTCATCAGCTCCATAAAAGTAGGTAAACGCCAATTTGCACCACCACAGAACGTGGCATCGTTAATCGTTTCTATGTATTTTTCTGCTCCGCAATCTTCCGTATCAGGGCAAGATTTAAGAGGATCTAAAGACTTGTCAAAGCTGTAATAGTTATCAACACTGCGTAATGTACTAAATCTAGGGCTGGCTGATGGTTGCTTTACTTCCCACACTAAGCCGGTGAAGTTGTCTCGAACGCAACTAAATACTAATGCGCTATTTGGTAGTTCATCACCAAAGACATCAAATTTAGTGAAGTCAAAGCCGCGACTGCCCGAGCCACTTTTATCTATAGCGACGGTATCTCTACCATTATCGCCATCCTGTTCAGGGAAATCGGCATTACCGCAGCTAATAACTGCATCGTTGTTATAACACTCAGTCACTCCTGTATCGTGTAGGAAACCTAAATCTTTCGGATTTATAGTAACAACCATCTCATCAGTTGCAGTATTGCCCGCAGTATCGGAAACCGTTAGCAATAAACCCAATCGCGTCACCGTATCTACATCTGGCGCAATAAAAGTGGTTTTACAAGCTTTAGCATCGACAAACGTAATTTTTTGCGCTGTTGTCACAGACCAAACACATGATACTGCTGAAGCAGTTGAGACACTTTGTGAGCCATCAATAGTTACAATAGAGAATTCATCTACTTCTTGATCCAATCCTGCGTTAGCAGCAATAGTCGTATCAGCAGAATCGATTTGTAAGGTAATTGAGTTTTTACCTGTTAAACCAAAGTTATCTGTCACCTCAAGCTGGATTTGATAACTGGTAATTGCGCTGACAAACGGTGCTGTGATCTTCACTTCAGATTTATTACTATCACCGACGAACTCCAATGCTGGATTAGCATCGATTTGCGTCCATTTATACTCTCTGATCTCACCATCTGAGTCATAACTATTAGTACCTGATAAGGTAATTGTTTGGTAGGTAGAATAAGGTTGTACTGTACCTGGAGCTTCAGTGATCACTGAAACTGGCGCCGAATTAACGTTTTCAATGAAAACGGTCATTTGATCTGAAGCTCTCTGGCCATTACCTGTATCATATTCAGCCAGAAATACGACTTCTGCATCCGTTGAAATTGCTGGAGCAGTCACTTCAGTTGTCAGAGTGTCTTGCTTTGGAAAGCCCTCAATGAAAGGGCCTGAAACCTGAGTTAAAGTAACTTTGCCGCCTTCAGGGTGAACCGTAGCACTAATGGTAAATGTTTGCCCCTCAAGCACTGATTGATCAGCACCTAGGTTTACACTGGCAATGTCATTGCCGTTTTGTCCATCGCCACCGCCGCCACCGCCGCATGCAACAAGAACGGAGCTGGTTAGGATAATTAAGCCTATTTTAAAGTATCTCATTGGCACCCTATATAAACGTCAAAAATTAAAAGTAAGGTGTTTATTAGGCGTGATAAAAGCAAAGATCGCACCAGTTTATAGAGGTACTCTAGATCAACCTTCGGTTACCAGATCGCTACGCGTCAGAAACAGATTTGAGTTTAGCAATGTACCTTGACCTATTTTTCTAGCGCGAAGTGCTCTAGCAGCTGAAAGCTGATCTGACGGCTTTGCCGATCTACCTTTCTATGGGTGTCTCTCTAAGTAAGAGAGGCTAGATCGAGCAGAGCTCGCCAGATCAAACTCCATTTGTCAGATCACTACACGTCAGAAACAGATTTGGGCTTAGCAATGTATCTTGACCTATTTTTCTAGCGCGAAGCGCTCTAGCAGCTGAAGGCTGGTCTAGCGGCTTTACCAATCTACCTTGCTATGGGTGTCTCTTTAAGTAAGAGAGACTAGATCGAGCAGAGCTCGCCAGATCAAACTCCGTTTGTCAGATCGCCACGCGTCAGAAACAGATTTGAGTTTAGCAATGTACCTTGACCTATTTTTCTAGCGCGAAGCGATCTAGCAGCTGAAAGCTGGTCTAGCGGCTTTGCCGATCTATCTTGCTATGGGTGTCTCTTTAATTACTTTAGTTACGCAATGAAAAAAGCCACTTTGCAATGACAAAGTGGCTTTGATAATCAAACAATTGTTAGTCTTGATTAGAAACTATATTGAGCAGAGAACTGTAAGTAGTTTGAGTCGATGCTCTCGATAGCCTTGTCATCAATAGCATAATTACCAAACTCAACACCTACTTTTAGGTTGTCTTCAACATTTTTCACTAAGTTAACGCCCCAGTGGGTGCGCTCTTTTTCCAGTGCATCTGTTTCTGATGTGCCATAGAACACTGAAGATCTTAAGTTATCATCCCAAAAGTGACGGTAAGCAACAGTGTAAGCCGTTGTCTCTTCAACTACTCTTTCATCTTTTGCGTTGGTTACTACATCAGGAGTCATACCAGCTGCAACATAACGACCAGGCTCACCTACCGAAATTTGGAAGCGGAAGTCATCTTTGCCAAAGGTTTTGATCTTACCTGAGAAGTTAGCCGCAATAGCAGTTTCGTCGATACCGCTTTGGTCAACTTTTCTGATCAAGGTAGCAAATGACAATTGTCCCCAGTCTTGTTTGTAGTTATAACGGGCTACAAGATCTGGCGTTGATTCATCGGCGTCAGCTTGTGAACCAGTAACACCAACAGCACTAGAAGATGCACCAACATTACCGTCGCCATTGGTCTCTGGGTTTTCAATCGCGAACTGCCAATTACCTGACGTGTACCTTATCTGAGTTTGGCGGATATCAACTTCACCGGCATGAGGACCACCAAAGTCTAATGATTCTGGTAGCGCATGAAGAGGCATAAATGTGGTCCAAGTTTGACCTGCTAACCAATTTTTATATTGGATAAAAGCGTGACGAATACGCGGATTAGTCGAGTTACTAACAACTTCATTGCCGTCACCGCCGTAAAAATCCATCTCGATGAAACCTGTTACGTCACCGTGTTGAAGCTTAAAATTCAAGCGCGACTCTTTTACATTAAAACCAGTATGAGAAGTTTCTTGAGCTTGTTTACCCGGGAAATTTGCAATCCAATAATCTTGATAGGCAATATCACCCTCAACATGACGAACATCGACCTTAACGTAACCACCAATAGAAGCTTTGGTTACTTTGCCATTGACTTCAGTATTAGCAATTTCAATTGCAGAAAATGCATTGGTTGAGGCCAGCAAGCCTGCAAATAATAGAGATTTTGTAATTTTGTTATACATTGTTTTTCCCGTTGATTGACTCAAGAAGCGGACTGTAAAAACTTTGTCTTCAGGAATAAACCAAACAAATGAACTTCACTTTTTCCAAAATCAAACAAATAACAATGTCATTGCAGAAAATTAACGCATAAATAACAAAAAAGCCCGATATCAAATCGGGCTTTTCATAAAACTTAAAAACTTAATGGCTAGACTTACATTCTTTCCATTGTTTCGATGCCAAGTAAGTCTAGACCTTGTTTTAAGGTCTTTGCAGCCAATAAGCTTAGCATTAAGCGGCTTGTTTTATCCTGCTCGGCAACCCCATCTTTTAAGATTGGACATGCTTCATAGAAACTCATGAACGAGCTCGATAATTCATACAAATACGCACACAATAGGTGCGGCGTTGAGTTAGCACTAACTGCTTGTACCACTTCACTGAACTGCAATAGCTTCACAGCTAATGCTTTTTCTTGTGCTTGAGCAATAGCGACAGGCGCACTAAATTCATCAAAATTGATTTCAGCTTTGCGGAAAATACTGCGAATACGAGTGTAAGCATATTGTAGGTAAGGCGCTGTATCACCTTCAAAGCTCAGCATAGTATCCCAGTTGAAGATGTAATCGGTTGTTCTGTTCTTACTTAAGTCAGCGTACTTAATTGCACCAATACCTACTTTACGAGCAACTTCAGTTTGCTCTTCAGCGCTCAAACCACTTGCTCGCTCTGCTAATAATTTACCTGCACGTTCTACTGCTTCATCAAGTAGATCAGCCAGCTTAATTGTACCGCCTGTACGAGTTTTAAATGGTTTACCGTCTTGGCCTAACATCATACCGAATGGGCCATGCTCGTATGTTGTTTGGTCTTTAATCAAGCCACCTTTACGGCCAACAAGTTCCGCTTGTTTAAAGTGAAATGCTTGGCGAGCATCAGTGAAAATAATGATGCGATCAGCAGATAAATCAAACGAGCGGTATTTCATTGCCGCTAAATCAGTGGTCGAGTATAAGAAGCCACCACCTGATTTCTCAACGATGTATACCGCAGGTTCGCCATCTTTATTTGCTAACTCTTGAAGAAATACAACTTGTGCACCTTGGTCTTCAACCACAATACCCTGCTCTTTTAAATCCGCAACCACTCCCGGAAGCATTGGATTATAAGCACTCTCGCCCATAATATCTTCGCGTTTAAGATTGACATTCAATTTGTCGTATACTTCTTCACTGTGCTGAATTGATACATCAATAAACTGTTGCCATAGCTTTAAACAACCTTCGTCACCACCTTGTAACTTAACAACGTATTGGCGAGCTCGGTCAGCAAAGCCTTCTTCTTCATCAAAACGAACTTTAGCTTGACGATAAAAGTCTTCTAAATCTGATAATGCTGTTGTAGCCACTTCATCAGAAGCTAGCTTGTCTTGCAAGTGAGCGATTAACATGCCGAACTGAGTACCCCAGTCACCCATGTGGTTTTGGCGAATAACTTTATGGCCTAAAAACTCAATTACGCTTGCAACCGAGTCACCAATGATAGTTGAACGCAAGTGACCAACGTGCATTTCTTTGGCAAGGTTAGGAGATGAAAGGTCAACAACAACGGTTTGTTGTTCTTGCTTTTCTACGCCTAAGTTGTCGCTTGTTAATGCACTTTCTACTTGCTTAGCTAACCACTCAGGTTTTAGCTTGATGTTGATAAAGCCCGGGCCTGCGATATCTAATGACTCAGCAACATCGTCTAATTCTACCGCTTCAACAATCTTTGCAGCGATCTCGCGAGGGTTGCTTTTTAGCATTTTAGCTAACGCCATTGCGCCATTAAATTGGTACTCACCAAACTCAGGCTTGTTACTGCGAGCTAGCGGAGCCGGCGCACTTTCTGCACCTTCAATTTTGCTCAACGCTTGTTTAAATCTTTCTTGTACTAATTGAAAAACATTCATTTCTATTTATCTCAATCTTTTTACTAACCACAGAGGTCACAAAGAGTTGATTGGTCAATAGACCATCCCACTGTACCTAAATCAAGTTTAAGGCAATACTAAACTACATTAATACTTAGTACATTAAAGCCTACTCGTCTCTTTGTGCTTTGTGAGCTTCGTGGTAAATTCTCTTAATGTTCTCTTGTCTCAAAGAAGTTAACTTCTGGGTATCTTTCCATCGAAAGATTTAAGTTAACACGCGTAGGTGCAACATAAGTTAAGTTATCGCCACCATCTAACGCTAAGTTAGTTGAACACTTGCGCTTAAACTCTTCAAACTTCTTAACATCTTCCGAGTCAACCCAACGAGCTGTTGCAACATTTACGTTTTCGTAAATAGCTTCAACATTGTATTCAGACTTTAATCTTTGTACTACTACGTCAAACTGAAGTACACCAACAGCACCAACGATTAAGTCGTTGTTATCAAGCGGTCTAAATACCTGAACTGCACCTTCTTCTGATAACTGGATAAGACCTTTTAACAACTGCTTTTGCTTAAGTGGATCTTTTAGACGAATGCGTCGGAATAACTCAGGCGCAAAGTTAGGGATCCCAGTAAATTTCAGTGCTTCACCTTGAGTGAAAGTGTCACCAATTTGGATTGTGCCATGGTTGTGTAAACCAATAATGTCACCCGGATATGCTTCCTCTACGGCACTACGATCACCAGCAACGAAGGTAAGTGCATCTGAAATACGTACGTCTTTACCAATACGTACATGCTTCATCTTCATACCTTTTTCGTACTTACCAGATACGATACGCATGAAAGCAACACGGTCACGGTGTTTAGGATCCATATTCGCTTGAATTTTAAATACGAAACCAGAGAAGCCATCTTCATTTGCCACAACTTCTCTTTCATTAGTTTGACGAGGCATAGGGGTTGGTGCCCACTCAGTTAGGCCATCTAACATGTGATCAACACCAAAGTTACCTAATGCGGTACCGAAATAAACTGGTGTTAATTCGCCAGCTAAGAACATCTCATGATCAAACTCGTTAGAAGCGCCAAGTACTAATTCTAGTTCTTCACGCAGCTGCTCCGCTAGGTCTTCACCAATGGCTTCGTCAACTTCTGGCGTGTTTAAGCCCTTAACGATTTTTACATCTTGAATTGTGTGACCTTGGCCAGTCTCGTACAGGATCACTTCATCGCGATGAATATGGTAAACGCCTTTGAACAATTTACCGCAGCCAATTGGCCAAGTAATTGGGGCACAAGCAATTTTCAACTCATCTTCCACTTCATCCAATAATTCCATTGGGTCGCGAATGTCACGGTCTAACTTGTTCATAAAAGTAACGATTGGCGTATCACGCAAACGAGTCACTTCCATAAGCTTACGAGTTCTGTCTTCTACACCCTTTGCTGCGTCAATAACCATAAGGCAGGAATCAACCGCAGTTAATGTACGATATGTATCTTCCGAGAAGTCTTCGTGTCCCGGAGTATCAAGTAAGTTAACTAAGCAATCAGCATAAGGGAACTGCATAACTGAAGTCGTGATTGAAATACCACGATCTTTTTCCATTTCCATCCAGTCAGATTTAGCGTGCTGATTAGAGCCTCGGCCCTTTACAGTACCCGCAGTTTGTAACTGCTGACCAAATAAAAGTACTTTTTCAGTAATAGTCGTCTTACCCGCATCAGGGTGAGAGATGATCGCAAAAGTTCTGCGCGATGCGATTTCGCTAGCTAATTGAGAGTCTGTCATTCTTATAACTTACATTGGGGATTTAACATATAGACAAACTGGAAGAATAGAATGTCGTTTGTTTGGCATAAAATTTAAGCGCTGGATTATACATCAGAGAAAATCAAATGAGTAGTGATCAGCATAGATCTAATCGCTTCCAATTACAGAGAAGATCACAAGGTAAATGACAGAAGTTACGATGGCTTCAATATATGAAAAATTACTGACAAAACCTTATATCGGTTTCCTGTTTTTACTAACAATCTACTAGCTATTACCAATACATTTGGTGGATAGCAAAAGCATAAGAGCACTTTATTAAGTTCTGATGTTAATAACCGAGAGTCCCAAGTACTTCTGTTAGTAATAAGTTGTCATTGTCGTTCAAGATATTTTAAGACAACGTTAGCTGTATCACACTATTTAAGCGTCATACCTTCAACTTTTTTCAATTTTTTTATAACAAAAAAATCTAGGTGATAATTACACCACACAAAAATACAGATCATTAATATCGTTACTTTTTTATTCAACTTGCTCGTTAAAATTACAATTTCAAAAGACAATTTAGCGTTAACTTTCAATTAAATAACCCAAAACAGGTTCTGGACTTTTAGCATGAACACTGCTTTCTTTATATCAGTTCTCGGACGTTTTAGGAGTCGGATATGGACTTTCAATTCAACAGAAGACACGCTCAACTCTCATTGTCTAATGGTGACTACTTAATCAGTAGTCCAAGACCGCGAAATGAACATATACAAGAGTCAACTACACCTAAATATTACTTCGAACTCGAACTTAATTGTAACCCCGTTTGCCAACAGGAATTTTTAGAGCTTCAAGAATCTAAGTACCCAGAAAACACAAATATCACCGCTAGCTTGTTGAATTTTGATTACCCTTATGCCGATTTGGTGGAAGTTGAGCGGGACAATCAATACATGAAATATGTATTTTCAGTCACTTTACTTAGAGAACATTGGCAACATAAAATTAGTCTGCATGCCTTCATTCCCGAATTTATTCATGCTTTAAATAAAAATAACCTAAGAACTAAATTAGAGTTTGAAGAAGAATTTGGTTGTTACCTCAATGTTACATTGAAACTGCCACCAACAAGTAATTTACAAAGTAGAATAAAAACCATCAGCAGAAAAATGTCTAACACTCAGCAACAAGTGCTGTTAGAAATGTCTGAGTAAGTATATAAATTAAAGTACTTTTTAAAGCTTATAGTTCATTAAAATAGCATCTTCTTTTTGGTTAGAGCTTGGAATTGGGTAATAATTTTTTCTAACACCTTGCTCAAAAAAGCCAAATTGCTTGTAAAGATCAATTGCAGCAACATTTGACGCTCTAACTTCAAGCCAAATGTCCTGCACTTGCAAAGACTTAGCTTTGTCCAATAAATATTGCATTAACAATCTACCAATACCTTGCCCTTGTTTGCTTGGAGCAACACAAATATTCTCCAGCGTTAATTCATCAGCGACCAGACTAGAAAAAACGTAACCAACTATTTGCTCTGTGGTTTCGGCTACAAAGTTATGGCTTCGATTAGAAAAAGAAGAAGTTAGTAATTTTTCACTCCACGGCGATAGATGAGCAGACTGCTCAATCTGTAATATCGCGGGAATATCCTTAAGTTCAGAACTTCGAATATTAATTACTGATTTCATTACTTAATTGAGCCAGTTGCTGCCAGATCTGCTTTTTTTCTGAAGCCGATAGCAAGTCAGGACGTTGAGTTTGAAAGCCAGTGCTACCTAACTTTATTTGCTCTTGGCCTGAAAGTATCCAAGTAAAATTAGGATTAAGTCGTAATTGAGCACCGGAAACCTGAAGATCAGGGAACATCACCTGCAAATCTATTAAGGTTTGCTTCGCTACTTTTTCCCATCCTAACTCTAGTTCAGCGCTTGTTACCTCAGAGCTCTTTTCCATCTCAGGCTTAAGTTGATACAAACAAATGCCAAGCTGTTGTAAACATTGTTGTTGAAGAGCTGAATACAAGATAAGTGAATTCCTGAATGAACCAAGTTATAACTTATCAATTCTAACATCAGATTGATACAGGCAAAGCCGATATAACTATTTAACGAAATTGATCGCTTAGCTTTTATACATTAGTAAGCTTTTACTCTGATGATAATTTTCGTCCTTATAAGAAAAAACCCGCATAGAGCGGGTTTTCGAAACAAATCGATAAAATAGAATAAGCTATCGTAGCTGGATAATTGTTTGTGTAATTGTCGAGTTAACTTCTAGTGCTCTAGAGTTTGCTTGATAGTTTCGCTGCGCAGTGATCAAATCCACCAGCTCGGTTGTTAAGTTCGTATTGGACTGCTCAAGCGTACCAGAACGAATTTGCCCAAACGTACCAGAGTCAGCTTCACCAGCTAGAGGTTGGCCTGATGCTTGGCTGGCAGTCCAAGAAGTATTACCCACCTGAGTTAAGCCTTGTTCATTAGCAAAACGTGCTAACATAACTTTAGTAATAGGAACTGAGTCACCATTTGAGTATTTCGCTTCAACTAAGCCATCGGTACCAATAGTTACACCTGTTAAACGACCAACCGTTCGGCCATCTTGACTAAAAGCAGTAATTTCACTACTAGCAGAGAATTGGCTCAAGTTACTCATATTAATTCGGAAAGTTTGATCTGGGTCGGCACCGTTAGTAATAACACCAGCACCATCGAAAGGAGCAGCTGGAACAGGAGGAGTAATCGATGCAGAATCACCTAAAGCTTCTGTAACTGGTACAGGGAATGTACCTGGAACTACTGCACCTGCGTTATCAAACTGTAACAGCATACCACGCTGACCGGTTGAGCTTTCAAAGCCAACACCAGTACCGGCTGTACCACCATCTTGTAAATCAACAGGAACTGTTGCACCGCTGTCATCAGTTACAGTGGCATACATGATCCAACTATTACCATTATTTTGCTCTGCTACAGGAATAGAAGCTAGACCACCAACAAAACCGTCAGTCGCAGATGGCGTACCAGTTGCGTTTGTTTGGACTGCTGAAGGGTCGCCTGCTTTAACAAAGTAAACAGATGCGATACGGCTATTACCTAGAGAGTCATAAATAACAGTTGAAGTAGAGAAACTAAAAGTATTGGTATCACTAGGGTCAAACTGTAGTGGATCTTTGGTTTGCTCACTAGAGTTTAAGTTGAACTCCATATCAATCGAGCGAGTTTGCGAAGGAGCACCTGCAGTATCAGGGATCTGAATTGGGTTAGTTGTACTGATACTAACTGAGCTAACTGAGCCATCTGAGTTAACAGGGAAGCCCTGTAAGTAATTACCATTTGAGTTAACTATGTAGTTTTCTGAATCTAACTTAAACGCACCAGAACGAGTGTAGGTAATATCACGACTCAAACGGTCATTGGTCATAGCAAAGAAACCACCGCCTGAAATTGCCATATCTAAAGAGTTTGAGGTAAATAGTAAACTACCTTGGTTAAACTGTTGAGCAACGTCATTAACCAAAACACCTTCACCGTTAGCAGTTCGTGAGTTGGAAAAAATAGAGGACGAATACACATCGGCAAACTCTGCTCGAGACTCTTTAAAGCCATATGTATTTACGTTTGAGATGTTATTCGCGGTTACGTCTAGATCTTTTTGCGCGGCTTTTAGACCACTCAAGGCTATATTAAAAGACATAGAAAACTCCTAAAGGTGACAGCGACTGCTGCACATTAATCTAAAATTCTTGATAGTGAGTAAGCTAGGCTTACTCGCCAACTGCTAATACGTCTGTTAGTTTGATAGCACCTAACCCTTGTAGGTTTAATTCAAGACCTGTGCCATTTTGCCCCAAGGTAACAGAACTCACGTTGCCGTAGCTTAGTATCGGAAACTCTTCCGTTTTACCGTTTACCAAACCAGAAACTTTGACTTGATATTTGCCTTCCGGCAAAGCTTTGCCGTTTTTATCTTTGCCGTCCCATGAGAAGTCCAACATGCCTGCATCCTGATCGCCTATCGACATTTGTCTGACAACTTGGTTTTTCTCATCGGTAATATTAATTACCACACTCTGAGCTTTAGATTGCAAAGGGATCTGACCAGAAATTCCAGCTCCATCTGAGTAGGCAACTGAACTATTAACTAATACATTTCGACCAACTAGAGAAGAGGCTTCTAAAGCTTGGTTTGAGGTCATGCTGGCAGTCAACTGATCCATTTTGTCGCCCAACTCTGTGATCCCCTCAGCCATACTGAAGGTTGTCATTTGTGCGATCATGTCTTCATTGGTCGTAGGATTAAGTGGATCTTGCATAGACAGCTGAGTAGTTAACAGCGTATAAAAATCTTCTTGGCCTAAGTCGTTACCATTCGGAACAGTTGTTGTGGGGGTGCCTTCTTGTTGCCAGCGTAACCTGTCTAACGCTGGATTAGATACTGAATCCATAATTGATTACCTTATCGTTGACCCATTTGTAGTGTTTTAGACAGCATTTGCTTTGCAGCATCAGCAATTTGTACGTTAGTTTGATACGAACGTGAAGCTGAGATCATGTTTGCCATTTCTTCTACTACATTTACATTTGGTTTATAGATATAACCTTCACTATCCGCCATTGGATGGTTTGGGTTATGCTCTATGTTTAATGGCGCATCGCTTTCAACAATCCCTAATACATTTACCCCCTGGGATTGTTCTGACATTGCCTTAGTCATCTCAGCTGCAAACACTGGATGTCTAGCTTTGTAGGTTTCATCAACACTACTTGAAACAGTATTAGCATTAGCAATATTACTCGCTGTAGTATTCAAGCGAATCGACTGAGCACTCATACCTGTGCCCGAGACGTCAAAAACGTTATACAAACTCATAATTATTGCCCTCCGCTACTCAGAGCTTTTTTAAGTCCTCTGATCCTGCTATTCAAAAACTGTAAACTGGTTTGATATTCCATAGAGTTTTCCATGAATTTGTTTCTCTCTACTTGAACATCTACGGTGTTACCATCACCTGTATCTGGTTGATATGGGTTACGGTATTTTTCACTGGAGTCGATATTTATTGATAGATCAAAATGCTTGTCGTGGGTTTTTGCCATTCGATAATTTTGTTTGCTTTGTGCATTTGCTAATGCATCGGCAAAATCAATATCTTTTGCTTTGTAACCCGGCGTATCAGCATTAGCTATATTGCTTGCCAATACCTCAGCTCGGTCAGAGCGAACCAAGAGCGCATGTTGGCTAACACCTAACGCCTTATCTAAACTGATCGCCATAATCACTCCGAAATAAATAAACTTGTGAGCGAAAATGCAAAATGAAGGCCAAAGTAATTTTATTTTTAAATAAGTTATATAGCCCTTTATTGATAAGGGTATAAAAAGATCCTAGGAGTAAGATCGAAAGCACAGGAACGGAAGATTTCTGCGATAAGGCAAAACTTTGACAATAAAATGGCAGCCTATTTGCCGCCATTGTTTGCCAGTTTTAAAATAACAAAAGTTAGCTATTTCTTTTGGTATATAATACCAGGGTTGCAACGGATCATTTCAAACTTATCACTCAATCCAGACATGGATTCAGACGCGCCTAAGATCAAGTAACCATTGGGGTTCAATTGTTCAGCAAACTTGTTAATGATCTGTGACTTAACCTCTGCTGAGAAATAAATTAATACGTTACGGCAAAAAATAATGTCAAACTTACCTAATAGATGGTAGCTATCAAGTAAGTTCAAGTGACGAAAGTTAACCGCTCGTTTGATATCAGAGCGCACCTTCATCATGCCATTGCCGGAATCTTCAAAAAATTGCTTTTTCCTTTCCGCAGACAAGCCTCTAGATAACGCCAAACTGTCATACTCTGCATTTTTACAAAGATCTAACATAGTATTTGAAATATCTGTACCTAATACCGAGAACATTGAACGGCTCAAGTTTCCAGGTTGCTTCTTATACTCCTCAATAGTGATAGCTATTGAGTATGGCTCTTGCCCAGATGAGCTTGCAGCAGACCAAATTTTGACAGGCCTGCCTCGGTCTAACTCTGGTAACAGCTTATTTTTTAATAACTCATAAGGGTAGGTGTCACGAAACCATAGGGTTTCATTTGTTGTCATGGCATCAACAACCGCAGCTCGTAGCTGACGCTCCGAAGGCTTTTGAGTACGCTGAACCAGTTCTGTAATTGAGCCCGCGTCAAACCGAGCCATGAGAGGTGACAATCTACTTTTTACTAGGTATTGCTTATTGTTACCTAACACTATTCCGCATTGCTGTTCTAAGAACTGGCAAAAGCTAAGATAATCACCTTCACTTAGGTTTTTGTCTGTCACTAATAAATCTCTGGTTCTAAATTAAACTTAAGGTGTACTGCCTTTTGGCATATAGAGAATAACTCTCTACTCTTCGTGCAACCACTTTTGCACAGCACCTGCCAATTCATCAGGGTTAAACTTGGCAATAAAGTCGTCAGCTCCCACCTTTTCAACCATAGCATGATTAAATACACCACTTAATGAAGTGTGAAGTATAACATGGAGATCTGCCATTTTCGGCCTAGATTTAACCTCTGCGGTCAAAGTATAACCGTCCATCTCTGGCATCTCTACGTCAGAGATCAACAAACCAATCTTTTCCGTTACGCTATGCTCGCACTGTTCTGAAATTTCAACCAGATAGTCTAGCGCTTCTTTACCGTTTTTCTTCGCTTCGATTGGTAATCCTACGCCTTCTAATGCTCGTTTAACTTGGTTTCGAGCAACAGAAGAATCGTCCGTTATCAAAATGGTTCGTTCACCCAAGTCTTTTTTGATATCTTGGTCTGAAATAACCCCTTCACTTACTCTAGTATCTGATGGCGTGATCTCTTCTAAGATCTTTTCAACGTCCAAGATCTCAACCAGTTCTTTTTCAATTTCGGTCACTGCCGTCAAATAATTGTATCGTCCAGATCCTTTTGGTGGTGGCATGATCGATTCCCAATTCAAGTTAACGATACGCTCTACCGAGTCAACCAAGAAGCCTTGAACGGTTCTATTGTATTCTGTGATAATAATGAAGCAGTCATCTAAGTTAGCAATTGGACGACCGCCTGTTGCTAATCCCATATCAATTACTGAAATAGTTTGACCACGAATATGGGCTACCCCTTTTACAAAAGGGTTAAGTTTTGGCATTGCTGTTAAAGGAGGGCATTGCAGTACTTCACGCACCTTAAACACATTGATACCGTAGCGTTGACGGCCATTTAATTTAAACAACAATAACTCAAGCCTATTCTGGCCTACTAGTTGGGTTCTTTGGTTTACTGAGTCAAGAATACCCGCCATAAAGCGTCTCCAATAAAACTGGGAATGATATTTGCATTTTGCCATTAGAAATTGCTGAACACAGCATAAATTTAAAGCAAAAGGCTGTTACTAACTGGAAGTTTGACAACTAATTGACGTTATTAAACACCAGATCAAATTAACTTCCTATAACTATATGATAAAGCATAGTAAAAAGGCGATGAATATGTTGAAAAAAAATAAACTTTATTGGCTAGCCATTTTTGCCATCTTATCAGCGCCAACAGTGATATCGGCACAAACAGTTGAAGCTTTAACACACAAAGAAGTTATGCAAGGTGTCATCGATTTTGTCGAAGCAAAAGTTAATCCAGAGCAAGTCGAATCAACACGCATAACGGTTTTGCCAATAGATTCAAGAATAAAATTTTATCAATGTGCCAGTGGCATAAAATACAAGCTAGCAAGTGATAGAAGCTTTACTCGACAATTTCCAGTCAAAGTAAGTTGCGATGAAGGGGCAAAACCATGGAAAACATACATTCAAGTTGTCGTTTCAGAAATGGTAGAAGCATTGGTCGTAACAAAAAATATTGCTAAGGGAGTTCGAATTGACGCCGATATGTTAAAAGTAGCTCTGGTCGATAAATTTAAAGTAAAAGCGAGAAGCATTTCTTCTATGGATAGCGTGCTCGGAGGCAGAGCGATGCGGAATATTTCTCGAGGATACCAAATAGGTTTACAAGATGTATGTTTAGTATGCAAAGGTGACGATGTTTCTATCATCGCCAAGTCTGGCTCAATGATGATAAAAACTTCAGGTACAGCTATTGAAAACGGTGCTAAAGGTGAGACAATTAAAGTACAGAATTCCTCATCTCAGCGAATAGTAAAAGGCGTCATTGGCGATCTTAGAGAAATACACGTAAAATTGTAAAAAAAAGACTAAAGTATTTAAAACCGCTGCCGATAACGATGATGAGAAATTACAAATAGTGGGTGTAGTTATGGTAAATATTAAAAATGGTGGACTGCAAGGTGGTGCAGTTTATCAAAAACAGCAGAGCCAACAGCTCGAACAAAACAAACAAGATGCGGTCAAGCAATCGGGCCAAGAAGACAAAGTTCGTTCAGCTAGTAAAGATTCAGTTGCGTTAACTCCGCAGGCGAATCAACTGAAGGAACTACAAAAGCGTATTGGCGATACCGAAGCATTTGACCGTAAAAAAGTAGATGAAATAAAAAAAGCGATCACAGAAGGTAAGTACGAGATCAATTACGACTCATTAGCTTCTAAATTAGCTAAATTTGAATTCGATTTATAAAAGTTATGACTGAACAAATAAGTGCTCAACAAGAAATTAGTGATCTTTTAAACACACAAAAAGGTCATTTGAAAAATATGCTTAACACTCTTGATTTAGAGTTGGAAGCTATTCGTCAAAGAAATGGTGAGACGCTTATTAATATTGCGCAGGAAAAAGAGCAGCAATTAGTAGCAATAAAAAAAGCTGATATGGCGATCAATAATGAGACAAGTATTGAGTTAATTAAATCAACACCCGAGTTAACTCAGCTTAAACAAGACGTCTTAGATTTATTGGAGCAATGCCAGCAAAAAAATGAAGTTTGTTATTTAACTGCATCGCAAAATCAAGTTGCGATTGAACAAGTCAAGAGCCTCCTAATTGGCGGCTCTAAAAATACAACTTATAATGAGCTGGGGCAAAAGAACAGCTTTGGCTCATTAGGAAAAGGGATCAAAGCATAAGCCTGATTTTGACTTATGCTATTTAATTAGATTAGGTTTCATCCAGAGACTTGTTGAAATCTACTGGCACTTTTAAGTCACCTTCCACCGACTCCAACTTATCACCAATAAAGTTAACAATCACTTCTCTGCGAGCTGTCTTGTCTGTTTTACCTGACTTTAAAGTATGAACATAACGCCAAGTGTCTGAAGTAAAAGCACTGCGAAGTAGTGATTTGCCTAATACGAACTCAACTTGCTCCTTAGTCATTCCTTTTCTCAGTTTATCCACGTCATCCTGATCTAAATAATTACCTTGGGTAATGTCGTATTTGTAAACCCAACTGCTGCAACCGGTTAAGGCTAAAGAAGCGGCTAATGCTAGAGTTACTAATCTCATATTCCACTCAATATTGTTTAATTTATCGCTAAGCTCTTTGATTGCATAGAGCAAAAAAGTTCCGCAATGTTAACAAAGAAGACACCAGATTTATACTGATAAGGGAATATTATATCCTAATTTACTCGGGATAAAGCGCTTCAATAATGAGGCAAAAGACTCAGAGATATCTTGTTTGATTTCTGCTTTGATACCCAATTGCTCGGCAAAGCTAGCCTTTTGTTCTGCAGTGAGCACAGGAATGTGGGACAAGCTATGTAAGATAGCTTTAGTTCTTGCTTGCAGAAACAGCTGCTGAGGTGCTTCACATTGCTCTAGTTCAATGTCTAAATTAGTCTGAGCGTTAGCATCTAATGTGTCGTGGATATGATGTTTAATGAATTCGTCAAAAACTAAAAAGCTCAACACTTGTTCTGCACAGGGTTGATAATTGCCAACTATGGTTCGGGACTGTTCACATTCAAAACCTATTTGGTTCAATAGCTCCTGTTTAGCAGATTGTATGGTTTTGTCCAACAGCATTAAAAGTACAATAAAAGGATATGCATTAAGGAATGCTATATGCTCTAGCTCAGTTTCAATATCTGCTCTTTTGCTTTCTTTGCTTTGTTCTATTGCTTGTTCTATTACCACATTTGAAAACAATTGGATTTGAGATAACAAATTTTGATATGGGGTATTGAGTTGAGAACTGAAGTAGCGATAAATTACAGCACTAAATAACTTGTTGATTTTAGTAATTTGACCTTGTTTAGTAAATAAAATTGAAAGATCCGATGTAACGGTTTCTTTATCAATTGCCGCTGCTAACCAGTAATTATCATCAATCGACTTTTCTAGCTGTTGCAGGGTTAACTTTCCCTGTAAATACTTTGTGATCAAGTGCGTCATTTTATGAGTTGCATTTTCCAAAGAGCATAGTGATGAACTCCAGTTAAGTTGTCGACTCAACTTGCTGGAGACAGTTTCATCCAGTTTCTGCTCCAGCTTAGATTTAGGATCTTCAATACTTCGAGCAAAATTAGAAAAACACAGAGTACGGTAAAAAGTATCCGTTACATCATCTAATACTATATGTTCAGCCAACTCAGTTATAGAAATCATCGTTCCTGTCTCTTCTATAAAATAACTCACAGAGCATAATCAGAGTATTAGTGTGAAGGTATAGGGGTTTTCCTCATTTTGTTCATTACGGCTTTGTTGACATTGGTATAAACAAAGCCGTAACTTCAGCTAATTTGACTGCATTTTTGCGTATTTTTCTACTTCTTGCCACACCCGCATAAAGTTACCTGAAAGTATTTTTTTGATATCTTTTTCACTATAACCACGGTTCAATAAACCTTGAACAAGGCTAGGAAAATAGGACACATCCTTCAAATCGCGAGGCAAAGAATCACCGACGCCATCATAATCAGAGCCTATACCTATATGATCTATACCCACAAGATCTCTAACGTGATCTATGTGATCTAATACCATGTCTAAACTAGCAAATGGATAAGGGTTATTTTTGCGATATATTTTTTCAATATTTTTCGCTTTTTCTTCCCCCCACTTAGTACCTTCATCCTTAAACTTGTTCGATAACGTATCACTCCACTGCCTAGTCGTCGCCGAAACAAAGCTAGAACCAAAGTTTATTTGAATAACGCCACCATTTTTAGCCAATGCTTTGATCATTTGGTCATCCATATTTCTCTCAAAGCCGGGGGTAAACTTACGTAGCGATGAGTGAGAGGCAATAACTGGTACTTTTGTTATCTCAATAGCCTGATAAAACGCATCGTCAGATACATGTGATATGTCTATCATCATGCCTATCTTGTTCATTTCAACGATGAGTTCTTTGCCAAACGGACTCAACCCTTTCCATTTTCTGCGCAAGTCGTAAGAAGAGTCAGAAATGTGATTAGCCAGCGAGTGAGATAAAGTGACATAACGGATACCTCGCTTGTAGAACATTTTCAAATTATCGAAACTGTTAGCGATAGGGCTGCCATTTTCCATTCCCATAGGCAATGAAATCAGGCCTTTGCGAAATTGCTCTGTGACATCTTGTGTTGAATAAGCAACCGCGAATTTATCAGGAGCACGATTTGCTATTGCTTCAACAGAATCAATTAGTTGATGGGCTAATTGAACACCAAAGTCTTTGCCTGGAGCTTCATTGGTAGCCGGAATATAAATCGACATAAAGGGTGTATTCAAACCACCAGCAACAGCTCTCGGGTGATCAAAATCTCCTCCCTTAGTTGCTTTAGTAACATCAACCCATTTTTTATGAACTCGATAAGGCACATCAATATGACTATCTAAAATAATAGTTTCCTGAGCGATTTTATGCGCTCGCTTAGACACTTCGATAGCATTAGCGTCAAATGTCAAAGCAGACAAAACTGCCAGAGAAATAGACCCGATTAAATACTTCACGTTAAATCCTTGTTGTTATTTTATTGTTGATTATCAATGTTAAATGCTAGCGAAACAATATGAAATAGTTAGAACAAATACAAAGCGAAGCTATTCACTGACTTTTGCAATAACATTGTTAGCTTTACTACTTGTTGTTAATGCACTATTGATTTAATCTAAGTTCAATGTATATCAATACTTTATAGCATGTTGAAGCGCGAACTTTGAGTTTGTTTATGTAAGCTCTCAAACTGCACTTTAAGCAATTGGGTCGATGTCTAGATAATGGAATTGGAGTTTCATGACCATCAATAAATACCTGTTTCTTTTATTTATTTCAATCTATCTAACAGGTTGTTCTACGAGCCCCTATAGTTACTTTGGCAACCCTACTCTAGAACAAGTGTTGAATGAGCATGCTGAGAAAGTGCAAAGTTTACCTAGTCAGGCAGACAATAATACCAATCAAGAGAATACTGCTCACTTAGAACAGATGTATCAAGAGTGGGTAATACTTAAACCTAAAATTGAACAACTCATAGAGCTTGAACCTAAATTAGCTGAAGCACTAAAGTTTACTAAGAGTCAACGCCAAACAGCGACTGCAGAGCCAAATAACACGATAAAAAATCCACCAAAAGCCAAATACACATTACAGATAGGCGCGAGCAATAACAAAGAGAACGCGGTCAAATTGTGGAATATGCAAAAAAAACGACATCCTCAACTGCTAAACTCTATTGAGCCGATGTTTCAGCGCGTGGATAGCAAAGGGAAAACTTTTTATCGGATAAAAATTGGTGCTTTTAAAGCGCATAAACAAGCAGAGAAAGTGTGTAACGCCTATAAAGCACTTGGCGGAGATTGTCTTATTCGCAAACTGTAATATTGGCACAGTTTTTCTATGAAATAGTCTCAGCTCACTAACGCCGAAGTTTTGTTAGTGGATGTTAAATCAATATATTGAATAACATAGGAGGTCAGGTCATGGCCAAAACAAAGTTCACGTTAACAATTTTATCTATTTTGTCTTTAAGTGGCTGTGCAAGTTTTGACATGGATATGCTCAATCCTTTTAGTTCTGATGACGAAGAGTCGGTAGAGGAGCAAGCATTAGTTAATACTCCAATTACCCCACAAGCTTCTGAGCAAGAAATACAACAGATGTATCAAGAGTGGGGAGAGCTAAAGCCAAGTTTGACTAAGTTAGTCATGATGGAGTCTGAATTAGCCAAATTAAAACAAAAAGTTCAAATGCAAGACAAACAGCTCAGAGATATCTCGACCAAGCAAACCAGTATGGCTGCATCCAAACAATATACGGCCGAGAAAAACATGAATAGAAACATGTCGACACCAAACGGCAACTTCAGCATTCAAATTGCGGCAGCAACTAATATGAAAGCAGCTGAACAAGCTTGGCGTACACAATTGAGAAAATTTTCAAGCTTTCTAGGCGAACACACACCTCAGTATAGTAAGTTAATGAAAGGCTCAAAAACCTTTTATCGAGTAAAGATTGGCTCATATAGCACTAATGTTGAAGCACTAAATAGCTGTCGTAACTTTCAGAGCATTGGCGGCCAGTGCATGGTCAGAAAAAACTAGAAAATTCTCTCCAATAACCACCAACATATAAGCCAAGTAGTTCGCTCTACTTGGCTTAATCGTATTTTAGGCGTGATATTTGCTTTGTTCCATTAACTAAATAATCAAAGTGTCAAAATTATGAAACTGAAATCGTTATATTTAGCCATATTGTCGACTTCCATCGTAACGGGCTGCTCATTTAACAACGTGTTTAACAGCATCCCAGATGAGCATATTTGTTTTAGCGATGAAGGAGTAGTAATAGACTGCCAAAACATGCAAGACAATATTGCAGTGGATCCATCTGCTTTCAGCAATCCTATTAGTGTAAATAGAGCACCAGATCCAAGTTTATTTAAATCAAAAGTCAATTTTGTGTTACTCACAGAGTACATTGAACAAATGGCTATGGACTTAGAAAAAACTTTAGCTGGCAATATTTATGGTGGTGTTGCTGTGGCTTCATTTGTCGAGCTTGATTCAACATTAAAAAGAACCAATCTATTAGGTAACCAAGTTAGCGAGTTTTTTATCACTGAGTTACGTAAAGTAGGGTTACCCGTGAGTGACTATAAAGCCACAGGTTACATCCAAGTTACACCTAGTGGCGATTTCGCTATGTCTAGGAAAGTCTACGAACTAAAAAATAATCTAAATGTAAACTATGTTCTAACAGGTACTTTAGTGGAGAATGAACGAGGTACAGTGGTCAACGCTAGGATCGTTTCTCTATCTAGCAACCGAGTAGTGGCAACTGCATCTAGACTTATCCCGAGTCTAGTTACTCAATAATTTATCAAGTAATACAAACAAAAAAACCGTAATTTATATTACGGTTTTTTTGTTTGTATTACTTAGAACTCTTGAAATGCTTCGTTTAGCCTGCAATATAATCAATATTACAAAGGGCAACATCGGTAATATCCCGACTGATCAGTTTGGTATTTTCACTGTAATAAAAATCAACTGGCTCAGAATATAAATAGCCAGAGGATGGAATTTGACTCAAGCCATCAACAAAAACTCTCGCTTCTCCGATTAGCTTGATTGAGATCTCTTTATCCCCTAGAGCATCCGCTATACCAAAAACATTATCAGAGAAAGTGCAAACCAATTTGCCTAGTTTAATTTCTTTTTCTTTGGCTAACTGCCAATTGTATGAACGAGCAAAGTTAGTAGAAAGCTTTTGTTCTTGCTCTCTTATCAAATCAAACCTAAGTTGCTCATCGTCTGTTCGTTCATCAACTGAAACTACATCTGTGAGTTCGTAATTCTGTGCTTCTTCCCCTTCTTGAAGCCAATCTCGGGCTGGCGAGTCTTCAGGGAATCGCTCTGACTCCTTACCTACAACATTTTTAAACGGGGAATCAATGGTAATAACTCTGCTGTAGTCATTCTCAACAAAATTCGTTACTAAATCATCTTTAAGCTGTAAATCAAACCACTGTAAGAACTTCTCTAACGACTCTTGTGGTTCACCGCTTGAAACCACTGTTTTCATGTAACCAGCAAAGTGTTTACCTGAGTTATCTCGATAAAACTGCAATTTATTATTAAAGTTGACTAGTTGTCCGTAAAAGCGGAAAAAACGGCCTTCTTCAACATCGAAGAAGTCACTTAACACACTAGAACCTAGCTCTTCATTTCCAGTGTATAAATTTAAGTTTTTACAGGTTTTATTAGCACAGACAAAACGTTCGGCAAATTCGGGAGACAACAAGTCAATCTGATTGTGTTTTCCTTTGTACTGTAAACGAATATCAGTCAATTTATATGGGCTGTCTGCTCCTTGTTCATTAGCAACAATAGAACCGACTATAGTTAGGTTCCAATAGCTAAGGCCGTCGCCTGCGTAGTTTGCCAACTCTTGCCATATCAACACATCTTCAGCGTGCTCCTTTGCCGCCTCATCAATTGAGGACTGGCATCCAACAAGTAATAAAAAACACAAGCCTAAGGCAAAATACTTATTCATTAAGGTGCCACCTGATAGGTAATTTTCACTGCATCTTCTAAATTATATTTAGTCCCACCAGAGGTTAGGTTGGCTACTTTTATACGTCCTCCCATTTTTATCGTCACCTGTCCTAAGGTACCAGAGTTTATCCTAACAAACTGATCGGCAACGATATTGAGAGTTTCAGCGTCTGAAATGATTTTTCCTCGAGGAGAGAAAGTAAACCCATCGTTGCTAACGGGGAGCCGAGTATGTACTTTAATATCATAATTCGTGTTAGGTATCATATTATTTAATACATACTCGCCTGGTGTGCCTACTGGCGCGTTATTACACATATTAGTGGCGAAAATGCTAGTGATCACGCCTGTATCATAGGCCATTTCACAATCGCCAATTAAAGGAAGAAACTTATTAAAATCAATCTCTTCCACTTCAACTACAATGATTGCTGCATGAATAAAGGATGAAGCCAATAACAAACTGCTACTAACTAAACACTTTGTCGGATTAATGAGTTTTTTAAACATTTATTTACTCCATACCGTATCAATGAAGTTCTGAGCTGGAACAATAAAACCTTGTTTGCCACTAACTTCAAGCGCAGTGCCTGCTTGAGCTTTGTCAATAAACTCTTCACTAACTAAGCAATACCATACATCTTCGTTAACACGCTTTCTTACGATATGCAGCTTAACGCTGCTATCGAATTTATCTGCTTGCGCTATTGTTTTATCCAATGACTTGGTCGCAGCATACTGAACAACCCAACCAGTCAGGGCTCGTCTTTCTTCTTCAACTTCACCTATTCTGTATTCAAAACCTGCAAAATTATTTTGAGCATGCTCTGTCGCTGCTTTAAAAGAGCCAAATCGCGCTAATTGAACAAAGTAAATAACTTCTCCTTGTTGGCTTAAGCCTTGGTGTGTTGAGAAGCTAAGACCTCGCTGATCAGCAAATCGTTTTGCCTGTGCTAATGTTTGGAAACCGCCAATTGAAAGTAAGTACGACTGACTATTTTCCGTGGCAGTAGCAACAAGTACTTGCCCCTGCTTAACCCCCAGATCGTTTTCATTGCGTTTTAATAATGCCGAAGCTAGTTTCTGACGTAATGCTGTACGCTGCTCTTTTGTTGCATTTTGACGGATCCGCTTGAACTCCCAAACACTTAAATCATCAAACGAATATGGAGCTTTAAAACCGCCTTTAGGTGGTAAATGAATTAACTTGTCATTTTCAGAATCTATAATAGGTTCAAAGTTACTTTCATCTAATTTTACTTCGAGCAATGAGCTATTTATGCTGCCAGCAGTGGTTTCACGAGTTAGTTCTATGTTAGGAAGAATAAGGAAGCCACCTGTAAGTGGAGCTTCAAACTTAAACCCTAAGTGGTTCGCGTCAAAACCTTGTTGTTTTAACCACTCTTCAGAAAGTTTTACTTGATACTGTCCAGGCAGCAAGTCAGTAAAGTTAACATAACCATCATAATCTGAGTCTATTTGATAACTATCACCTGTAGACAGGTTTCTAGCTATAATAGGCACAGCACTCAATTCTGTTAAAATTCCGTTACTACTTACTGAGACAAAGAATTCTAGCTCAGTAGACAAGTAGAATGGTAAGTTAACACTGTGCTGGGAACCAGGGTGACTATATATTAAATAGTCTTGATTTAGCGCTTTACCACCACTATTCCAACTCGCAGTCAAAGGAACTATTCCAGCATTAATGCCAAATAAGCGAGCCTTACCTTGTTCATTAGTGACTGTATTCTGCCAAAGAGGGTTGCCTGAGAAAGTTACACCTGCTAAATCATAATCTAAGACGTCAGGTATACCATTTAGTCTTCTGTCTAAATATGAATAGACGTCTAAAGTACCACCTGCTTGTATGTTTTTGTGAGTAAAGTACATAGCGTCATTGTAATAATCGTAACCAAAGTTAAATACGACACCAGCTCTCACTCTCCAATTATCATTTGAATCATAGCTAGCACCAAAAGTTAACTGGTGTGTTGGCTTGTTCATGGCAAAGTTATAGCCGAGCCCCCAGATATTATCTTCAAATAATGAACTCGCCGATAATCGAACACTATGTCGAGTAGCTTCAGTTCTAAAATAATAGTTTATCGAGGCAGAGATCTGTTCACTTTTAAATGGTTCATCTGCTGTTGGTTCATAAGGAATATTGAGATTCATTCGAAGGTTAGAACCCAGCCTTCTAGAGATGTCAATTCGTCCTTCAATTTCCTCTTCATCATTTACTTTCTGATAAGCAAGCGTATTAGCAATATTGAACGTTTTACCGTAGAAGTTAATTCTATGTTGCAAACGCTCTACTTTTTCAACCCCATTTTCGCTGGCTATAACAGAAAGGTTATTACCCAATTGACCATATATAAAGTTGTAAGTTAACGATGCTTGGTAGTCTGATGGGTCGCTAAAACTAGTGTTTTCGCCCCAGTTAGATCGGTAATTAAAAACTAGGCTATCATTATTAAAAATGGATGTCGCAATGTTAGTATTTTGGGTTTTTAAGCCGTTTGCAAACGATAACGTATTATCGATAAACCAATTAGGGAAACTAACTTGGTTAATAATAGTATATGTTTCACTCGGACCACTTTCACTATGAATGTCAGCAATACTAGAACTGACGCCAACCATCCAGTTATCCAATACGCCATATCGAAAGCTGCCAGCAACAGAATCAATATCGAACTCATCAAGATCTAGGTCTAATAAAGAACTATCTTGTTCCAGCAAACTTATGTCAAAAGAAGTGTCGCCTTTAGCTAGAGGAGTTCTACGAACGTTCACATTTCTTATGATCGTTTCTTGATCCCCGTATGGGCCGAATAAAACTATTTTAAACTCATTGCTGCCGTAATAAACTTCTATATTGTTAAACTCTAAGATGCCATCATCAGGCACAGTTCTGGTTTCAAGAAAACGGCCATTGTGGAATATGTCTGCCTCCCAGCCTGGCTTGCCAACCTCAGTGAAGCTAGTCGTAAAGTTTTGATGGTAGTTTTCTATGAAATTTGAACTTAATGAAATACCTAAACCTCGGCTCTCATTATTTGATAGAGCTGCACTTCGGCTATATACATCACCAAAACTATAAGAATCCCAAATGCCTAAAAACTTATCTCCAGGCTTAGTTGGAGAACGAGATAGGCGCATGAAGGAAAGCAAGTCATCATCTGTTTTTGTTAATGTGATCAATGAGGAGTGATAAGCTAAATCTGAAATTGATTGTACAACACCGTTAAGCTCACCTTTAGTGCCATTGTGCGAGTAATTTAAATTAGCAAAACCGTTAGGTACCGTTGCTAGTCGGTATTGATCTGGAACGGTGATCACGCCCGTTGAGCGGTTTAAACTCGGATCATTTAAAGACCCTGTTAGGTATTCGTTTTCTTGCCTTTGTAATTGATTTACCCTTATTTTTTTATGTGGAAAATCAACTGTATGACCAGCTAGAGCTAAAACTAAAGATTCGCTTTTTAGTGTAATAGAGGTGCCAAAGATCTGCTCAAATAATGGTGCGGGCAGGAAATAAAATACTCCATCATTGAACCAAGTGTTTATCGGTGCTCCATTACTCGCTGCTGTTTCACTAAAAGACAATTCATATGATTGTTGGTTAAATACAATTGTAAGCAAATTAGCATCAAAAGTATGATTAACCCTCAACCCATTAAGCATAGGAGAAACGGCGATATAAATGGTGTCATCAATAACATATGCATCGATGGATGAAGCAACTCGGGAGCCTTCGTCTGTAACGTCTAACAGGTAGAAATCTGCTGCATCAACTTTATCCATTGAAATCTTAGTTAAGACCTCAGCTGATAAGCCAAAGCTCATCAGCATTAAACATAAACTAAGCTGCCACCACTTTACCATTTTAACTACTCTACTTTACTAGGGTTTCTGCTTTTACTGTTCCTGATACATCCATTTCAGAAAAAGTAACTTTTAATGGCTCGTTTAGAGCATTAGCTGGCAACTTAAGCACAACTTTTTTTGCAGGCTGATCAGGATAATGAGACCACTTCAAAACCTCTGATAGAACACCGCCACTTTGCGCATTGCTTAAACGAATGTGCCCGCTTACTGATCTATCACCATCTACTGCGACATTAACGGTTACAGCATCAGATGTTTTCACGGCATCAGTCAGGCTTACATTTGTTGACAACTTGCCTGTGCGGACGATCAGAGGAACATTGTGAACTAAAGAGGGTTCAATACTTACAACCTTGTCAGAACGTTCAGTTGGGCTACTACATCTTATTGCTACAGCTCCGATATATTCACCTTCCTCAATATTTGGTCTGCGCCTGTATATAACCTTGAACTCTTGGCTTGCTCTAACTCCTAACTTAAAACGCTTTGGAGCCAGCTTAATTAGCTTCTCAGGGCTAGGATTAGTGCTATTCTCTTCTGGCTTTACAACTAGGCTACCATTTTCAACATCAAGGTTTCTTACATTAACCCTACAGTTCAAAGGCTTAGACTCTGAGTTTAAAACGCTCATTGACGTGATTTTATTTTGAGGATCTAGAAACAATCTCGTTTTGGTAATTGTAAAAGCATTACTGGATGCACTAGCTAGTAATAAACTAGTCGTCGTTACCACAGCAAGTAATTTAGTTTTTTGTTTAAACATGTTCAGCCCCTATATTTCCCAACGAAATGTTTTAGCTGAAGAGAAGTTATCTTTTTCTTTAAACTCCAAATACACATCCGACATGTTAGCTATTTCACTTCTAATATTGACGCTTAATACTTTCATGTCTGGATAGACAACGGCATTCTTTCGAACCAATTGAATAACGTCACCATCTTTGTTAACAATATTAATATCGCCATATACCGAGCGGTTACCTTTATGTTCAAGTTTGACTGTCGTCACTTGTTCATTTTTCTCTACAATTGAAAAATCTAAATCCGCTTGTAAATTATTAACCTTACCCGTACGAATAACGAGAGGCACAGATAGCTCTAAAACAGCACCAAAGTTGCCATCTTTAAGCTCTCTTTTATTCGCCTTCTCGCATAAAACTGAAGGGTAAGTTCGAAGCTCGGAACTGGAATCTCCAGGTTTACGACGATAAGAAAAAGCAACATGTTGAGTTGTATTCGGCGCTATGGTGAATGTCTTCGGAGAAAAACGAAATCGAGAAAGAGCAGGTGCAGAATAAAGCTCTTGCTGTTCTTCTGATAACTTGACTAAACCTCCATCACCATCAAAACGTCGATTTTTAAAACTAATACGACAAATTTCTGGCACATTGGATTTATTTCTCACTGAGAATTTTTGTTTAGGGTTATCTTCGTCTAAGTATATTCGGTAAGTACCTAATGAAGCACTCTGGCTAGAAAATGCCGCAACCGATGCCAAAAAAGCGACAATAAATTTAACTTTCATACTCTATCTCATAGCTTAGTTGTAAATCACATAACTGATTTAGCAAACTTTGTGCCATTGGATTGGATAGCGATAACAAGCAATAAATTATGGGAAACTAAAAGAGGTGAAGAGTTTTTCGTTTATTTAGATACAAAAATGCCGCTTGCAATAATACAAGCGGCATTTAGAGATTTAAAACTCTTAGGTCTTATTGATAAACTACGTTTAGTTCAAAACCTAGGTTGTAAGTATCATCAGCAGTCAAACTGACGTTGTTTGAGATTTGACCTCCAACAACAACGATATTTCTTCCAGGTTGAGTGTTTACTGTTAGCTGAGGCGAAGCAACAGCATTAGCAGTTGCTGTACCATTACCAGTAATAGCATCTAAATCAACTACAGTACCAGTTGTCGAGTTTGAATGATTAACCACAAAGCCATCTGGTGTAAATTCAACTTCAGTACTTTCATTAGTAATGTCACCAGAGTTGATTGCTTGTGCTAAAGTTACAGTTATTGCTGCTGAAGCAAAGCTCTGAACTTCATAGATGCCAACTGTGCCATTTGCGTTCGGGTCACCACAACCAGCATCTAAATCACCAGAGCCAGTGTAACCAGTTAACGTAGCGACGCCTCGTTGAGCGGCTGATAATACTTCAGAACCTGCGCCAGCCGGCTCCATTTTACATACTGCAGCCTGTTGAAGTGCTAGTACTGCACCGAAGTCAATATCTCTCACTTTTGTTAACGAAATTTCAGCTAGCGTTTCAAATTTAAGGTCTGCAGAAAAGTCCGTAGCATTAGCACTAGTTGTAATTGCACCTGCGATAGCAACAACTAATAGCTTTTTCATTGTATTTGCAATTTTCATAATATTCCCCTAATTCTACTCGTATGTAACTGTAACAGTGATTGTTTCACTTACTGCACCAGCCGTTAAAGCAGTACCGTCGAAAGTTAACTCACCTGCAAGTAGGATATGAGTTTGGCCTTCATTATTTTCTGTAAAGTCTGTTGTTGCTACAGTTTCACTAGCACTCGCTTCAGATAAGCCAACACCTGTAATTGAAGTAACACCAGCAAAACTTCTGCACGTATCAGCACCTGCAGTACCGTCATAATCTACAACACAAGTTTGATTACTAGCAGAGTATGTCCAACCAGTGTCTGTCACATTTGGAATGTCTACAGAAACTGTTGTACCAGGTGTACCTGTCACTTCTAGTACCATGTAACTACCAGAACTATCGCCAGTAGTTGCATCACCTAGGCAACCAGCAGAACCACTTGCAATGTCACCTGGAACATGAGCTGCAGGGCCAGCAGTATCATCTAGTGCTGAAGCTGCAGTTATCTTATCAGCTTCATCATTGTTATCTGAACTTACGTCTAAGTTAACATTGATGTCAGTTTCAAATGCGTTAGTTGCTCCAACTAAGATACATTTAGAGTTTGCCGTTGGATTTAATTTAATTCGATTACCGAAAGAAATTTCAGCATCGCCTAAACTAGGGTGCTGTGTAATATCTACATCCGATACTGCACCTGCTGAAACTGGGAATACATCACTACTAGCATGAAAGGCATTACCCAAGCCTAATATCAAGGCACTTGCTAGTAGCGTCTTTTTCATTGTTTGTTTTGGTTGCATAACAACCCTCCTACATATTGTAAATTTAGTAATGACTCTGAAAGAAAAATCACTAACAGATTTTCTAACATGATTATTTATCGTCTTGCCCAATGAAACCTTTAGATTTTTTTAGATCTTTTTTTCAAAAAAAATAAAAATCTTTTTTTTCATATAGTTAAAATGGACTAATACGACAAACCGTCGTTACTAAACTCAATATTCAAAGTATCAGTTACTTCTCTAGGGAGCATTCCTTGTGCACTTGCGACAATAGCTTTCGACTCAATACCCACAATTCGGGCATTTACTATAGTGCCTTCTCTATCTTCAACTAAAGTACCTGTTAAAACGTATCTCATAGGAATTTCACCAGATAGTTCTAAAAAGTCTTTGCTCAATGCTAGGCTGCCGTTTGGACTCACCCTAATATAGTCAGTTAGTTTGTAATCAACTACAGGTATACCTAGTTTGTGAACTTCATGTGAAAAAGCTTCAGCTAGTTGCTTACCAACCAAATTACTTTTGTTGAAATCACTATTTAAATAAACAAAGTCTGCTACTGCAACCGGGGTTCTAGAACCTACATACTGCAAATTAGTCAATAAGTCCTGCATTATTCCACGAGCATAGGTATTAATGTTCTTACTTGTGGCGTGCTGCTTAGCATAAGTTCGTTGCCAAGTAGTAGGAGTATGGCTTTGAGAACTATATAGCTTTAACGCACTATCATTATTCTGGCGCTTGCTTTCGCTCATTCCTAGTAACCCAGTATTACTACATGCAGTTACTGAAAGTCCCAAGCATATACAGATCAATCGATTTTTCATATTCCCCTCACCAGTGCTCTTGAGTGTTCGTTTTTTGATAAGCAACATACGAGCCAATAGGTAAAACTTTGGATGAATTCAATAGGTAATGGTAGCGTAGGCTGAACGTATGATTTAAAACGAAGATTAAGTGGTGATGCAGCCTACGCCAGCGGCAAACTCTAACACTCAAATGTTGTTCCTCGGTTAGCTTTTGCCGTAAATAATTTAGAGTAGTAATTGATTGTTCGAATCACTAGAGATAAGTGAGTTTACAACTGCATTAGGCAATTGACTCTGTGCCGTAGCCACTACAGCTTTCGACTTCATACCAATTACTCTAGCATTTACCAAATAGCCTGTAGGTTGTTTTACTAGTGTACCAGTTAATACATACTTCACAGGTAAGTCACCATCTAAGTCTAAAAAGTCTTTGCTGAGCACGAAGTCACCATTTTGTGTGATCCTAATGTAGTCAGTAGCTTTAAAGTCGACAATTGGAATACCGTACTTATGCACTTCATGAATAAAGCTCTCAGAAAGTTGCTTACCTACTATATCAGCATGTTCATACGATCCGTCTAAAAATACGAAGCTAGTCACGGCCATGGCTGTTTTAGAGTTAACATACTGCATATTGTTAACCAGCTGCTGCATCATTCCTCTTACAAAAAAGTTCAGTCCTTGCTGTTTTGTGACCATCCCACTACTAGTACTTGCCATCGGGTACTTTGCAGACCGACCCATATACTGATCCTGAAACGCGATATAACTAGGCTTTTGTAGTTCACTAAGTTCTTGCAAGGGAGCCTGCTCTTCAACTCCATTGGTCAACGAACAAGCCGTTAAAAATGTTAGGGTTAATGTGCTAACTAATAATTTATACATAATAAATCCTAATATTCGCCTCTATATAAGTGGCCATTTTTAAGTTTCACTTTATTTTGACTATAAAAGCTATTGGTTGGAATGTAACCAGTGGCTGCACCTACCAAACGTTTATCTGATAGAGCGATAAGTTTCACATTAACCACTAAGCTATTTTCTTGTTCCATATAGTTACCTGTTAATAAATATTGAGCATTAAACTTCTGATTTAATTTTGATTTATCTCTAGATAACATGACATCAGCTTCGTTTGTAACCATAACACCAGACAAAGACTTATATTCAATAACACTAAGTCCCGCTTGCATTGAAAGTGTGGAGAAACTTTCTTGTAATTGAATTCCGTAAGCCTTTAACTCATTATTCATCTCTGGAGTTAACGAATTGGCGGGTAGAAAAGTGCCAATGATCACAGATTGGCTCATATCTAAACCATATGAGGTGTCAAATAATTGTCTAGCTAAAGACTCAACATAATGATGAACTTTACCTTCTTCACTAGCAGGCTGATAGTTATCTCTAACTTCAGGCTCTATGTCAGTTTTTGTATAAGCTTCTAACTCTTGAGTAATGGCGCTACAGCCACTCAAGAATATAACTATTGCTAGATATAAATATTTCATAACACTTATTAACCTTCTTGTTTGAGCATAACAATGCAACATATACGCCAATAAAGCAGTTAAGTGAAAACAGCTCGTTCGGGCAACGGGTTCTGACGAACAGGGATGTGCTAATGTCGTGGTGACAGGGATTTCATAGAACCACAATGGGAGTCTGATGGGCGAAAGATAACCGAGCTTTAGCTCGCAGTATCTTGAAGTGAAGGCACGGATGTCGACAGGCTACAACTTCATGGATGAATTTCCGGCATAACCCACCGTCGCTCATTGAGCAACGGGTTGTGACGAACAGGGATGTACTAATGTCGTGGTGACAGGGATGTCATAGAACGACAATGGGAGTCTGACGGTGAACGACTTTGTTCGTATCGTCCATGACACTCACCCCCTCGGGGTCTGCTCCACAGCTGCCCAAAAATGTTCCCGACATTCTTGTCACATGGAAGCCTCGATTTCCCAAACGCCAAATAGCAAAAAGCCGTCGCACACTGTGCAACGGCTTTTCTTTATAGGAGCTTGGCGATGAGCTACTCTCGCATAGGAAACCTACACTACCATCGCCGCAACTGCGTTTCACTTCTGAGTTCGAAATGGGGTCAGGTGGGACCACAGCGCTATTTTCACCAAGCATAAACTGGTTGTCTTTCGACCTACACGGATGTAGGAAGTACTTGAAGTTGTCTGGAACAACTCAAGTAAATAAATTGGAAAGAAATAAACTAAGGAATAATCTTGATATGTGTATGAGAACACTTAAGCGTTGTATAGTTAAGCCGCACGGGCAATTAGTATGAGTTAGCTTAACGCCTCACAGCGCTTCCACACCTCACCTATCAACGTCGTAGTCTTCAACGACCCTTTAGGAATGTTTAACATTCAGGGATGACTCATCTCGAGGCTCGCTTCCCGCTTAGATGCTTTCAGCGGTTATCGATTCCGAACGTAGCTACCGGGCAATGCGATTGGCATCACAACCCGAACACCAGCGGTTCGTCCACTCCGGTCCTCTCGTACTAGGAGCAGCCCCTCTCAATCATCCAACGCCCACGGCAGATAGGGACCGAACTGTCTCACGACGTTCTAAACCCAGCTCGCGTACCACTTTAAATGGCGAACAGCCATACCCTTGGGACCGACTTCAGCCCCAGGATGTGATGAGCCGACATCGAGGTGCCAAACACCGCCGTCGATATGAACTCTTGGGCGGTATCAGCCTGTTATCCCCGGAGTACCTTTTATCCGTTGAGCGATGGCCCTTCCATACAGAGCCACCGGATCACTATGACCTACTTTCGTACCTGCTCGACGTGTCTGTCTCGCAGTTAAGCTTGCTTCTACCATTACACTAACCGTACGATGTCCGACCGTACTTAGCAAACCTTCGTGCTCCTCCGTTACTCTTTGGGAGGAGACCGCCCCAGTCAAACTACCCACCAGGCACTGTCCACAACCCCGATTAGGGGCCAATGTTAGAACATCAAACATACAAGGGTGGTATTTCAAGGATGGCTCCACTTAAGCTGGCGCCTAAGTTTCAAAGCCTCCCACCTATCCTACACATGTAGGCTCAATGTTCAGTACCAAGCTGTAGTAAAGGTTCACGGGGTCTTTCCGTCTAGCCGCGGGTACACTGCATCTTCACAGCGATTTCAATTTCACTGAGTCTCGGGTGGAGACAGCGTGGCCATCATTACACCATTCGTGCAGGTCGGAACTTACCCGACAAGGAATTTCGCTACCTTAGGACCGTTATAGTTACGGCCGCCGTTTACCGGGGCTTCGATCATGAGCTTCTCTTGCGATAACCCAATCAATTAACCTTCCGGCACCGGGCAGGTGTCACACCCTATACGTCATCTTTCGATTTAGCAGAGTGCTGTGTTTTTAATAAACAGTTGCAGCCACCAGGTCACTGCGACCGACCTCAGCTTAGGGAGCAAGTCCCATCACCATGGTCGGCGTACCTTCTCCCGAAGTTACGGTACCATTTTGCCTAGTTCCTTCACCCGAGTTCTCTCAAGCGCCTTAGTATTCTCTACCTGACCACCTGTGTCGGTTTAGAGTACGGTTCCACATTATCTGAAGCTTAGAGGCTTTTCCTGGAAGTATGGCATCAATGACTTCAGCTCCGTAGAGCCTCGTCTCGTATCTCAGTCTTAAGAACCCGGATTTGCCTAAGTTCTCAACCTACATACTTTCACACGGACAACCAACGCCGTGCTCACCTAGCCTGCTCCGTCCCCCCATCGCAATAATATGAAGTACAGAAATATTAATCTGTTTCCCATCGACTACGCATTTCTGCCTCGCCTTAGGGGCCGACTTACCCTACCCTGATTAGCATGGGATAGGAACCCTTGGTCTTTCGGCGTGGGGGTTTTTCACCCCCATTATCGTTACTCATGTCAGCATTCGCACTTCTGATACGTCCAGCAAGCCTCTCGACTCACCTTCAACCGCTTACAGAACGCTCCCCTACCCAGCACATTAATGCGCTGCCGCAGCTTCGGTGGTATGTTTAGCCCCGTTACATCTTCCGCGCAGGCCGACTCGACTAGTGAGCTATTACGCTTTCTTTAAAGGGTGGCTGCTTCTAAGCCAACCTCCTAGCTGTCTAAGCCTTCCCACATCGTTTCCCACTTAACATACACTTTGGGACCTTAGCTGGCGGTCTGGGTTGTTTCCCTCTCCACGACGAACGTTAGCACCCGCCGTGTGTCTCCCGGATAGTACTTTACGGTATTCGGAGTTTGCATGGGGTTGGTAAGCCGGGATGGCCCCCTAGCCCAAACAGTGCTCTACCCCCGTAAGTATTCGTCCGAGGCTCTACCTAAATAGATTTCGGGGAGAACCAGCTATCTCCCGGTTTGATTAGCCTTTCACTCCTATCCACACGTCATCCCCTGGCTTTTCAACGACAGTGGGTTCGGTCCTCCAGTTGATGTTACTCAACCTTCAACCTGCACATGGATAGATCACCGGGTTTCGGGTCTATACCTAGCAACTATACGGGCAGTTAACCCTCGCTTTCACTACGGCTCCCCTATTCGGTTAACCTTGCTACTAAATATAAGTCGCTGACCCATTATACAAAAGGTACGCAGTCACAGAACAAGTCTGCTCCTACTGCTTGTACGTATACGGTTTCAGGTTCTATTTCACTCCCCTCACAGGGGTTCTTTTCGCCTTTCCCTCACGGTACTGGTTCACTATCGGTCAATTGGGAGTATTTAGCCTTAGAGGATGGTCCCCCTATCTTCAGTCAAAGTTTCACGTGCTCCGACCTACTTAATGTGTCCAATATAGCGCTTCGTGTACGGGACTATCACCCTCTATCGTGCCACTTTCCAGAGGCTTCCACTACACTATACTGATTCGGCTGTTTCCCGTTCGCTCGCCGCTACTTAGGAAATCTCGGTTGATTTCTTTTCCTCCGGGTACTTAGATGTTTCAGTTCTCCGGGTTTGCCTCACTAACCTATGTATTCAGTTAATGATACCCTAAAAGGGTGGGTTTCCCCATTCGGAAATCGTGGTCTATAACGGTTTTTATCACCTCAACCACGCTTATCGCAGATTAACACGTCCTTCATCGCCTCCAATTGCCAAGGCATCCACCGTATACGCTTATTCACTTAACTATACAACCTTAAATGTTCTCACATTCAACGCCGTTCATTTCGTGTCTTATTTATCCAAATGAGCTTGTATCTTTCTCATTCAGTTGACATAAATAACGCTTGAGTTTTCTCTTACAGTGATAATCAAAATTATTTCTTTTCGTTGTTTTGAATAACAAAAAATAAACAATAATGTTTACCTTAATTTATCAGCTTTCCAATTTGTTAAAGAGCATGTGCTTTATAAAAAAACACTAAGTATTAAATTCTTCTCGAACTCAATGTTAATGCTTTTCTAACCGTAATTAATCATCTGTGTGGACACTGCGTAAAAGGTGTAACTTTCGTTTATAAGGAGGTGATCCAGCCCCAGGTTCCCCTAGGGCTACCTTGTTACGACTTCACCCCAGTCATGAACCACAAAGTGGTGAGCGTCCTCCCGAAGGTTAAACTACCCACTTCTTTTGCAGCCCACTCCCATGGTGTGACGGGCGGTGTGTACAAGGCCCGGGAACGTATTCACCGTAGCATTCTGATCTACGATTACTAGCGATTCCGACTTCATGGAGTCGAGTTGCAGACTCCAATCCGGACTACGACAAGCTTTATGGGATCCGCTTACTCTCGCGAGTTCGCAACCCTTTGTACTTGCCATTGTAGCACGTGTGTAGCCCATCCCGTAAGGGCCATGATGACTTGACGTCGTCCCCACCTTCCTCCGGTTTGTCACCGGCAGTCCCCTTAGAGTTCTCAGCCTAACTGCTAGCAACTAAGGATAAGGGTTGCGCTCGTTGCGGGACTTAACCCAACATTTCACAACACGAGCTGACGACAGCCATGCAGCACCTGTCTCAGAGTTCCCGAAGGCACCAAACTATCTCTAGTAAGTTCTCTGGATGTCAAGGGATGGTAAGGTTCTTCGCGTTGCATCGAATTAAACCACATGCTCCACCGCTTGTGCGGGCCCCCGTCAATTCATTTGAGTTTTAACCTTGCGGCCGTACTCCCCAGGCGGTCTACTTAACGCGTTAGCTGCGCAAAACCCCTCTAAACGAGGCGAGCTGCTAGTAGACATCGTTTACGGCGTGGACTACCAGGGTATCTAATCCTGTTTGCTACCCACGCTTTCGTACATGAGCGTCAGTGTCGGCCCAGGTGGCTGCCTTCGCCATCGGTATTCCTTCAGATCTCTACGCATTTCACCGCTACACCTGAAATTCTACCACCCTCTGCCGCACTCTAGTTAGCCAGTTTCAAATGCAGTTCCCAGGTTGAGCCCGGGGCTTTCACATCTGACTTAACTAACCGCCTGCGTACGCTTTACGCCCAGTAATTCCGATTAACGCTCGCACCCTCCGTATTACCGCGGCTGCTGGCACGGAGTTAGCCGGTGCTTCTTCTGTCGCTAACGTCAAAGCTAGCAGGTATTAACTACTAACCCTTCCTCACGACTGAAAGTGCTTTACAACCCGAAGGCCTTCTTCACACACGCGGCATGGCTGCATCAGGGTTCCCCCCATTGTGCAATATTCCCCACTGCTGCCTCCCGTAGGAGTCTGGACCGTGTCTCAGTTCCAGTGTGGCTGATCATCCTCTCAGACCAGCTAGGGATCGTCGGCTTGGTGAGCCTTTACCTCACCAACTACCTAATCCCACTTGGGCTTCTCTAAAGGCGAGAGCCGAAGCCCCCTTTAGTCCGTAGACAATATGCGGTATTAGCAGTCGTTTCCAACTGTTGTCCCCCACCTCAAGGCAAATTCCCAAGCATTACTCACCCGTCCGCCACTCGTCATCAACTAGCAAGCTAGTTATGTTACCGTTCGACTTGCATGTGTTAGGCCTGCCGCCAGCGTTCAATCTGAGCCATGATCAAACTCTTCACTTTAAAAAGTTTAATCAACTACTCATTGAATTCTGTTCAAATAAATCTTCGAATAGACACTCAATCAATAGTTTACAAGTTGCTAATCTTCCAAAAGGATATTTAGCTCTTTGCGTTACTACTCATTCACGAGTGCCCACACAGATAATTAATTACAAGTTGTTAAAGAACGTTTAGAGCTAAGCTCTTGGTTAAGACTGACGCTTTGTCTTGCCGCTTAGGGCTGCCTCAACCGGGATGCGCATAATACGCTTTCCGTTTTTGTTGTCAACACTTTATTTTAATTTAGTTTTTAAAACATTTTGTTAACTCATCTTCTAACTAAGTCGCTGCTGTTTTGCCGCGTCTCCGTTGGAAGAGGCGCGCATTTTAGAGAACTTTTAAAATTGCGCAAGAGCTTTTTTCATGTTTTTTGATAAAAACAATTCAAACGCTCAGATAACAAACAGAATGAACAATATTCACACGAAAGTGAGCTTTTAATGGGCAGTTCAGGCATTGTTTTGCTGCTGTAATCAGTTATTACTTTCGTTTTACGCTCTGTGAATTAGAGTTATTCCCTCGGAAAGCTAAGGGTGAAAGTTTTGACCTTGCTTTTCGTTATCTTCTAAACGGAATAATAGTCATTAACTATAATTAATTGATTTGCTATTGTGCCTCAGCATTAGAAATATAAAGAGAATGTATTGATGACTATAGAGCGTGTAGAAACTAAAACTAGAATGAGCCGTATAGTAAAGCACAAGGGTACTATATATTTATGTGGCCAAGTTTGTGCAGATGCAACTAAAGGTATAAAAGAACAAACGCAAACAATGCTAGATAAAGTTGACCTTTTATTAGAACAAGCTGGCAGTAATAGAGAACACATGTTATCCGCCACTATATATATAAAGGATATGCAATACTTTAAAGACATGAACGAAATTTGGGATGCTTGGGTACCAGAAGGCCATGCTCCTGCTCGTGCCTGTGTCACTGCTAATATGGCTCGTGAAGAGCTGCTTGTAGAAATATCGGTGGTTGCAGCTGAAATGGTTAGCTAATGATTAACCTTACGCTAAAGAGAATAATGTGATGGATTCAAGTTTCAGTTTAAGGAATATGTCAGAGTCTGACTTTAAAGCAATTATTGCATTAGGCAATGAGGTACACGGTGACGGTTACTTAGATTTGCCATCGATTACCGAAATGCTTAAGAAAAGTTATAAAGATAACCTTAATTCAAGCTATGTAATGTATGACGGTGACACCCTTGTTGGGTTTAGGATCACTTACGCCCCTAATAACTGGCCTCTTGATCCTTGGTGTACCCCAGACTTATGGCCAATAGCTAAAGAACAGGTTGCGTACTTTAAATGTAATACCATTCATCCCAATTACCAAGGACAAGGTCTTGGTGGTCAACTATTAAAAGTATCAATTACTACATTAAAACAAATGGGAGCCAAAGCTGGCTTAAGTCACATTTGGATGCAAAGCCCTGGCAATGCCTCTTATAAATACTTCACAAAAGCAGGTGGAACACTTATCAAAACTCATCCACGACGCTGGAATGACGATCCGAATTTACCAGATTACATTTGCGTTATATGTGGCAAAGACTGCTATTGCGATGCATCAGAAATGATGTTGGAGTTTTAATGTTCGACCCTCTTACATCTGAAGCATTAACTTCTAATCAACCTAAACCGAATACCTATTGGCAAAGCACTGCTGATCACATAGAAACACAGCAGCTTACTCAAGATTTAACATCCGATGTTGTAATCGTAGGAGCTGGATATACTGGGCTTAGTTGCGCCATCGAGTTGGCTAAATTAGGAGTGAAAAACATTGTTGTTTTAGAGTCCAATACAATAGGTTTTGGCTGCTCAGGCAGGAACGCTGGTTTTGTCTTGCCCGGTTCTGGAAGACTGAGCTACCAACAATTAGTTGAACGATTTGGTAAAGATGGCGCGCTCAAGCTACATTCAGATTATCTCGCCGGCACTGAATTAATTGAGTCGCTAAGCTCAGAAACCAATTCAGTAATCGATAATTGCGAAGTTGGTTACTTAAAACTAGCACATAGCAAACCTTGGTTAAGCAAACTGGAAAACTCAGCTCGTTATCTAGAACAAGAATTTGATTATCAAGTCGAGTTCATTTCTAAACAAAGACTACAAAGTCATTATGTTAATCACCAAAAGGTAACTGGCGCAATACGATATACCAACGGTTATGGTATTAACCCATTAAAGTTAATTAATAGCTATGCTCAGCTTGCCACCAGCCTTGGGGTTAAAATATACACCCAAAGCTCGGTAACACATATAGAAAGTACTGAATCGCTACATATAGTGAAGACAGAGCAAGGGAGCGTAAGTGCAGAACGTTTAGTTTTAGCCACAAATGGCTATACAACTAAAAATCTTGAAACCCCTTTGCAAGAGAAAATACTGCCAGTACTAACCAATGTTGTAGTAACTAGAGCTTTGACTAACGAAGAGCTTAAAGAGAGTAACTTTATTACTAGACAAGTAATGATGGATACTAGAGAGCTAAAGTATTATTACCGTCTATTACCTGATAACCGAATATTGTTTGGTGGCCGCGGCGCTATTAGTGGCAAAGAAGCAAACAATCCAGTTTATCAACAAAGATTATTAAACGAGCTAAAATCTACATTCATCGGTTTAGATAAACTTACGATCGATTACAACTGGATTGGCTGGATTGCTGTCGCCATGGATCAAATGCCTCATATATATAGTAGCGACAATATTTACTATGCTACAGGTTATTGTGGTTCGGGGGTTTCTTTTGCCACTTTGGCAGGAAAACAACTCGCCCAGTTAATTAATTCAGGCAAGCTTAACTCACCGCTGTATTCGCCTTTACCTAAGTTCCCTTTTGCTAGGTATAGAAGATTCGGCCAAGCTTTGTTTTATCAATACGGAAGAATAAAAGACAATTTAGGAGTATAAAATGGCAAACATATTAGCTGTTGATGATCAAAAAAGCATGAGAGAAATGGTACGCATCGTACTGCAATCAAGCGGACATACCGTGACATTAGCAGAAGACGGTGTTGAAGCTTTATCTATTGCAAGGAATGAAACATTCGATTTAGTGATCTCGGATATTAATATGCCAAACATGAATGGCATTAGCTTTGTTTCCAAGCTTAAGTTGAGAGAGGAATACAAATTTGTTCCCGTGTTAATGCTTACTACAGAAACCAGCTCTTATAAAAAAGATAAAGCCAAGGCATTCGGCGCGAGTGGTTGGCTGACAAAACCGTTTGACCCAGACAGATTGAACAATGCAGTGACTAAGTTATTAGGAAGAAATAAAAGCTAATTATTAACAACAAACAGTCACAGCAAACTTAACCTTAAAGCTGCTGTGACGATAAAAACTAATACAATAATGTATAGAGTTTTCGACGGTAGGTTCCAGCTAACTCATGACCATCTGGTAAATTAGCAATAATATCTAAATAAACTTTTTTAGCGTCCGCAAAAGCCAGCTCCTTAACTAAAATAGAGTAAATTAAATCTAACCCTTCTTCGTTGCGATTTGCTTGGCTCAACGCAATTGCTAGTTTTAACTTAATATCGTTTGAATCGGGGTCTTTTGCTAGCAGCTGTTGTAAAGCTTGGATTTCAGGTGAATCTGAAGCTTGTTTCGCTAAATCCAGCTTAGCAACAACCTGCTGATATGCTGCATCCTGATTTACCATTGTAATCGTTGCTAATAATCCTTCTGCTTCTTCCAGTTGCCCTAACTCAATTGCTAAATTCGCTAATGTTATTGTGTAGCTTGGATTTTCAGGCTCTGCGGCATGAGCTTGTTGCACTAATGTGTAAGCTTGCTGCCAGCTTTCTTGTGCCATCAATGCTAATGCTTGGTTAAACCATTCTTGTTGAGGCGGTGGCAGATGTTTTTGTAGTAGCTCTCTAATTTGTCCTTCAGGTTGCACTCCAGTAAAGCCGTCAACTGGCTGCCCGTCTTTCATTAACGCCACTGTAGGTAAATTCCTTACTCCAAACTGCATAGCTAACTCTTGTTGCTCGTCGCAATTAACTTTAGCTAAAACAATTTGTTCAGAAAATTCTTGTGCTAACTTTTCTAATACGGGCATGAGTTGCTTACATGGCTCACACCAGTCGGCCCAAAAGTCGATCACGACTAATTTTTGTTTAGACCCTTCCAACAATACTTGTTGAAAGTTCTCTAAATTAACATCTATTACGTTATTCACTTGATACTCAATTTTTTGTTCTTTGATTAATAAGTAAGGCCAGTGACATACAATTACAAGCAACTATATAATAATGAAAAAATAATTGTCAGATGCATATGGCCTCTAATTGTCATTTTAGGCTAAAGCCTTGTCCATTGCGTTAGATACAAAATAAGTTTCATATAAAGGAGCAGTACCATGTTTGGTAGTTGGAATAAAAATCATCTAGATAACTCAGCCGAGCTACAGCGTTTACGTGAAGAAAACAAAGAACTACAAGCAAAGTTTGACGCTGTCCATCGTTCAATGGCGGTTATTGTATTTACACCAGATGGTGAGATCATCAAAGCCAATAACAACTTTTTACAAGCGTCAGGCTACAGTGAACAAGAAGTTGTAGGTAAACCCCACAGAATATTTTGTACTCCTGAATACGCAAATAGCAGTGAATACCGAGAATTATGGCAGTCATTACGACGCGGTGAAGTGCAAACTGGTGAGTTTGAGCGAATTAATAAAAATGGCAAGATTATTTGGTTAGAAGCCAGTTACAACCCTATTTTTGATGATGCAGGTAAAGTCGTTCAAATAATAAAATTAGCGTCTGATATAACAGCAAGAGCAGAACAAAATAATGAACAAGCTCGTTTAAGTGATGCAATCAGCCGTTCTATGGCAATCATTGAATTTGATATGTCGGGTCGGATCATCACAGCTAACGATAATTTTTTATCCACTATGGGTTACCGTTTAAACCAAATTGAAGGGCAATATCACCGCATGTTTTGTGACTCGGAGTTAGCAAACTCATCGGAATATAAAAATATGTGGGCAACGTTAAATCGTGGCCAATTTGTTTCTGGCCAATTTAAGCGTATTGATGCTTCTGGTAATACCATTTGGCTTGAAGCCAGTTACAACCCGATCTTTAACATTCGGGGAGAACTTAGCAAAGTAGTAAAATTTGCCACTGATGTAACCTCTAGAGTGGATGCATCTAATGAAGCCAGAGAGGTCGCTTATTCAACTTCTTTGAAAGCCGATAAATCTGCCCAAGCAGGCGCTAAAATTGTTAATGAAACCATAGATATTATGACTTCGTTGTCTGCAGATATCACAGCGGCCTCCACCAACCTTGATGCACTTAACAAGCAATCAGACCAAATTAACAACATAGTTTCGACTATCAGCTCGATAGCTGAACAAACTAACTTACTTGCCCTAAATGCAGCAATTGAGGCAGCTAGAGCAGGTGAACAAGGTCGAGGGTTTGCCGTTGTAGCAGACGAAGTTAGAGGCTTAGCAGCCAGAACAAGTAGTTCAACAACCGAAATTGCCGATGTTGTTAAAAAGAACATCGAACTTTCTGAGCTAGCGACTAACACTATGCAATCAAGTATTGAGCAAGTATCTCAAGGAACTGAGTTGGTAGAGGAACTCAGTTCCAGTATTTCAGAAATAAACTCTGGTATCGATGAAATTGTGCAAACAATGGATAATCTAAACCAGCAATAAACTAACAAGATGAGCAGTTTTTACTGCTCATCGTTTTTTTGTTTAACTCCTAATATACTTCCTACAGTATCCCGTTCATATTCACAGCATTAGCCAAGTAACTTTTCAGGTCAGGACAACTTTTTGCTTTGTCTTAACTCCAAATTCGAATAAGTAGTGTTATTGTTAGAACTAATGGTTAAGTCTTTAGCAAGCTTGGTCGATACAAAGTGATACCCAATATTGAAAAGGTCGCTATGAAATTTATTTGTTGTTTACTCCTATTAATGAGCTTAAGCACTTCGGCTAAGCAATTGATGTTTAGCAAGGAGTTAGTAAGTGACGATTATCAATTCGACTATAAATGGTTAAACGATAAAGGTGCAGAGCAGGCCTTCTCTTTTACTCTAAATGCCGCAACCGTCAACAACAATTACCGTCATTTTAAAGCATTAAGACCTTCTTTGCTGCACATGTATTCCGTGCGAAAACTAAAACAAGCTGCAGCTCAGCTAGATCCGAAAAAAGGTACTGTCACCATACACTCAAGAGTTAATCGCGTCGAATATGAGATCCGCAGTACCGAACAAGCTTGGATAAACCAACAATCTGAAAAGCTTGGCCGTTTGTATGAAAATTCACTAACCGAATACTTACACCAAGAGTATTACACTGAATTTATAGGGTTTCATAATCACTCAAGTGCAAAAATTTATAAACCGGATCATATTAGATTTGCTAAAGAAAGTGCTCAACCTTTGCAGCCATTGCTCAATGCAATAAGAGAAAAGCTCCCCAGAGCCAATGCAAGAGGGGTCGCAGTATTCTTGCTTTCTTGGTTACAAAATATTCCATACGACACTATGGAGTCTAGAGCGGATTCAAACGGCGCCGGATTTGTGCCTCCACTTAGGCTATTAGCAAACAATAAAGGTGACTGCGATAGTAAAGTTACCCTGATGGCAAGCATAATGAAAGCTATGTTCCCAAGGCTTAAAATTGCACTTATTTACATTCCTGGACATGCGCTTATAGGCATGAATGTCTCTCACTTAGCAGAAGATGAAAAGCTTGAGATTGAAGGTTTAGATTATACCCTTGCCGAGCCTGTAGGCCCGGGCTTGTTGCCTTTTGCTCAAATATCGGCAGAGTCGAAACGTTATATAAGCTCAGGCAATTACCAAGTTGAATTACTTTAGCTGCTCTATCGCATCGAATAACTGATTTAAAGCATGTTGCCAGTGCAACAAATCCTCTTCATCAGTCTGTTCTTTAGCTAACAATTTACGCTCAAACTCAATACTCGCTTGGTGCGCTGACTCAGCCCCAATATTACCCAGCATACCTTTATAGCTATGAACCTTGTGTTTGATCGCGTCAAATTCAAGCTCCAAGGCTTGCAAACAAAACTGTTCAAAGTCTTGTTGCTGAGAGTTAGCAAAACTCGTTAACACTTTTTTTGCTATTGGTACGGATTGGTTAAACTGCTCTAACAAGAAATCAACGTTGACTTGTTTTGTTAACTGGTTACTAAACGCTTGCCTAGTTTGTAGTAACAAATCACCGACCACTTTCACTAACTGAGCTTTATTTATTGGCTTAGCAATGTGCTCATTCGCCCCGGCAGAAATCGAGTTTTGTACATCACTCTCACTAGTATGAGCTGATACTATAACAAAAGGCACAGTATGCTTGTCTCTGCGCAATTTCTTGACCAAACTAATGCCATCCATCACAGGCATTTGGATATCAGAAAGTACTAGATCAAAATGCTCGTCTTTAATAGCAGTGATTGCTTCTGCACCATTACTAGTAACGACAACTTGTGCTCCTTCAGCTTGTAACATTAAGGTTAATACTTGTTGATTAACTCTATTGTCTTCAACTATGAGTAGCTTGGCTCCTGACAGTTGAGCTTTATGTTCACTTACTTGGCTCGATAATAGTAACGACTGCTCCACAGCATTGGTAACAATGTTTTTTGCACTTACTGGAGCCGTTAACATTGGTAAGTGAGGCAGCTGAGAGAGCTTACGCGACTCAGTGTTATAACTGAAAGATACAGGTTGTAGCTTTAACTGCCCCGATTCTATTAACTCGGTAACCTTGCTGACCAAAGTTGTCAGCGTTTCTGGCCTGCACAATAAAATACTATTTTGAGCTAGCTCAAGTTCTTCATTATTCGGCAGTAGCTCGGGCTTTAAACCGTAACTACTAAGCTTATTTTCTAGTAACTGGCGAACTTCCAAATCATGATCCCAGTACAACCATGAAGCATCGACCATCTGGACTTTTGGTTGTTGTTGCACTCTGGCAAACTCAAAACTAAGCTTAAATACGGTGCCAACTCCAACTTGGCTTTCAAGTTCAATCGAACCATTGAGCAGTTCGACTAACTGGCAAGTTATGGTTAGCCCCAAACCTGTACCGCCATATTTTCGAGTTACTGAGCTATCAGCTTGAGAAAAGGCTTCAAACACTGTTTTTTGTTGCTCTTCCTCGATACCAATACCAGTATCTCGAATGTAAAAACACAACTGTTCTGACGACTCAGTTTGCTCCACTACCTCGGCAGTAACTACAACCTGCCCCTGCTCAGTAAATTTAACGGCATTGCCAATTAAATTAGTGAATATTTGACCCAGCTTAACTTCATCTCCTTGCAAATATTCAGGGAAGTTCGGCGGTAATTGAATATCGAGCAGAAGACCTTTTTGCATTGCCTTAGGTACTGAATTAGCAAACGACGACTCTAATACCTTAGAAATTGAAAAAGTGGCTGACTCAACTTCTAGCTTTTCAGCGCTAGCTTTGGAAAAGTCTAAGATATTATTGATCACCGATAGTAAATTTTGCGCCGACGTTTCAGCAATTTTCAGGTAGCTTTGCTGACTTGTATCTATTGTTGAATCTTGCAACAACTGCAACATGCCAATAATAGAGTTCATTGGCGTTCTTATTTCGTGGCTGATATTAGCGATAAACTCGCCTTTTACCTGACTTGCTTTTTCAGCTTGTTCTGCGGCAAAAGAAAGGTTTCTCATGCTGGTTTGTTGTTCAGTAATATCTTGCCCTAAACCCAATATGCCCAACGCCTCTCCTTGAGAGCTAGTGATCGCCGAATAAAGCCAGCGAATCAATCGAGTTTCACCTGTTTTACTGACGATAGTTTCTTGTTCAATATGAACTTCATTCGAAGCAATGATCTTTTGCTCGACTTGCTCAACAACTAACGCTTTTTCGGGCTCAAATATATCACTAGCCGTCTTAGCTACGAGCTGCTCTTCCGTCAAACCAATCAACTCTTCATAAGCTTTGTTACAGCCCAAGTAACCGCCAGATAAGTTTTTGTAATACAAGCTATCTGGAATTGTATTCATCATTGCGCGATTTAACGCTAAGTTCCTATCTTTCGATATTGTTTGCTGTATTAACTCTCGGGTTCTTACTTTTACTTTCTCGTCGAGTTCTTTGTTCTTCTCAGTTAAGTTATGCAATAAATTTCGGTTATCTTGAAAAGAGATCTGAATTTTTTCAAACCAGTTAAACCAACCTTTGGGGATCACAGGTTTACCCACTTCAAACACTGAACTTTGTTGATCGATAAACTCAATCAATTTAGAGGTAGGCTCGGCCAAAAATCGAATGACTAAAACTAATAAAATAACAAGCGCAAATACACCTGAAAAGAATGCAAAGAGCGCCTGTTGACTAGCTTGGCGCATTGCTTCAGCAACAACTTCCTTGCCAGATTTAAATAGTAAAAGTTGATAGCTTTTATCCGCTAGTCCTAGTTTAGTCACTAATTGCAACTCGCCTGCAACTTCGGTTAATTCTACTTTTTTATTCTGCTCAGGGGTTTGGTAAATAATAAACTTTTGGATAGGTAAAGGCAGTGATGACACAGCTAATAATGGGTTTGGACTCAACACATATCTGTTCACTTGAGCTTCAATATTAGAATACACTAAAAAACCGCTGTCGCTATGCCACAACACAGCACTTAAATCAGAAGACTCAACGAACCTCAGAGCATGACTCTTCAGTTGTAGCAAAACATAGTACTGCTGTTTAGCCGAGCCAAAACTATAAATCATATAATTTCGATTTGAATCGGTTTTGGCAATACGAAATGGCGGCGAGAAAAACGCTTTATCCAATAACCTATTACTTTGATGACTATAAAGCGCAAGCCAAGTTAATACTTCATTAGGTAGTTCAAATTGCGATTCACTGGCGATCAGCTCAAATGTGTCTGACTTATTGTGCCAAGCAAAAAAAGCTTGCTCCACACTCGTCAGATTAGCCAGACTAGATAGCGTTGATTGTAACAACGAATAGTTATGTTGGATCTCTACTTGACCGGCTCTTTGCAAAGGCTTGACGCCAGTCACATCTGTCAGGTTAACTTGATACACTGGCGTTGGTTCGCTTACATAATCGCTATCATGCCCATTTTCAAGCACATTGGCCAATAAACGACCTTGGATCGCCAGTGCACTAACATCGGCGGTAAAAGACTTATCAAGCTCAGTAGAAATTGCCTGCTCTTGCTTAAATTCATCCTTTATCAACTCAGCAAATTTTGCTTCATAAAGCCAAGTTGCTAATAAGGAACAAATAACGGCTAACACTAAAAGTGCTGAGAAAAAGGCTAGGCGTAATTTTTTAGCGATAAATGAGTTCAAGCAAATACTCCAAGTAAGCAGAGCAAACTAAAGCTCTGCTTATACTCCGATTTATCCTTGAAGCTACAGATTTTCCTCCGCAAACGAAGCCAATCGACTGCGAACCACACCATTGAGGTTAACTGTGGCACTGCCTTCAAAGTTTTTAAATCTTTCAACAATATAAGTAAGGCCTGAGGTTACCGCTGTTAGATAATTGCTGTCAATCTGGGCAAGGTTGCCTGAACATACTAACTTAGTACCTTCGCCACAGCGAGTGATGATGGTTTTCAGTTGAGATGCGGTTAAGTTTTGGCACTCGTCCAACAGAACGATGGCATTTTGAATACTACGACCACGCATAAAGTTGACCGACTTAAACTGAATGTTGGCCTTTTCCATGATGTAATTTAAGCTAGAGCTCGGGTTCTCATCATTCTTGTGTAACACTTCCAACGAGTCGGTCACCGCAGCTAACCAAGGTGCCATTTTTTCTTCTTCGGTGCCCGGTAAAAAGCCTATCGATTCGGCGATTTCAGGAGTATTTCTGGTTACCAGAACTTTATCGTATAGACCTTGTTCAATAACCATTTCAAGCGCAGAAGCCAACGCTAATAATGTCTTACCACAGCCAGCTGGCCCAGTTAAAATAACTAACTCTATATTTGGGTCTAACAGCGCATTGAATGCCATCGCTTGATAAATATTTTTCGGGGTGATGCCCCAAGCTTGGCGTGACATCAACCTTTGTTTGCCCAGATCCAACAAGTCGATTTTATCATCGCGCTTTGCTAATACTCTTGCAGCAAAGTCTTCACCTTCATCCAATAAATATTCATTAATAAAGGTAGATTCAAACTGACTCGCCGGGACGGTATGAATGGTATCTCGCCCTTCCGTTCTGCTTTCAACCGACTCAACTTGTTGCCAAAAATCGCCTTCTAGCTTCTCATAACCTTTCGTTAAGAAACTGACATCATCGATTAATTGGTCTGTAGTGTAATCTTCAACATGTTTTAGCCCTGCCCCTTTTGCTTTTAGTCGCATGTTGATGTCTTTGGTGACAAGGACAACGGTTCTTTTCGGTTTTTCGCGCTGCAAGTACACCGCAGCATTAATGATCCTATTGTCATTTTCACCGCCAGGTAACCCCGACACTTCTTTGGTAATATGATGGTCATTGAGTATGAGTAAATGACCCGTTACCGTGCTGTCTTTCAACTCCCCTCTATTTAATGGCACGCCTTCTACCATTTGTTCTGGCTCGACATCTTGCAACGTTGTTTCTAATGAGCGAATAGCCACTCTGGCGTCTCTTGAGACGTCTTTGTTTCTATCCTTAATATGATCAAGCTCTTCCAATACGGTCATTGGGATCAACACGTCGTGCTCTTGGAAGTTTAAAAAAGCATGGGGGTCGTGAAGTAAAATGTTTGTGTCTAACACAAATAGTTTTTTTTCTGCGCTCGTTTGTTTTGTCATTATTATTTCGCTCTTACATCCGTTTATAAAACTGTCTGACTCAATGCTGCGCTAAAGCATAACTATTGCTATCAGGCTAGCATTAAGACGCTAATTAAGTATCTATTGCCCTTGATAAAATTAGTTTGTTCTAACTTAACTTTAGTTCAGATTTATGACAATTCTTGTTTCCCTGCACCAACTGAACAATTTATGTGCAAACAAGGCAAATTTTATTTTTTAATCTAGGGTTAAACAAATGAAGCGCGTAGAATACGCGGTCTTTTTTTCCGTATAACGGCATCTTGTCCCTGCCCCCATCTTGCCTTACAGGCAGTACTTTATTGGCAGGGCAATTAATTAGATTTCTGGAGTGTTAAATATGAGTTTTATCGTCGGACAACGTTGGGTGAGTCAGGCTGAAAATGACCTTGGCTTAGGTACTATATTGCAAGCGGATAATCGTTTTGTACAAGTACTGTTTCCAGCTGCTGATGAAACACGTAATTACGCCGCTGACCAAGCTCCACTTATGCGTGTTGAATTCGCACCAGGTGATAAGCTGAACTCTTTAGAAGAGTACGAATTCATAGTGGAAAATGTTGAACAGTCACATGGTACGTTAATTTATCATGGAACTCGTATCGACAATGGTGAGAATGTAGTAGTTAAGGAGATCATGTTAGATCACCACATTAGCTTGAATACACCAGAAGCTAGATTATTAACCGCAAACTATGACAGACCAAACTGGTTCTCTTTACGTCTTCGCGCCCATCAACAAAAAGCAGAGTTAGAGTCTTCTGCCTTACTTGGTCTTCAAGGTGCTCGCGTTGGACTTATTCCGCACCAGCTATATATTGCTAACTCAGTTGGTCAACGTTTCGCACCAAGAGTTTTATTGGCTGACGAAGTTGGTCTAGGTAAAACCATTGAAGCCGGTTTGATCATCCACCAGCAATTACTAAGTGGTCGTTCACAACGCGTTCTTATTATCTTACCTGAAAGCTTACAGCATCAATGGTTAGTTGAAATGTTACGTCGTTTCAATTTACATTTTTCTATCTTTGACGAGCAAAGATGCCAAGCCGAAGCAGAAAGCTCTGATGATCCTAATTTCCAACCATTTGACAGCGAACAACAAGTTATTGTTTCACAAGAATGGCTAAGTAAATCCGATAAGTGGCAACAAAAGCTACTGGAAGCAAACTGGGATTTAGTAGTTGTGGACGAAGCGCATCACATCACTCCTGACCAAGAGCAAGATAGCGAACAAAACCACTTATACCAAGCCGTGCAAACTATTGGTACGCAAACTCAAGGGTTAATCTTATTAACAGCAACGCCTGATCAATTAGGTCACTATGGTCATTTCTGTCGTTTACAATTATTAGATCCTGCTCGTTTTCACAGCTACGACGTATTCAAACAAGAAGAAACTAAATACCAACAAGTTGCTGATATTGCCAATACGCTCCTTGAACAGTCACAGTTAAGCACTGAACAATCGACGCTGTTAACTGAATTATTAGCAGATAGTGATGACTTGAAAAAGATTGAGTCATACCAAAGCAGTCCAGATGCTGATGTTGCCGAACATCTGATCAAGGAGCTACTTGATAGACATGGTACTGGTAGGATCATGTTTAGAAACTCTCGTCATGGCATTAAAGGTTTCCCTGAAAGGAAGTTGTTAGCCGAGCCACTAACGTTACCAGAGGGTTATCCAAGTTGCTCTGAATTTGCTGGTGTAACGCCTGAAACTCAGCATAACGCAAGCCCGACAGAAAGCGATGCTTGGTGGAAATTAGACCCACGAGTGAATTGGTTAATTGATTTTCTCAAGCAGAACAAATCAGAAAAAGTGCTAATCATTTGTGCCCATGCCAGCACAGCTATGAAGTTAGACGATGTACTATTTGAATCTGAAGGCTTGCGTTCTACAGTGTTCCATGAAGGCATGACTATTGTTGAACGAGACAAAGCGGCGGCTTATTTCGCTGACGAAGAAAACAGTGCTCAAGCACTTATCTGTTCAGAAATTGGTTCTGAAGGCCGCAACTTCCAGTTTGCTCATCATCTTGTTCTGTTTGATTTACCAGCTAACCCAGACTTATTAGAACAGCGAATTGGTCGTTTAGACCGTATTGGCCAAACTGAAACGGTTAAAATTCACGTCCCTTACTTAACTAACACTGCGCAAGAAAACTTATTCAACTGGTATCAGCAAAGCTTTGATGCGTTTGAACATACCTCAACGACGGCCAGAATTGTTGCAACTGAGCACAAGCAACAAGTAGCTGATGTATTATTAGCGGAGAGTAACTCAGACGATATCACCAGCTTTATTGAACAATGCCAAAAGCGCAATAGCGAATTAAAGCAAGAAGTTGAAAATGGCCGAGACAGACTACTTGAACTAAATTCAAGTGGTGGCAGTAAAGCAACGGAAATTCAACAGGAAATTGAACAATTAGATGACTCAACTGATCTAATGAACTACATGATAGAAGCTTGGGATCAGTTCGGAGTTCAACACGAAGAAAAAGCGACCTTTAGCAAGATCATTCGTCCAGGTGATCACATGCTTCACGCTCACTTCCCACTATTACAAGAAGACGGCATGACAGTTTGTTTTGATCGTGAAACCGCCTTGTCACAAGAAGACCAACACTTCTTAACTTGGGAACACCCAATGGTTACGGGTACTCTAGATATGCTTAGCTCAGGCGATTTAGGTAATAGCTCGGTTTGTTTATTACCACACAAACAATTACCAGCTGGCACATTTTTAATTGAAGCCAGCTACCTACTAAGCACTAACGCACCGAAAAAACTTCAACTGCATAGGCACATGCCAAACACAGCTATCCGCATGATGCTGGATAAAAAAGGCAATAATCTAGCAGATAAAGTGAAACAAGGTTCGTTAGATAAAAACCTGAAAAACGCGAAAAAACAAATTGCCCAGCAATTAGTTAAGGCGTTAAAAGACGAGATCAGCCCGATACTAGAAAAAGGTCAAGCAATGGCTGAAGCTCACGGCTCGCAGTTAAAAGCAGAAGCCAAAAAAGCTATGTTAGAGTCTGGTCAGCAAGAGTTAACTCGTATTAAAGCATTACAACAAGTTAACCCAGCTATTCGTGATGAAGAAATTGATCACTTAGCGCAACGAATTAATGACTCGGAAAAAGAGATCGACGCAGCGAAAGTAAGCTTAGACGCTATTCGTTTAATCGTTGTCACGCAAGCATAGTTTTACTTGGACTGGAACATGGCATTACTAGAGTACTTTCCTCCTATGAACCCTTATCTTGATATCCTTTATCAAGATGAGGACATTGTTGTTCTTAATAAACCAAGTGGCTTGTTGTCTGTACCTGGAAAACACAAAGAGCATTTCGACTCTTTGATGTTAAGAATTCAAGCGGTTTGGCCAAATGCAGGCATAGTACACCGATTAGATATGATGACCTCTGGCGTTATTGTAATGTCGATGCACAAAGACGCGTTACGCTTTTTAAACCGTGAGTTTTCTGATCGCAACACAGATAAATTTTATATCGCTAAGGTTGCAGGTCATATCGAACAAAACCAAGGAAGTATTGAGCTACCACTTATTTGTGATTGGCCAAACCGACCAAAACAAATGGTTTGTTATGAAAATGGCAAACCATCGCTGACCCATTACCATGTGTTAGAGCGTGGTGAAAGCGATGGCAATTTGTGGACACGAGTAAAACTAATTCCAATCACAGGACGAAGTCACCAACTTAGAGTACATTTAAAAGAGTTGGGACACCCAATCTTAGGTGACCGACTTTATTCGCCTGACCACATTATTGCGCAAGCGGATAGGTTGCTCCTTCACGCACAACGACTTGAAGTGAGGCATCCCAAAACGGAACAAGTGATGGTGTTTGAAAAAGCTTGTGAATTTTAGAAAAGCAAACGGCGAGTTACCTAGATAACTCGCCGTTTTTATTTCTTTAGGCTTTGTGAATTCGGTAAAAACCTATCGCGACCAAAGCCCCGCCCAATATATTGCCTATAGTGACAGGTAATAAATTATCAATAACAAAACTATACATGGTTAAATCGCTAAACTGCGCTGCGGTATGATCGAGCTGAAGCCAAAAACCACTTCCAGCAAAGCTTTTAATTGCAACTGCCGTTGGAATAATAAACATGTTAGCGATACTGTGCTCGAAGCCACTGCTGACAAACAAAGCTACTGGCGGTGCAATGACCAATACTTTTTCAGTAATACTACGGCAGTGATACGCCATTAAAATAGCCAAACATACAAGCAGGTTACATAACACGCCTAAAGTTACCGCCTGACTTTGGCTATGATGAAGTTTATGCTGAGCAATATTCAAAGTATGCAATCCCCACACACCGCCACCTTGGGTTGGGATATCGGCCAGCACAATTAACAGCACCATAAAAGCGGCCCCTATAGCATTACCCAGATATACCAAGCTCCAATTTTTTATCATGCTCGATAAAGATAGTTTGCCATTGACGTAGCCTGCGATTAATAAAATCGAGGAGGTAAATAACTCTACGCCAAAGATAACAATTAAGATAAGGCCAATACTGAAGCCTAACCCACCAACTAGCTTAACCATGCCAGTTAATGCAGCGCCTTGGGCAGCAGTAATAGTGATATAAAAAATGAAAGCCAAAGAGATGAACATGCCTGCAGCGATTGCCTGCACGAATAGCTGCTTCGGGCTTTTGTCCAACTTGGCTAAGATCAAAGATTCTATATTGTGATATTTGTCACTTAATGAATTTGCGAGGGTGGCATCTTGCTTATGCAAACTACTGCTCCAACTAACCTGTAATAAAATTTGAAGGCAGTAGTTTAACCTGTTTGTATAAAGGCTGCTGTTTTTATCTATTCAACATGTTGAAATAACTCAGCTCAGCCCATCTCTTCTAATCTTCGCCTTTTAGTCTTCGTCTTCTAGTACGTTTTGACTCATAGACTCACTTGGTTGAGAGCAGTTAGGTCTACCAACCACCTTTGCTGGCACGCCTACAACAGTTACGTGTGGTGGCACTTCATCAAGCACAACACTACCAGCACCAACTTTGGAACCTTCGCCAATTTCAATATTACCTAATATCTTAGCGCCTGAACCTATCATCACACCTTGCCTAATTTTAGGATGGCGATCGCCCGACTCATTACCAGTACCGCCTAAAGTAACGTTCTGCAAAATAGAAACATTGTCTTCAATAACCGCCGTTTCACCTACGACAATACCTGTGGCATGGTCAAACATAACCCCTTTACCAATGATTGCTGCAGGGTGAATATCAACACCAAATACTTGAGAGTTTCGGCTTTGTAAAAATAACGCTAATTCATGACGACCATGTGCCCATAAATGATGAGCTAGCCTGTGTACTTGAATAGCTTGAAAGCCTTTGAAATGAATCAATACTGTGAAGTTAACTTCAACAGCCGGGTCTCGACTAACCACAGCTTTAATATCATCAATAGCCGCTTCTGATATTGATGGGTCTAGCAGATAAGCTTCGTCAAATACTTCTCGAATTACCATAGCTGGCATAACATCGTCGGCCATTTTGTTCGATAAAATGAAACTCAGTGACGACTCAAAATTGTGGTGGGTTAGGATACAAGAGTGAACGAAGCTCGCTAATAAAGGCTCTTTTTTAATAACTGATTCTGATTCGCCCTTTAAGGTTAACCAAAAATCATTTGAAGGTCGTTGCGTTTGCATCTGATGAAATCCCTACCACTGCTAATATTAGACTGTCATAGTTTACCTATTTTATTGTAGCCGCTGAGGGTTATTTAAAGAACAAAATGTAAGGTTTAATAACAAGCTGGTAGGGAAAGTGCCAGAATACCCTTAGTTACTCTGGCACCTTATAAGCATTTAATTGCTTTTTGCCATTTCTGCTAGCCACTATGGCTTCAGATTTAGACTCGTTTATAAAGCACACTCAATGGTTTCTGTTTCCCATACAACCACCTCCCATTCAGAGCTGTCAATACGAGTATATTGGCCTAATTTGTCTTTCCAATTTGGCTTAGTTACCCGGCCTGCAATGTAATACTTTGTATTTGCTTTGACATCAATTTCAAAAGAACGTACTCCGCCATCCAATACAAACGAAGGATATGAATCACCACTCATTTCTACCTTTAATTGATGTTTACCTGGGACTAACTTTACCGAAGGCCTTGTTGCATCAATATTGCGACTGCCTATTTTTGTAATAACAAGGTTGTTCAGCTTAGCCGCTTTTGGTGGTTTCCTTAAAACATTCACCACTCCACAATTATCACCATTGCCAACAGACAACTTTATCTCTGGTAAGTAGACTTCTGGAATATCTATCACAAAGCTTTTACGTTCATCCGCTCTAGCAACTTGTAACTTTAGCTTTTTGTCTTCAGGCACGAACCATTTACTGTAGGCTTCACGCAACGATTGCAACTCATTAATCTTACTGCCATTAATCTCAGTAATAACATCATTAACTCGAACCCCTGCTTTTTCAGCGGCTCCGCCCTGCGTAACAGAAACAACTTTGAATCCAGCTTTGAGATCTGTGGTATCTATTAACATGCCCATTTGTACATAGTTTTTGGCTGGGATGACTAAAGAATGCTCCAGCTCATTAAGGTTTTTGCCCTCAGCTTGTTCTATCCTCGCCACCTCTAACAAAGTACCAACAATTTCATCTTCAAGCTGAGACATTAACTGCTGTGATTTGCTAGTTAACTCGTTATCATTTGCTTGGACTTGTAGCGTTAGCAAGCCCATTGCTAACACTGCTGCTCGAATAAAGTGAGTATTCATAACTATTTTCCTTAATCTACCTATCTATATTTTTTGCAAATTACGCTGCTGGTTTTTCGTTTGTAGTTGCTCTAATGCTTGCGCTCTTTGCGCCCATAACTTTGTTAGCTCCTGCTCTGAGGCCTGCTGTAAGTATGCTTTTTGGATCTTTTCATCATAGCGATTGAGCTTGTATTGAATCGTGGCCAACGTCTGTTCAGTTTGCTCACGCTGCTCTAATAATTGAAAAAGCGTCTGTTGAATTTCTTGGTTTTGTTTGATCAACAACGCAATTTCGCTTTCTTTATCCGCAAGCTTGGCGACGTTTTCATTAACAAAATAAAATATTGCCAATGCAAATATGGATGCGGCCAGGGCAGGATTAATACCTTGCCACTTAAACAGCCGTACAATCTTGCTCTCTGGCTTATTATGACTGTCTATATTTTCCTTAATTTGCTGCCAAGCTAAGCTCGGCGGCGCTAATTCAGGCATAGCTTGCAAGGACTGGCGAACTAGAGCTAAATTATTTGCTCTTAACTGACATTCTTCACAAGCCGCTAAATGCTGTTGCTCTTGTTGATTTGGTTCAAGCAGTTGCTCATCGTTAAGATGCACTTCTTCTCTCCTCAATTTCGATGATATCTTTAAGCTCGCTGTATGCTCTTTTTAGAGCCATCTTGGAAAAGCTTTGCGATTTATCAAATAACGCTCCGATCTCTGTATGCTTGTACCCTTCTACCTCATGCAACAACAAAACGCTGCGGCAAATAGGCGAAAGCTTGGCTAAGTAACTATCTAACGTTAAAACGTCTATCGCCCAAGAAGTGTCAAACAAACAGTGAGGCTCTTTTTCGGGCAACTCGTTATCAAAGAGTAAGTTTAACTTTTGCTTTGCTCGCAAATGGCTAATTGCCTCGTTAACGACAACCTTTCTTACCCAACCAGGGAAGCTGCCAGAAAAGTGGTAACTGCTGATATTTTTAAACACTTTCAAAAACGCTTCCTGACTAATATCTTCTGCTGCAGCACGGCTATACGTCATTCTGTAAGCTAAAGTAAAACTCGCACTTGCATAGCTGTTATAAATATCTTCAAACGCTCTCACATCGCCTTTTATAGCGAGTTTGATTGTTTCAGCTGCTATTTGCCGTTGAAATCCTGTTTTCTGCATTATTGATAAAACTTGTTATTTTCCATTACTTTATAAAGACGCAGGGATAAGCGAAAAGGTCACAAAATATTTTCAAAAACATTTATTGGAAAAAACCAGCCTAAGCTGGTTTAAATTTAGATGGGGTTTTGTGGACTAATGCAAAGCGGTTATCGAATGAATAAGCATATCTTCAATTTGCAATACAATGCCCTTCACTTCTTCATACTTCCAATCCTTGATCCTTGGCGTGTGAATATGGCCTACAGGTAAGTCAGGATTTAACTTGTTGCGCAAAATAATACTGCGATAGGAAATTTCATTTGATAGGTAGCCACCGCCTGAGCCTTGCACCGCAGTTTCACCTTTAAGTTCAGCTAAGGTTTTAGGCTCAAATTTGCCTTTGACTAGCGTTTCAATTTTGTGGTTATCAATGACTTTATACGGGCCTTTCGCTTTTTGCATGGCTTTAACAGGTAATGAAAACTCGACAAACTCGGGGGTGGTAAACTCGACTCCTCGCAAAAACGGCTTAAGCGGGTTCTTTGCTGTTGCGCCAGTATAAATATTTAAATTGCCGGGTGCTTTTGAGCTACGTCTCAAGCCTGGAAACCTTTCTAAATCAAAATCTTCACGGCCCATACTGATAGTTGCCACCATATCAACTTCAGGTACGTATTTAGACAACATAGTTTCTATCATACCTTGGTCAAAGTCAGCGAAACGCACTGGCACAACTAAAGACTGCACCTGTACTTTTTCACCATCCATTTCGAGTACTTTATTATCTAAGTATAGTGCTGCGATACCCGATGGATTTGATTGAGCAATATTGCGGTCTAAGAAAAATGGGTCAAAGCCAGTGACTAAGATCTTTTTTATCTTGCCCGCGGAAAAATCAACTTGACCAAGACCTCGGCTTGTTAATTCAAACTCAAACATAATGCCTTGCTGCTGGGCTTCAGCTAATGCTCTAAACGCTTGATTGCCACGAATTAACTTGGCCATTTGTAATCGTCCCCAATATAGCGGGCGATCATCAAAGGTATTATTTATTTGTAAATGCTCACTCGCTTGTTGCCACAATAAATTTGCGAACTTTTCATTTACTGACTTCAGTTTCGTTTTATCTTTTGCTTGTTTTAAAGCTTGTTCAAATGACCTAATTAAGTTGGCAAACTGGCTTGTGATCTTAGGCAATTGCTCTTGTGCTTTATCAATTCTGGCCTCTTCAACAGTCACATAAGTTAATGGCTTTGCATGTATATAAAAACTGCACAATATCGAATTAACGAACAGCAAAAAACTGAATACTCGGAAGGATGATTTATTCATAGAAAAAGCTCTATTGATAGGGTTAATCAAAACTTAACACAAAAAACGATTAAATTTCGACTCTCGTTAAAAGTTACAAACATACTATAAAGCCATAACCAATTAAAATTGTTAGTTTTTATTCTTGGGTGAGTACCAATTATCCCAAGTACAATTGGTGTGACAGCTGATGTCAGTAAAGTGTCGTAACACTGTCATATAATAGCTTGCTAATAAAAAGCTCAAATTTATTTAGGTTTAATAGAATGGATATTTCAGCGAACAAACTAAAACAATATCGAACTGAGAACGGTTGGTCACAAGAGCAATTAGCAGAACTAAGTGGCATAAGTTTGAGAACAATACAGCGTGCAGAAAAAGAAGGACGCTGTTCACATGAATCGGCCATGGCAATTGCATCAGCATTTGACATTTCACCAGGCGAATTAAATGACGAATTTAAAAATACGATAGGTGATGGAACAATAAACCTTGGCGGTATTCTTGGCTCAGCTATGATCCTAAGCTTGATTCTTACTATTATAATTTGGGAATGGCATGACCTTAATGTATTCATAAATTTATCCGCTTTATCTTTTCACATACTAACGGTTATTTCTTTATCACTAATGACTTGTGGCACAACGGCAACTTACCGAGCTATAGCTACTCTTAGCTGGTTTTTTAAACAACCAATTGATGCAGAACGTGCAAACAGACATTTACCAGTACTTAGAAGGCTGATCATTTACAGTTACACATCTGGGGTATTTTGGGCAGCTACTGACATAGTAGAAGCTTCTTATTATGCATTTAATGGTAACAATGCTCCTGACTATGCATACGAAGTAGGACTTTCGTTAACCTCCATGCTTTACGCTATATTGATTTCTGAACTGCTGCTCAGACCGCTCAAAAATAGAATCGAATTTTTACTTATGCATGCAGAATAAAAGAGACAATACAATGCTTAAAAATTTAAGTCATGAGTATGGAATAATTACCAAAACTTTACATTGGGTTAGCGCTATTAGCATTTTACCGGCAATGGCAATTGGAATTTGGTTTGCTTGGACTGACCTCAACTCCGACTATGGTTGGGAGCAGTTTGAAATATATATAAATTGGCATGTTGGTTTTGGTTTAAGTGCTTTAGTTATAATGTTGTTCAGGTTGGCTTGGCGACTTAGTAATAGCTTACCTGGTTTTCAAGAGCGGACTTCATCTTTTCAGCAAAAACTGGCTAGCTTAACCCATAAACTCTTATACATTAGTATCATACTTACTGCTTTAACCGGGTGGCTGGGGTCAAGCTTAGAAGGTCATTCTCTGAGCTATTTTTCGCTCATTGAAATAGCGCCATTTCTAGGCACTAATATAAAACTAGCGGCATTTATGACCTCTGCTCATTTTTATTTCAGCTGGAGCTTCATCCTGCTTTTAGTTTTGCACTTAGCAGCTGTTGGTTATCATCAACTCTGGTTAAAAGATGAGATTTTAAAACGAATGCTGTAACAAGCAATAAGCAGTGCTTACTGATGTAAGCACTGTACAAAAATTAGTTTTTATAAACTTTGCCGTCTTTCATAACAAAACTGACGTTTTCTAGCAAACTGATGTTTTCTAATGGGTTGCCATCTACTGCAACAATATCAGCTAAGAAACCTTGTTTAATCTGGCCTAAGTTATCTTGTTTTAACAAACCCGCACTATTTATCGTCGCTGCTTGAATGGCTTGTATTGGTGTCATGCCGAATTTCACCATACGCGAGAATTGTTTACCGTTGTCACCGTGTGGGTATATAGCCGCATCTGAGCCAAACACCATGTTTGCTCCGGCTTTAACCGCTTTTCGGAAACTTTCTCTTTGCGCTTTTGATACCATTTTTTCTTTGTTGATATTCTCTTCTGGAACCCCGTTTGCTTCACCGAAGGCCAAGGTGTATTCCGTATTGTAGATATCACAAGATAAATAAGTACCGTATTTAATCGCCAACTCAACTGCTTCTTTGTCCATAAATGAACAATGCTCTACTGAATCAATACCAGCTCTGATGGCTGCTTTAATGCCACTTGTACCATGTGCATGCGCTGCTGCAACTAATCCTCGCATGTGCGCTTCATCAACCGCTGCTTTAATTTCTTCTTCGGTTAACTGCTGAATACCCACTTTCGTGCCTTTAGAAAATACACCGCCAGTTGCACATACTTTAATTGTATTAGCGCCGTACTTGATGTTTTCTCTTACTTTAGCGCGAACAGCCCATGGTCCGTCGGCAACACCGCCTGCAATTGCTTTTGCTTCAGGTGGTGAGAAGTTATCATCACAGTGACCGCCAGTAATACTGATTGAATGCCCTGCCGCCCAAATTCTTGGTCCTGCAATTTCACCAGCGTTAATGCCATCTCTTACACCAATCACGCTGTAGCCTGCAGCACCTAAGTTTCGTACTGTGGTGAAACCAGCCATTAATGTGACCTCTGCATTTTTTACTGCTTTAACGGTTTGACGAGGAATAGAGTTGCCTTTGGCAGCAAGAAAGTTATCCGCAGCATCTTTGGTTAAGTGAACGTGCATATCCATAAAACCAGGCAATAAAGTTTTACCTTTAAGATCTAACACTTCAGTACCTTGTGGCACCATAACTTTGCCCTGCTTGCCAACTTTGACAATTTCATTGTCACTGATTAGTACAGACACACCTTTTACTAACTTACCGGACTTCACATCAACTAAGGCATCAGCATTAATAAGTGTGTCTTGAGCAAATGCCGATACTGAACACATAGCGGCAATCAAACTGGTGATAATCTTCTTATTCATCATATTCCATCTAAAACGTTATTCTTGTTATTAGTAACGTAACTTGATACAAATCGATGTCATACGCAAGTTTAGAAAGGACACTGTCGGGTTTTAACGGATGAAATATTTATTACTAGTTACCACTTTATTGCTCACAGGCTGTCAAAAGGCCAGCATTTACCTCTACAGCAAACACATATCAGAACAAGAAACGGTAAAGCTTACTTCAGAATTTGAACAAGCAGGCTATCGGGTTGAAGTAAATCAACATGCTTTTCCAAAGGAGATCACAAACACCAGTTTGTTGTATTCACCTTTGTTAAGAGATCGTGAAAACATTAGTAAAGTAGAAAGTGTACTCAGTAATCAAGGGCTAGAAGTCAACTCAATTTCATCTCTTATACAAGGCAACCACCTAGTAACAAAAGACGCTATTGCGGTATTTGTTGTCAGTGATCCTAGAGGCATTGTCGACCCTGTTGTTAAAGGACAGGCGTATAGTAGCCACAAGTGCGATAGCGAATACCATATTGATATTGCTAGCACTAAAACCGCTGAAGTATCTAAGCAAGAAGGCAAAACAAAAGTAGCTTGGCGTCTATTAGCCAATCAAGAGATATTTCAAATGACCGATGATAGGGGTTCTAACTTCAACTATGAAATTCATAAATCCGTATCGCAAACGCCCGTTGGTGTGGTTGATGAAATTACCTTAAAGCCAATTGTTAGAAACAGCTGGTTTGGTGATTGTGAGTTTTACTATGGAGTTGTTAGGGCTGACTCTTAAACTCAGCCCTATAATATAGCTCTTTATAAGTTAAAGTTTACTTACGGTAAACTTTAACTGACTTATAACCGTGCTCATGCAATAGCAAAGCTTGCAGACGGCTCATTACGCCTTTGTCACAATACAAGTAGTAATCTTTGTCTTGTGGCAAGTCGCCAAATTTTGTCGCGATTTTAAAGAATGGAATAGCCACAACTTCAATATCGTCGAGCTCTAACGGGTTTAACTCTTCTTCTTCAGGCGCTCGAACATCAATGACTACCGCGTTTTCTGGTAATTCATTCACTAACTCAACTTCTTGAACTTCTTCCGTTGCTTCTGTTTCAATAGAACGAATATCGATAATCGCGGCTTCATCAACCACTTTGTCTAATAGCTCAAAGTCAAAGTTAGCTTCTGTTGCTTCTACTTCTGACATTACGGCTCTAGTCGTTGGCTTGTTTGAAATAACGCCACAGTACTCTGGCATTGCCGCTGCAAAATCATGAGTGCCAATTTCTCTTGAAAGGTCAATGATTTCAGCTTTATCTGTATGGATAAGCGGACGTAAAATTAAGGTTTCTGTTACTCGGTCAATAACACTTAGGTTAGTTAACGTTTGGCTAGATACTTGGCCTAACGCTTCACCGGTTACTAAGGCTTGGATACCTAATTTCTCTGCAACTTTCGATGCAGCTCGCATCATCATTCGCTTGAGAACAACCCCCATTAAGCCGTTATCAATCTTAGTTAAGATCTGCTCTACCACAGGTTCGAAGTTAACAGTAACAAACTTAGTTTTATGCGAACTTGAGTAACGCTTCCAAATCGCGTGAGACACTTGCTTAACACCAATCTCGTGCTCTTTACCACCTAGGTTAAAGAAGCAGAAATGGGTACGAGCACCACGGCGCATCATGTGATAAGTCGCCACACCTGAATCAAAACCACCTGAGATTAATGACAAAACGTCTTCCTGAGTAGGGATCGGCATTCCACCTAAACCGCGATGGTTTGCTTTGATCACATGCAACTTATCGTCTCTAAGTTCAAGCTTGATGGTCACCTGTGGCTTCTTCAGCGTCACTTTTGCTGAAGCTACTGCTTGGTTCAAGCCGCCACCTATGTACCTTTCCATATCGATAGATGAAAAGTCATGCTTACCAGAGCGTTTTACTCGAACACAAAATGTTTTATTTTCAATTTCACTTTGCCAATGTTCTGCAACTTGTTTAAACGCCGTATCGAAATCAACAAAGTCATATTCCACAACCTCGTTGAACTGATCAACACCTGGGATACGAGTGATCTCGTCACGAACTTGTTGTTGCAGCTGCTCACTTACGTCAGATTTTAATTCCACCAACACATCACTCCAACGTGATATTACATGAGCTGAAGGCACAATACGCTTAACAATAATGCGAATATTCGACTCTACTAATTTACTGAAACGTCTGCGTACTGAACGACTTTTAACGTTTATTTCAGGGTGGTATTTAACAATTAATTTCATAACTAAAGATCAGGCAAAGTGTGCTGGTTAAAAAAGAGGCGGGATTATACATGCGATCCAGCTTAGGGTCGAGCAGGAAAACCCTAATAAATATACGACTATATAAAGTATTGCCGCGGCTTTTTATAACCGCGGCTAAATCCTAACTAAAAATGTTGCTCTATCATCTTCATTAGAGATGAAGGCGATTTCATCATTAGTTTGGCGTGAACTTGAGCCTGAGGGAATATGCGCTCAAAGTAAAACTCTGCGGTTCTAACCTTGGATAGATAAAATGCTTTATTGCTTGTTCCTTCGCTTAACTTTTCATTCGCTGCTTGCGCCATCTTAGCCCACATATAGGCCATTAAGATGTAACCGGAGTACATTAAGAAATCGACAGAAGCTGCGCCAACCACATCGCGATTGCGCTTTGCTTTGAGCATAAGTCTTATCGTGTACTGTTGTAAATTTGCCGCTTCTTTACTCAAAGGCCAGATAAATTTATGCATCCGTTTCTTTTGTTGATTCGATGAGATCACGCTGTGATCTTTGCAAAAGTTGAGTATTTCTTTAACAAAGCTTGAGATTAGTTTACCTCTGTCTAACATCACTTTTCTGCCCAATAAGTCTAAAGCTTGAATTCCTGTGGTTCCTTCGTACAAAGTCGCGATCCTAACGTCGCGTAAGTTTTGCTCTAGTCCCCATTCTTTGATGTAACCGTGGCCGCCAAAAACTTGAATGGCCAAATTTGCCGAATCAAAGCCTTTTTCCGTTAGAAACGCTTTTAAGATAGGAGTCAAAAATCCCAATTTATCATCCGCAGCTTGCTGCTCGGCTGCACTATTGCCATCAATAAACTTATCGGCAAACATACCCGCGTAATAAATCATTGCTCGGCCGCCTTCAACAAAGGCTTTTTGTGTTAATAACATACGGCGAACATCAGGGTGAACAATAATAGGATCTGCGACTTTCTCTGGCGCTTTTGCACCTGTTAATGCCCGCATAGACAAACGTTCTTGCGCATATTCTAGGCTTTTTTGATAAGCCACTTCAGCAGCACAAACCCCTTGCAATGCGGTACCAATTCGAGCCGTGTTCATAAAAGTGAACATACACTCTAGCCCTTTATGTTCAGGGCCAATGAGAAAGCCCTTAGCTTGGTCAAAATTAAGAACCGCAGTAGCCGAGGCTTTTATTCCCATTTTTTCTTCAATCGAGCCACAGTTAACGGCATTTCTCTCTAGCAAATTGCCACTGTCATCTAGATTAAATTTAGGCACAATAAACAGAGAAATGCCTTTTGTGCCTTTTGGCGCATCAGGTAACCGAGCTAAGACAATGTGGATGATGTTTTCCGTTAAATCATGCTCCCCTGCAGAAATAAATATCTTGCTGCCTGTGATGCTGTAACTGCCATCTTCATTAGGTTCAGCTTTGGTTCGTACTTGACTTAAGTCAGTGCCACACTGAGCTTCGGTTAAACACATGGTGCCGGACCACTCGGCCGACGTTAGCTTGGGTAAGTAGAGTGCTTTTTGCTGCTCTGAGCCATGAGCTAAAATGGTATTCATTGCGCCTATGCTAAGCCCAGGGTACATGCCGAAAGACCAGTTTGCACAGCCCATCATTTCAGTTTTGATCAAGCCTAAAGACTGCGGTAAGCCTTGACCACCATATTCAGGTTCAAACGATAGACCTTGCCAACCTGCCGCGACAAATTGTTGATACGCTTCTTTAAAACCTTTAGGCGTAGTCACTTGCCCTTGGTCAAAATGGCAGCCTTCTTTATCACCACTTTGGTTAAGTGGGGCTAACTCGTTTTCACAGAACTTAGCGCATTCAGCAAGAATAGCTTCAACCATATCCGGTGAGGCTTCTTCATATTTGGCAAAGGCTTCGTAGTGTTGCTGATAATCAAAAACGTCGTTGATTAAGAAATTGATATTGTCTAAGGGTGCTTTGTAGTCGGCCATGTTGATCTCTCGTTGTTATTATTCCATTTATACTGGCTAGACCAGTAAACAAGTTGAGATCAGTATAGGGTAAAAACAGGAGTTGGTTGAAGGGCTTTTGTAATAAAGCTTAATCTAAATCAGCCAAAGGCCAAACGACGATATAATCTTCGTATTCTTCTTCACTCACCATGTCGTCGAAGATCACTTTGCCCTGCACCGACATGCCTTTTTTGTGCATTTTAGCTTTACGGCCTTTGTTAAGTAGAGGATGCCAGCTAGGCACTCCTCGGCCTTCCATTACCCGGCGGTAAGTACAACTTGGCGGCATATAAAACACGTCATCTAAGTTGTCTTGACTAAGGCGAACACAAGAAGGAACTAATACGGTTCGCTTTTCATAGACTTTACATTGGCATTTGTTGTCATCAAGATAACGACAAGCAACCGAGGTGAAGTGAATTTGCTCATCTTCGAACAATTCCTCAGTATCGACCATTTCGTCTTGTTCATCATCTTCAATTAGCTTATGCAAACAACATTTTGCACAGCCATCACAAAGCGACTCCCATTCGCTTCGGGTCATTTGATCCAATGTTTTGGTTTGCCAAAAAGGAGCCGTCATTAATAAACCTTCGCTTTAAATAACCAGTTTTGTTCACCACTAATCAGAGATAACTCAAGCGCATCACCGTTAACTAATGGCCCTACACCTGCTGGCGTACCTGTTAATACAATATCTCCAGGCATTAATGTGAACTCGTGAGACATCTCACTAATAAGTTCTATTATAGCTCTGATCATTTGTGTCGTATTGCCGTCTTGTCTGACTTTACCATTAACGCTAAAACGCAATTGGCTTTTTTGAGGCATTGGTAAATCTTGCTTAGCGATAAATGGCGTGACTGGACAAGAACCGTCAAACGCTTTTGCAGTTTCCCAAGGGCGACCTTGTGCTTTTAAACGAGTTTGAACACTTCTAAGTGTTAAATCCAATGCTAAACCATAACCCCAAATAGCTTGTTCAACCTGTTCTGGTGTTGCTTTGGTTAAGCTATTTTGAATTAACACGGATAGCTCTAGCTCATTATGAACTGGGCCTTTGTCTTTAGGAATATAAACCCCTTTATCAAGCTCTGTTAAACTTGAGTTAGGCTTGATAAAAAACAGAGGCTCTGGACGCACAACACTGTTCAACTCAGCAATGTGATCAGCATAGTTTTGGCCTATGCACACTACCTTTCCTGCAGGGAAAGGCAGTAGCTTGCCGTTTATATCTTTGTGATGGTAATCAAACTGCATGTATTCAATTACTTAATTTTTGGGTAACCAATACGGTCAGCTAAATAACCAACA
>CBDAVN010000026.1:0-5997 GCA_965200905.1 Psychrosphaera sp.
TAGGCCCAGGTACAGGTATCGCTCCATTCCGTGCATTCTTACAAGAGCGTGATGCACGTGAAGCTGAAGGTGAGAACTGGTTATTCTTCGGTAACCCACACTTCACGCAAGATTTCTTATACCAAGTAGAGATCCAAGGTTATGTGAAGTCAGGCCTACTAAACAAAGTAGACCTTGCATTTAGCCGCGACCAAGCAGAAAAAGTATATGTACAAGACCGTATTCGCGAAAAGGGCGAAGAAGTATTTGCATGGTTAGAAAAAGGTGCGCATTTCTATATTTGTGGTGACGCAAACCGCATGGCGAAAGACGTTCACCAAGCACTTATCGACATTATTAAAGCCCATGGTGGCAAAGATGACGAGCAAGCCGAGAGCTATCTAAAAGAGCTTCGCAGCAACAACCGTTATCAAAAAGACGTGTACTAGTAGTAAGTGCTAGTACACCACACTGACCGTCACAGTAGAATTTTAGGATAAGCCATGAGCACAGATTACAAACCTAACAGTAAGCTAGACCCAAATGCTAAGTTTGCTGATAACGAAAGACTAAAAACACAAAGTAACTTTTTACGCGGTACCATCACAACGGATTTAAAAGACCAACTTACCGGTGGCTTTACAGCGGATAACTTCCAGCTAATTCGTTTCCACGGTATGTACCAGCAAGACGACCGTGATATTCGTCCAGAGCGTACTAAGCAAAAGCTAGAGCCAATGCACAACGTGATGCTTCGCGCACGTATGCCAGGCGGTATTATCACGCCTAAGCAGTGGTTAGCGATAGATGAGTTTGCTGGCGATAAAACCATTTACGGCAGTATTCGTTTAACAACGCGCCAAACATTCCAATTCCACGGTGTGTTAAAGCCGGGCATTAAAGAAATGCACCAAATGCTTAACAGCGTTGGCATTGACTCTATTGCAACTGCCGGTGACGTTAACCGTAACGTACTATGTACGACTAACCCTGTTGAGTCTGAGTTACACCAAGAAGCTTACGAGTGGGCTGCGAAGATCTCTGAGCACTTATTACCACACACCAAAGCGTATGCTGAGATTTGGTTAAATGGTGAAAAGACTGAAACAACAGAAGAGCCAATTTTAGGTTCAACTTACTTACCACGTAAGTTCAAAACCACAGTGACGATTCCACCAAACAACGAAGTAGATGTTCACGCCAATGACCTTAACTTTGTTGCCATTGCTGATAACGGCAAACTAGTTGGTTTTAACGTGCTTGTTGGTGGTGGTCTGGCGATGACGCACGGTGATGTAAACACTTACCCGCGTAAAGCGGATGATCTAGGTTTTATCCCACTTGAGCACACGCTAAAAATTGCTGAGCACGTCGTATCTGTACAGCGTGACTGGGGTAACCGTGTTAACCGTAAGAACGCAAAAACGAAATACACCCTTGATACTTTCGGTACGGATGCATTTAAAGCTGAAGTTGAAAACCGTGCTGGCGTTAAATTTGAAGAAAGCCGCCCATATGAGTTCACACACCGTGGCGACCGTATCGGTTGGGTAGAAGGCATTGATGGTAAGCACCACTTAACGCTATTTATCCAAAGCGGTCGTATTCTTGATTACCCAGGTCAACCACTTAAAACAGGTTGTCGTAAGATTGCAGAAATTCACCAAGGTGATTTCCGTATGACGGCGAACCAAAACTTAATTGTTGCCGGTGTGCCAGCGGATCAAAAAGACATTATTGAAAAAATCGCTCGTGAGCACGGCTTAATTGACGACTCACACTCAGAGCAACGCTATAACTCAATGGCATGTGTGGCGTTACCTACGTGTCCACTTGCGATGGCTGAAGCAGAGCGTTACCTGCCAGAGCTTATCGAGAAAACAGAAGCAATTTTAGCTAAGCACGAAATCCCGAATGACGACATCATTATGCGTGTTGTTGGTTGTCCAAATGGCTGTGGTCGTGCGATGTTGGCTGAGATTGGTTTCGTAGGTAAAGGCCCAGGTAAGTACAACGTTTACCTTGGTGGTAACCGTGAAGGTACGCGCGTACCTAAGCTTTATCTAGAAAACGTAGGTGAAGATGTGTACCTACCAGCATTAGACGAATTAATTGGCCAGTGGGCTAAGGAGCGTAACGAAGGCGAGTGTTTTGGTGACTTCGCTATCCGTAAGGAAATCGTTGCCGAAGTGAAAGTCTCAAAGACAGACTTCCACGCTTAAAAAAACTATTGAGTTGGCAGGCATGATGCCTGCTAACCAAGGAACAAGCATGAGTAATTTTAAACAATTATTAGAGTTAGAAGGCGAAGCGCAAAAAGCGTTACTTGCCGAAGCGAATGCTTTGTTAGAGCCAATGACACCGCAACAGCGTGTGGCATGGGCACTTGAAAACTTGCCAGATACGGCATTTTTATCTTCAAGCTTTGGTATTCAAGCGGCAGTTATGTTGCATTTGGTTTCAACTGAAAAGTCAGATATTCCAGTGGTATTAACTGATACTGGCTACCTGTTTCCAGAAACCTACCAGTTTGTAGATTACTTAACAGAGCGTTTAGACTTAAATCTAAAAGTATATCGTTCACCAATGAGCCCAGCTTGGCAAGAAGCTAAGTACGGTAAACTTTGGGAGCAAGGTCAAGAAGGCATTAAACAATACAACACCTTAAACAAGGTGGAGCCAATGACCCGTGCTATCGAAGAAATTGGTGCAAAAACGTGGTTCAGTGGTTTACGTCGTGATCAGGCATCAAGCCGTGCAGATAAGCAAGTACTTGAGATCAGCCGAGGCACTGTAAAAGTGTACCCGATCATCGAGTGGAGCAACCGCGACGTGTATATGTATTTAACCAAGCATGACCTACCTTATCACCCACTTTGGGACGAAGGGTATGTGTCGATGGGTGATGTGCATACTACCCGTAAGTTAGAGCCAGGTATGACAGAAGAAGAAACACGCTTCTTCGGCCTTAATCGTGAGTGTGGTCTACATATTGACGGTGACGGTATCTAAAAGCTCATATTGAAAAGTTCTTATTTAACCTAAGTTCTGGTTATTTAAATGGCGAATTGTTAGAAACTAGTCTAAACATACAGCCATTAATAATTTTGCCTTGATGTAAGTAAAAAGCACAGGTCTCAAAGCCTGTGCTTTTTTATTCCACATTTTCTGTTGATACCAATCAGTTGTAATACTTAAACAATTTGAGGTGTTAAAACTGACGCTTGCTGCGTTAAAAACGTCTCATTTGGAACAACTAAATCACGAAGTTTTTGCCTGGCAATCGCCAAGTTTTCTCAGTCTCAAAATTGCTCACTAAATTACACTAATTGGTATAATATCTATAACCAAACTAAAATAATAAAGAGTCGATACGACGGAGTGTTCTCGTGGGTTATAAAGCATATATGATGATTATGGTGATGCTGATTGGTGTGGCATCATTGTTTGTAATTAAGCGTCCTGACGGTCAACCATATCTGTCTATTGATGCAATCTTCAATAAAGTTGAAAACGATACGCAAAGCTTATTAGACGAGTCTAAACGCCACTTAAATAAAGCAGTAGATTACGCCAAACAAGCAACCGCTGATGAAAACCAAACCACAAAACAGCCAACCATTTATAAATGGCAAGATGAAAACGGTAACTGGATTTACTCAGACCAGCCAAATCCAAAAGGCAACAGCCAGACTCACCAGCTTGACCCAAGCAAAGTCACCATTATGGCCGCTGAAGACACGTCAATTTTATATAAAGACCAGCAAACCGCTGAGAGCGAATCATTGAAAGCCAATGCGATGAATCCGCAAGATGTCAAAGAGCTGATGAAGAATACCAAAAACATTCAAAAGCTTATGGACGATAGACAAAAGCAACTCGATGCAGTGACCGAAGGTAAGAAAGAAAAAGGAAATTAGGCATTAAAAACGAAGTTGATAACATAACTTCGTCTTTAATAACTGAACCACTTGTAATACCTGTCTTCAATGATGCTTAATTATTTTGACTCTAAAAAAATGCTAACGTCGTTGAAAATTTCTTATTTAGAAAAATGAATAGCCAATTAGCCTCGTTATCGGCACATTTCCTTTGCCTCAAAATAAATCGCTTATTGAGAGGGGGCATGCTTAAAGTTCTTATTATTCTTTAATAATTGTATTTAATGAATAGCTTGGCCTTTCTTTATCAAAGCTTGGAACATTTAAGGGGGTAGGTGGCGTTAAAAAATTACCTTGAAAGTAGTCACACTTATACTGATTGAACAATAAAAGATCTTCGTCACTCTCAATTAAGCAAGAAATAAATTTTATCCCTAAGCTGTGACAAATTGTGATTAATGTTTTTAAGAAAAAATGGCTTTCATTATTTCTTAAATCCGCGGTAAAACTACCATCTAGTTTTACATAATCAATGTTTAAACCTTGTATATATTTTATAGAGGTCAAATTCAGGGCAAAATGCTCTATACAAACTTTAAAACCTAGTGACTTCAGTTTAGAGATAACTTCATGTGCTTGCTCTCTACAGTCCATGATTGTTGTTTCTTTAATCTCAAAAATGATAGGAGGTAAGAGGTTATCGCTTTCGATAATATTTTTTTGCGTCCACTCAACAAAGTTATCACCAAATAAAGTTTGTTTAGATAGATTAATTGCAATTGGGGTATTAAAGTCACTAAAGTCTCTATTTATCAATGAGCGGATAATCGCTTTGTCCAGCTTTGTTGTTAGGTTTAAGCGTTCTGCCATCATAAATAACTGAGTATTGTTTAATGGAGTTTTATTGTGAATGACTTTTGTAAATAGTTCGAAATAAAGAACCTCATGATCAGTGCTTAAAACTGGTTGCTTAGTGTAAGTTATATTTGGATGAGCAAGTACAGTGTTGATTATAGTTCGCCATTCACTAAAAGAGATTGAGGGTGTTCTTGTATCGACGAGTGTTGCTGTTGCAGTGTCCAGTATAGAAAGAACTTGTGAAATGCTTTGACCTTTCTCGAATGGTGATGCCTTTACTGTTGCATACTCAATGTTTGATCGACTGCCGCGTCGTTGAGCAAATTGTTCCTCTAATTTTTTTATGGTTTCGGTTAGGTAGCTCAGGTCTACAGGGCTAATAATTAGGAAGCTACCACCATTTATACGGAAAAGCTCTTTTTCAGGGATATCATCAAAACAAGATAGGATTAGGTTCTTAACTTCAATAATGTAAGTATCTCCTGAATCATACCCGAATGAGCTATTTAGATCTTGAAGTGAGTCTAAGGAAACCATAATCGCCGTAGCGGATGAAGAGGCTTCTAGGTTATTATTGACTGCAGAATAGTGATTATCTAAAGCTCTGCGATTACCAACTTGCGTAAGCTCATCAATATAAACTTGTTTAGATAATTCTTCACTTTGCTCTGAAAGCGATTGGAAAGTGTCATTCAAGTAAGTAACTAAATGATTCATGGCACTTGTGACATTTCTTAGTTCAGTTGTGAAAGGAATAGAGCGGTTCAAAGTGAACTTTTTGTTTTTGATATTTTCAGCCTGAGCTTCAACAAGCTTAAGAGGTTTGAAAATAGCTTGAAGAATAAGAAACGCGATTAACAGGCTTACAAGCAGTAAGATCCCTGAATTAATAGTGGAAGAGACAGTGTGCTCCCATAGCTTTCGATAAGATACTCCAGGGTGACTCTCAACAATTAAAGTACCAACTATAAACCAGCCTCCATTAACCTCTGTTTGCTCTGAAGCATTAGGTAGTGGAAGTAGTCTCATAAACCATTTAGGAACTCCTTCGATTGATATGTCATGTTGACGCTCAATGAGTATTTCATCATTGTTACTAACAAATCTGATAGAACTAAAATACCCGGAGTCGAAAATAGGCAGAGATCATCGTTTCTGCGACGACAAGATTTTCTTCGTCAGTGTAAGGTGAGATAGATAGCCCTAGACTTGTAGCTGTATCGAGGGCGTGGGTTGACATTTTCTCGCTAAAATACGCACGTGTATTTTCTATGTCTAT
>CBDAVN010000027.1:0-208598 GCA_965200905.1 Psychrosphaera sp.
TTTGACTATGCCATCAACCATGAGTTTAGAGCGTAGAAAGCTATTAAAAGCACTAGGTGCAAACCTGATCTTAACTGAAGGTCCAAAAGGCATGGGCGGAGCGATTGCTAAAGCCAATGAAATCGTAGAATCAGATCCAGAAAAATACCTACTGCTAGGTCAATTTGAAAACCCAGCAAACCCACAAGCACACGTAGAAACAACGGGTCCAGAGATCTGGGAAGCAACCAACGGTGAAATTGATGTGTTTGTCGCTGGTGTTGGTACAGGTGGTACGATTACGGGCGTAAGTCGCTACATTAAACAAGTCAAAGGTAAACAAATTGAATCTGTTGCGGTAGAGCCAGTTGATTCACCAGTTATTTCACAAGCGCTTGCTGGTGAAGAGTTAACACCAGGTCCTCATAAGATCCAAGGTATTGGTGCAGGCTTCATCCCGAAAAACCTAGACTTAGAGTTAGTTGATAAAGCTGAAAAAGTGAGCAACGAAGACGCTATTGCAATGGCTCATGAGATCATGAAAAAGAAGGTATCTTAGTTGGTATTTCTTCAGGTGCAGCAGTTGTCGCTGCTAAGCGTCTTGCTGAACAACCAGAGTACGCTGATAAAAATATCGTCGTTATTCTACCTAGTTCAGCTGAGCGTTACTTATCTTCACCAATGTTCGCTGACACTTTCACTGACGAAGAGTTAGTACAGTAATTCCGAATTTAGGCAATCCGTCGTTATAAATTAGGGCAACCATAGTGTTGCCCTTTTTATTATTGGTTATTCAAGATAGGATAAGAGCACGACGGAATTTGATTGCCTCTTTTCAGTTTAAGGAAACACTGTGAATTTAAAATCAATTGTTATTGCCGCTTTTGTACTGTTATTTTTAGCGGGCTGTGACGACAGAAAAAATGTACCGGCATTTGCCAACCCTGATGCACCTGAGTATCGGGCTTTGAAATTTTTTGATGCGCTTTATAATGAGAAAAACTTAGGTAAAGTGCAAAAGTACACCACACCGAAGCTGTCTAGGATCATACGCTCCTACGGCACTACCCGCGGTTACGCAAGGTACGTATTAAATCTGCAAGTCGACCCAGGCGTTGAATTAAATATCGACCGCTCCCTTAATCAAGTCTCAATGAATAAAGGCCGACTCCACTTACGTCAATATTCTCTTTACTGGTAACCACAATGATGAGCCTGTCAGAGATGTAAGAAAAGTGGTGTTTACTAAGGTCAATGGCGAGTGGCTTATTAATGATATTGAAGATGATCCTTATCTGAAATCGGGAATTTAGTCGAGAAGCGTCAACCTTATTTAGGACGGGTCACAGAGAGCAAAAAAGGAGGCCTAAACCTCCTTTTTTCTATTCAACTACAAGCCAACTGCCGTCCCTTCTCGCCTTGGATCCGCAGCACCTTGCCAGCCTTTTTCAGTTTTTAATATGCCGTGAATACCTGATGTCATATTAACCATTTTGACTCTGTGACCTAGGCTTTCCAACGACTTTTTCAATTTGTTTGGCGTTAACCCTTTTTCTAACGCAGTAACACCATTCCTATTCGATACACGCGGTAAATCTGCCACTTGCTGCATATCCAAACCATAATCTAACAAGCCAATTAAAGCATAACCAACATAGTTGATGATCCTACTGCCACCTGGAGAACCAATCACAGCAAACACTTCGTTATCTTTAAACACGATAACCGGTGACATAGAACTTCTTGGTCTTTTGCCTGCTTCCACTCTGTTTGACACCAACTTGCCATTTTTTTCAGGTACTAAAGAAAAGTCGGTAAGTTGATTATTTAGTAAAAATCCATCCACCATAACTGCCGAACCAAAGCCCATTTCAATGGTTGTTGTCATAGATAAGGCATTACCAAATTGATCAACAATAGAAAAGTGGCTGGTATTTGGCTGTGAAATATCAACATTGTTTGCTAACTTTTCCGTACCAATTTCGCCGGCTTTGGCAATGCCTAAGTCCGCATCCACTGAGATCTGCTTTCGTCTTGTATTAATGTACTCAGGTGCCAAATAATCTTGTGCTGCAGGGACAGAGACAAAATCGCTATCGGCTAAATAACGGTTTCTATCAGCAAAAGCCAACTTTGCGGCTTGAGTATATAAATGAATGGTTTGACTAGAATTGACCTTATTTCCTAGCGGCATAGGTTCAAGCAGTTCTAAAATTTGTAGCACCGTTAAGCCGCCTGAACTAGGTGGACCCATACTACAAACTTTGTAATCACCTGTTGATGCTTGATAATCCGTGCACACTGCTGGTCTTTGTTTTGCTGTGTAAGATGCAAGGTCTTGTTTCGTTAGCAAGCCAGGTGAAAGTTCTGAATTTTGTACCGCTTTGACCATGTTGTCAGCAATATCACCGTGATAAAAAGCGTCTATTCCCTGCTCCGCTATCTTAGTTAAAGTCTCAGCAAGTGCTTTGTTCACCAATACATCACCTTGAGCTATTGCTTGGCCATTTGGATAAAAATAATCTTTTGCTGCTTTTAATTGTGCAATACCAGGATTAAATTTACCTTCAACAAGTTTGGCCAACCTAGGACTGACGATAAAACCCTTTGCGGCTAATTCTATTGCTGGTTGAAACAATGTTTTCCAAGGCAATTTACCGTGTTTTTGGTGGGCTTGAGATAACATTTTTAATACACCAGGCGTGCCTACCGAACGACCACCAATGACAGCATCAATCCAACTAACCGGCTTGCCATCGGGCTGTAAAAACAGTTCTGGAGTTGCCGCCATAGGCGCCTTTTCTCTACCGTCATAGGTGATAACTTGATCAGATTTAGCTTCAGCAAGCATTAAAAAAGCGCCACCGCCAATACCTGAACTTTGAGGTTCAACCAGTGTCAATACTGCTTGAATAGCAACAGCAGCATCACAGCAGTTCCGCCCTTTTTAAGCATTTCTATGCCTGCATTAACTGCATGCGGATTGGCAGCTGAGATCATGGCTTTATCGGAATATGCCGCTTTACTGTAGTTTAAACCAGTAAAAGCTTCTGGTACGGCTCTTGAGGGTTTATTGATGACTGAGTTAGCAAAAATCGAATTTGCAAAGATGAGTAAAATAAGACTAAATACGCGCATTGAACTTAACTTCTAATTTATAAGTTTTGAAGCCGCATGGTATCAGTTCAAGTACATAATACCAATCCACATAAATAATTAGCTGTAAGGAATGTTTCTTGTTTGGTTTTCCTACCCAATGGCGATATATAAAAGCCCTTTGTGTTTTTTTTGCTTGATCTTTTTGCTCGAGTTTTTAAAACCAACTAGCTCACAGCTATTCGGCTTTTTGCCAAAACAGATCGCTGAAGGTGAAATTTGGCGGGTGATCACAGGGCAAATTTTACATACTAACTTCAACCATGTTGTGCTCAATGTTGCTGGTTTAGCCTTAGTTTGGGCGTTGCATGGTGAATACTATACCGCTAGACATTACACTTTAGTGCTAACGATAAGTTTAACCTTAGTTGGTATTGGCCTTGCGCTAACTTACTCAGATACTATTTATTCAGGCTTATCAGGCATTATTCACACACTATTGATCTATGGTGCAGTTATCGATGTCAGTAAACATAAAAAGACTGGCTGGTTGCTGATCATTGGAGTTTGGGCAAAGGTCTACTACGAGTTGAGTTTTGGTGCCTCGGTTGCTACTGCAAACCTTATCGAAGCGCGTGTTGCTGTTGAAGCTCACTTAATTGGCGTATGCGTTGGCTCTATTTTAGGCCCACTGTATTTAATCATTAATAGAAAAAAGGCTCTTTGTTAAGAGCCTTTTCAGTTTACCTAATGCTTGAACCGCTAAAGATGAGTTTCAACAATTTATAAATCCGACGATATTCGTCCAACCAACTTGATGGTTGTTTAAAACCATGTGGCTCGACTGGATAAATTGCCGTTTCAAAGTTTTCTTTTTCTAACTCAATCATACGCTGTACTAAGCGCACCACATCTAAAAAGAACACGTTGTCATCAATCATAGGCGCATTAATTAATAACGGCTTTTCTAAACCTTCAGCAAAATAGATAGGCGAACTACGACGGTAGGCGATCATATCATCTTGCGGTCGGTTAAGGATGTTAGAGGTGTAACCGTCGTTATAGTGTGCCCAGTCAGAAACCGGCCTTAAGGCTGCACCAGCTTGGAATAAGTCGGGTTGAGTAAACAATGCCATAAAGGTCATAAAGCCACCGTATGAACCACCATAGGTGCCAATACGTTGTCTATCCACATTGGCATTTTCAACTAACCAATTTACCCCATCGGTTAAATCTTGAACTTCAGGAGTACCCATTTGGCGGTAAATCGCCGTACGCCAATCTCGGCCATAGCCTTTAGATGCACGGTAATCCATGTCCATAACGACATAACCCTGTTGGGCCAATAAACTATGGAACATAAACTCGCGGAAGTAACCTGAAAAACCAAAGTCACTGTTTTGCAAGTAACCCGCGCCATGGTTGAAGATAACCGCTCTGCGTTTTTCACCTTGCTGATAGTCCTTTGGATAATACACTTTGGCGTAAATTGGCTGATCGCTGTAAGACGATTTAACTTCAACCACTTCAGGTTTCACCCAAGGCATTGATTGGAATTCAGTGGTCACAGTTTCAGTTAAACGCTTAGCAGTAGCGTTGGCTGTTAAATCCACTAAATACAGCTCCTCAGGCGTCAATAAGTTTGAGTGGGTGATCAGCAATTTACTTTCATCAGGGCTAACTTGAAAACGATTATTACCCGTTAGCGCTGTGATCGCCGTAGGCTTAGAAACTTTTCTCGCTTTTGTATTAACCATATACGCTTGATAGTTACCAGGGTGTTCAACATTCGCTCTAAACACAAACTTACTATCGTCTTGGCTCAAATAAAGTTCTGAAACTTCATAATCCCCTTTGGTCACCTGTTTAATACGACTTGAGTCAACCGACTTAGTGTAAATGTGCGAGTAACCAGACTGCTCAGATAAAAAGTAAAGAGTTTCTTCGTTATTAAACCAGCCAAAGTCATTAAAGGTATAATTAATCCATGCATCGTCGTGCAACTGGTGTTGATTTACCAATTCTTTCTTGTCCAGATCAACCGTCGCTAACCATCTGTCTTTGTTGTCCCAAGCTTCCATCATCACAGCGACTTGCTTGCCGTTGTTGTGCCATTGCACCGGGCTTTGTGACCAAGTCCAGTCAACAATTAAGTTAATGGTTCTAGTTTTCTTTTTGCTTTTGTATTTCTTACCTTGTGCTTTTGCGTTTTTCCGCTTTTACTTGCTTTAACACATCTTTATTGTAGTCAGGTAAATCAGTAATGCTGAGCTTATCAGCGCTACCTTTGGCTAAGTCGACTAACCAAAAGTTTTGCTGGTTTGGCGTCGCGTCGGCAACGCGTCTTCTGACTTCTTCAAACTGAATTCGACCATCTTGACCAATATAATTTGGCATCAGATCCTCTTCATCACGCCATTCGCTGTGTTTCGCCGTAGCGACAAACATATAATCGGCATTTGGTGATAATGAAGCTTCAATTAAACGCTGCCCTGCACCAAAATAAATGGCTGGACTAGCTATCGATGCATTTTCAGTTTGTAAGGTTTTTTGGTAGTAGTACTGCTCTTTTTCTTTCTCGTGCTGTTTGACCACATAATCAATTAAATCATGTTGTTCTTTGGCAATAATATCACTTGGCCCTTCAGGCTCTTTCGGCTGTTCAGGACATTGATAAACGAGCTAACTCTGAGCTCAGTTTAGAATCAAGATCAAAAGAAAACAGCGTTGAACCAATCCAATAAGCTAAATCACCATCATTTAGAAATTGTAATGAGGCTTCTTTTGCCGTTGTTTTGGTCAATTGAGTAAGCTTGTCATTAGCAATATCTAGCAGAAAGATATCATCGTGGAAAGTATAAGCTGCCAGTGATTTATCTGCGTTATAAACCAGTGAAGATTGTTTTATTTTGTGGAAATCGGCAAGTGCTACTTTATCGGCTTTGCCGCTATTGGTATCCAATAGATAGGTATCTTTTAGTGTGCCCTTTTCTTTATCTTGCTGATAAACGATATGTTTTGAATCGGGTAGCCATTTGGCACTTTGCGGTGAGTTGGCGATCCATTTAGGATCGGACATAATTTTTTCTAGCGTGATCTCGGTTTCTTGCGCCGCTGACAATCCAGTGCAAGTTACAGCTAACAAACTCATAGCTGAAACTAACAAGCTTTTATTATAGTTCATATGTAAGCCTTCTAACTTAAGTCGCCGCTATTTAAGCACGGAGAGCATAACTGATCCACGTTTGCATAGATAATTTCAGCAAAATTTCATCACACCCTTTATTTTTAGCAATTTCTTATATATTATATTAGATATAACTAATTAACTTATCTGGAAATGGATATGCGATATATTTTGTGTTGTATAACGCTCTTTTCTAACTTCGCTTTGGCTAATGAAATACCAAGTCAAAAGCTATTAGAAAACCAAGCGAAACAAAAACTTCAGCCTTTTGCCAAACAACTAAAACAAACGTTAAAAAGCGCGGTCAAACAAGGCGGTTTGCCCCAAGGCATAAAAGTGTGCAGCAAAGTTGCGAACGAATTTGCATTGCAACACTCCTACCGAAGGCTGGACAATATCTAGAACTAGCCTGAAATATTAGAAACCCAAAAAACAAACCTAATGCTTGGTTAGAACAACAACTACAGACCTTAGAAAAAATGAAAGATAAAGGCGTAACAGCAGATAAACTGCAACTTTCTGAACTAGTAACGACGGCATCAGGCAAGGAATTTCGGCTAGTAAAAGCGATACCAACTGGAAAACTTTGTTTAAACTGCCACGGCACAAATCTATCGAAGCAAGTGCAGCAAACGTTAACTCAATTATATCCTAATGACTTAGCTACAGGCTTTAATCTTAGCGATATTAGAGGTGCTTTTGTGGTAACAAAAACTTTGCCCTAGTTTATTGTTTCTCAAGTTATTTAGTTCGTTTATTACTGGCCTGTAGTAAGTTTCTCTGTTGTTCCTTGATGTAGTTTTGTAGACTGTGTTAATCCACTGAGCAACAAGGAATTACAGTGATAAGTGTGACCGATTTGTGCTTTCGCCGACAAGATGGCGATCAGGTGCAAACCTTATTTGACGGTTTTAGCTTTGAAATACCAGCACAGCAACAAGTCGCTTTACTCGGCGATAGTGGCTCAGGTAAAACTACCCTACTGCACTTGCTCGCTGGGTTACTCAGCCCTGATAGTGGCCAGATCACAATAAATAGCGAAACTATTTCGTCCTACAAGCAACAACAGCTTGCACATTATCGCAGAAAAATAGGCCTGATCTTCCAGCACTATCAATTACTAGACTGTCTTACCATTAAGCAAAATATCCTTTTCCAACATAAGCTTAACTTACCAAACGAAGCTGCAGACGAACTTGAGGATTTAGTGGAAAAACTGGGGCTTAGTGGCAAACTTGATAAATTGCCACATCAACTCTCAGGCGGTGAACAACAGCGTGTTGGTATAGCCAGAGCATTGCTTAATCAGCCCAAGTTGATCTTAGCCGACGAGCCGACGGGGAATTTAGATCAAGCACGCTCTCACCAAGTGGTCGAAATGCTGACAGACTTGTGTAAACAAAGACAAATTAACTTGGTTATGGTGACCCACTCACAGCAGCTAACTCAATATTTTGATAGCGTAAAAACCCTCGCCAATGGTCGTTTTAATGGCTGAGATTAAGCTGATCCTAAGCACGCATACGGCTTATTTTAAACGTCACCCTTGGCTATTATTGTTATTTGTCGTTGGTTTAAGCTTAGGCAGTGCCCTACTTACCGCTATTGCTGGGTTGAACCAAGAAGCCAAAGATCGCCACCAAACCTCTTCGGCATTAATTGATACCGCTGTCAGCCACATAGTAAAACCACTAATTGGTCAAGACTACATTGATGGCAAACTATGGATAAAGCTACGCCAACATGGCTTTACTAATGCACAGCCAGTTTTGCGTGGCAAACTAAAGCTGGTCTCGGGTCAAACTCTCTACTTGCAAGGCATAGACAGTCTGATTTGGATGACAAAACCAATCCCTTCCAACTCACAGAAATCATCAAACAGTAACAACACAGGGTTTACCTTTGATTCTATTATCATAGGTAAACAACAGGCTGAAAAGCTAAAGCTGGCCGTAGGTAGCAGTAAACTAGCGCTAATGGATAGTCCATACATACCTAATTTTACTTTGGCTGATGAAGTTGGAATGTGGTCGCTCACCGATATTGCCTACGCTGATATGTTATTAAAAGCCAAAGGCAAGCTCAGTTTCATCGAGTTTATTGGTTTGTCACAAGAACAAGAAGTTGTGGTTGCAGATCTGTTAGCCAATGAAGCTAGACTGATTGCAGCGCAAGAACAAGATTTTGATGCATTATCTGAAGCCTTCTTTTTTAACCTAGCGGCACTCGCTTTGCTTGGTTACATAGTCGCGGCATTTTTAAGTTTTAATGCGATCAAGCTGTCTATTGCTGGGCGCAAAAAACTACTCAGTCAGTTTAATGTTTTAGGCTGTTCTCCTAGAGCTATTAATATGGCGCTTTCCATTGAATTTATTGCTATGAGCTTTTTTACCGCCTTGTTAGGCAGCCTGTTAGGCTTTTTTATTGCCAATGCCCTAGTGTTAGATATAAACCGAACGCTGGTGGGACTTTATCAATTAGAGCAAACCTTAACCATTAACTGGCAGTGGCAAACCTTGATACTTGGCTTTGTGGTTAACCTTGCCACACTTGCAATCATGTTGCTGAGCCAAAAAGGTAAGGTAAAAAGCAGCGCTAAGCACTGGTTTTATCTAGCTCTAACCATAGTGAGCAGCGCACTTGGCTATTTTTATGTTAATGCTCGGTCTGAGTTTGATGCCTTAGTACTTTGTTTTTTTCTGTTGCTACTATTTGTCCTTATTACCCCCAAATGTTTACAAAGCTTACTCAGTTTCAAAAACCCGTTCTCTTCACCTTTATGGCAATGGCTGTACGCCGACAGCAAAGTACAATTGAAAGAGCTCGCTATTGCGATTATTGCCATTTTAGTTGCACTTGGCAGTGCGATTGGGATGCAGATCATGGTGAAAAGCTTCAGTAATACGCTAAATGCTCATCTAGAAAAACAACTAAACGCAGATGTTTATATTCATCTAGACAAGTATGACGCGAAGATCAGGACTCGTCTTGAAACTGATAATTACATAGAACGAGTTGGGATTTATATGGCGGCCGATGGTTATCTAAATAAAGTACCGACGACACTAATTAGCTTTGGTCAAGGTTACCAAGCTTTTACTCATATAAACCTTACCTCTGGAGGATCGGTCAAGGCTTCACACTTTAGCAATAACGGCTGTATCGCTAATGAACAGGCAAAAATAAAATACCATTACCAACTTGGCGACAAGGTTGCTTTTGAACAAAACCAAGATGTATTTGAATGCAGGATCTCTGCGTTTTCCTACGATTATGGCAATACTGCATTAAGTTTGATCACCCAAGAGCAAAGTATGATCAAAAGTCCTTTGCATTGGCAAGTTCATGGCTTATCTGTCACGCTAAAACAAACGTTTAGTGTTGAGCAACTCACAGAACGCTTAGTTAATGACTATGCCATTGATAGTGCCTACATTACCGAAAATAAGCGATTTAAAGACATTGCCAACAAACTATTTAACGATACATTTCAAGTAACTAAAGTACTCAATGGCTTTATTCTGGCGATTGCCTTAGTCAGCCTTTGCATTAGTTTACTTAGTTTGAGTGCTCAACATGCACAACAATTCTCCGTGCTCAATAGTTTAGGGGTTGATGCCAAGCAGTTGCAAAAACTAAAACTGGTGCAAACTAGCTTATTGGTTGCTTTTACCTGTGCTTTTGCCATTCCACTGGGCTTTGCTCTAGGATTTGCCTTATTAAAATTTGTTATGCCTATCGCGTTTGGCTGGACCATTCACTTTTATTTGGATCTACCTGCTCTATTAAGTACCTGCCTACTGCTAATACTTGCAGCAATATTATGCGCCTACCTGCCAGTAAAAAGACTTACTGCGAGTTTACAAACTAAGGATGGTAAGTAATGACAAAATGTACCTTTTTACTCATATCAGCTGTGTTTATACAAGGTTGCAAACCCGCATCAGAAGTACAAAACTCAGAGCCGTTACAAACAGTGAGCGGAAAGCCTGTTGATAAAACTCGTGGCTTGATCTTCCCTCAGGATCACGGCCCCCATGTCGAACAAGGAATTGAGTGGTGGTATGTTACGGCCAACTTAAAAGCGGACACGGGAGAAACATTTGGCGCGCAGTGGACGTTATTCAGAACACAAGTCGCTTTACCTTTCGAGTCGACATGGTGGGACGACCAGCTCTACTTTGCCCATTTTGCCCTGCAACATCAGCAATCTCATCATGCCTTTGAACGATTTGCCCGAGCAGGACAAGCGGGCATACTAGCTAAGCCATTTTCAGCTAAGTTAGATGATTGGTCGTTAAGTAGCACTGAGCAAAGCTTTTTACCTCTAACAATGAAGGCAAAACAAGACAATTACTCTATTGATATCTCATTGGATAACAGTCCATTGACCCTACATGGTGAAAATGGCTACAGCCAAAAGACCGATAGCGGTCATGCCTCCTATTATTTCAGTTACCCTTTTTTACAAGCCAATGGCAGTATCACTTTTAATGGCAAAGAATATAAGGTATCGGGTAACGCTTGGTATGACAGAGAATGGTCAGCAAGCCTATTGGATAAAAGCCAGCTCGGCTGGGATTGGTTTAGCCTAGTCAGCGAACAAACGCCGAAACAAGGATTAATGCTATTTTGTGTCCGTGATGCACAACAAAACTACGACTATTGCAGCGGCACTCGTATTAACGAGAACGGTCAAGCAAGACAGATCCGCCGACAGAATATTCAATTACAAGCGTTGAAACACATAACCATAGAAGGCCGTAAGTACCCTAGCCAGTGGCAAATTACCCTACCGAATACAGATCCGATTGTAATTGAGTCCATTACCCAAAACTCACTAAACAAACTATCGATAAAATACTGGGAAGGCCGAGTCAAAGCCTCAGGTGGATTTACTGGCCTAGGCTATGCTGAATTAGCGGGTTATTGAACTCCTTCGCTACAATTGATGTTTTAGCTGCTATATACTCTCGCCCTCAAAGGTCAACAGCAGTACAAGCAAGATTTAGCAGAAGACATTAAGGTAGGCCATAGCATTCGTTTTATCTCTTGCTGACCTAACCTCTTACCTAAATCAAAACGACATTGTTGCTAGCTAACGTATACTTATTCGCCTCTCAAGTAACTAACGAGTCAAGCAGAATAAGAAAAGCAGCGAACTTCGGAAATTAGTAAAACCTTTGCAAAGCATCTTTTAACGAAGATATACAAAGGGCTACGTTTTCATTTCTAGCAGCATAACCCATTAACCCTATACGCCATGCTTTACCGGCAAATTCCCCCAAACCAGCGCCAATCTCTAAGTTGTATTGGTTTAGTAGATAACTACGTACTTTTGCATCATCAACGCCTTTTGGGATATAAACTGCGTTTAATTGTGGCAAACGTTCTTGTTCCGGCACAATAAACTCAATGCCAATTTCGTTCAGGCTAGCGGCAAGCTGCTGATGCATTTCTCTATGACGTATCCAGCTGTTTTCTATACCTTCATTGTGCAGCCTAACTAACGACTCGTGTAAAGCATAAAGTGAATTAACAGGAGCTGTATGGTGGTAGCTTCGCTTACCTTTGCTGGACCAATAACCCATAACTAAAGATTGGTCTAAAAACCAACTCTGGACAGGCGTGGTACGAGTTTTAATGATATCAACAGCGCGCTTACTAAATGAAATAGGAGAAATCCCAGGCACACAGGACAAACACTTTTGTGATCCTGAATAAACTGCATCAATTCCCCACTCATCTACTCTTAACTCGATACCTGCGAGAGACGTTACGGCATCAACAATAGTAGTCATATCGTTCTGCTGGGCTAACTTACACAGTGCTTGTGCATCAGAGACAGCACCGGTTGATGTCTCGGCATGAACAAAAGCTAAAAATTTGGCATCTTTGTTATCCGCTAGTACCTGTTCCACCTTTTCGACTTCAACCGCTCGTCCCCAAGGAGAGTCTACTACGATAGCAATTGCACCTATACGTTCAACATTTTCACGCATACGCTCACCAAAAACACCGTTTCGACATACGATTACTTTATCTCCCGGTTCTACCAAATTAACGAAGCACGCTTCCATACCAGCGGAGCCAGGTGCAGACAATGCTATAGTAAATTCATTTTTAGTTTTAAATGCATACTGAAGTAATGCTTTTATTTCGTCCATCATTCCAGCGAATAGAGGATCTAAGTGCCCAATGGTCGGGCGAGACATAGCTGATAACACTTCAGGACTTATATCTGAAGGGCCTGGTCCCATCAGGGTTCTCGCAGGAGGAAAGAAAGAATTAAAACTCATAAATTGAATACTCCTAATCAGTATTTTTAATTTTATAACGCAAATGTTTTGTAATCATTATTGAGAGCTTACGGCTCTGAAGTTTTGAACATTATTGGGTGTTTATTGCTTTTCTAAAGCGCTCTGACCAGTATAGGAAAATGGGCACTAGCAATAATCCAAAAACAAAAGAGACCAACAGACCAGCGCCAACCGAAACTCCCAAAGGTTGTATAATATTGCCATTACCTCCAAGTCCCATGGCAATAGGTATCATCCCAAGTACTGTCGATGTAGAGGTAACAAACATAGCCCTTAATCTCGAACTTACCGCTCTAACACATGTGGAACCGTTATCCTTATTGTTGGCTTAGTACTTTTGGGAAAGAGTTGTGTTACTTGAAATGAACCAAATACGAACAACAACAAACTCGCTGCAATAATTGCTTTTCTGTAATTGAATAAGAAGTTCATTGTTTATATTGAAACCTTAGTGTCGCTCTCATCCACTATGTCAACGTATTGGCCAACTTCTGATAATTTGGAATACTTTACAACTACCCGATCTCTGCGCTCCAACCCAGAAACTACTTCAACAAAATCGTTAGCCAACTCCCCCAGCCTGACCGTTTTTTAGCTCAAGTCCTCCTTCGGAGTTAACAGTATATACTTGGTTGTCAGCATTAAATAACGCGTTTTTGCTAGTTGTAATACGCTTTTCGGTAGGACTTAGCAAAACTATTTTTGCGAAAGACTCCGATAAATCTTTGTCAGGGCAACCTAGATCAGAGCTACAGTTAATTCTTACTTCAAAATGATGCAGAGCACTGTTGGCAGTTGGAACTTCAGAATAAACTCGTGATAATGCGACAACAAAATATGGGTCTACTGTCACCTCCATTAGAAGCTGCTGCTCTTTTACAAAAGAGCCATTCTCAACCAATTTGCGATACAGGCTAGCTCGCTCTAACCGCGTAAATATATTCACTTCGCTGTAGGAAGGGTCAATTGGCCTTATTCGCATCAGAGGTTGGTCAGATCTGACCCCTGTCATGCTACTAGAAAGCCCAGATACGATACCGCTTGCAAGTGCAACGATATCATAAACCCCCTTTGACTTTACAAAACCGTAGTAATGTAGAGACTCACTATGTTGATGAGGCGTTACTGACTCAGTCACTACTTTATTATTTGCCGCCTGTAGCTGGGCAGAATAGATAGCAAGAAATAACCAGATAAACAGTAAAGACTTGCCCTTATTTTCAATTATATTTAGTTTAATAAACTTAACTATTTTAATGAAAAAACTGTGAAACATTAGAGATATCAAACTTTTTAGATACGATTAATTTGAGATTTTAATTGCGATTCGATCATGTACTGACTTAATGATTTCTTCACATCGAGCTAAAGAATCACCGTAGGCAATAATGTGTCCTAATCGATCATATGAAGACTTTGTGTTGCTAATTTTGCTGCCCACAGGCTTATATATTTTGACTTCCATAACCCCCGGCATACTGCGAACACTATCAACACCACAAATTTTGTTAATACTTCCTTGTTCACAAAAAAGAAAGTCGATTAGTGCATATTCCGTTATTGAATCAGACGACTGATGATCTGTTCGTTTGCCAAGTGGCCAAGCTATAAACTCTTGATAAATATTGAACCCGCTCACAAGCTCAAGTAAGTTGGCAATATCATCACCAGCGACTCGATTATGAGTTTCGATGAAATATACCTGACCATCTTCCACTTTCAGCTCAGTATGTGAAGGTCCATTCTCAATACCAATCACAGTCAAAAACTGTTTTATTGCCTGTTCGATTTGTTGCTGTTCATCAACTGATAAAGGCGCAGGCATTACATGACGCTTTTCTACGAAGTTTTGCTCGTCAACTTGCTTTTCAGTGATCCCCAAAATACGGTGCTCACCGTTATAGCTGAAACCTTCGACCGAGTATTCTTTGCCACCAATAAATTTCTCGGCCAATAAAGGATAACCGCTAATGGCATCGAGTTCGCCAAGATCATCACTAGTCAATTTGCTCACATTAAGGCTGCCAACACCGTCCTGAGGTTTGGCAATGACAGTACCATGTTGCTCAATGAACTGTTGCAATTGCTCTGGAGATTCAACCAATTGACTAGCTACACTGTTAAGCGGGCTTTGTTCTAAAACCTGGCGCATCTGCCACTTGTCTTTAAGCAATTCAATATTTTCACAAGTGCGATAAGGCAAGTTGAATTTCTCCGTTACCTTAGCCGCCAAGCTCAGTGCAGGCTCGGTAGAGGTTAAACAAGCAACAATATTTCTTTTATTGCAAAGGGCTTCGATATAATCCCAAACACTTTCATCATTCTCATAGTCGATTAACACAACTTGCTTGGCACTGCCGGGAATGTAAATTTCAGGCTTTTGAATCAAAGTGAAGGTGACATCGTAATATTCACACCAATCAATGATCCACTGACCCGCGCCGATTAAAAGTAACTCTGATTTCATGGTAAATTTCCTTCTGGTGCAATCTTGCCACTTGAGGCATCTTTGTAATTAAAAACTAGTAAACTAAGTACGTGAAAAGACGTGATGGCAATACATGCTGCAATGGCTAAGGTAAAGCCCATTTCATGAAAGAAAGAGACAACGATAGAGCATAAGCCAATATAAACCGAAGAAACTAAATTTCTCGCCCCTGCCAAAGAACCTTTAAACTCGGCAGGAAAGTTTCGTTGCAATCTGGTGTTCCAAAAGACCGTCGACAGACTCAGTGACATACCGAAGGCAAAAGTACAAAGCACCAAAGAGTATTTAATCGCTGGGAACAGTAATATGATCATGCAGCCCAAGAAGAATAACTGAGTGCGTATTGAGTCGAAGATACTACTGCTACGCAATTTTTTCGCAACCAACATTCCGCCTAATAAAGCGGCAACGGCAAAGGCCCCATCAAGTATCGATAACCACTTGGGGTCATTAGCGAAGAGATTGGCTACAGTGGCAGCTAACAATAGGTTAAACATGGCAACAACCGCAAAATCCAGATTGCTGATCAGCAACATTGGCGCAAAATTGCGGCTAACTTTGAATTGCTCTTTGATGGTGCCAAGCACAGTTTCCTGCTCACCATTGTCAATAACTTCAGGGTATTTAGGCTGCAAACCTTGAGTCGATAGGGTATAACAGACCCAAGCACAAAAGAAGAACACACTGACTACAGTAAAAACAATCGACTGCGAGCCATAGCTCAACAAGAAAGCCGCAAGCACCATACCGAGTAGCTGACCGCCTTGGAATGCTGACGCTAACCAACCATTGTTCTTTTCCAGATGCTTGTCTCCAGACAATTCAGGTGTCAGTGAAAACACCGATAATTTCAAAATCAGCTTCACTGTGCTCAATGCCATCGATACCAATAGCAATACCACCACTGATATTTGACTATCATTGACCATTAACGCATAACTCAAGCAGATCAGAATATTGCTGGCACTGGCAAAGCGCAGCATATTCTTGACGCCTTTGGTATCGATGACACGCCCACTTATCATAGGAACGAACAGTGCTAACGCCATTTCAATGATAAATGCGAACGAAAACGCCCACAGCTGGCCGGTTTCATCATAAAGAAACTTGGCAAAAGCCAACAGTAAAACGGCGTTGCCGACATTGACGAAAAATTCGCCTAAAGCTAGATGTCTCATGTTGAGTTCCTAATGCTCAAACTCAACAAGGCGCAGTGCCTTGCTGGCAGTGGCTAACGCTGCATCCGCGCTATCTGCGACGGCAATGGCTAGTCCAGCACGGTCAAAGCTATGTTTGACTGACGGTAATGTATCACCGACTTTATACCGTACTTGTACTTTCTCAATACCAGTTAATCGCTGTGCTTGCTCAATGCCTTTTACCGCTTTAATCGGTGCTTCCACAGCATCTTGTAAAATGAACTGAATACTGGCATTACATGACTTTTCAGACACTTCTTTCACACGAGGGTCAAGCGATTGACCTAGCAACTGCTGCGCAGTCAGCTTATATAGGTCGATACCAGTCACCAATTCAACCAACTGAGGGATATAGTCACCACCAACTCTCGTATGAGTTTCAATGAAAAAGATCTCATCATCATTGACGATAATTTCAGAGTGGCAAGGACCTCTAGTAATGCCCAAAGCCATTAGACAGTTTTGTACATACTGAATTACTCGCCATTCAGTATCATCAGTCAATCGCGCCGGAACCAAGTGACCAGCTTCAATAAAGGTGGCTTCGTCTTTAAACTTTTCAGTTATCGCAATTACATGATGCTCGTTGTTCTCGCTGAAAGACTCGACACTATACTCCTTACCTTGTACGAAAACTTCCAACAAGCTCGGATATTGCGGACGATTGTTCTCAATATCAACTAGTTGTTCACGAGAAAAACATGACACTCCGAGGCTACCTGTACCATCGACAGGCTTGGCAATAAATTGTTGGGCACTAGTGTTGCTTGCCAAGAAGTCAGCAACCTGACGGTCATCAGTAACAACGGCAGAGCTAGCAGGACATAACCCAGCAGCGGACAACACTTGACGCATCTGATACTTATTGGCAGTGTGCTCGAGAGTTTTCATTTGATAATCAAATGGCAACCCTAAAGCTTCGGCAATTGCAAATGCCTTAGGCTGAGCGGCATCATGAAAAGCACCAATATGATCAAAAGGCGTCACATTATGGATCCCTTTAGCAATCTCAATCAGTAGTTCAATCGATGTGTCTGCCGAGAATGAAAGCATTTGCTGATAAGATCGACTTTGCTCACCCGCCATCATAGTATCTTTTTGGACGAACCAAGTGATTTTGCTGTTTGCCTGTAATAATTGGTCATGGGTTTCTCGAATACCGCCAATAACCAGAATATGTTTGCCGTTTGCCGTTGTCATTTTAATCTCTTTCCTATTGCCCTTTTACCATTGCCGTCTTATTCGATAATGATGTCAATTTTTGCTTTAATAGCGTTTTCCAGTTCGGCGACCTCTTGGTGATTATCTCCTTTAACCATAAAGTGCCCTATCCTGTCGCCAGAGCTGGTTGGTTGGCAAACCTCATCTCCCTCACTGACATAAAGTTCCAGCTCAACGATGCCTTGATGTGCGGCAAGGGCTGGCGGAATATTGATCTTGGCGACTGTGCCGTTTTTATCTGATGTTATAAAGAAAATGGCAGCAACTTTATCGCTACACTCCGGCTTTTGCGGTAACGCTTCATTCAGCATTTTCAAATGTAATTCATAAAGGTCGATGTTGTGACTCAAAGGTACTAAGTGCGATGCAATTTTGTCGCCTGCCGGACGAGGGTTAACTTCTACAATTCGAGGGCCGTCGCTAGTGTTGATCAACTCGACATGAAAGACACCGGTTGATAGACCCAAAGCCACACAAGCAGAAATAGAAACTTCAATAAGGTTGTCACTTAACTGAGTATCAATAGTTGCCGGACTGATGTGTCCCAGTTCAACAAAGTAAGGTAGATCTGTTTTCCGTTTTTCTGTGACACTCTGGTAAAAAGCTATGCCGTCTTTAAGGGCTAGCTCAACACTGAATTCATCCCCTTGTAGCAGCTCTTCAACCATAAATAATTGACGGTTGGCAAAGCCCATAAATGAAGTATCCACAGACTTCAAGGCATCAAATCGCTGTTGTAACTGCTGGACGTTGTCAATCATCTCAACCGCTTTACTCGAAGAAGATGCGACTGGCTTAAGCACCATGGGGAAAGGCACTTGTTCAGCAATATTGTTCATATCAGTTTGCTCGTTAATGATGGCAAATTTGGCTGAAGGCACATTGTTTTGCTGATAGGCAATACGTGCAAAATCTTTATTGACACCCAGAGATGCGGACTGTTTGTTCAAGCCCTGTAACGAGAAATGTTCGCCAATAATACCGGCAATAGGCGTAGCCAACTGGCTGCCTGGCAATACGGCACTGATATTATGATGACTCAACAAGCGGTCAACTTGGGCAAATACTTTTGCTTGATCGTTCAGATCAACACTGTGAATTTCAGCACAATATTCTCTATAGCCGAAAGTATCAGAGTTGGTAAGATCATTGGTTAAAACAATCAATTCAATGTTTAATCGCTTGGCAGCGGCAAAATAGCCCATACCAAAAAAAGAGGGTTCAATTAATAAAATTTTCATTGTGTTTACTCAAATCGGGTTGTACTAAAAGGTGTCATATCCACTTTTGGCGTGCTACTAGTTAGCAAATCTGTTACAAGTTGCCCGGTGACAGGCCCAAGTGTCATGCCTATGTGTTGATGGCCAGTGGCCACTAGTATGTTATGATGTTTTGGTATCCGGCCAATCATTGGCAAGCCATCAGGCAGTGATGGCCGATTGCCGGTCCAAGATTCGATTTCTTCGACTTTGCTCAAGTCAATCAAATCCCCAAGTGCCTGGCGCATATAATTGAAAATGGCCTCACTGGGGATGTTTTCGCGGGCATCAACTGGTGATTGCAGTTGCACCACGCCTGTCATTCTGAAACCTTCATCTGTCGGCGATATAGAAAGATGTCGATCTTTAATCAAGGTATGCTTGTCGACAACAGGTGTTGGTGTTTTGTAACTAATGGCGTAGCCAGTTTCTGAAACCAATGGGATCTTTAACCCCAAAGGTTTAATCAATTGATGATTAGCTACGCCAGCACATAAAACCACATTATCTGCACCAAAACTTGTACCGTCGTCCAGTAGAACTTTGGCTTGCGTACCTTCACTGGTAACGCTTTTTACTTTCTGATAAATGAAATCCACACCTGCAGTTTTTAAGCAATGGTGAAGTTTATCTACCAATTTGACCGGCGACGGCACATAATAAATATCATCAATTTGGCCAATCTGGTGCAGTGCTTTTTGATGCTGCAAAAATGGGAAGTCTTTGCCTTTAAGGAAGCTAAAATCAATATTATGCAGACTTCTGTCTACCCAAACGTCCTTATCAGAGGCAAAGGCTGCCTCACTCAAATAGGCATAATATCGTCCTTGCTTTCGCAACAGGTTCGAATCGGCAACAAACTCATCGATATAAGACCATGCAGTTCCCGAACGCAATGCCAAATCTGTCATGGTTTTCTTAATTTCGCTACACTCCTTTGGCCCCATACGTTTATAGAGCTTCAATAACCATGGCATGGTATGTGGCAAGTGATTTGGTGGTATCCAAAGCGCAGGATACTCACCAAACAACAATTGAGGTAAATGTTTTAATAAAGCTCGATTGATCATCGGATGTAAATGGTCGGTGGCAATCACGCCGCCATTACCGTAAGAACAACCGTGAGCAGGGACTGGCTCGACAACTGTGACATCGACACCTTTTCGATTAAGAAAAAATGCCGTTGAAAGACCCACGATCCCACCACCTATTATCACTACCGACATTAACTTTTACCTTCCATTAAAAATTACGTTTCAGTAACAAACGACGGTAAAACTCAGTCGCTGATACCAGCCCTTTGGTTGACACTCTTTCATCGATCCCGTGGATCAGGCCAACTTCAGCGAGTGTCAAGTTAAATGGAATAAAGCGATATAGATTTTCGGCAACATCCAGGTAATGGGCTGCATCAGAAGATGCTATCATGGTGCCACTGGTCACTTGGGCATCGGGGAATACTTCGTTCATTGCAGCTTCCATATCGATATAGCCTCTGCAATCACTGGCCGATATTCGTGAAGGTTCGCTTGAAGATATCACTTCGACACATTCCTTTTCACCACTACAATAGTCTTCAAGCACTTTAATAATGTCCTCAACGGTTTCACCACCGACAATACGAAAATGAAAAACAGCTTCTGCTAAATTAGGTAAGACATTTTGTCTGACACCAGCATCAAACATAGTGACGGTCAGCGTGGTTGCAGCTTGAGCATAGAAAAAAGGATGATGACGAAACAAGGAACTTACCAGCGCCGTTGCAGCATCATCTGCCATGTTTTGCTCCGCCATAACTTTAAAGTCATTATAAATTTTGAGTTTCTCGATATCTGATTGAACCATTCCATCTCTGAAGTGGCTGTTAATTTGAGTAACCAGTTCACAAAGTCGCTCAATACAATTCTGTACCGGCGGCATGGCAGCGTGGCCAGGTGTACCAGCGACACGAATTTTGGCATTTAAAAACCCTTTTTCAGCTGTCGAAATCAAGCCTATTGGCTGCGGTACCTGTTCAGTCAGCTCTCTGATGATTGGTGTACCTTCATCATACAAACATCGAAAGTTCAATTTGTTCTCTTTAAAGTAGGCCGCAATATGTGCTGCACCTCTATGCCCACCAGTCTCTTCATCATGGCCGATTGCTATAGTCAAAGGTTTTGCAAGTTCAGCCTTATCTTGCAATAAGCTTTCAAGAGCAGCAAAAAAGGTGATCAATGGCCCTTTGTTGTCCAAAGCGCCACGGCCCCAGACATACCCTTGCGCGATTTCGCCGCTAAACGGAGGGAATGTCCATTGATCAATTGATGATTGAGCTACCGGAACCACATCCGAATGAAATACAAACAAATCCGGAGCTTCGCTATTGTCTTTACCCTTGAACGTCAATACTTTTGAGTAGTCATTGATAGTGACAATATCACTTAAGCCAAATACCTTGGGATAGCACTGTTCAAGCAACTCAAAAAACGATTCAAAGGTGCGATGTGGCTGCTCGTTGGATTCTCTGGTCGTGGTATCTAGAGCCAGCGCTGCGGCCAGCTGTTCTGCCAGTTTAAATTCGGTAGTCAATCGTCTATTCCTTAGAGTTTTTGTAACTGCTTGCTCACTACTTTTGAATACAGTAAGGGAACTGCAATCTCAGTCGGGAAATTATCGAAGATATACGCCATTTGCGGATCAACTTTATTACCGTTGGCATAAGAAATGACCAGCTCATGTAGCATTTGAGCGATATAAGCGGCGATGGTGTTGGATGAATCTAACGGCAATGAACCATAGGCTCCGGCAACATCGATAACAGCAGCTTTAGCCACTTTATAAAGTTGCTCAAAAGTAGCAGTTTTGATTGTTTCATAGCTGCCTCGACGGTCAATCGGCGAAAATGCATTTGCTTGACGTGGAGTTTGCTCCAAGGTTTCATCAACAATCACTTGGGCAATCAATGGAGCCATCAATACGCCCGTGCGGCCCGTACCTGTTGCCAAAAACAATCCCGGTTGGTTGGTTTGACCTATGAACGGCTTGCCGTCAGCAGTAAATGGACGATACGCAGCCAGAGTGTCAAGCAATGGGCTATTGGCAAACTGGTTGTTGATTTGGTTGATGATACCGTCAAACAAGAAGTTGATTTCACCTGCGGTTGCGCCGCCATTGTTGACAGGATCAAGACTTGGTCTGTTGGTCGCGCCAACATACAAACCATTTTTACGTGGTACCGCATGGCTACCACATGCACCGTGACGGTTAGGTGTGCGGATAACCGTGTTGATATCAAGAGTGTTCTCCATCAACAAAGCAACTCCTTTACCACCATACATAGGCGGCAGTGCCAGTTCCCTGTAAAGGCTTTCGCCCAACATTTTCTCGGCTTGAGCGCCAGCTGAAATGATCACAGCATCGAATTCATGATTTTGACCGTCTCCAGTCGTTACTGTCCAACATTCACCTTGAGTAGCCGCAGATACCTTGGCAACACTATCGGCAATGATATTGGCATTTGGGTAGGCCTTAATCGCTCCGAACAATGATTGATGTAAAGTTTCTGCATCAAAGCCGGCTTCACTAGGAATATAGATGGCTTTTTCAACTTCACAATGGGCACTTGGTTTCATGAATGGAATATCACTAGGCATCAGGTTCTCATATGTATCACCTTGTTCCTGAATTTTCTTGATCATTACATCAATAGCTTCTTTGTCGCCTGCCCCGCCAATGTTGTTGGCAAAAACAATTGAGCCTGGATTCAAGTAGACTTCAATGCCACTGTCGTTTTCAATTTGCTTCAACCAATCTCTGAATACTTTGTGTGAATCAAGACAGAATTTGATTTGTTCGGAATTCTGATTGTCAGCAGTGATCTCCGAATAACTGCCTTGCATTCCACCAGCAACTCTAGAAGCAGAGTGGCTTGCCCCCCCTTGTGGATCGAACAAAGTACAAGCATGACCTTCTGTCAAAAATTGGTAGGTAATGGCTTTACCTACGGCTCCGGCGCCAACTACTGCTATACGTTTTGTCATAACTACTCTCCTGGTCTGATTGAAATGTTTCTTAAATAGTCGATGGTTTGATACATGTAGGAACCACCGATATCTTTGCCGTCAACTTTGGCATATCCCGGTAGAACGCCCCATTCGATGAACCCCATTCGTTTCCACAAGGTTTCAGCCGGGGTGCCTATTCGGGCATCAAGCAATAAAATAGAGCCACCTTTTTCTTCGCATTTCTCACAAACATAATGCAACGCGTTTTGAATGATCTTTCTGCCGCGAAATGCTGGATCAACAATGGCTTTGGACGCATAGGCTAAATGTTGATTGTTCGGATCGGCTTTAAAGCTGATCAGTACGTGAAAGATAATTTTCCCTTCATATCGAGCGACTAAAAATCCTTCGCTAGGCTTTTCAAGCAAGCCTTTAATGCCGTTTAAGTAAGATTGCGCCTGCTCTTCATCCAATTGAGAAGCAAAACCGACTGTCTTTTCTTTATTTGCTACAGCATTGGCCATGTACAGCAGTTGCGCTTCATCTTCAGAAGTCAAGGAATTAACCCATTGAAAATTCATACTATTGTCCTTCTAATTTAAAGATTTATCGCGATATTGTTTTCAGTTAACCAGGCTGGGTTATACACGGTACTCAAATATTTGATGCCTCCGTCGGCAAGCAACATAACAATATTTTTAGGCGTGTCGAACGAACGGCCAACTTCAATTGCCGCGTGGATAAGTGCACCGGAGGAACCTCCAAGTAACAAACCGAACTCTTTAGCACAACGGTTTACCTGCATGAAAGCATCTTGATCGGAAACTCGGATTTTGTGATCTACTAGTCCGCCATCGAAGTTGCCTGGTGCAAAACTTAAACCTGTGCCATTTTGCAAAAACGGTTTGTATTTACCACCGAAGATCGTGGAGCCTAAGGGTTCTACTGCCACAACTTCTATATCCGGTTTCTGCGACTTTAGATAGCTCGCTGTTCCACACAAGCTGCCGCCAGTGCTAACTGCACCTACCAATACGTCGATATTGCCGTCCAGTTGACGAAAAATTTCTTTACCTGTAGTTATGGCGTGGTATTCATTGGAAGATGGATTGTTGTATTGATCTAAATTTAACATGTGGCTATTTCCCGCAGCCAACTCTCGTGCTTTTTCGATTCTGGCTTTTTGATAGCCTCCATGCTCATCTCTTTCTGTAACTATGCAAACCTCGCCACCAAAAGCTTGTACCAAATCTATATTGGCTTTAGGAGTTTTAGGGTCCATGATACACAGTAGCTTATACCCCATATTGGCACACAACATCGCCAAAGCATGTCCGAGATTGCCTGAAGAGGACTCTACCAAAGTCATTCCCTTTTTTAATTTACCGCTTTCAACTGCGTTATAAATTAAACCGATAGCGGTTCTATCTTTTATACTCCCTGACGGGTTGAAATATTCCAGTTTGCCAATAAATTTATGTCCATTATTAGTTAGATACTCCATATTTATTAAAGGAGTGTTACCCACTAATTGGTCTATTCCGTTATTAATCATAATTTGTCCAAGATCTAGTTAAAATAGCTTTACTTTAGGTGCTGTGTAAGTGAATAAAAATTTACGTCTAGCGGAGATCGTCCAGTGATATTTCTACCGTATTGATCTTTGATTGAAAGGTGTGTCTAGTCGTTTTAATTGGAAGTTTAGAATTACTATCTGCCGCTCTTCGAATTATTGATAAATCAAAAGGTATGCCCGATTTCATGTCTGTAACCGTCGTGTTGTCAGAGTCATAATCAAAGAGTAAACATGGGATTTTATTAAGTTGAACTTTTTTTGCAGCCTCTAACCTGTGGTGTCCATCCATAACGATATTGCTTTTCTTATCTACGATTATGGGGTGGGACCAAATTCCTGAACTTACAATTTCTTTGGCCAATTCACCTACCCAATTTTCATCCACTAATTCATGTGGCTTAAGTAGTTCAATTTTTCTTAATTCTACCTTCACAATTTATAACCTCTCTAATCTTATTAAATAAATGAAACCTTAAGTTCACCACAAGGAGGCTGAGCTCACGCTCTAATGCCTAACAATTATTTTCATGGAAACAAATGGCTGGTCAGGTATTTGTTGTCTGATACATAACCTAGTGGGTGTACATGCACTCTATTTAAGCTACCTTGCTCGCCCGTTTTATAAGCGTCCTTGAATACATTTTCGAGCCCCCTCAGTTCTAATTTTTAAACAAAATTTTAAATGTGACTACAGGTCATGTTACTCATTCTGTCTTTCATCTTAGGTCTGTCTTTTCCTGATAAATGGGGAAACGTTTGCAAATCATTAAAGGCTTATTTACTTGTTTTATGCCTGACTTTTGACCCACTAAAACTTTTCCTAGAGAAGTTTTATTATCAGCCTGAGTCATTGCTAGAGCTTCTAGTTTTGTAGCATGAAGGGGGATTGATGTTAGTAATATGCAAAATATAAAGACTACAGTTTTATGTTTCATAAGTACCTCTCAATTCATATGAAATAATGAGGGCCGAATTAAACCAATTTTTTAATATTAAAGTACTTATAATTTCCCTATAAAATGATTATATATTTTTTATAACACTGTTTTACTTAAGAAAAAACAGGTCAAATGGGATAACTCATTATCAACCAAAAAAGTAAAATTCAATTAACCAAAACCCACACCTCCTTCTATATCAATAACAACACTTTCGCTGATTAAGCTCGATTATTTGGAATCAAAGGATAAATGGCTCACGATGTATATCAAAAAACTGGGTAGCACCAAAGAAATCGATTGGTCATTCTCGAATGGTAGTTCAATCAAACACAGCAAAAAGCTCGTTTGATCACTTGCACTAATAGGGAGTTTTTTTACACATTAAACATTTTTATCTAGTAATAATTTATCTATTCTGATAAAAATGTGCGATTTAGAAAAGTGACTAGAAGCGCAGTAGAAAAACGCGCTAATGAGCACGATTAGATTGTTAACAGAACAGGGATAGCGAGTGATAGAACGCAAGCGTGGTATTTATGAAGGTCGTAATAAATCTTCAGCATATAAAGATTTAGTTTGGACCGTTGCAACATCTTCGGACACTTCATTAGATATTCAAGGTCAAACCAAATTAACCTTAGAAACAATTCAATATAACCTTGTTGAACTTGGCAGCGACAAAACAAGGATAGTATCTGCTCAGGTTTATATATCGGATATGAATTCAAAACCATTAATGGACGAGGTTTGGTGTGAATGGTTTGGTAACAACCCGCAAAACTGGCCTCAACGTGCTTGCTTAGGTGTCGATCTAGAAGGCGATGTGTTAATTGAAGTAACGGTTACAGCAGTGCGTTAAAGTACTGCTGAGAAACTAAATTGTGGCAGAAGCGAAAACAGACCTGCTCTAGTTTTAAAATCATTGCCGTGTATCATTGTATATCCGAACTCTGGATATTTAACCAGCTTATAGCTTTATACTCAGATAATCGCCCCACTCCACAGCCCTGAAAAAAGGTCATTGAAGAATAAGTATGCTCAAGGTTTATCAAACGGTGTTGAGTTTGAGCTGGGTCATCGCATTGGTTTTATTTCTCTAGGTTGCCCAGAAAATACTCTTTATATACACTCTTTTAAAGCTAATCTCGCACTTTTAACTTAATACTCACTCATGTATCCAAGGTTCAAAAACCAAAGCACGACAGCGCTAATAAAACATAAAGTTTTACCAACTCAACTGTTTTTTCAGCTTAGTCATGATGCCTTTGTGGATCTGGCCAATACGGCCTTTAGTAACATCCAGGTGTTCAGCTATTTGTTGATAGCTCAAACCATGTTGATAATACAACTCAAGAATGGTTTGTTCTAATTTGGCCAAGGTCCGTTTTGCTGCTTCAACTTCATTATGCATTACGTCCATTTCTTCTGAGTTAAACAGAGAAAAATGCTCTGTTGTTGTTTCACTAGACGGTGCTTGCTGAAGGAAGTACTCCAACGAAATTTCAAGTATAACGCCACTGGCGCTGTCTTCTTTCGAGGCGGAGTGCTCTTTGATATAAGAGTTTATATATTCATTACTCAAACTACTGCGTTTTTTGTACAAACTGGCCAGCTCAGAAAATTTATAAACGGCATTGAGCACCGCCCCTCTTACTCTCAAGGCAGCGTAAGGTTTGAAGTGACTTCCTTGTTCGACATAGTTATCAATCGCTTCTAAAAGCCCTATATAGGCATACTGTTCGTAGTCTTCGCAATCAATCATTGGAAAAGCACCATTGTAAAACAGTTTTTTTGCTTGGCTTGCGGCCCACTTTTTATAGAAGTTAAAGATATCCTCTCTTACTGTGGTATTTGGTGCAATAAACCACTGTTGCCAAAGAAGCTTCTCGATTTGGTCTTGATATTGATGATCTTTCACGCAGCGTTCAACATTCAACTAAAACTGTGAAACAGGGATTGGGCAAGCAAAGACCAACCATCTATCAGAACAAACAACATCACTTTCAATGGCAAGGCAATCGTAATGGGTGGAACCATGATCATACCGAGCGACATCAAAGTACTGGCAACCACTAAATCAATCAGCAAAAAAGGAATAAAAACAACAAATGCAATTTTAAATGCAACGGTTAATTCACTCAGCAAAAATGCAGGTATTAAGTGAACCAACTTTACCTCATCGGCACTTTGCGGCACAGGCTGCTGAGTCATGTTATACACAGCGGCAAAGTCGCTTTCTCTAGTCTGGCTTATCATAAACTGCTTTAGCGGCTGATGCCCCTGCTCTAACGCTTCTTGCAGTTCAATTTTGCCCTCTAAGTAAGGTGAAATTGTCTCTGCATACATCTTGTTGAACACAGGCTCCATGGTGAAAACAGTTAAAAACAAAGCCAGCATAATAATAACCACATTCGGTGGTGTTTGTTGCAATCCTAGCGCATGTCTCAGCATAGCTAGCACGATCACAATTCTAGTAAACGCCGTACTAGCAATTAAAATGGCAGGTAATAATGACAATGCCGATAACACTGCAATGATCTTTAGCTCTGGGGTAAGCTGATCCAGCAATGACTGAACTTCAACGTCATCAACTACTAGATTTTGAGTTGAAACTTGTTGTTGCCGAGCTGGTTGTCGTGTTGGACCAAGTAACACCACTAAATAGTGAAAAACACAGAGTTACCAACAATACTAAAACTTTAACTTTCACCTGCCGTATCCTTAGCGCTTACGTCTACTTTTCCCTGTTCCAACAAAGATGTTTTATGTAATTGCACTAGTCCTTTATCTGTTTCTAGTACCAGTATTTTTTGCTCATCTAGTGACAGTTCAAGCAAACGCGTAGACCTATCTAGGTTGATACTTTTGTACTCTGATATTTGATTAGAGCCATAACCTTTGATCAAACTCTTCACTTTTTTTGACCGTTTAATCGAATAAGCGATGACCAATAACACAGCAAAAAATAAAACGAGGACTAGGCTTTCATACAGTGGAAAGGCACTATCGGTTTTTAGATTAAGCAAACGACTACCCAAACATATTCATCAATTTAGTGAGCTTAACGCCATATTTACCGTCTTGCGCAACTAGCATCCCTTCTGCCACGACAACGCCATTTAATTCCAGCTCAATCGGTTTATCGACAGTTTCATTTAAGGCTAAGATCTCGCCTACTTTTAACTTTGCAAGTGACTCAACGGATAACTTGGTTGAGCCTATATTGGCATTGAGTTGCACTTCTAAGTGTTGCACTAAACTCAAGTCTAGTTGCATTGCCTGCTCATCTGACGGCTGCTCTTGGGCGACGGTTAATTCAATGTCTTGAATATTAGCTTTCATCTTTAATTCCTGATAAATACATTGCTTTGTTGTTGTTTTATTGACTAAATAGCCATTTCCTATGGTGTTGCCAGCCACCTTCATCGCTATGGGTTGCTTTATGCTTTGCTCAAGGCTCAATACATCACCTTGTTTTAACTGACAAAGTTCAGAGAAGGTTAAGGGCTTAGTTTGCATATTAACTTCGACTTGAACGGTTTTATCGCTAAAAAGCACCGCGAGCTCACTCGCTGGAAGTACGCTTGAGTGTGCTAATTTTTGCTGCAGCGCGTATAAGTATTCGGCACCTAAACAGAAGTAGAGGTTACAACTGTTGATCTTAACTTTAGCAATGACCACTGGCTCCTCAATCTCCGTTGTACCTTCAACAAGTTGATTAATACTCTGTGCCAAGCTAGACAAGCTAGTCTCGGCTACATTCTTGAACAGTAACCGGTCATGCTCGTTAAACTCATTCCCCTTGTTGATATCGGTCAGCTCTTGGGCAAAAGCTTGCCAGTCATCAAGGTAAATAGAGCAGCAAGCTGGCTGACTTGATGTAACGGCATAGAAGTCAGCAGTGACAATGTCTTGCCATAACGCTGGAGGCTGGAAAAGCTCCTCACTGTAATGAAACTTTGTGTCCGAACAGCTAAGTTCACTACTTTGTGTATACCAAGACGACAACCACTGATTAACATCCGCCAATATTTGCTGTTCAAGTAAGCTGCGAGTGTTCTGGTCGACTATACCCGAGTGTGTAAAACTCATTATCGACCTCTAGTATTCTCATAAAGTTGCTCCAGCAATTGATTAGCAACGTTTAAGATCCTTGAACTAGCTTGATATCCACGTTGAATGATCAACATATCAGCAAACTCTCTAGACAAATCGACGTTAGACAGTTCTATACTCTCGGCCGCGATTTGGCCTATGCCATTTTCGTTAGCCGCCGATATGCTCAGACCTGCGCTTGGCGTTGCTTTAAATACTGAGCCATTGTGCTGTTGCAATTCAGATGTATCAGCAAAACCAGCCATCGCTAGCTTTATACCATCGGAAGTTTCGCCATTAGCATAAGTGAGTTTTAAGACGCCATTTTCATCAAAGCGCATACTAGTGAGAGGAGAAACGGGTGAGCCACCTTGGACCTGGGCAGCTAAAGATGATGTGTTTCCAGTATCTATAGAAGTTGCGCCAGAAAAGTTGCCCGTTGCCCCTAAGTTGACAGTGATCGTATCTGAACCACCTAATGAATCTTTAATATCGAAAGTAAAACTATTGAAGCTAGAGTTTGGCGTACCGTCACTGCCGAATCTTACTTCTTTTGTGTCAATCGTAGTTCCATTGCTGTCTTTGATATCGACTAACCAACTATTAGGCGTAACGCTTGAGTTTGAGCGAAAGTTAAGGGAAACAGAGACTTCTTCTCCTAGACCGTTATATAGCGTAACACCAGAGATAGTATGAGTCGTCGCCCCTGATGATAGGTTACCCGCCAAATTCACACTCGATGTTGCCGTTGGTGCTAACATTCGGTAGTTTGAAACATCAATTGGTACCAGCTTTCCCGATGCATCTAAGCCTGCAACTTGGGCACCGGTATTTTTATCAACTAAGATACCATCATTGTCAAAACCAAACTGGCCAGCTCGGGTATATAATCTGTCATCGCCAGACATTAAGATAAAAAAGCCATTACCATTAATAGCAAGGTCAGTGTCATTGCCTGTTTGTCTGATCTCCCCAGAGCCATGTCTAATACTCGTTTCGCCAGCTTGAGTGCCATAACCAATACCGCCATCCTGTCCCGATAAACTCTTGTAAAATGTATCCGTGCCTCGATAGCCAGGAGTGTTCATATTTGCAATGTTGTTACTGACCGTATCTAAGTTTTTTGAAAACGAAAACAAGCCTGACAAGCCAGTAAAAAAAGACTGTAACATGTTAATTTCCTTATTAATTTATCGAACTAAGTTAATTTGACTTAGCGCTACATTATTAATGAAGTTACCGTCGGAACTGGCAACCGTTAAATTGATACCGGAAGCGGTATACTGGACAGCATTGACTCGACCAACAAAAGTGCCACCCGAGTTGGTTCTGACCTCAACATTTCGCTCTAACAAACTCATTGCTTGGTCAGACGAATTCATTTGTAGCAGATTAGTTAAACTCTCATTCGACATACGCGTTTGCTCTAATGACGAAAACTGCGCCAATTGCGCTAAGAATTCACGGTTATTTAGTGGTTCCAACGGATCTTGATAGTTCAGTTGAGCTAAAAACAGCTCAATAAACTCTTCTTGATTTACCGATGAGTTAGCGTTGGTGGTCGTACTTGATACATTGCGTCCTATTGCTTCAATTTCCATTAAGACTCTCCTATCGTTGCCATATTACGTGACCGTTGTATGCCACTTGTGAAATGTGTTGATGAGTTTGACTAATGGCAACAAGCCATTCCTTTAACTCACTATTGGTGTTAGTAAAATCACGAAGCCAAAGCTTTAATCCCTGTTCATCTTTAGTCTGAGTCAGGTTTTTATCTTTTAATTTAGTGATAGTGGGTATGTTCATTGCCACTAGTGGGCTTTTGCTCGAGCGCTCAGCTAATTTATTTAATGAACCCGCATTGGCTATTGTGGTTAACGTGTTTGCCATTACTGTTTTAACACTGCTGCTTGCTTGATTAGCGACAGCAAAGTCTGCATTTTTCTGGCTCTCTAGACGATGTTGAACTTTCGAGTCTGGATTTATGGCCAAGCTATTAGCAGCTATCTCTTTAGCATTTGGTTCTTTGAAATAGCTGTTTGACATTTGTCCCGTTGCCCAAGATGTCATAACGTAACTTTCTATCAATGCTTCAGCTTGATTGCTGCTAACAGTTAAACTATCTGACGAGTACTTTGCTTGTTGAATTGGCACATTTGGCAACTCAACATTATCTGTTTTAGCTGGTAAGTTTGCTGTTTGTAGCGCTTGCATTGTGCTAATTGGAACCTGAGAAGCAAGCTCACTAGCTGGCATTGATGTCGTTGTTAACTGCTCAGATAACTGTGTTTGCGTACCGCTTGGTATAGGCGAGCCAGTTTCAATGGCTGGCTTAGTGCTGTTTTCAAGCAAAGCACTAAAAGCCACTTTGAGATTTTTTTGCCCGGTGTGAGTTTTATTGCCTATCAAACCCTGTTGTTGCATTGCCAATAAATTTATATCAACAGACATCAACTTTTCCTCCATGTTTCGCGTTAAACCTTTTGCTAGTGATAAAGCTGTTAAACAACCTATTGCTTTTTTGCTTTTTTAACTTCGCAATGGCTAACGTATTCTTATCGAGCTTAGTTTGTAAGCTCGTTTTCTTTTGTACTAATTCTCTAAGCTTTTGGTACTGCTTGTGCAACTTTTCAGCTACTACTTCGCGCAGTTGTTGCTGCTTTCCTAACTCTTGTGTTTTTGCCGCTAAAAACGTCACTGAGTTAAAGTAAAAATGAATGCTTTTCGACGTTGCACCTGCTGACAGCGCGTCAATTTCTTGCTCTAAATCTGCAATATTCTTATTTACCTTGTGCTCTTGCTCGACTAATTCGCCAATCACTTGCAACTGGCTTTTGTATTGCTGCTCAGCCATTTTTTGTAACTGCTCAATGGCATTTAGCTGTTTTTTTAGCTTGTAAATGTCATCCATTAGCTTTGCCCTGATAGTCCTTTGGCTAGCTGCTGCAGTTGAACTTGAGACTGAACAAGATCATCGGCATCTTTATTTTTCTGGGTTAAAAAGGCTTCAATTTTCGACCAGCTCTGCAGTAAGTCAGAGGTTTTTGCGTTTGCTTCGCCATAACCACCAAACTCAATCAACTCTCTGTTTTCCATGTATTCTGCTATCTTGGTTTTGATTTCTTGTACCGCTGCTCTATGCTGCTCTGATGTCACCTTAGTAAACATCCGACTGACGCTCTTTAGCACATCGATAGCTGGAAAATGAGAGCGTTCTGCCAGCTCTCTGGTCAGTACAATATGCCCATCTAAAATAGCCCTTAATGCGTCAACCACAGGATCATCAAAGTCGCCACTTTCAACCAACACGGTCAAAATTGCGGTGATATCCCCTTTATTACGGAAGCTTCCACACCTTTCTACAACGTTTGGCAATGCCGAGAAAACAGAAGCTGTATAACCACTGACCGTTGGCGGCTCACCTATTGCGAGGCCTATATCTCGAGTCGCGGTGGCAAACCTAGTCATAGAATCAACAGTAAAAAACACGTGTTTGCCTAAATTCGAAAAATACTCCGCTATTGCGATGCCTGCATAGACACTATGTGTTCTAGCCAGTGGCGATTGCTCTGCTGTTGCCGCTATAACAATTGAATTGTTTAATCCTTCTGGGCCAAGGGTTTCATTAACAAACTCTTCCACTTCGCGGCCACGCTCGCCAACCAAAACAATCACATTAATGTCACCAGATACGCTATTACAAATGTTCGCTAATAACGTACTTTTACCAACGCCACTGCCAGCAAAAAGGCCAATTCGTTGGCCCAAGCCAATTGTAATGAAATTATCGATGGCTTTGATACCAGTGCTGATAGGCTGGTCTGTCGCCTTTCTAGTCAAAGGATTGATTGGCTCACGATAAAGCGGCATAGAGGTTTGATAGTCAATTGCGCCTTTGTTGTCTAATGGCTCACCAAAAGCATCAATCACTCGACCTAACATTTCTATTCCAACTGGAATATCAGCTACCTTGCCGCAAGCAACAACAGGACTGCCTAAGGTTAAGCCTGTGATCTTTTCATACGGCATCAGTAAAACTCTATCTCCCCTAAACCCGACAACTTCAGCTTTAATTGGCTTAATGGCAGACACTGGGTAGATATCACATAACTCACCGACAAAAACATTAGGGCAAGAAGCCTCAACAACCAAGCCAATGCATTGCAACACTTTGCCTTTGTTAACTTGCAAAGTAAGCTCTGCAATGGCTTTTTGGTATTTATTAAGCACCTGAGCTATGCTCCTGCTCTTGTTGATTTGCCATAGCATAGGTCTGATTGATGACCTCAATAAATGCATGTAATTTGTTTTGTAAAATCGACTCTACGCTACCTGTTGCGAGTTTTAATTTATGATCTCCCGCTTTGAGTTCATTGCTGGCCATCACTTTAACGCCTTCGGGTAAGTTAACCTGCTCAGTTAGCTGTTCGAACACTTCAAAGTCGACTTTAGACAGCATGATCACAAGCTCTTTTTCATCAGAGTACTCAGTCGCTAAATTGTTAATAAGTTCAGCTATATGCTCAGACGTAGTTAACTGCTGGCCAATAAGTTTAAATACGGAATCAACAACTAACTCAATTAGATTTGCTTCTGTGTCAATTGCTACCTTTGGCGTTAATTGTGAAAAGGTTGTCAATAATTGTTCGATTTTTTGCGCTTGTTTCGAGGCCTCTACTTTCAACTCCGATAGTATTTTTTCTTGCTCATTTTGAGCTTGTTTTAATCCCGCTTCATAACCAGAATCGGTTGCTTTGCGAGTTTGTTCATCAACAAGCTGTTGGATATCTTTAGCAAAGTAAGATGACACTAATTGTTTGCGTTGCTGCTCATCCAGTTGTTGTATTGCATTAATGATCTGGATAACAGGCGAAATAGCAGCAGGCTGTTCTAGTTCACTTTTAATTTGCGCCGTTTCGTTGCTTACAGGAACAAAGCTAGGAACTGAGCTTAATTTTGCTGCGTCATCGGCCATCGCACTGGCAAAAGGTTTTACATCAGTCATGTTTTGACTTCCCTTCTAGCAACAATTGGTATTCGCTAAGTAACGCATCAGCCAAGGCTTTAGGTAAGTGCGAGTTACCAGCTTTAATATCTGCTATTAAAGCAACGACACTAGGTGAAAAAATATTTTGCTCAACGTCACCCTTTGCCGTTAAGGTCAGCGGCACTTTGTCGTCACTTTGTGAAATGTTTTGATATAACTCAGACGCCTCTTGCTTAGTTAAATGCTTTAAAGGTTTTAGCTGCTTGCGCACCTTAGTTCTGTCTGCTTTATCTAATTTAGCTAACAACAATAACCTATCGACCATGCCTAAGCTGGTGAGCTTCAGTGCAACCGCCTTATATGGACAAATCAATTCGCTCATTATTTCACTTCCTGATCCAACCTTAACCACTTGTTCACTTCGAGCAAAACCTCGTCACGAGAGTGATGGTTAAGAGATCTTGTTCGTCTGGCTCTAACTAAAGCAACGCAAGTAAAAGTAAAGGCTAATACAAGTAGTAGCATGACAAACTTAGGCAGCAGTGATGTTGTTGCAACTTGCTGTGCTACCGGCGTGGGCTCTACCTCTTTACTGACTAAATTTTGTAGTGGCACAATGTCAGCATTAGTGAATTCCGCAATGGCTTTTGTTGCAGGACTTTGTTGTTGTGGCGGCAGTACCTCAAAACTAAAGTTATCACCATCGGATAGGTTTAATCCGGCGGCTGCAGAGACTAGTCGTTTTAATTTAGCCGTTTGCTCAGCGTTTAACTGCGCTTGTATTGCCACGGCTAAAGAGATGCGCTTTACTCGGTTAGCACGATATAGAACTTCTTCTACCTTTTTGCCATGGGCATATTCAATTTCTACTTTTTCGTCCCGATCTGTCGGTTGTTCAGCTTGCTTTTCAAGATTTTGCGTATAGTGCCGTTTTTCTTTCAGCACCGCACCTTGACCTGCGCCAGATAACACAGACTGAATGACTTCTTTTCTTTCATCATTAGAGGTTTCAACTCTTGCGGTCACGGCAAACTGCTGTGGCGCAAAATACAAAGCAAGTATTTTCGCTACCTTGTTTTCAATGTTCTGATCTAACGAATTGGTTGCATGCTCATGCTGTATCAAAGTATCACTCGAAGTTAACACGCCACCTTCATTGTCCAGTACGGTTACATCTTCAACCGATAAATCTTCAACACTGGTAGCGACTAAGCTTTGCACCGCTGAAATTTGTCTAGCAGAAAGTTTACCGGCTTGTTGCAACACCAAAAACACCGATGCTTTGGCCGATTTATTCTGCTTGGCAAACAAAGAAGTATTGGCAAAGGTAATATGCACTCTTGCCGATTTAATAAAGGTAAACTGCTCTAAAGTTCTCTCTAACTCACCTTGAGTTGCTCTTTTGTAGGTGACATCCTGAATATGCTCAGTCATGCTGTAATCAACGGTCTCGTAAAGTTCTAAGCCTTTACTTTGTTGGTTACTGTCTGAACTCGCTAAATTAACTAATGCGGTGTCGAGCTGGTCACTCAAAACTTGCACACCTTTACCTTGATCAGTCAATTCATACTCGATATTTTGCTCATCTAAACGCTTGATCACGTCGGCACTTTGCTCTAACGACAGATTTGCCATCAGCGGCTCATATCGAGGCCATAACAGCCAAAAACAAGCGGCTAATGTCGCTATGCTCAAAACAAAGACAGCGATAATTAACGATACTTTTTTGTTATTACTCATTTGTTCAAACATTTAACAACCTATAACTGCATGCGCATTATTTCTTGATACCCTTCAAGCAACTTGTTTCTTACTTCAACCGTAAGTTGCAGAGATAACTTGGCTTGCTCCATTGCGATCATAAGTTCATGGGGAGCAACATTGTGACCCAACGCTCTTGCTTCGAGTAATTGATCCGCTTGTATTAAATCGCCATTAACTTTATCTACCGCTTGGCTTGCTAGGTCGAGAAAGCTAGTCTGAGGAGTTTGTTCAGGAGCCGTGAACGTAACTTCTTTAGGAACCTCTAGTGCAGATAACCCAGTAATTTTTTCTATTGTCATCGTTTTACCTATTTCCCTATCTCAAAGGCTTTGGCACTCATGTCTTTATAGGCATTAAATGCTTTTATATTTGCTTCATATGCTCGTGTTGCACTGTTAATCGTTAACATTTGTTCTGCTACATTAACTTTGAGGCTATAGACAAAGCCGTCTTTATCCGCAGCTACATGCTCAGGTTTGTATATCGCGCTTGCTTGGTTAGGCTGAGCTATTACTTGATGCTGTATCGCTTCTAAAAAGCTGCCTGTGCCCTGAGCTGAAACGCTGTGCAGGTTACCCAACTGCATAGGTGAACTGGCGACAATGTTAGCTTTAGCAATATTGTGAGTTGCAGCAGCTAGCCTTGCCTTTTCAAAGCTCATCCCCGATAAACTAATTTCGTATATGCTTGATGCCATTTATTGCCCTCCTTTAATTGCTATTCTAAGCAGTCCCAACTTTCTTGAAACGCCCTCTGCCAATCCTCGATATTGGCCTGAGGCCAATAGAGATTTAGCCACTTCTTCATCTAGTTCTGCTTGTTCTCGTGTGGTGCTAATATTCTCGCTTTTATGCTGTTGCCAGTTATTTTCAATTGACTGCAGCAACTGCGCTCTATCAGCCCCTTTTGCGTCTTCAACTCGCTGCAATAGCAGTTTAAAATCCGCTTCAATTTTGCTGGCATTAACATCGTTGATATTGGCAATATTAACGGTTGCAACACGTTGTTTTTGTTCTGCAATGCTCATGGCAAAACTGGCTAGTTTTACGGTTAAATCATCCATCTTCTCTATTCGCTACTGAATGATGAGTTCAGCGTGCAGCGCTCCTGATTTTTTTAAAGCCTGTAGGATTGAAATAATGTCTCTGGTTGATAATTTCAGTTGCAGCAAAGCATCCATCACATCAGCAATGCTCACTTTTTGATTGGTTACGTAAAGTGCCGTGTCTTGCTCTTCCACGGCAATTTCTGAGTTTGGTATGACTTGTGTTTCAACACCTGCTAAGCCGCCTTCTCCAACAAACAAGCCGGTAGGTTGGGAAACTAAAAAATCAGTATTGACGGTTAGCTTTAGTGAACCATGTGTGATCACAACGTTATCAATCATGATATCGGCACCAGAGACTATGGTGCCTGTACGCTCGTTGACCACTACCTTTGCGCCTTTTGCAGGAGCAACTAGGGTGTTCTCTATCTTTGCGATCAGTGAAATAAGGTTGGAACCTGATCGTGGAGCGATCTTTATTCTACTTGCATGTAAGCCTTCCACTTGCAGTTGTGGGTACAGTCTATTCAAGCGAGTAACAACTCGGTCTATGGTAGTAAAATCCGGTTCATCTAAGATCAGATGGATAGAGCCATCTTGCTGAACAAATTGGTTATTAATAGAGACTTCAACGGTTGCTCCGCTAGGTATACGACCAACGGTTGGATGATTTTTTTGCACTATATTATCGAACTTTTCAAACTGATAACCGCCAACCGATAACTCACCTTGTGCTAAGGCATACACTTCGCCATTGACAGCTTTAAGCGGTGTCAATATTAAAGAGCCACCCACTAGACTTTTTGCATCACCTATCGAAGAGATCTGAACGTCTATTTTATCGCCTTCTTGGGCAAAGGCAGGGAGCGTAGCAGTAACCAAAACCGCTGCCACGTTTCTACTAGCAATATCTTTTTCCGTCACCACTAAGTCAAAGTTTTCTAAGGTATTTTTTATCGACTGTAGGGTTGCTTTGCTCCTTGCACTATCGCCAGTTCTAGCTAAACCAATAACTAGGCCATAACCAGTAAGCGCGTTGTCTCTGACCCCGTCAAAGCGCGCTAAGTCCTTTATTTTTACCGTTGACTCAACCGCTAATACCGATTGGCTTGCCAATAGCAGCAAGCCTATTAATTTGTAAAAACGTTTCATATTAGCCCAATCCATTTGAAGATCTTATAAATACCGCTCGGCTCTTTGCCATTGGACACATCCCCTTCACCAACATACTTGATGTTGGCATCAAACAAGCGGCTGGATAACAGAGTGTTGTTAGCAAAAATGTCGGTTTTTCGCGCTTTGCCTTTTAACTCTATTTTTTGCGTTTCGCCATCAATCGTTAAGGTGTGGCTGCCTTTCAATAAAAAGTGGCCGTTACTGTCAATTTCAGTGATCACTGCGGTAATTTGCGAGCGGATAAACCCTTTTCTCGACGTGCTAGCATCGCCAGAGTTTGAACTGCCTATCCCTATCCCATACTTCCAGTCACTATCATTGGCTCTGGCTTCAGCGTCGACGCCAAAGCCTGAGTCGGCATTCGTCCCTGCGCTAGAGCTAGCTTGAGAGTTTTCAATAACCAGAATTGTGACCGTATCACCCACTTTGCTTGCTCTTTTATCCGCTGTTAATGCCACTGCTTTATTCTTGTCATACAAAGAGGTGGAAAACACCATTGATGATTGCAGTAAAAAAACGCTAAGTACTAAGCCTGTACTTATGCTTTGAATAAACTTATACACCCACGACTCCTTCTGATACGACATGTGTTATTACCGGTTTGGTTGCATTATCAAACACCACTTGAACTTGCTCCCCTTGATTGGCATTGGCCAGTGCAGTGCCTGTGAACTCAACTTTCACGGCTCCAGACTGATAAACCACTTTTACTGACTCGCCACGACTCACCATCGGCTTTATATATGTGTTACGCGTTGACACTAAATCGCCTGCGGCTAGTCGCTTCTTGCTATAAAGTCTGGTTGGTAAACTCGACGATATTGGGTGCAAATGAGAGACATTTAATTCATCGGTGCTGCTCATGTACCAATCAACATCACTTGCTTTGATCTTTGCGTTGACTGGCTTTTGCTGCTTCAACTTAGCTACCGCAAGTTCAGCTTTCACCTCAAGCCAAACCATCAACTTTGCGCCAGAAACAAGCTCTAGAACCACTTGTTGTCGAGTCTTTAGCAAGTTATCGCGATCTATGCTGACGTTATCAACTTCGGCTGGTAAACAGGTATTTTTGTGTAACAAACTGACGGCCTGAAAGTTGGCTATGCCCGAGTCAAAGTGTTGCTTAAAAGCACGGTCAAAAGACTGGTTTAATAAGTCAATATCGAGAGTTTGACAAAGTTCAAGCCAAACCTTTTCAACCCCTGTTACCGCGATGGTATGTCCCAGTTGTTCTGTTAATAATTGGCTCAGTGTTTCGCGCGTAACCCATTGCTTAGCAATATTGTTAAGTGCTAATGGTTTTGTATTAAGTTCATCCTGCAAATCTTGAATACTTGCTTGTTGTTTGAGTTCGCCTAATTGAACCAACGTCGCCGTTGCAGGGATCCGAACTATGCTGTCTTTTATCTCCAGCTCAACGCCGTAGCTAACGCTACTAAGCAAACATAAAAAGACAGAACAAAAGGTGGTGCAAAACACTTTAAACATCCGCTGTTAACGCCTCAAGTTGTTGATCGTTTCCATCACTTGGTCGGTGACTTGAATGATCCGAGCATTGAGCTGATAGCCGCGCTGAGCTAACATCAGATTAACCATTTCTTCATTCAAAGTGACATTCGACATTTCCGTGTAGCCTTGCAAGATCTCTCCTCCTGCCAGTTCATTTGTGCCTTGGTAAATCGCTTGTCCACTCTCTAAAGTTGAGCTGTACAAGTTATTCCCTAGCTTGGATAAACCACTGACATTGGCGAAGGTGACCAACTCAATATTGCCGACTTCCAGTAATTGCGGGCTATCAGGCAAAGTAACAAAAACATTGCCGTTTTCTTTTATCGTAACGTTTTGTGCATCGGGTGAGATCTGCACATTAGAAGCGAGCCTAAGGCCTTCGCTATTGGTCAAGAACCCATTTTCATCAATTCTTAATCGTCCTGCTTTGGTATAAGCGTATTCACCATTTGCCAACTCTACTTCGATAAAGCCGTTGCCTTTAATGGCAATATCCAACGGGTTGTTCGTTTGTTTCAAACTGCCCATGGCAAAATCGGTGTGTACCCCTGCTACCATAACGCCGGATGCTTTTTGCTGGTTAGGCTCAATATTGTTTGTTGCGCTAGAAACAGCTTGGTCGGTTAATACCAAATCAACAAAATTGGCTTCATCACGCTTAAACGAAGGCGTTGAGTTGTTGGCTATGTTATTTGATATTATTTCAATCAGCTTTTGCTGAGAGTTCAAACCACTTTCGGCAATATATAAAGATTCAATCATTGTTATTTTTTCCCTAACTCATTAATTCCCGCGTTTAGCAGCTGATCATAGGCCAGCGCCGCTTTTTGCATGGTTTGCAAATGGCGACTGACTTCGATCATTTTTATCATTTGTTCTCCTGAGCCAACGCCAGAGCTATTTAACGCTCCTGAAACAATTTCGGCTGAGGCAGGGGCATACTGTTCGCCCTCTATTTGGTAAAGACTGTTACCCATAACTTGCAGTACCGCCCCTTGAGTTGGCTTTACAACTTGTAAAGTCTCAAGTGTTTGCCCTTGGTAATTCAACTGGCCAAGGTTGTTAAATGACAAGGCTTTGTGGTTGTCCACTTGCACATTGATCCTGCCACTTTGCCCTAGCACATAACCGCCAGATATATGTTTTAACCAACCTTCATTATCAATAGACAAACGTCCCATTTTGCTCAAATACTGACTGCCGTTATTTTCCACCAACAAGAAGCCATTATTGTTCAAGGCAATATCAAGGTTATTATTGGTTAGGTTAACGCCTTGAGTTGCGGTGCTCACGTTTGTTTGCAGTGTGGCTTGGCCGTTTAACATGGAAACAAAGGTTTGTTGCTTCAAGTAGCCCGGGGTATTCACATTCGCCACATTCTGGCTCAGTACTTTGAGCTGTTCTAAATCATTGTTAATGCCAACCGATAAAATCTGCTCTATGCTCATGCCGCTTCGCTCCTTAAAGATACAACTCCAGTAGTTTGTACATTGACCGAGACAGGCACTTCGGTCACCGAGATAATATTCAATTGAGGTAATACCCTCTCTAGCAATTCTTTTAATGCATAACGTACTGCTGAGCCACAGACCAGAACGGGCTGATGCCTTTGCGATATCAGTTTTTCACTGTGCTGAGTTAACTGCTTGATCAATGCTTCGGTGACATTTGGATCCAACACAACAGTAGGCACCTCATTGTTTAATTGCATATTCGACATAAGTTGCTGCTCTAATCGCGGCTCCAACATGATCACATTCAGTGTGTTTTCAACCGACAATAAAGGTTGGCAGATCTGATGCTTGAGTCTTTCTCTGACTCGCTCAGTTAAAAATACGATGTCTTTTTGTTGCTTACCTTTGTCAACCAATACTTCTAAGATCAACTCCATGTTCTGGATAGATATGCGCTCTTTTAACAAACGCTGTAACACCTTTTGCACATCGCTATAAGTCATCACCGTAGGGATAAGTTCATCAATAAGCGAGCTGTGTGTTTTCTCTAAACGCATGACTAATTTTTCCGTTTCAGCGCGGGTAAGTAGCTCATACGCATAGGACTTAATGACTTCGCAGATATGGGTCATTAAGGTTGTTTCAGGATCAACAACGGTATAAGAGGCACTTTGTGCATGGGCAATTTGTTGCTCGTCCACCCACATCGCTGGTAAACCATAGGTTGGCTCTTTACCATTAATGCCAGATACCGCGTCGAATTTTCCCTGAGGGTCAATAACCAGATATTTTTGATAGTGAATTTCCGCTTGAGCCAAACGCGCATTAAATAGATAAATGGCGTATTGATTGGCTTGCAAAGTTTTTTCGGTTGTTAACTTTACCTCTGGGATGACAAAACCAAAGTCTTTTGCGTATTGGCTTCTAAATGCTTGTAACTTAGTTAACAGAACCTCGCCGTTTTCTTTAACATGCTCCATTAATTTTGCATTCAGCTTTATTTCGACAGGCGAAACATGCAGTAAAGACTCCAGCGTCTCTTGTTCTTGTGGCTCTGGCTCTGTCACTATCTCATCATTCGACTCTTCACTTGGTGCGGCATTTTTAGCGGCGAAATAGCCACCAATTGCGAATAGCCCTGCCAAAACAAGAATTGGCAACTTAGGCAGTCCAGGTAAAAAGGTCGTTAAAGACAAAGTAAAGGCCACTATGTAAAGCACTTTCGGTGAAGACAAAATTTGCTTAGAGACTTCTTCGCCTAATTGCGCATCTGAAGCGGCTCTTGTAATGATAATACCCGTGGCGGTAGCGATAACTAATGAAGGTATTTGCGTAACAATGCCATCACCAACCGTCAATAAAGTGTATGTATGCAGAGCTTCATTCCAGCTCATACCATGCTGAGCGACACCAATCGAAAGGCCGCCTATAATATCGATAAGTATAATGATGATGCCTGCGATTGCGTCACCTTTAACAAACTTAGTCGCGCCATCCATTGCGCCATAGAAGTTTGCTTCTTTCTCTACTTCTTGTCGCCTTTCTCTAGCTTGAACTTCATCGATTAGCCCCATGTTTAAGTCGGCATCAATACTCATTTGCTTACCAGGCATGGAATCCAGAGTAAATCGTGCAGCGACCTCGGCAACCCGTTGTGCACCATTAGTCACAACCACGTATTGCACCACAACAAGAATAAAAAATACCACCAGACCGATAACATAATTGCCACCAACTACATGTGCGCCAACAGTTTCAATAACTTCCCCAGCATCACCATCATTTAAAATAAGTCGAGTGGCGGAAATATTAAGACCCAACCGAAATAAGGTAGTGATCAACAGTAACGAAGGAAAAGTAGAAAAACTCAGTGGCTTCTCACTGTAAAACGTCAACAACAATACCAGTAAGCAAAAGCTAAAGTTGAGGATCAATAGCATATCCAACGCCAAAGGAGGCAATGGCATAAACAGCATAAGCAGTATTGCTATTACAACAAATACTAAGATCAGGTCACTCTTGCCCTTCATCATACTAAACACGACTGCTGGCTCCTTGGATCTTATCGAAATCTAATATCTCTCGGAAAATAGGAACCAGCGCAACATAGCAACTTGCTGGCACAAAACTGTTTATTTGCGTCTCCTTGTAAAGCTGTCTGGCTAAAGGTTTGTTTTGAATAACTCGAACTTGGTGACGATGAGCCAGTAACCTTATTTTCTTTGCTAAACCGCCTTTGCCCATAGCAACAACCTTAGGTGAAACCATTTCATTTGGCTTGTACTGCAAAGCCACGGCGATATGAGTGGGATTTGTGATCACCACATCAGCGCCTCTGACCGATGACAAAGCGGCCGTTTTCTCTAGCAGCTCTTTTTGACTTTGCTTTTGCTTTTGTTTTATTTCTGGATCACCTTCACGCTTTTTGACTTCATCTTTCACTTCTTTCATGCTCATCATCATTTTATTGGTGAACTCATAACGAGTGAAAGCAAGATCAATTAGCGCAACCGGCACATACAAGCAGGCAAAATATAAGATCAGTAATAAGATGGTGTTGGCCCAAACAAATGGAATGCGATCTGGTCGTAACTGCAACTGTTCAATGGCTTGCGCCAATAGCCAGTCTTTAGACAAATAGACCAAAGTGCAGAACATCAGTAACTTGACAAGGTTCTTTGCTAACTCAAATAAGGTGCGCTTAGAAAAGATCTTCTTCAGACCATTTGCTGGGTTTAGCTTGTCAAATTTAGGTTTTAATGGCTCACCAGACAACACCGCCCCAGACTGGGCATAATTGGAAAGAACGTTAATTAACGCAACTAACAATAAGATAGGTAAGATCAGAACTGCCAAATCAAAAACAGTATCAATAAATAGGCTTAAAAGCGTTGTTGGTGACGCCACAAAAGTGCCCGATTTCAGTATTAAATCAGCAAAAATATTGCTTAGGTCATGGCCTACCCTTTGATAAAAAACGAACGCTAAACCAACAAAGGCAAACATACCAACAATGGTGGTGATCTCCTGGCTTTTTGCCACTTGCCCCTGCTTACGAGCTTCACGCAGTTTTTCAGGAGTTGGCTTTTCCGTTTTATTTTCGTCTGTCATCTTACCCTCCCAACATTTTTTGTAAGTGGGAAAGTGCATTCTGAAACAGCTGCTTATATACATGCGCAGTGTAGTTAAACGTTGCACTAGCGACAAAAAGACCGATCATTATTTTTAACGGCAAAGTAACAAAATAAATATTAGCTTGTGGCATGGTTTTAGAGAGAAACCCAAACAATACGTCAACACACCAAATAACCAGCATAATTGGCGAAAAAAGTAATAAACCAAGACTAAAACTAGAGAACATTAAACTAAGAATGTGGGAAGCACTTAAAGATACTGGCAAACTGCCTATAGGTAACACTTGGAAACTGACATTGATCAAACTGATCAACTGAGTGTGTATGCCCAAAACAAAAAACAGCGTAGTAAAACCAAGTAAATAAATCGTGCCAATCAAAGGTTCTTGGCCCGAAGTATTTGGGTTAACAACACCAGCTGCGCCAAAGCCAATTTGCAAGTCGACGACTCTACCTACTGTTAAAATAGCGGCATAAGCGGCGACAAGAGAAAATAAGATCACACTGCCAGTAAGCAGTTCGACAATAAAAGCCAATATTATATTTTTTGGCAGTACTAATGTTGAATAATTCAAGGCAAAGATAATGGTTGAAAAAACCAGTAAAAGCACCAGTTTGATCATCATAGGAATACTGCGAAATGGGCTTACCGCACTAGCCAAAAATATTGGTGACATGCGTGTTGCGATCAAGACAAACATTTGAACTTTTGCAGTTACGTCCATGATAACAATCCTGACTCCATTTCTAAAATGTCGCTATTTGTTTAAATAAATGGGTAGAGAATTCGATCAATACCGACAACATCCAGTGCCCTAATGCGGCTAAAACCGCGACTGCAACAAAGATCTTAGGTACGAAAGTCAGGGTCATTTCCTGCACTTGCGTTACCACTTGTAAAACACTGACCATTAATCCCACTAATAATGTAGCCATTAGTAGAGGCGTTGCTATTTTCAGTGCGTTAATAAACATTTCACTTAAAGTGAATAAAACGTAATCAACTTCCATTTACTTGCCTTACTGCACTTTTGCCAATACTTCCGTCACTAAAGCCATATGGCTTTTTTCTAGCACTTGATTTTGTGAATTTAAGATGCGGTCAGTAAGCTGCTGAGCTTGTTCAGCGTTGCCTTGTTTTTGTAATAGTAAGCTTTGCGCATACATCGCGGTTGCACACCTTGGGTCTAACCTAAGTGCTACTTTTATTGATGTTTCTGCGCTTTCTAAGTCTTGTTTATAAATAGCAATCACCGCCATTGCACCATGTGAGTCGGCAAAGTTACCATTTAGTTTTAATGCGCTGGCAAAAGCTATTTCACTTTGTTCTAGCTGGCCCAGTAATAAATGAGCCCACCCCAGCAGATGCCATGTACCTATATGCTCAGGCATATTCGCAACCGAAGCCGCAAACACTTGTGCCGCCTCAGCAAAATTCAAATGATAAAAATGAGATTGGCCTAACAATGAAAGTGCCCGGCCCTCATTAGGGATAAGTTGTAAACATGTATTGATGCAAGTCAGAGCCTGTTCAAAATTTAACTCGCGAACAAAAACGCTGGCTTTTACTAAATTGGCTTCGTATTGCTCTGCTTCTAGCGCTAATGCTTGATGACAAAGCTCTGTTGCTTTAGAGGTATTATCTAAATCTAATTCCACCAAAGCACGAATACCCAAAACCTCTGCACTGGTCTCTAACTGCATTAGTAAATCTTTCGCCGCAGTTAAATTGCCCAGCAACAAATAGCTACGAACAATTAACAATAAAGTAGCTTGCTCTAAAGCCTCTGCCTCGAAACGAGTTAACATTTCGATACAAAATTGTGGTTGTTTTGATAGGTAATAGCTCAAAGCAAGATAATACAAAGCGGTTGGATGAGCCGAAGTAAGCTCGACTAATTGGTTGGCATTAGCTTGTGCTTGGTCGAAATGACCTAGGTGTAAAAGCAATTGAATAATTGCCACTTTAACATTTGGTTCTTGTTCTACAGTAGAGGGTAACTGGCTAATAAAGGACAATGCCGCTTGCACATTTTCAGACTGCTGATAGGCATTTATAACCTGAACATTTAAGTCCACATTATCAGGTTCAAGTTTCAAATAACCAAGTAAAACCTGTAGTTTTGAGCTCATAATAACTTCGTTGCTTTAGAATGACCTTTAAGACCCTATATAATTAAAATTGCCCTGTAAAGAGCCGTCAAAGCACACTTTGTGCCAACATTGTGGATCCAGATTAACAATCATTAAGTTAAACAAAAACTACACAAAAAATATGGAATACAAATGCAGATCGTTTAACACAACAATTAAATAATTTATTTTTGTAATAAAAAAATTGGCTTAAACAACTGATTTTAATGGCGTGAGGTCAAACCAGAATCATTCATTTCTAGTTGTTAACCTCACCTAACAAGCATCAAAAAAACAACAATAAAAAAGAGCAAATTTAGCTCGATATTAAATAACAAAAAAACACATATTCTATTTAGTTATTTATTATTCCAATATATCAAAACGGGTTTTATTGCAACAATATAAATGTAAATAATTGTTAATGATTCTTATTTACTTATGACAAGCTAAATGTCCATATTAAGAAATATCAAAGCTGTTTTGATTATTGTTTTGTTGTGGAATGGTTAAGCTTTGTCCTACCGTTAAGCCTTCATCTGGGTCCGACGTTAAGCTATTGGCATCGGCGATAATAAACCAGAAGTTACCATTGCCATATTGCAATTGCGCAATGCTTCGTAAAGTTTCCCCTTCTTGCACTTCATGGACACGGTTACTGTCGGATTTGATAACATCAAGGCCTTTAAAGTGTTGTTGCTTCACTCTGATTTGGCCGTGCTCCGTCAACTCACCTAAGTATTGACCCCCTGCATACATGTAGTGACTGGCGGTGGAAATATCCCCCACCTTTTTCCCTTGCTCAATGACCGGTACTTTGGTTTCTTCATAGCCTATCGTATGCGCGATGGATGGTTCGACGACCGTATCAGAGATAGGATTGCCTTCCCCATCAACAGGCACACTTGGGGCTGTGGCAATTTGTCCCGCATGGCTCTTATTCTGCGTGCCACTTTGTTTTTTCAGTAACTTGCCATCGGCACTGTAGTCAAAGTAACGGGCATCGTACTTACTGCTGTTTTCGCCTTTTTCTTCCACCGCAATGCGGTTACCACTGAAGTCATAGAAACTCGTTGTTGTTGCAGGGTTAAAGCTGCCTTCTTGTGCACTGCCTGTGCCCACCACTCGTTTTTCTAAATACGAGTCTCGGCCTTCATAGCTATAGTCATAGGTATGCCTAAACTGCGCTGGGCTATTGCCACTGTTTTCCCCTTTGCGATGTTGGGTGTAGATTTTTAGGTCTAACAATCCCGCTTTATCAAAGCTATTGTCCACGGTACTCAGTAATTGATGCTCAGTGCTTAACTTGTCGCGCACCAGCGGCATTAAGTCCGCGTTATTAAATTGCGATACCTCAACCGTGACACCACCATACAATTTATCCGCTGCAAACTTTTCAAGCTCTTGCTGTAACGACTCACCCGACCAGCCATATTGATGCTAAAGACTCGGTCATTGGTTTGCTCAATTTTACCTACGTCTTTCGCCGCTAGGCCTGTGACTTGTTTACTGCTTTAAGTGTTGATTGATAAAAGGTTTTTGCTAAAGTATCTCAGCAAGTGCTTAATAAGCTCAATAACACCTTACTTTGTTATGCTCTGTAGATTGTGGAAGATAAGGTAAAAAATGTAAAAAGGAAAAGTCATGTTGAATAAGTTAATCAAAAGTTCGTCTAATCAATTAACAATCATTCTAGTAGCAACTTACGGAGGTTTATTGTGGGTATCTGCTCAAAAACCATTTATACCTAGTGCTGATTTTTTTTCCTTACTAATGTGGATGGGAGTTCCACTAGTAAGCTGTTTGTTGATTTATAATATTTTTATACAAATTAATAAAAACACTGAAATGACGGCGTATAAGAAGAGAATTTCAACTCTTGACACAAAAACAAAACGTGCACTATGGCACGTTGTTATTGGGCCTATTATATTAGGTGGGGCTTTACTACTCACATATGTTAGTCAAAACATCCCTTCTCTGTTAACCCAATACCTACCTAACAAACAAATATCAATGAACGTTCAAGTTTTAGATATAAGTCTGAATAGAAGATCAGGAAAACATAGACTATATTTAAAAGATATCACTTCAGAGCGAGAATTTGACTTTTTATGGAAAATAGAGAGTCATAAACCAATTAACGTAAATGACTCTTTATTATTAACAACTAAACAAAATTGGTTTGGTAACTACATTGTAAAAATCACCCCCTCTAAACATGACTAATCTTTATTGTACCAATTACGGATATCGTCATATATTTCTCTGACTGTGCTGTCAACAAAGTCACTACCTCCAAAGAAACCATAACCGATAGCTGCTCCTATGCCTGCCACAGCAACAACAGGGGCTGAGGCTGCGGCTAAAACCAAAGCTCCGCCTACAACTGCAGGAGCTGCAATTCCACCAACAACAGATGCTGTTGCAGCCGTTGTATCACGCCATTCATTATTATTTTCTGCAGACATGTAAGACAATGGAATTGTACCTGCGCCTATAACAGTACCGACAACAGGAACACCTTTAACCATTCTTAATGCAGGAGAGTTCGCCACATCTCTAATAGCTCTACCTGACTTACTATTTTCGGTAAAGATTTTAGTTGCTTCCTCTAGAGTTTCTGCTCCTTTAAGCAGATCTCTTTGATACATATTTAACTTTCCGTTTGGCCCGCCTGCAATCAGCTCCCCCGTTAATTTAGCATCTTTTAATGAACTTTTAGCAAGGAAATATTCACCAACCCTTCCAGACACCTCAACACCAGCTCCTAGATAACCTATCATTTGCTTATAATTCGTTGAAGAATTTGAGATAAAATTAGTATCTGGAGTTTGTGGTATATATCCTGCTCCGCCCAAATCATCAAACTGCGTCTGAACTCTTGCGATTTCAGCATCACGCGTATTTTGACGAACTGCATTAAACTGTTGACCTTCCAGTCTAATTCGCTCACCTGCCAAGTTCGCAGCATGGATGGCATTGTTGGTGCGAGTTCGTGCTTCTTGTGCTGAGCGGTAGAAGTTGTCTTGTATCTTTTGACCACGTTCACCTTGGAATAACGTCGAAAGCTCGTTGTTATTTGATAGACCTTGTTGTGTTACAAGCTCATTAGTCAAGGTATTCGCTTCGCCTACAATACGTCGAGCTGTGCCAGCAATACTGTTGTTCAGGTCTTGAGCTGCATTATTTTGCAACCTTTGTGAAGACTGACTGTGTTGCTGATTGATTTGAGCTAGGCGTTGTTGCTCCTGCTGCCTTGCTCGTTCCATCCGTCCCGCTATCGTATTCCCTATCGCATTACCAAAGGCATCAAGGCCTATTTGGCCATAGTCTACCTTGGTGTTCTCCCCTAACGCTCTGCCTATGTGCAAGTCTGCCACTCCACTGGTTAATTCTGACGTCAACTGTGAACCAAAGTCCGTACTGAAGTCAACGCCTATCTCTTGGGCTAACGTCGTGCCAACTTGGGCGCCTGCGGCATAACCTAATGACGAGGCCGCTAAGTTTGACCAGCTGAATGAGGTTTGTTGACCCAGCAGTTTATTGGCGACATGACCTGCACCATAGCTGATAGCGCCTCTGGCAATGTCGTGTGCAACGTTTGCTCCTATTTGGTCAAGTTTCAGTTTATCCCCAAGTCCTTTGGTTGCGCCTGCGGTTATGGCTGAGATGGCCACTTGTTTCCAGCTGAAGTTATCAACTTCACCCAATGCCATGCCTGCTACTTGGCTTGCCACACTGCCCGCTGCGGCTGCAGTCGCTGCCCCTAATGCCGTTAATGAACCTCCGCTTGCAAATAGACTGCTTGATGAGCCAATAAGTGCACCACCTGCACCAGCAGAAACCGCAACTGCCACCGCTATCATGATGATACTGGCAACCGCATTACAGCCCGCTTCCGATGGCGGTGGTAAATAACCTAAGCTTGGCGTGGTATCACCAATTAGCTCTGCTAAGTTCATTGGCAATAAGGTATCAAAGCTGTTTTGATTATTGTTTTGTTGTGGGATGGTTAAGCTTTGTCCTACCGTTAAACCTTCATCTGGGTCCGACGTTAAGCTATTGGCATCGGCGATAATAAACCAGAAGTTACCATTGCCATATTGCAATTGCGCAATGCTTCGTAAGGTTTCCCCTTCTTGCACTTCATGGACACGGTTACTGTCGGATTTGATGACATCAAGGCCTTTAAAGTGTTGTTGCTTCACTCTGATTTGGCCGTGTTCCGTCAGCTCACCTAAGTATTGACCTCCTGCATACATGTAGTGACTGGCGGTGGAAATGTCTCCCACCTTTTTCCCTTGCTCAATGACCGGTACTTTGGTTTCTTCATAGCCTATCGTATGCGCGATGGATGGAGCGACGACCGTATCAGAGATAGGATTGCCTTCCCCATCAACAGGCACACTTGGGGCTGTGGCAATTTGTCCCGCATGGCTCTTATTCTGCGTGCCACTTTGTTTTTTCAGTAACTTGCCATCGGCACTGTAGCCAAAGTAACGGGGTCATGCAAAATGCAAGACCTGCCCTTCTTTTCCTCTCTGACCTTGTTGGGCAATGCTTATGGTCGAATAAATAAAAACCTCACAGCATTACACTGTGAGGTCTTTTCTACATCTGACTATTGAAAGTGCTAACAATAAACAACTAAATTCCATATTGCCTATCTTATTGCCAACCTTGCGATATAATCATAACTCAGTAAACCTCAATAGCATCCATATCAACACCTTTATCTTTAAGGTATTGAATGGCTTTTTGCTTGTAAGGTTTCATCCTTTCAGATACACGCCTATTTTTAACGGCAATACCTAATTGATGAAAATCTCCACTGTACCCTTTATCTAAAAAATACAAAAGCCAATCGTACCTGCCTACAGTGATACATTTATCAGGAACGGTACTTAACCCTTTTGTTCCGTCAGTGTTCCAATTTACATCGGCTCCGTGGCTTAATAAGAGTTCGAAGTAATCCTCTCGAAACGCACCAATTGCCATCATCAACAAGTTTCGCCTAAATGCATTACCATTCGTTAAAGGCTCTCCCTCAAGGTTTGCATCACCGCCATACTTTAGGAATAGTTCAAGCAATGCTTTACTGTCTCCTGAGGCTGCCAATGACATGGCCGAGACTCCCTTTTTACTACGTATGTTAGGAGAAGCCCCATTTATAAGCATGTATTCTAGTTTTTTCAAATCTCGCTTTGTTACAGCTCCAACCCAGATCAGCGGTGTTGTTTCTTCCTCCATTCCGATTTGGTTTATATCAGCACCTTGGCTTAGTAGAGAGTCCGCCTCGTGATAATCGCCTTCAACAATTGCTTCAACTAAAGGAACGGTTAAACCAGTGTACATTTGTGACACACTCACATTCCCAACTTTATTTCCGTTTAGAATATCTTGGCAGCTAGCTAAGAAACTTAGAATAAGTACAACTCCGCCTAGGGCATATATTGTGAACCTATTTAACTTCATTAATAAGTTCTCCTTCCAAACTCACCACTAAAATAAAACGACTCTAAAGCTTTTGTCGTTAAACCGATACCATGTAAATCAACCAATCCGATATCAGAGCTACTAGGTATAGCAAAACCTTGGTAGTTTCGTGCAGGCATTTCAAAAACGATTCCCTATTGCTTCAGGAAGATCTCTAGTGCTAAGACGACCGCCAAAGCCTGATGTAGGTATTGCGAATGGACCATCTTGTAAAAAGCTCAATATTTCACCATCAACATAGTATGCCGATATGTTACTTGTATCGACATTTTCGACTTCATACCTTACGAGCGTTTCTTGAGAAATCCCAGCAGCATTAAAGGTAATTGCGCTTTTACCTATTGTAAGAGCTTGAACAGAAGCAAGACCGCCACCTAGAGAGTGTCCTGAAAATTGAATATTCCCCTTAAGCTCAGCATTTAGCTGCCTTGCTAAATCAACTGCAGTTTCATATTGAGGAGCAAGCTGTCCATATGCTTGAGTCATGTTACTTTTAATATCGCCGCCCTCAAGGCTTAAGTCATCAGTACCTCGATTCACAAAGGTATATGCACCTACATCGCTACCAGTTCTGTAGGTCACATTTGTGTCCACATAAAGTGCACCAAAATATCCATCACCTGTTCTAAAGTCACTATTGCTCAAATTAATTTTCAGCGCAGCTAATGCTGAATCATCAAGTCGAGATACTCCGTTAGGCAACAACTCGCTTAATGTTTGATCAAAATATACATCTACATTCATTAAAGATGCAGTAAGTGTTTGGCTTGCTCTGCTAAGCAAATCAAACCTTTCTGATGACTGAGACAACCCTGATAGTTTTGAGTTTATGTCGTCAACAGTTCGTCTGACATCAACCAACTGTGCTTTACGAGCAGCTTCATCAATGCTGACAATATCTCCTTTATCTTTTCCGCTGTTTAGAACTTTATCAAAAACAGATGCTTTTTCTTCATCATTGAGAATGACTCCCAGCTCTTCAGGAGTAATTAATTTATTTGAATCGCCGCCATTACCAAAAGCAAAGCCAAATTCATCAAAAATTTTCTGTTTTTCAGCATCGGTAAATGTTGTTGGTTTAGCTTCAGGTTTCTTTTGCATATGACCAGCAATCGTATTACCGATAGCATTACCAAAGGCATCTAAGCCGATTTGGCCATAGTCTACCTTCGTATTCTCCCCTAACGCTCTGCCTATGTGCAAGTCTGCCACTCCACTGGTTAATTCTGACGTCAACTGTGAACCAAAGTCCGTACTGAAGTCAACGCCTATCTCTTGGGCTAAAGTCGTGCCAACTTGGGCGCCTGCGGCATAACCTAATGACGACGCCGCTAAGTTTGACCAGCTGAATGAGGTTTGTTGACCCAACAGTTTATTGGCGGCATGGCCTGCACCATAGCTGATAGCCCCTCTGGCAATGTCATCTGCGGCGTTTATTCCTGCAGGGTCAAGTTTCAGTTTATCACCCAGTCCTTTGGTGGCGCCTGCGGTTATCGCGGATATCGCCACTTGTTTCCAACTGAAGTTATCAACTGCACCCAGTGCCATGCCCGCCACTTGGCTTGCTGCACTGCCCACTGCTGCGGCAAAGGCCGCGTTGGCTGAGCCAGTTAGTAAGCCTGCTCCTGCCACACCACCTGTGACCGCAACCGCCACCGCTATCATGATGATACTGGCAACGGCATTACAGCCTGCTTCCGATGGCGGTGGTAAATAACCTAAGCTTGGCGTCGTATCACCAATTAACTCTGCTAGGTTCATTGGCAATAAGGTATCAAAGCTGTTTTGGTTATTGTTTTGTTGTGGAATGGTTAAGCTTTGTCCTACCGTTAAGCCTTCATCTGGGTCCGACGTTAAGCTATTGGCATCGGCGATAATAAACCAGAAGTTACCATTGCCATATTGCAATTGCGCAATGCTTCGTAAAGTTTCCCCTTCTTGCACTTCATGGACACGGTTACTGTCGGATTTGATAACATCAAGGCCTTTAAAGTGTTGTTGCTTCACTCTGATTTGGCCGTGCTCCGTCAACTCACCTAAGTATTGACCCCCTGCATACATGTAGTGACTGGCGGTGGAAATATCCCCCACCTTTTTCCCTTGCTCAATGACCGGTACTTTGGTTTCTTCATAGCCTATCGTATGCGCGATGGATGGTTCGACGACCGTATCAGAGATAGGATTGCCTTCCCCATCAACAGGCACACTTGGGGCTGTGGCAATTTGTCCCGCATGGCTCTTATTCTGCGTGCCACTTTGTTTTTTCAGTAACTTGCCATCGGCACTGTAGTCAAAGTAACGGGCATCGTACTTACTGCTGTTTTCGCCTTTTTCTTCCACCGCAATGCGGTTACCACTGAAGTCATAGAAACTCGTTGTTGTTGCAGGGTTAAAGCTGCCTTCTTGTGCACTGCCTGTGCCCACCACTCGTTTTTCTAAATACGAGTCTCGGCCTTCATAGCTATAGTCATAGGTATGCCTAAATTGCGCTGGGCTATTGCCACTGTTTTCCCCTTTGCGATGTTGGGTGTAGATTTTTAGGTCTAACAATCCCGCTTTATCAAAGCTATTGTCCACGGTACTCAGTAATTGATGCTCAGTGCTTAACTTGTCGCGCACCAGCGGCATTAAGTCCGCGTTATTAAATTGCGATACCTCAACCGTGACACCACCATACAATTTATCCGCTGCAAACTTTTCGAGCTCTTGCTGTAACGACTCACCCGCCCAGCCATACTCTTTGCTGACCGTCATTTGACCATCGCCATTATAAGCAAACTCTTGTTTGCTCTTTTCTATACCAGTTAAATCAAACTTGGCCGTCCCCGCCAGCCCTGATTCACTGGAAGTATAATCAATGTTCTTGCTGTACCCAGGCGTAAAGTACTCTAAGGTACTGGTGACTTGCCCTAGTAAGTCATAGCTATGCTGAACTTGATTAGCAAAGTGAATGCTACCTAGATTATTCCCCGTTTGTCTTAGGGCGAATAAGTCTTGCCCTGACGCTTTGTTATTGTTGTAACTGTGCGTTGCACTCAGCAAGTAACCTTGGGCACTGTAGTTCATCTTTTGTGCGGTATAGCCACCATCACTAATCGATAACGTTGTACGCCCCATGCCATCGTATTCAAAATACTGACCTTGTTGGGCAATGCTTATAACGCCTTGTGACAAAGTACCGCCATCCACCGTTACCTGACCTTTGGCGTCATAGTCAAACCAAAACTCTTGCGTTTGGGCCTTATCACCAATGTCTAAGATGCCGTTTGAACTGAGGTTAATGTCATCGCCTTGTTGGGCTATAAAGCTAAACACCAATTGGTCAATCAACCCTTGTGGCGGTTTACCACTGAGTAACCCGGTTTGCTCATCAAAGCTCAACCAGTCTGCATACTCACTTGGAATGATAATGCTTGGCGTATTGCTCGCTGAACGCGCCTCTGGCTCATCGGACGCCAACGAGAACGAACGACTGCTAAACGCACTTGGCTGCGGTGCATCACTGGCAAACGCCGATTGAGCACTGCTTGCTTGCGGTGACGCTGGTGCCGTTACCACCAACCCATAACGTGCATTGTCACTCAGCCCGCTAAAGTAATCTTTTGCATTAATGCTAAAGACTTGGTCATTGGTTGCACTTCAAATTGGTAGCTGCACAATGCAAGACTTGACCCCTTTTCTCTCACTTTTCTCTCACGACAGATAAATAAAGACCTCACAGCATTACACTGTGAGGTCTTTTTGTTTTATCAGATATACATAAAAATTTACAATCGCTTTCACCCAATAAACTTTGACCATATATATACTAGAAAAATACAGATACTAGGGATTAACATACACACGACCCCTATTCGAATTTTATACTTGTTTAAAAACTTTTTAGTTTCAACATCGCCTATTATTTTGAAATACCTATCAAAGACTTGATAAGAACGTCCTCTGACAGCAACAAAATAAATGACAATTGCAGCTAATGACATTGGAGCAAACAGCCCTAAATAAACATTATAGCTCACTATAGAAACGAAAAGAGGTACAGAAAAAATAGTTTCAAATACCATTGATATAAGCACTATAAAAACCCCCAAAGGCACAGACAAATAAAATACTCCGTCTGAGACCTTTTTTTTGTGCCTAGTGTAAGCTAGGTAAAACATCATTTTTATAATAAAAGTCATATTACTTAGCACCTAGAATGAGTCTTTAAAAAACTGCTTCACTGGACTATTTTCTCCATTATCAAAAAAGTAACTTCCCGCAAAATAGGCAGCACCTAACGTCAGTGATACTGGTGCTGAAAGCACAGTAAAGCCAGCAACTAAGAGGCCTGCTTCAACAGTTAGTTTGCTTGAATGATATAAAAGAGTTGAAGCTTGAACGCCTTTATCACTATTGATCTCAGTTACAATATCTCTAGCAGCTTGAACTCCAGAAACCCCTATACCTAAAAAGCCAGTTTTCTTAGCCAAGTCGGCAGCAAAGCCTCCAACTTGCGCGGCTGAACTAGGCGAAACCGTTGCAGTGAAACTTGGGTTAACGATAGCAGCAGGGACTGCCCCTACAGTCCGTAATATATCATCTGTATATTGGGTTAATGTATTACTGTTTCCAATTGCACTGGCAGCCAAGTTAGTAATGCCATTCAATGTAGAGGTGTCAGCAACTAAGTCTTCAGTCACCGTTGTTCCATTTGAAGTTTCTCCAAACACATACCCTTCAGCCCAAGGTCCCGCAGTTAAAGGTTGACTCATATCCGTAAAATCTGTGGTATCGGCAATCAACGACTCTAAATCGAACCCTTGCTGAGGTCGGCTTTGCTCATTGGTATTTCTATTTACCCATTGTTGCGTTTGTAGATTACGTTGTTGCTGTTGGTTTAACGTATCCGCTTTTACTCTTACATCATCCTGTAACGTCTGAGTGAGTGTAGTTGAACGGTTTAAGAAGTTCGCACCCGCTTCTGATTGGAAGAACGGTGTAAAACCATCATCTCCATTACTTGGGTTGAAATTGGTGATATACCTTTCATCTAGCTGTGCATTCGCTTCACCAGCAATACGTCGAGCTGTGCCAGCAATACTGTTGTTTAGGTCTTGAGCTGCATTATTTTGCAACCTTTGTGAAGACTGACTCTGTTGCTCGTTAATTTGGGCTAGGCGTTGTTGCAACTCTTGTTCCCTTGCTCGTTCCATCCGTCCCGCAATGGTATTCCCGATAGCATTACCAAAGGCATCAAGACCGATTTGGCCATAGTCTACCTTGGTGTTCTCCCCTAACGCTCTGCCTATGTGCAAGTCTGCCATTCCACTGGTTAATTCTAGTTAGAACCCACGTAGATAATTGAAATCGAAAATACAGGAATTAACATCATCGTCAAAACTATACAAACTTTGTATTTCAAAAGTATCTTCTTTCTAACCTCGGGCTTCATCAACCTGAAATACCTTTCTAAAACCAAATACCGCCCAGATCGAACAGATACATAATAGATAAATATAGCTGACAGCGACATTGATATAACAACTGCTAATACTTGATTAACTGAAAACAAGAAAGGGAGCAAAGGAACCCCCAATAAGAACTCAATTGGTGCTGAAACAAGCAATATAATACAACTTAATACTAAAGACGCATAGAAAAGAGCATTGTTAATACTCTTTTTATGCGTTAAGTAAGAAAGATAAAATAAAATATTAATTAAAAATATCATCACTTTCTCTTAATCAAATGTTTCTCGGAAGAAATTCTTTACTGGACTATTGTCTCCATTGTCAAAGAAGTAATTACCTGCAAAGTAAGCTGCACCAGCACCTAAAGCTAAAGGAGCCGAAACTGCACCCAAGGCAATAATTCCAACTTCAAGAATAATTTTACTTCCGTGATAAGTCGCTGTTGAGAACTGCAATCCGTCGCTATTTCCTTCATTTCTGAGCTCGCTGCCTATATCATTGGCAGCCTGCCCAATCGTAAATAGCAACCCAATTCCAGCAGTTTTCTTAGCCAAGTCGGCAGCAAAGCCTCCAACTTGCGCGGCTGAACTAGGCGAAACCGTTGTAGTGAAACTTGGGTTAACGATAGCAGCAGGGATTGCCCCTACAGTCCGTAATATATCATCTGTATATTGCGTTAATGTATTACTGTTTCCAATTGCACTGGCAGCCAAGTTAGTAATGCCATTCAATGTAGAGGTGTCAGCAACTAAGTCTTCAGTCACCGTTGTTCCATTTGAAGTTTCTCCAAACACATACCCTTCAGCCCAAGGTCCCGCAGTTAAAGGTTGACTCATATCCGTAAAATCTGTGGTATCCGCAATCAACGACGCTAAATCAAACCCTTGCTGAGTGCGACCTTGTTCATTGGTGTTTCTATTCACCCATTGTTGCGTTTGTAGATTACGTTGTTGCTGCTGGTTCAGCGTATCCGCTTTTACTCTTACATCATCCTGTAACGTCTGAGTGAGTGTAGTTGAACGATTTAGGAAGTTCGCGCCCGCTTCTGATTGGAAGAACGGTGTAAAACCATCATCTCCATTATTTGGGTTGAAGTTGGTGGTATACCTTTCATCTAGCTGTGTATTCGCATCACCTGCAATACGTCGAGCTGTGCCAGCAATACTGTTGTTTAAGTCTTGAGCTGCATTGCTTTGTATCTTTTCAGACATACCTCGTGCTTGAGAATTCGCTAACACTTGTCGCTCTTGAAGTTCAAGCTGCCTTGCTCTTTCCATCCGTCCCGCAATCGTATTCCCTATCGCATTACCAAAGGCATCAAGACCGATTTGGCCATAGTCTACCTTGGTGTTCTCACCTAATGCTCTGCCTATGTGCAAGTCTGCCACTCCACTGGTTAATTCTGACGTCAACTGTGAACCAAAGTCCGTACTGAAGTCAACGCCTATCTCTTGGGCTAACGTCGTGCCAACTTGGGCACCAGCGGCATAGCCTAGTGATGAGGCCGCTAAGTTTGACCAGCTGAATGACGTTTGTTGACCCAGCAGTTTATTGGCGGCATGACCTGCACCATAGCTGATAGCGCCTCTGGCAATATCGTGTGCAACGTTTGCTCCTATTTGGTCAAGTTTCAGTTTATCCCCAAGTCCTTTGGTTGCGCCTGCGGTTATGGCTGAGATAGCCACTTGTTTCCAACTGAAGTTATCAACTTCACCCAATGCCATGCCTGCCACTTGGCTGGCCACACTACCTGCTGCGGCAGCGGTCGCAGCCCCTAATGCCGTTAATGAACTTCCGCTTGCAAATAGACTGCTTGATGAGCCAATAAGTGCACCACCTGCACCAGCAGAAACCGCAACCGCCACCGCTATCATGATGATACTGGCAACCGCATTACAGCCTGCTTCCGATGGCGGTGGTAAATAACCTAAGCTTGGGGTCGTATCACCAATTAACTCTGCTAAGTTCATTGGCAACAAGGTATCAAAGCTGTTTTGGTTATTGTTTTGTTGTGGGATGGTTAAGCTTTGTCCTACCGTTAAGCCTTCATCTGGGTCCGACGTTAAGCTATTGGCATCGGCGATAATAAACCAGAAGTTACCATTGCCATATTGCAATTGCGCAATGCTTCGTAAGGTTTCCCCTTCTTGCACTTCATGGACACGGTTACTGTCGGATTTGATAACATCAAGGCCTTTAAAGTGTTGTTGCTTCACTCTGATTTGGCCGTGTTCCGTCAGCTCACCTAAGTATTGACCCCCTGCATACATGTAGTGACTGGCGGTGGAAATGTCTCCCACCTTTTGCCCTTGCTCAATGACCGGTACTTTGGTTTCTTCGTAGCCTATCGTATGCGCGATAGATGGAGCGACGACCGTATCAGAGATAGGATTGCCTTCCCCATCAACGGGCACACTTGGGGCTGTAGGATATTTACCCGCATGAGTTTCATTCTGCGTGCCACTTTGTTTTTTCAGTAACTTGCCATCGGCACTGTAGTCAAAGTAACGGGCATCGTACTTACTGCTGTTTTCAGCTTTTTCTTCCACCGCAATGCGGTTGCCACTGAAGTCATAGAAACTCGTTGTTGTTGCAGGGTTAAAGCTGCCTTCTTGTGCACTGCCTGTGCCCACCACTCGTTTTTCTAAATACGAGTCTCGGCCTTCATAGCTATAGTCATAGGTATGCCTAAACTGCGCTGGGCTATTGCCACTGTTTTCCCCTTTGCGATGTTGGGTGTAGATTTTTAGGTCTAACAATCCCGCTTTATCAAAGGTGTTGTCCACGGTACTCAGTAATTGATGCTCAGTGCTTAACTTGTCGCGCACCAGCGGCATTAAGTCCGCGTTGTTAAATTGCGATACCTCAACCGTAACACCACCATACAATTTATCCGCTGCAAACTTTTCGAGTTCTTGCTGTAACGACTCACCCGCCCAGCCATACTCTTTGCTGACCGTCATTTGACCATCGCCATTATAAGCAAACTCTTGTTTGCTCTTTTCTATACCAGTTAAATCAAACTTGGCCGTCCCCGCCAGCCCCGATTCACTGGAAGTATAATCAATGTTCTTGCTGTACCCAGGCGTAAAGTACTCTAAGGTACTGGTGACTTGCCCTAGTAAGTCATAGCTATGCTGAACTTGATTAGCAAAGTGAATGCTACCTAGGTTATTGCCCGTTTGTCTGAGGGCAAATAAGTCTTGCCCTGACGCTTTGTTATTGTTGTAACTGTGCGTTGCACTCAGCAAGTAACCTTGGGCACTGTAGTTCATCTTTTGTGCGGTATAGCCACCATCACTAATCGATAACGTTGTACGCCCCATGCCATCGTATTCAAAATACTGACCTTGTTGGGCTATGCTTATAACGCCTTGTGACAAGGTGCCGCCATCCACCGTTACCTGACCTTTGGCGTCATAGTCAAACCAAAACTCTTGGGTTTGGGCCTTATCACCAATGTCTAAGATGCCGTTTGAACTGAGGTTAATGTCATCGCCTTGTTGGGCTATAAAGCTAAACACCAATTGGTCAATCAACCCTTGTGGCGGTTTACCACTGAGTAACCCCGTTTGCTCATCAAAGCTCAACCAATCGGCATACTCACTTGGAATGATAATGCTTGGCGTATTGCTCGCTGAACGCGCCTCTGGCTCATCGGACGCCAACGAGAACGAACGACTGCTAAACGCACTTGGCTGCGGTGCATCACTGGCAAACGCCGATTGAGCACTGCTTGCTTGCGGTGACGCTGGTGCCGTTACCACCAACCCATAACGCGCACTGTCACTCAAACCACTAAAGTAATCTTTTGCATTAATGCTAAAGACTTGGTCATTGGTTTGCTCAATTTTTCCTACGTCTTTCGCCGCTGGCCCTGTGACTTGAATTGACAATTCACCAAGCGCAACGTCGCCTTTGTCATTGGTTGCCGTGATGCGCAACTTCGTGCCTGAGGTGACGTCTTTTAATGCCGATGTACCGGTTAATACACCTTGGCTCAGTGACAACCAATAGTCATCCGAAGCCACTTGGTAACCGCCATTGTTTTGTTGCACTTCAAGTTGGTAAGTAAGTTTGCTCCCTAACGCGGCAAACTGCGCGCTTACATCGTGATTTAACGACTCACCAAAGTTAATGCGTTGAGATTGGAATTGCACATAACGAGTAGTCGCCTGATAAGGCTCACTAATGTTCAGCTTTAACTGAACTGGCGTTTGCGCACCAAAGCTGTCTGTCCCTGTTAGTTGCAACACAACCGAGCTATTACCAGCACCTAATGGTGCAAAGCCATACACTTCTTGCGTACTCGGATCAAAACTTAACCATTGAGGTAAATTGCTGATTGTTGTAGTGACCTTATCCCCTTGGTTTACATCGGTGAAAGCGACCGAGGTACGAATAAACTCGCCTGCCTGTACTTGAACCTCTGTTGTACCCGTGTATGTCGGAGCAACATTGGTCTCGTCAATAATTAAGGTAAAGGACTCGGTATTGCTTGCCACCCCGTCACTTACCACAACATCAATAGTGTAGGCTCCTGGTGTTGTCACCGCTCCAGAAAGAGTTGTACCAGATAGGGTTAGCCCTTGTGGCAAGGAGCTGATGCTATAGCTTAAGTCATCACCGTCGGCATCACTGAAATAAGGCGCTAAATCAAGACTGATAGGCTTGCCTTGATCGGTTCTATAATTGTCAATCGCACGATGCCCTGGAGCAAAGTTATCAGGTAGAGGTTGTAATTTTAGGCTCACATCATATGCACTAAGCTCAAGGTCCGAGAATATGTACTTCTCCATTGCGCCTACGCCATTTACGTCTTTTATAGTAAGTACGTGATCGGAGGATTTAACGTGTACCAGCATGTCTCCATTGCGTTGATAGAACACAACGTCGGAGCTGCTTATTCCTTCAAAGGTAAGTATTTCATAACCACCAGCATCGGCAATCACATCGTTACCATCACCTAAGCTGTAATAGTAACGATCCGACCTAATCGTTCCTTTTATAACGTCATCGCCCAGTCCGCCTTTAAAGCCGATATTTATTGGGCTGTTGCTGAAATCAAAATTATCATCTTTATCAGTACCTAAATTCAACTTAGAGTTTAGCGTATAAATATTCCACCTTGTGCCATCGGAGAATTCAACATAGTCAATAACATTACCTGTGCCGTCAAACCAGTTGTCTACAGTTAATGTGCCACCATCAGAGACGGTAAATACGTATTGCTGAGTTGTGCCTGAAATCGTTAAGTTATCTGCTGTGATGCCATCGCCAAATACAATGGTATCTTGGTAACCACCAGCATCAGAGATAACATCATGGCCATCACCAAGATTATAGTGATATTTATCAGTACCGCTGCCACCTTTAATGACATCATCACCTAAGCCGCCTTGGTGGCTCAAAGTGTAATTAGTATCACTGAAGTCATAGGAGTCATCGGCGTCGGTACCTATTTTTAGATTTAGGTTTAGCTCATGACGGTTCCATTTGGTGCCGTCCGCAAACTCAACAATGTCTATCATGTTGCCACGAAAATCACGCCAGTTATCTACGGTAAGCGTACCGCCATCTTCAAATGTAAAAGTAAAGTCCCTATCCGTTGCACTTATTGTGATGTTATCTGGCGTAATACCTGAACCTAATACTATTTTATCCAAATAACCACCAGCTTCAGATATCACGTCGTGGCCATCGCCTAAGTCATAATAGAAGGTATCTTCACCTGTACCGCCTCGAAGGACGTCATCACCTTTACCACCACGGAAGCCTAGATGTATTGAGGCGTCGCTATAATCAAAATTATCATCGCCATCGGTGCCTAACTCTAAGTGTCGACCCAACTCTGCAATGTTCCACTTGGTGCCATCGGCAAATTCAAATCTCTCAACTTGTTCATCGCCGTTAAACCAGCCGTCAACGGTTATCGAACCGCCATCTTTAAAGTTGAAAACAATTTGCGACTGATCCCCAGTGATAGAGAATTCGCCAATGACAATACCATCACCAAAAATGATCCTATCGGCACCCGCTGTGCCTTTGATCACATCTTTACCATCACCTAGGTTATAATGGTAAACATCATGGTATTTGCCAGAAATAAAGACATCGTCGCCTTTGCCCCCTTTGAAACCAAGACTACCTTTGGCATCGCTAAAGTCATAAACATCATTACCTGATGTACCCAGCTCTAAGCGTTTACCTAATTCTTCTTTGCCCCAAATGGTGCCATCAGCAAAAGTCAGTCTTTCTAGTTGAATTGTTCCTTCTTTATACCAGTCTTTAAAGGTAATGGAACCACCATCTGAAAAGGTAACGACAAGTTCTTTATCTGTGCCTGTTACGGTTATATTATCTGGTGTAATACCTTGACCAAAAATAAACTCATCATTACCTCCTGGGTCAGAGATCACGTCATTACCATCACCTAGGTTATAGTAATATTTATCCCCTCTAATTGAGCCTTTCATTACATCATCGCCTAGCCCACCTTTGAAGCTGACAGTAATTGGGCTGCTGCTAAAATCAAAGTTATCATCTTGAGCTGTGCCTAAACGCAGCTGCCCATTCAATGCATATATGCTCCATCTAGTACCATCAGAGAAGTGGACATTATTAATGATATTGCCCCACTGATCGAACCAGTTTTCAACCGTTAAGCTACCGCCATCAGAGAAGGTAAAGGTATATTGTTGGTCATCTCCTGAAATAGAAATATTATCTGGCGTTATCCCAGCGCCAAAAACAATATTATCGTGTATTCCGCCGCTATCTCGGATCAGTACGCGCCCGTCTCCAAGGTTATAGTTAAAGCTGTCGTCGCGATCACCACCTTCAAGTATTTTGTCATACACAGGGGCTGAGCTTTGTTTAGCTGCAACGCTAGGCGCTGAAAAAGCCAAATTAGAGGCACTCCGTGAGTCCAATGGCTCTGCGCTTAACTCTTTATTGAGAGTTAATGGCTCAGGAGTAGAGAATGCTCGCAGGTTAACCTCTCCATCAGGCGAACCTTCAATCGTTATTTTAAATTCCATCTTCGCAGTCAAACCTTTAGGGTCTTCTGCAATAATTGTCTCCTTAGTAAATTGATTGACGGCTGACTCGTTTTTTATAATTAACTTGTTATTCTCAATCCTCACCAATGGGTGTTCGGCTGTCTCAAAATAGTAGACTAACTTATCAGAACCATCATTTTGGTCTGTAAAATGATCATCAAGGTTGATAGGCCATGTTGCACCAGGGGGCACAGTAACAGAGAACGAAGGTTGCTTAGCTACAGGCGCTACGTTTTTAGGTTCTTTTACTGTAAAATTAAACGTTTTTGTAACGCTGTCACCTTTAGTGTCTTCCACTGTTATTGTTGAAAATTTGCTTCCAACCCTAGTTGCAGGACCCGAGAGTACAAGTTTATATTTATGCGTACGCAAAGGGCCAAAATTAGGATCGTACTCAAAAACCCGCTGAAAACTGCTGATCCTTATACCTTCTGGCAAGTCAAAATCTTTGACTGTTAGGTCATCAAAGTCCTTATCTTCAAAATAGACAACTTTACTGTAAGAAGTGTTTACTATAGCTTCTTGCTTACCAATATAATCGCCCGTTGGTGGATTATTATGAGGCTTATTAACTTGTACTGTGAAAGTTTTACTGACTGAGCTTGTAACTCTGCCATCGTGTAAGTAAACGGTAAAGGTATACGAACCAGGTCTTACCCCCACGCCTGGTGATAAAACTACCTGATTGGCTGCCACTCTTGGCTCCATCCAGCCCTCTGTTACTGATATTGACTCTATTGTAACCTGATCGTTATCGATATCTTCTGGGTAAATAGTTATTGTTTTTGAGTTTCCAGCAAACAAAGTTAAATCTTGTTTTACAGTGGCTGTTGGCTCGTTATTGGGAGCAATTGTGAAGTCAAACTCACGGACAGTCGATAAATCACCGTCAGTAACAGTCACTTTTGTCCTTGTTGACTGCGCAACCTCAGGCTTACCAATAAATTTTAGTTCGTAAACGCTTCGGCTAGAGTTGAAAACAAATGACTTACTCACACCTTGTGGTAGACCCGTCACGCTAATACTAAGTGAATCACTATTAGGATCCTTGACGTCGAATGTCGGTGAAGAAAACTGAAGACCAACCGCTCCGTTTTGCGTGCCTATATAAGGAACTTCTGGAGGCTTATTATTGGATTGGATAGTGAAATCAAACTCCCGGACAATCGATAAATCACCGTCAGTAACAGTCACTTTTGTCCTTGTTGACTGCGCAGTTTTAGGCGTGCCAACAAATTTTAGTTCGTAAATGCCTCGGCTATGATTAAATTCAAATGAAGGACTCAAACCATCTGGTGCCCCTTCAACTGTAGCATAAAGTTGATCGCGATCAGGATCCCAGAAAGCGAACGTCGGTGTAAATGCAAGGCCAACCACTCCACTTTGGCTACTAATTCGTTCGCCTTCAGGCCTGCTGTTCGGGGGTGGTGGAAAACTAAAGCTAACTGTTTTGCTATTAGACAACCTTGATTCATTATTTTGACGAACAGTTACAGTAAGACTGCCTGAACCTGAGCTTAATAAACTATCAACGCCTGTATAACTAACTGTATAGGTATCTGTACTTGGATTATACGATTGGATGCTAAACCTAGCCCCACCAGCAAAAGGCCACGTGGAAAATGAATAAAAGAGCGAGTTGTTATTTACATCAGTGAACGCTGGAAGCTCAAAGGTGCCACTACCGCTTCTATTAAATACGATGCCATTAAAATTAACTGGAGGCTGTGGTCTAGCATCTATTGCTAATGTTGTTTGATGCTGTGCTAAACGCTTATTATCCGAGCCAAATATAGATATGGTTAATGAGCGGTTTGGTTGTTGTACAATCAATCCGCTATTCACATTCAGAAGGTTGTTAGCTGAGCCCGAAGTTTGTACAACATTGTTACCACCGCCACTTTCTGTGATTTCAAAACGAATACCTGTGGCATTTCCAGACAGGTAGTCCAGTAAGTTTATTGTATCTATGCCCTGCTTGAGGTTTAACGTGGTAGGTAACTTATAAACAAATTTCTCCACATCTATTTGCAAGTAAAAATTCTCGCTTTGGATACCGCCAACCAAGCTGTCAGAGGCGACAACGACAAAGTCTAATGTTTTGCCAAGCCAGTAATCAGGTATTTTAACGTCTTGTTGTTTAGAGAAGGTTAGTTTGGCGTTAGCGATATTTGTACTGTCTAAGGTAAACCAAGACTCTAGTTGTTGGATCTCGGCTTGCGAGTAATTTTCTGACCATTTAATTGAGTAAGTTAATCGCTCATTTTCATGATCTTCAATGTACTTATTGAGATCTAATTCCAACTGATATGCTTTTTCATTAGACACTGGTGGTAAGTCACCAAAGCCCTGCTGTGACTTAAACCTTGGCGCTAAGTCATTTTTTACTGGGAGATGAATCGGCAATATTGTGAAATTTTCCTTCGGGCCATCGACTTCATAGGCTCGTATTGAAAAGCGCGTATCTTCAAGAGCACTTAATGGCACCTTACCGCCAAAAGCATTGCCTTTAGTCGTGAAGACTAGTCTTGCTGGGTCTTGTTGTAATGCCGATGAGTCTAAGCTTATCCAGCTTGGTAAAGGGTGTCCCGGTGTTGCAATGATCTCATAAGCAAGCTCACTGCCCTGTGCATCAAAAAAGATGTTTGAGGCCACACCTAGGTCATAGTGATACGGGATGTTACGAGAAGCGGGATGATATGAAATGCCACCATAGCTTTCATTAAATACTGGAGCCGTATTCACTTCCGCACTGACATTACCCGTGTAGCCATTCACAACCTGCATACTTCTACGGTTACCCATGGCATCGTAAGTGTATAAAATGGCAGAGACGACTTTTTTAGCATCGCCTTCCCCTTCTCTTACAATAACTTGATCCACTCGGCCATTACTGTCATAGCTGGTTTGTGTGGTTTCGGTTCGCTTTTCTCCCAAGGCATTTTGAGTGGTGCGTACTTGTTCAATCGCCAAACCAGCTTTATTGTATTTGAATTTGGTTAATGCGTCGGTGTCGCTATGGTGAATCGACTTCAGCAAGCCGTTATCGTAATAATCATAGGTCACAACTTGCTCGACTTTGCCGTCATCATGAAGATCAAATCGCTTGTATCTTAACTGGCCATCAATAACCTCATAGCTCGTGGTGTTGCCATCTAAGTCATTTTTGCTTCTGAGGTTAGAAAAGTAGTCAAAATGGCTTACTTTATTGTCACTATTATTATTTTGTGACGCAATGCCAGTATAACTTTCCAAGGTGCGATTGCCTCTACCATCATAGGTATAAGACATGCTGACCCCATTTGGTGAGCTCGCTTGTAATATGTTGCCTTGGGTGTCGTAACGGTAATAGAACTGATACCCCAAAGCATTTTCAAGTATGGTGCGATTGCCCAAGTCATCATAGACGTATCGATTCAGCCTTTGATACTCAAACACGCTATTATCGTTTAAGCGAATATCCCCTGTTTCCGTTACCTGACCAACCTTGTCGTACTTTTTGACCGTAATGTAATCCTCTGCGTCTTTCTTGGCGATTTGCTCACCAAACAGGTTATAGCCATATTCTGTGGTAAAGCCCAGTTGGTCGGTTTCTGATAGTTTTAAGCCGTTACTTGCATAGGCAAAAAACTGATACTCATTGCTTCCTTGCGCATGAGCATTGGCATCTTTGGTCGCGACTATTCGACCTTGGCTGTCGTAGTAGTGGGTGAAGGTTGGACGCAGGAAGCGAGCGCTGCCATCGGCGTCAACAACCTTGGTTAATGGTCGCTGTTCTCGAATTAACTTGTTATTGTGATCATATTCATAGGTAGTTGCATAGCCTCGTGTATCAACGGCGCGAACAATATTACCCCATCGGTCTAACTCTTGGCTCATGGAAGGCTTCAGTTCAATACCGTCTTGACTAAACTTGGCTTGATATTGCTTAGTGACACGACCTTGGCTGTCGTAAATACTCACAGTGTCACCTTTAGTCACATGCGATTGTTTGACTAAGTTGCCTTGTAAATCGTAAACGAAGTCTTTATCTGCCCCATCATTCACATTACTGCGAACCAGTTGACCTGCATTATTGTATTGGAAGTAAACCTGCAGTGGCTGTTGAACAGTAGGAGTAAATGGTTGATGGCTGCTGTCGCCTTGGAATATCACCTCGCCATAGCTGTTATATTGGGTTTCTTGCTGGGCTTCAACAGTACTTTTGCCATCTCTTGTACGTATTCTTTGAACTTTAGTTTGTTGTCCAACATCGTCGTAGACAAATTTGGTTTCTGCGTATTGATCTTGCGTTGAAACCGGTGAGTAAGTCCAATTCTCCAAGCTGATATTAACAACTGCGCCAGTATTGACCGATATTAATTTTTTATAGGTTTTTAACAGTGAGCCTGAGGCATTTCTGACCTCAATTTGAGCAGTAAATTCATCTTTGACTTTTGCGGTACCCACTAATTTGCCGTTTTCTTTATCTAGAGTTAACCAGCTAGGTAAAGAAACCGTTTGCTGACGTGGCCCATAAAAACCATTATCGGCATCTTCAGTGTAAACTGCTTGAGCGTTGTAGGTGTAGTTCAGTGCTTGTTCGGCAAACGAATCTACTTGTTTAAGCAAATTACCCGCAAAGTCATAATGAAACGCTTTTTCCGCCCCAACCGCGTCAATGCTTTTGATTAATTGCTGTTTATCATTATAAAACTGTTGGCTAATTCGAGTCTCTGCCGCGCTTTCATTAACATAGTTGCCTCGTTGCACCGTATTAAGCAACTTGCCTTGCAGGGTTTTAACCACATTGCCATAACTGTCGTATCTAAACTCGGTCAATAACTGGGTTGCACTGGTTGTTATGCTGCTTTGTAACGCTTCAACGTTGGTCACGGTTTGAGTTGCATTGTCATAGGTTTGTTTGACTCGGCCATACTCATCATACTCGTTATAAATAGAGTAACCGTCCTTATCCACTTCTATTACATTGCCCGCTGCATCATACTCGGTTTCAGTAGTGACATCTCGAACCTGTGGCGTACCATTAAAGCTGCTGCCATTGACTTGACTGACGTGTACTCTTTTTTGCGTCTCGTGGGTCTTTCTACCTAAGTTGTCGTATTGGTACTCCCACACTCGATCTTTATCACTGCTTGACGCATTAGGGGCAAACGTCAAAGAAACATGATCGGTTTTATTGGCATATTCTGTTTTGCTCGCAACATCTCCCAGTGCATTATATTGCCACTGTGTTACGTACCCTTGTGCACTGATGGAGAAACGTTGTTGTCCTAAACGGTCATAATAGTTGCGAGTTACCGCCCAGTCGTTTTGGTTGATTTTAACTTTTTGTTCAATAACTTCGCCAAAACGGTTGTACTTAAACTGAGTCTCAGGGCTGCCGTTGCGTAACGTGATAACGCCATTTTGTCCGGCATCCGCGTATTGTACCGCAGGCTCAATGACTCTTATTTTTTGTCCTAAGGCATTGTATTCATTGGTGATGGTACGAGCCGAGCCCAAATTGGCCGCTTTGATTTGAGTTAAAGTGATCTCTGTATCAGCGTCGTGTCCTGCAATAACAAGCTTATTCTCATAGCGACTAACACGAGTCTGATTACCTAATGCATCATAGCTATAACCTGTAACGTAGCCGTTTGCATCCACTTGATAAGCTAAACGTCCAACTTCATCGTATACGTGATATTGGTATACCTGTTTTGTCACTGCACCGCTGTCAGAGACATCCGTGCGATTCACCACCGCTTTACCTTGTGCGTTATACACAGTGTATACATCAGTTTTTGGTGATTGCTGTGAATTCGAGTCTACGCTTACCTCAGAAACTGAGCTTTGGCGTCCCATTTTATCGTAGCTGAAGGTTGCGGTGATCTTGCTTGCAAGCTGTGCCGTTTGCAGTTGCGATGCACTACTGTCGACATAGCCTTTATGGCGCTTAAGAACATTACCTAAATCATCGTATTCAAAGTCGGTAGTAAGGTAACCACTAATGGTTGAGTAGCTAGTCTTGTCTTGATTGGCCACTTGAACATTGGCAGTGAGTGGACCAAGTTCTCTAGATAAACGCCCAGCATCGTCATAGAAGTACTGCCAAGTTTCGCCTCTTTTGTCCGTGTATGACTTTTTAAGGCCGTTATCATAGTATTGCCATTGCTGTTGATGACCTTCTGCATCAATAACGGTTTTGACTCTCCCTGCACCATCATAGAAAGTTTGAGTACTGCGATCTTCACTGTCTAGCGACGTATTGGTTAAATGCGTCTCTAATAACGAAAGGCTAAGAATGCCATTGGCAAATGCGTCTTTAAGCGCTGCAACGTCCGTCAGCGGTTTAATGTAGCTGTTTGATTTGAATAACTGGCCTACATCATTGTACTGACTTTCTGTTACGCCGCCCAAGCTATCCACATTAAAACGAGGCTTGCCAGAACCATCGTAGAACAACCAATTATTGCGGTTGCTCGGCTCATGTTCTTGTGTGCTTACCCAGCTTGATAATTGACTGCCGCTACTTAATGAGTGGTCATTCGCATAAGTGATGGTGTTGCCGAACGTTCGAGTGAAAACTAATCGACCTGCTTGGTCATATTGACTTTCTTTGACAATAGCTTGGCCGTCAGCTTGTTTATTTAAGCTAAAACGAACCTGTCCATTGCTGTCATAAACCGCCGCTGTGATCAGATCATGGGCTTGGTTTTTAACAGGACGCAGCTGTGCTAACTCAGCTTGTGATAACGAGCCTTGCGCCAACTTGGTTTGTAAATCAGAAGAAAGTGATACCAAAGTGGCATAACTTATTTTTTCAACGACTAAGTTTTGCGTGTTGTAAATATTTTCTGTTACCGCACCGGTTGCATCTATCGTCAATACTGTGCGACCAGACTTGTCATAGACGGAATAGCTGCTAAAGCTGGTGCCTTTTTGCCATTGGTCAAGCAAATCAACACTTAATACGGCGGTTTCTTTACTTGCTCCGCTTTGGCTTAACAAAGCGTTAAGTGATGTGGTTTGGGCATTGTAATAAGTGGTGGTTTTGGTGACTTTACCATTTGCATTATAGGCGTATTGCTTAAGCACATCCGATTTATCTAATGTGTAAACTAAGTTACCTTCGCCATCATAAACATTACGAGTTACTAAGTTTTTCGCATCTTTAACGCTTATCACTTGGCCTGATGCATCATAACGGTAAGTGGTCGTCGCCGCGATACCATCGGGGTCAACGATGGTTTGAATACGTTGCTCGTTGTCGTTGTAAACGTACTCGGTAACCAGAGTGTTTGCGCTGCCGTAACCTTGGGTTTCACGCAATACCAGACCGTCTTTGTTATGTTCATAATGAGTATGAGCGTTGATCTCTGTCAGGGTATTGCCTGTGTATTTGCCTCTTATACGGTCAGTAAGCTCACCGTGGGCGTTGTAGATCAGTTTTGTTGCTTCATCATCATCGTGGTAAATGTAATGAACCAATTGGCCCGATTCTGTAAGGTGACGATGCGTCGTTTCACGACCTGCACCATCGATCATTTTTACCGTTCGACCAAAGACATCGTATTGTGCCGTTTCTGTCACCACTCCATTAGCCGTTTGGTAAGACGTGATCACTTGACCTGCGGCGTCATCATAAGAAGAAGAGGTAACATTACCTAGCGCATCCGTTTGTGACACCACTCGGCCAAATGCATCAAACTCGGTGGTTTGTAACGCATTAATACCGCCATCGTCGACAATCGTCTTTACCAATAAGCCTCTATCATCATACTGGTAAGCATCAACTCGACTCGATTGAGCAGAAAGTTGTGTTGTTACCTGTTTCAACTGACCAAAGGCATTGTAATCATTATCAATGGTTTGGGTTGATGCCGTTGTGGTGATATCAAGCAAGCCACGTTTAGTGTAAGTATTTGTTGTTACATTAGTTACTTTACTCTGTAGCGAAGTGACTAAGGCTTGAATGTCACTTTCGTTGCCACCTGTTAATGTAGATAAAGCGTTAACCGCTAAAGCTCGATAGCTCGTTGTTTGTTTTAACTCACCAAATGCGTTGTATTTAAATGTTTGTACTCGACCATCGGCATTGATGGTGGCGGTTAATAAGTCTCGGCGGTCATAATAAAAATAGCTAGTATTGCCTTCGCTATCTTTACTCGACACCAATCGCCCTGCTGCATCATACTTGCGTTCAGTACCATCATTGACCAGTGCAGTGGCAATGTTTTGCTCCGTAACCGCAGCAATAGCAGCCGCTTCAGATGGGTCTAATTGACCAATATCTCGGCCTAGTTCATCACGGCCTATTAAGGTATTGCGAACGTCTTGGCTTTGCGAGTCACTTTCTACTGTGCCAATGAGATTATTGTTTTTGTCGTAATGATAAGTGGTGGTTAATGCTCTGAGTTTTTGGCTATCACCTTTGATCTGACGAACTTGTGTCTCTAATAAACCAAAATCGTTGTAACTATAATCGGTGCTAACGTCGTTAGCATCTTCCGTTGGCAAGGTGATGGTTTGGCCTAAACTCAGGCCAGTTAGACGACGGGCATACTCAACCATATTGTCAAGTTTGCCTTCACTGTCGTATTCGTATTTAGTCACTTTGCCATCAGCGCTGACGGTTAAAATACGCTCGCCTTTGCCATTGAAACGATAGTGACTGACGCGATCTTTGGCATTTTGGTTGAGTAATAATGTAGACCAATCTGCATCACGAAGTTGCTGTGCCGAAATATCTTGACCGGCTTGTACTTTTGCCGCTTCAGCCCACTGGTACTCTGCTGTTTTTTGGCCAGCACTGTCGTAATGGAACTGACGAACGTATCCTTCTTCATCCATGCTCGCCAGTAATTTACCAGCGTCATCATAAAACTGACGGGAAACGCGAAACTCAGCGTCTTGTTTGATTGTTGCAGCACCAGATGAGTTAAAGCTTACCGCATCGAGTTCGGCATATCTGATCGTATGAGTTTGACGCCCTGCACCATCATAACGGTATTCAGTAACATACCCGGCGGCATCTTGCTTAAAACGTAAAACTCCAGCGTCATCGTAAAACAAACGTTCGCTTCTATCTTGTTGATTTGAGCGACTACTGTTATTGACCAATGCCTCTTTGATCTTGTTAACGGCGATATACTCACCCGAGGCTGCTCTTGTTAATTGGTCGTTGACAAGCCAGCTTGCCGTTGCCACTAAATCGCTATAATGAACACTTTCGACTAATCGGCTTGCCGAGTCATAACTATGCGCAATAACACTGCCTGCTCTATCAACTTGATAAGCCAAACGACCCGCATCATCATAAAATTGATAACTAATGGCGCCGTTGGCATGGCGTCGCGCTATTTCCCTATTCTCCGCATCGTAGTAGCGTTTTTCCGAATTAAATTGATCAGTGTCTGCTACTTTGCCTTGTTCAAAAGTTAATAAACGTCCTGCGTCGTCGTAGGTACGGGTTGTGACTAAATCATTGGCTGTCGAAATAACGATCTGTTGGTTGGCATCATCATAAACTGAGGTACTAAATACTCTGCTGTCCCCTGCAACTTCGCCTTGCTCATTGGTCAATACGCGCCCTAAGCCATCGTAAGTGGTATTAGAAAAATACTTAGCATCGGTTTGTTGTAATAAACGGCCATTAAGGTCGTAAGTGAATTGCGTAGTTGTGCCATTTACTCCATTGCCTTGAGCATCAACCTTTTGGTAGATGGTTTGCTGATCAACATTGCCGCGATGATCATAATCGTATTTTGTTAGTTGCACGTCATACTCTGCAAACGAGCCTAAGCCATTAAGCCAAGTGTTAAGTTGCGCTATGGTAGGTGTGCTAGTTGCTGAGTGCTGAGCAACATCATAATCGTCGTTAACATATACTCGACTTTGCTCAAGTTGCCCTAGGACATTGTAAGCCAATTGTCTTACTTCGCCATCGGCACTGACCGTGAATCTCAATCGATTGTTGCTATCGTAAACGAAGTATCTGGTTTGCTCGCCACTGGCTTTATTTGGGCCATCGACACCGTCATTGTCAATATTAAGAAAAACGGTTTCCGTTAGCTGTTTATTGTCACTGTTAAATGTTCGTTCAATGCGTCGACCCGCAGCGTCTTGTTGCCAGATCTGATTTCCAGCCTCGTCATAACCATAGTGAATATGATTACCTAAACCATCTGTCACTCTGTCAATATTGCCTGCGTTGTCGTAACGGTAACGAGTTGACACCTGCTGACCATCGACCACGGCCGTTTTACTTGTCAGTCGTTTTTGTTGATCAAACTCTATGGTATAAGTCCTGTTGCCTAGGGTGATTGAAGTTTGGTTAGCAACGCTGTAATCGAACTCAGTGACATTGCCTTCGCCATCTGTCACCGTGTGTATTTTATCGTCATTGTTATAGGTAAATGACGTTGATGTACCATCACTTTGACTGACGGAACTAAGCTTATTTGAACTGCCAACATAGCTGTAAGTGGTCGTGTAGATTTTATTATCGTTAGCGTTTTCCTGGTGTTAAATCAACAGTAATGGTTTCTAATCGGCCTAAGCTGTCGTAACCATAAGAGTAGAGTTTTTGTTGTGCGTCCGTTCCTGAGGCCAGCGTTACCGAAAGCAAACGGTTTTGTGCCGCTACGCTGGCATTATCGTCATAGGTAAATAAAGCCGTTTCAACTTTGTTACCTTCAACATCACTTTCGATACGCGCCAAGCGATCGCCCTGATAGATAAGGTGTTGGCCTTTGCCTTCCTTATCTAATATAGCGGTTAAGCGACCTTTGCCTTCAACATTTTCATAAGATAAGAAACGTTCTGAAACTGCCATCCGAATATATCGCTGTTCCATCAGCTTTTACTTCAATTGAGTCATGAGCCCCTGTGCCTTGCTCACTGATATAGCGACCTTTTTGTTGATCATAAGTAAAGGTTTGTACCGCGCCATCAGCAGTAATGCGAGATAGTGAGCTTTGTGGTGAATTTTTAACCCCAACAAGTTGTAACGAGCTTAAAAAGCCCAAACGCCAGCTATCATTACCAACGCCATCACCTAGTTTCACCTTGGCTGTTATAAGTTCGAACAACACCTAAGTCAGCGCCTAAACCAACAAGTTTTGTATCATGGCTTTGCAGTACTAAATTCCCTGTTGAAGCATTGACAAAAATATTGTCTGTCCCTTGTCCTTGTTGTGCCCCTCCTAAGAGGTTCAACGATGAGTCCAAATAACCCTGAAAACTGTCCTGCAACTACGGCAACCATGATGAGTCCTTATTGTAATTTTTATATTCTTCTCACCCTCATATCCACGCAAATTTAAAATCGTTTAGCGATTTTTTTATTTTTTTTCCGTGACCGTCAAGCCGATTGTCGGTTACTATTGAGCAGGCAATAATTCATAAGGAGCCAACCGAATGTTTGAAAGTGAAGTTGCTGCAGAAAAAGCAATAATGACTCTCTTAGCCAGTGATCTTGTTAAGTCTGATGAACTTATTGAGCAAGCGTTAAAGCAATACCCAAACGCCATAAACTTATTGTATTTAAAGGCCTCGGTATCTGTGGAACAAAATAATTTAGACATCGCTACTGAACATTTCGTTAAGGTTATTGAACTGGCCCCTAACTTTGATATTGCTAGATTTCAATTTGCATTTTTAGCCGTTACGCAGGGACAATATGACAGCGCGTTAAGCCACTTTCAGTATTTAGCCCAGTCAACTGAGGTTGTGTATCTGAAACATTTCTCTGATGGCTTTTTGAGTCTTCTTGCCAATAACGATGAGGCAGCGGCGTCAGCATATTTATTGACTGGTATAAAGAGCAACAACGAAAATGCAGCTTTGAACCAAAATATGGAAAAAGTTATTGCTCTGCTAACAACGGAAAATTCCGCTCAAGTCAACGCCGATGTAAGCGAAGAGTTAGACACTGAGCCAACTCAAGATCTTACTCATGGTCTTTCTAACGGCGCATTGTTAAATCTTTATAATAAAGGCGAATAAGGAGAACCCAGTTGGTAGGTAAGATTTCTCGGCCACAATCGGTAAAAACCCGTTGCACTGAAAAAGAAAACAACGTCGAATACCAACTCGGCAGAAAGTAGTCATGAGAGAAAATTATCAACTGCACAAACAGCAGAGGCAAAAACACAACCTTCACGAGAAGCGCTCAGAAAGCAATTTATTATGAAAACAGCTGATCAAGCAGTTCGGTGAGCAAATTGTGCACGAGCCAAAGTTTCAAGATATGTATAAGTTTTTTGAAAAAAAGTTAGAGTCAAGCCCACAACTGCAAGAATACATAGATTCAAATTTATAGCCTTTCGACAAAAACAACTTACCGATTGCGTTTATTTAACCTTCGACCATCAAGGATATCTGGCTGATTCAAAAGGCAGCTAGCCTCAGATAAATCGTTATTTTGCAATGACATATAAACGTTTTATCAAAATATACATTAATTGTTGCCACTGTGAACAACACTAACTAGTACAAGCCCGCTACAATTGGACTAATAGTTAGTATATAATCCGCGTCCAAAAATTTTAATCCTAGACGACAACTAAGATAGCGACCTGTAAGGCAGAATATGACTGTAGAAAAGTTTGAATCCAAGCAATCCCAAACAAACCACCACTATGGATACCCCTAAAAAGGTAATTGAAGACAGCACAATCAAGATTTATCAGACGGTGTTGAGTTTGAACTGGGTCATCGCATTGGTTTTATTTCTCTTGGCTGTCCGAAAAACCTAGTGGATTCTGAGCGTATTCTTACTCAGCTTCGTACCGAAGGTTATGACGTGGTTAATACGTACAATGACGCAGACTTAGTGATTGTTAATACCTGCGGTTTCATCGATACCGCGGTTCAAGAATCATTAGATACAATTGTGAAGCATTAAAAGAAAATGGTCGAGTAATTGTAACTGGCTGTTTAGGCATTAAAGACGACGAGATCCGCGAAGTTCACCCTAATGTACTAGCTGTGACGGGGCCTCATGCCTATGAAGAAGTGCTTAATCAAGTTCACGAATATTTGCCTAAGCCACAGCACAACCCTTTTGAGCATTTAGTGCCAGACCATGGTGTTAAACTTACGCCTAAACATTTTGCCTATTTAAAAATATCGGAAGGTTGTAACCACAACTGTACTTTCTGCATCATTCCTTCAATGCGTGGCAAATTAGTCAGTCGTCCTATTGGTGAAGTACTATCAGAAGCTGAGCGCTTAAAGGCTGCTGGCGTAAAAGAATTGTTAGTTATTTCACAAGACACGTCGGCATACGGCGTTGATGTTAACATAAAATGGACTTCTGGAATGGCATGCCAGTGAAAACTGACATGAAGACTTTATGTGAAAAGCTTGGTGAAATGGGCATGGTGGGTGCGCCTACATTACGTTTACCCTTACCCATCTGTAGATAAAGTTATTCCATTGATGGCGGATGGTAAGATCTTGCCTTATCTTGATATTCCATTCCAACATGCTAGCCCTAGGATTCTAAAAGCGATGAAACGTCCTGGCCAAGCAGAGCGAGTACTTGAACGAATTAAAAAGTGGCGTGAAATTTGTCCTGAAATTGTGATCCGTTCAACTTTCATTGTTGGTTTCCCTGGCGAAACAGAAGAAGACTTCCAAATGTTATTAGATTGGCTAGAAAAAGCTCAATTAGACCGCGTAGGTTGCTTCAAGTACAGCGAAGTTGAAGGTGCGGCAGCAAATGAATTGAAGATCAAATTTCTGAAGACGTAAAAGAACAACGATTTATCCGTTTCATGGAAAACAACAAGCGATTAGCACGAATAAACTTAAGAATAGAATTGGTACAGAAATGCAAATTCTAATCGATGAAGTTGATAATGAAGGCGCTATTGGTCGCACCATTGCTGACGCGCCAGAAATTGACGGCATGGTTTACCTCAACGGTGAAAATGGTTTAGAACGGGTCAGCTCATCACTGGTGAAATTGAGCACTCAGATGAATACGACCTTTGGGCAAGCTTGAAAGTTTAGTCAAACACATTAACCACACCTGATGAATATCAGGTGTGGCCTGCCCTTATCGCTTCCCTTATATTTAGGAATAGAATAATTATGAGCGCACCTTTATCAATTAACTGGGGTGATATTAGTCAACAAGACTTCTTAGAAAATTACTGGCAAAAAAAACCAGTCGTATTAAAAAATGCATTACCTAAGTTAAATGAACTTACAGATGAAAACGAGCTAGCAGGACTGGCAATGGAAGAGTTTATCGACTCACGAATTGTCGAGAATAATGATGGTAAGTGGCAAGTTAGTCATGGTCCGTTTACTGATTTTTCCACGTTGGCAAGATGGCAAATGGAGTTTACTAGTACAAGGCGTAGATCGTTATCTTCCTGAAGTACAAACTTTACTAGAAACGGTGAACTTCATTCCTAAATGGCGTATTGACGACGTCATGGTTTCTTTTTCCATGCCGGGTGCAGGTGTTGGCCTTCATTTAGATCAGGTACGATGTGTTCATTGTCCAAGGTAAAGGCAAACGCCGCTGGCAAGCAGGCAAAGTAGATAAATCACAATGCCAAAATGAAGTGAGCCAAGATTTATTACAAGTGAGCAATCCTGAAGGCTTTGAGCCTATTGTCGATGAGATCCTAGAAATGGCGACATTATTTATATCCCACCTTTTAGTGCTCACAAAGGCGATACCATTGAAAACGCCATCAATTACTCCATTGGTTTTAGAGCACCGAGCCAGCAAGAGTTGCTCTGTTATTCGCCGATCACTTAATTGAAAATGATTTAGGCCTAAAACGTTTCCAAAGTAGCTCAATAGCTCAAACAAATGAATACTTGCCGAGCAAGACATTAAAGAAATGCATAACATGTTATTAGAAGCGATGGCCGATGAAAAAGTATTTAAAGACTTTTGCCTTGCGATGTATAACGAACAAGAGCAATAAATAGTAGGCCATGTTGATCTTTGTAACACGTTTTTGCAGCAGTAAGTTTGGCCTCACAGTCTATAACTTAAAAAATATAGGTACTTTTGAGTTTACTTGAATAAAAAGCCAAACTTGTGCTGCCCAAAGGGCTCAATCCAAGCGCTTTTACTCATGCTCTTGTAACAGTAAGCTTCCTTTTGCCTACAGGATGTAGGTATGTCGTGCTTTCATGGATGAAAGAGAACGACGGACTTAGATTACTAAGCCGGCAAGGAAGTGCCTTGATTAAAAAACGCTTGGAATTGAGCAAAATTCGCACTCCAAAGAGCAACACGTCCTAGAGAATTATAATTAACTTCAAATTTCGTAAATCAATACGAGCAATTTGATTGTTTTTGTCATACTCTATATTTGATGCATAAACACAAACCCGCATTTAATCTGTGGTTTAATTACCTGATTAGATTGCCTATAATTATTTATATTGAAAAATAAGAATAACTTACAATGAGCGCAAACGACCAACAATTAAAAGAAGCGGGCTTAAAAGTCACTTCACCAAGACTTAAAGTACTAGAAGTTTTAAAAGCAACGCCTGACCAACACGTCAGTGCAGAAGAGCTTTATAAAATGATGATAGAACAAGACGAAGAGATTGGTCTTGCCACTATTTACCGAGTACTAAACCAATTTGACGATGCTGGTATCGTGACACGTCACCACTTCGAAGGTGGCAAGTCAGTATTTGAACTCAGCGACAAACACCACCATGATCACCTAGTGTGTTTAAAGTGCGGACAAGTTATTGAGTTTGAAGACGATGTGATTGAAGAGCGTCAGCTTAGAGTGGCGGAAAAGTACAAACATCAAGCTAACCCACCACAGCTTATACTTATACGGTGAATGTAATGATAAAGAAGCTTGCGCAGAATACAAAAAGAACAACTAATTTTTAGTTCATTCTTAGATAGCACAGACGTCTAATATCGTAAGCCGAGTTATTACTCGGCTTTTTTGCGTCTATTAGACGGCGATATCATAAATTACCGCCACTAACCAACTATTGAATAAACGGGTTTGTTCTTCTTTCTTGGCCAATGTTAGAGACTGGGCCATGACCTGAAAGAAACTGGTAATCATCTGGTAACGTGAGTAGGTTCGATTTAATTGCATTAATTAAACTATCGTGATCACTCATAGGAAAATCAGTGCGACCGATACTGCCTTTAAACAGCACATCCCCTACCCAAATAAACTTATACTGATGATTAATAAATACTACGTGACCTGGCGTGTGCCCTGGACAGTGTTTAACATCAAATTCCAATTCCCCTACGGTCACTTTATCTTCATGTTGCAACCAGCGTGTTGGGGCAAATACTTTCGCCTCTGGAAATTGAAACATTCTTGACTGATCCGCGAGTTTATCAATCCAAAATGAATCTTGCTTTTCTGGCCCTTCAATAGGCAAATTCAAGGCTTCAGCCAGATCGGCAGTGCCGCCAGCATGATCAATATGAGCGTGGGTGATAAGGATCTTTTCAGGCTCAACATTTAGCTCTTCAAGTCTTTTTTTAATTCTGTCCACTTCGCCACCCGGGTCGACAATGGCGGCTTTGTTGGTTTTTTCACAGATGATAATGCTACAATTTTGTTGGAAAGGAGTAACAGGCAATACTTCAATCTTCATTAGAAACCTTCTTTTAATAATGTTTTGTACTGGCTCGTGCTTTTTAGTTGTTTTAAGCCTCGATTAAAACTTTGAATAAAATGCGAGCACTTGGCGTAATTTTTTGAACAAACCAAATAGGAGTTGCTTGTATCCAGCGCTTTGTGATCTAACACTTCCAGCTGTTGTTTTACTTTTTCTGGAAAAAACGAGGATCAGGTGACGTCCTTCTAATTCTTCAACAATCACCGCATCAACTTTGCCTCTGACTAGCTTTTTTAAACTTAAAAAATCTGACGCTGAGTCGGTTAAATTAAGATACTGTCGATACTGCTCAAAGTTGTCGCCATAATTATGGTGTGCCGTGACGCCTAAATTATATTGTCTTAATTGATCAAGCCGACGCCAAAATACGCCACTGTGCTTTTTCACAACAAGAATTTGTCTATTGGCATAAACGGGATCTGAATATATCCACTTTTGTGTTCTCTGCACTGTGCGTGACCACATAAACGACAGTTTCTTATCGTTATCAATCATAGTCTCAACTTCTGACCAAGGTTTATACTCTATATTGGTTTCAATGCCTTGCTCTGCAAAGGCCTTTTTAACCAGCTTTGTTATAACACCTGGCGGCTGTTGTTGGTTAACATAGGGCGGAAAGTCATCAACGACAATGTTCACTGTTTCAGTTGAGCTAGCTTGTGCTTGAGTAACAAAAAGTGATACCAGCAATTGAACCAAGCGCAATACTCTTTTATGCTTTAAATACGTTTTCCCATTCTTGTCTGCCATGTCGCTATTACAACCTTTGTTCTCAACACCTAAGTTAATTATAACTATTGCTCGTAAGAAGAAATATCAAATAGAGCAATTTGAACCTTTTTCAATTCAACTTGAAAACCTCTATGCCAATGAAAAACAAATGTCGAGATTTACCAAGCTGTTTGGGGAACCAGATGATATACCGACTTTTGCTTTTATTACAGCTTTTAGAGCGTCTTTACAGTGCTTAGCTCAAGCTAAAACACCTTCGTCCATCATGGGACTTATTCACCTAAGCAGTGAATTTCAGCCGTATAATAAGCTAAATTGGCTAATGCCGTTTAAGATAAAAATTACCCTGACTAAATGTGAACAAACAGAAAAAGGTCTGCTGTACACCATAGTTACTGACTTTTATCAAAAAGGAAAACTCGCGCTAACAAACAACAACACAATGTTAGATAAGAGTAAAAAGTATCGCTCAGAAAAGAAAAGCAATACTGATAATGAACCTTCACAGCCCGCTAAGTTAACAACAATCACTAGCTGGCATATTAGTCAGAAAACCGCTTGGTCTTATGCTCTGGCTTCTGGTGATATTAACCCTATTCATTTGCATTCATTTTTAGCCAAGCAATTTGGTTTGCCAAATGTTTTAATTCACGGCATGTACAATGTCAGTAAAACTTTGCAGCAATTAAAAGCCAATGGCACTGCATTTGAGCATGGCTTTAAAGTTGAGTTTAACCGTCCTTGTTTTATGCCAAACAGTGTTCAGCTACAACAATATGAAGACAGTGATGAATTTGGCCTATTTTCGACCAATGGTGAAGATAGGTTTTTAAAGCTAACTTTGTTATCTAAAGATTAATACAAGTAAATGCACCACCTTTCATTATCGTGCTTCAATGCGGTAATCCACTGCGAAGTGTAATCTGCAAGCTGTTAGATCAGTCTTCGACTGCTAGATCGCTTCACGCTAGAGGAAGGCAAAGTAATCAACTGCAGAGAATGATGGACTCTGGATTTCCCCAGAGTGACAAAAAGCGATAGCGTCATTATCGTGCTTCGATGCGATAATCCACTGCAAAGTTCGATCGGCAAGCCGTTAGATCAGTCTTCGACTGCCAGATCGCTTCACGCTAGAGGAAGGTGAGATAATACACAGCAAAGAGCGAAGGACTTTGAGAAAAATGAAATATCGAAGGACTTTGTGAGGAGTAAACTCGAACCATTATCGAATTTGTTACGTCCATGTAAATTCGATATACCTTCATCCTTGAAGGCAACTTTCCTCCCTGAAAGCCGTCGTTCTCTGTCATCCATGACTCAGAAAAATGAAATACTGAGAAGCTTTGAACTTACATACACCGAAGGCTTTTACATCCATGTAGCTTCGGTATACTTTCTTCCCTGAAAGCAAAAAAAGGAGGCCTAGGCCTCCTTTTGTTTCAAACTATACGACTAATCCGGTTTGGATTAAGCAGCTAGTGCTTCGTTTGCTTTAGTAACTAAAGCAGCGAAAGTAGCTTGGTCGTGTACAGCGATATCAGCTAAGATCTTACGATCGATTTCGATAGATGCTTTCTTAAGGCCGTTCATGAACTTGCTGTAAGAAAGACCGTTTTGACGAGCTGCCGCGTTGATACGAGCGATCCATAATTGACGGAAAACACGTTTCTTTTGACGACGGTCACGGTAAGCGTATTGACCAGCTTTAGTTACTGCTTGGAACGCTACGCGATAAACACGTGAACGTGCGCCGTAATAACCTTTAGCTTGTTTTAGTACTTTCTTGTGACTCTTGCGAGCTTGTACACCACGTTTTACTCTTGCCATTATTCAGTCTCCTCTATTAAGCGCCAGCTAACATACGATCGATTAAAGGCTTATCAACCTTTGCAACCATCATTTTTGAACGTAAGTGACGTTTACGCTTAGAGCTCTTCTTAGTCAGGATGTGACGTAAGTGAGACTGTTTACGTTTGTAACCGCCTGAAGCAGTTTTCTTAAAGCGCTTTGCAGCACCGCTGTGAGTTTTCATTTTAGGCATTGCCTAGACTCCGCATTGTTAAAGTTAAAAAAATGGCAATAAGGCGAGATAACACTCTAAGAGTATTAAGCTACTTTAGGGCCTTGATTACCTACTAGTGTAAGAACAGTTTTACTTGCTCTTAAGTGGCGCCAATACCATGATCATCTGTCTACCTTCAGCTCGTGAAGGGAAAGACTCAACATTTGAAATGTCTTCTAAGTCCGTTTTAACACGGTTTAAAAGGTCAATACCTATGTCTTGATGAGCCATTTCTCGGCCGCGGAAACGGATTGTGACTTTAGCTTTGTCACCCGCTTCAATGAAGCGACGCAGGTTGCGTAGTTTTACCTGGTAGTCGCCTTCGTCAGTGCCAGGACGGAATTTAATTTCCTTAACCTGGATCTGCTTTTGCTTCTTCTTTTGCTCTTTTTGAGCCTTGCTTTTTTCGTATAGGAACTTACCGTAGTCCATTACTTTACAAACAGGTGGCTCTGCATTTGGACTGATTTCAACTAAGTCCATACCGGCTTCTGCCGCTGCATCCAGTGCTTCTTTGATAGATACGATGCCTAACGCTTCGCCTTCGCTACCAACCAATCTTACTTCATTTAAAGTAATTTCTTCATTTAACCTGTTTTGAGCTGGTTTTTTACCGCCCTTGTTTTGCGCTCTAATGGCAAAATCCTCCACGAAATTTAACAATAAAGTGAAGCCTCGGAATTATTTGATGAGTTGGCTTCACTCGCTTTATTCTTTTGGGCACTGAATTCACTCAATGCCCTAGTCTCTTATTGGTACTCTGCAATCGCTGTTTGGATTTGTGCAATGAAGTCATCGATAGAGACAGAACCTAAATCTTCACCCTTACGAGTTCGAACGGCAACTTGACCTGATTCTTTTTCTTTTTCACCCACAACCAACATAAACGGAATACGCTTAAGAGTGTGCTCGCGGATTTTAAAGCCAATCTTCTCATTTCTCAAGTCCGAAATGGCTCTAATACCCAATTCTTTTAGTTTTTTCTCAACTTCTTGCACATATTCGGCTTGTGAGTCGGTGATATTCATCACAACGACCTGCTTCGGCGCTAACCAAGTTGGTAATAAACCAGCGTATTCTTCGATTAAAATACCGATGAAACGCTCTAATGAACCTAAGATTGCTCTGTGGATCATTACTGGTGTTTTACGTTCATTATCTTCTGCTACGTAAGTCGCACCTAGACGACCTGGCATTGAGAAGTCAACTTGCACCGTACCACACTGCCATGCACGACCTAGACAGTCATGAAGTGTGAATTCAATTTTAGGACCGTAGAATGCACCTTCGCCTGGTTGGAAATCGAACTCTAAGTTTTCTGCTTTAAGTGCGTCTTCTAATGCTTTTTCAGCCTTATCCCAAATTTCGTCTGAACCTACACGCTGCTCTGGACGAGTTGAAAGTTTGATACTGATGTTTTCAAAACCAAATGTTTCGTAAGTATCAAAGACCATCTTAATACAAGATGTTACTTCTTCTTGAATTTGTTCTTCCGTACAGAAGATATGAGCGTCATCTTGAGTAAAGCCACGTACACGCATTAAACCGTGTAGTGCACCAGAAGGTTCATTACGATGACAACAACCAAACTCAGCCATACGCAATGGTAAATCACGGTAAGACTTAAGACCTTGGTTAAAGATTTGCACGTGACCCGGACAGTTCATTGGCTTGATTGCATATTCTTTGTGCTCAGAGCTAGTGGTAAACATGTTTTCCGCATATTTATCCCAGTGGCCTGATTTTTCCCACAAAGAGCGGTCCATCATTAATGGGCCTTTAACTTCATCATAACCGTATTCAACTAGCTTACGACGAACGAACTTTTCTAATTCTGTATAAATGGCATAACCATCGTTGTGCCAGAACACCATACCTGGCGCTTCTTCTTGCCAGTGGAATAAGTTAAGTGCTTTACCAATTTTACGGTGATCACGCTTCTCAGCTTCTTCTAAACGCTTAAGGTAAGCTTTAAGTTGCTTCTTATCCGCCCATGCTGTGCCGTAAATACGTTGTAGCATCTTATTGTTTGAGTCACCACGCCAGTATGCACCAGCCACTTTCATAAGTTTAAAGTGATGACAGAACTTCATGTTTGGCACGTGAGGCCCACGACACATGTCGACATATTCTTCGTGATGATAAAGACCAGGCTTGTCGTCCTTGTCTACGTTTTCATCAAGAATTTCAATTTTGTATGTTTCGCCGCGAGCTGCAAAGGTATCTCGGGCTTCTTGCCAACTTACTTTTTTCTTAACTACGTCATAGTTGGTTTTCGCCAACTCTAACATGCGCTTTTCTAGCGCGACTAAATCGTCTTCAGATAAAGGCTCTTCAACGTCAACATCATAGTAGAAGCCATTGTCGATTGTTGGACCAATCGCCATTTTAACGTTTGGGTACAGCTGCTTGATCGCGTGACCTAGTAAGTGAGCACAAGAGTGACGAATGATCTCTAGACCATCTTCGTCTTTCGCTGTGATGATCTCTAAATTCGCATCTTCAGTGATCACTTCAACAGCGTCAACACGTACACCGTTAACACGACCAGCAATGGTTGCTTTCGCTAGACCTGGACCTATGTCCATAGCAACATCAAGAACTGAAACTGGATTATCAAAAGAACGCTGACTACCGTCAGGTAAAGTAATAATTGGCATTTTTTTTCCTTAGTACAGTGGCGGCGCCTACTAAACGTCGCATATACAATTTTTTAGTTAGCAAAATTTAACCTTGCGAAGAGATACAACCCCTTCATTGCGCGGTTAAATAATTTCGGGACGAATGGTATTTTATCTGGCTATTCAACGCAATATACAGATATGATCAATCGCATATTATTTACAATTTATTTTGTTATTTAGTGAATTATGTCAAAAAATAAAGTTGCACTGGTCACAGGCAGTGCAAAAAGAATCGGAAAACAGACCGCCCTAACCTTACATCAACAAGGTTACGATATTGTTATTCATTGCAATAACTCAACAGCAGATGCTCAAACTTTTATGCATGAGCTTAATGCTATCAGAGAAAATTCAGCAACATATGTACAGGCAAACCTGAACAATCACAATGAAGTAATAGAACTAGCAGCATCAGCACTTGATGCATTTGGCCGACTTGATGTGTTAGTGAATAACGCGAGTACATTTTACCCAACAGAAGTGAACGACGTAGATCAAACTATTTGGGATGATTTATTTGCCAGCAATTTAAAAGCGCCTTTCTTTTTAATTCAGCAGCTGACTGAAGAGCTTAGCAAGCGTAATGGCGCAGTAGTAAACATTGTCGATATTCATGCCGATAGACCATTAAAGGGCTATCCAGTCTATTGCATGGCCAAAGCTGGCCTAGTCATGCTGACAAAATCGCTTTCTCGAGAATTAGCACCTAATATTAGAGTAAACGGGGTCGCACCAGGTCCTATTTTATGGCACGAAAATGAACTGTCAGAGCAGGACAAACAAAAGGTGTTAGACGAAGTATTACTACAAAAGCTTGGCTCTCCACAAGATATTGCGCAAGCCGTATCGTACTTAGTGCAAGCAGAGTATGTCACAGGCCACATCTTGGCCGTTGATGGTGGACGCAGTATCTTTGGAGGAGAAAAAGCCTAAACAGCTTTACAGTGCGAGTAACGAGGCACTTATGAAAGTATTTAGTAAAAGTATTAAATGCCCACATTGTGGGCACAACGTCAGTTTTGAGTTTGACTCTTCAAATGGCGACCAAAACTATTATGAAGACTGTCCAGCCTGTTGTAATTCAATTCATTTTGGCATGCATTTAGATGATGTTCATAGCAAAATTGAAGTATCCGTAGATGCCGATGATGAGCAATTTTACTGACCGAACAATTATAAAATAAACTCACTGACTAAAATATTAACGGCTAAGGCAATTAATACCCAGCCCATAACACGGTCAAAAATGTAACCTTTACGGCTGAACACTTGCCTGACTTGTGGTTTAGTTAAGATCAGTGATAAAAACAAGAACCAACAGAAAGTCGCAAGTGCCAAATAAACGCCATACGCACTTTTGATAATAAATGGCGTACCCGCGTCCACGATCACGGTAAATAAAGACAAAAAGAAAATCGTCGCTTTTGGATTTAAGCCATTAGTTAAAAAACCTAAGGCAAAGGCTTTTTTATCCGAGATCATTTTGTCCGATTGCAATACTTCAGCTTCAAACTCACCGCTTGGCTTTGCTTTTACCGCACCGTAACCTAAATACAATAAAAAGCCAGAAGCGACGAGTATCAAGCCTTGATACAACATAGGTGAACTCTTAACAATTAAACCAATACCAGCTAATGCATAGGCAACATGTAAAAAGATCGCTGCGCCAACCCCTGCACTAGTAATGATTGCAATACGTTTGCCGTAACTAATCGAATGCTTCATAACGATAGCAAAATCAGGTCCTGGGCTTGATACCGCGATTAAGTGTGCAAAAGCCATAGTTAAAAACTCTGGCCAGTATTGAGCGAACTGCATGAATAAAACTCTCTAAATATTGTTTGCTTCGTTTTCTATTGGGTTAACTGAGCTATCACCTGAATTGGGTGTTTTACATGCACCTTATCAAAACGTTTAATTTGGCTACGACAAGAGAAGCCAGTTGCAAGCAATGTATCTGGGAATTGTTGAACCTTACTTTGCCAACTCATTTGGTATAACTCAGTGGACAGTGCTTGATTTGCCTTTTCATGGCCGAACGTACCAGCCATACCACAACAACCTGCATTTAACGATTGTAAGTTAAGACCAAGACTGCGGAAGATCTTATACCATTGTTTGTTCACTTCTGTCATCAAAGATTTCTCACTGCAGTGCGCCAATAATTGATAGGTATTTCCAGTATTTAAAGAGATATTGGCGAACGCTTGAACACTTAGCCACTCGCTTAGCACCTTTACTTCAAACTGTACTTTATCTTGCCCTAACTCTTTGACATACTCATCTCGATAGGCAAATACCAAAGAAGCATCAAGCCCTATCATGGCAATTCTATGTTGAGCAACCTCATTGAGAAAGTCAGTGGTTTTGTTTGCCACCTTGATAAACTTATTTTTAAACCCTTTAACATGAGCTGGTTTACCATTAGCTGAAAAAGGCACCAGTCGTGGTTTAAACCCTAGCGCGGTCAATGCTCGAAAAGTATCAGTGACTAACTCACTTTCATAAAAACTAGTAAACGGGTCTTGCACTAAAAACACATATTTACTTTTTTCCAGTGAGCTTAAGCCATCGACTTCCGAAGCTACATACCAATACCGTTTTGGCAGCGTTTTATGTAGGTTTTGTGAAAATTTTGGAGCGTCAACATAACCCAACAAGTTACGCGTTACCCAAACACTAACAGGGTTAGACGCCAAGAAATTAGATAACTTAGGTGCTTTAGCCAGCTTAGGAAGTATATCTTCAACGTATGCAACTAAATAATCGCTTACGTCTCTAAAATAACGTTCGTGGTATTGCGTTAAGAACTTGGTTCTGAACGTTGGCACGTCAACGTTAATTGGACAAGCGGTTGTACAAGCCTTGCAAGCTAAACACAAATCCATGCTTTGTTTTACTTCGTGAGAATAATCATATTTACCTAGACCTTTAGCTATTGAACTGCTTAGCTTTGTAAACCAAGTTGATAGTAAAGTTTTGGACTCAACGCGTGACATTTCGGCACTGTCTTGTTGTAACCTCAGCCACTCTCTCATTAAACCCGCACGTCCTTTTGGCGAAAACCGCCTATCTTTCGTTGCTTTATAAGATGGGCACATCGGGCTGTCGGCATCATAGTTGAAACATAAGCCATTGCCGTTGCAGTTCACTGTGCTGTCAAATATTCGTTTTGTTTCGATTGGAATGGTTTTATCGAATTTTGCTCTTTTCTCACCATCAACAGAAACCAGTGAATCGGTCGAACCATATGGCGTACAAATTTTACCTGGATTTAAGCGGTTATTTGGGTCAAATGCCGCTTTAATTTTCCTAAGTTCAGTGAACAGCTCATCTCCAAAAAATTCAGGACCGTACTCGCTGCGATAACCTTTGCCATGTTCACCCCACATCAAGCCACCATATTTTGCCGTCAATCCTGCAACTTGATCTGATATTTCTCTAAGGAGCTTTTCTTGTTCTGGATCTGTCAAATCTAGCGCAGGCCTGACATGTAATACGCCAGCGTCGACATGACCAAACATACCGTAATCCAAACTATGAGAGTCCAACAGCGCTTTAAATTCATCAATAAAGTCAGCTAAGTGCTCAGGTGGCACAGCGGTGTCTTCAACGAATGCAATTGGTTTCTTGCCTGAATCTGCCTTACCCAACAAACCAACTGCTTTTTTCCTCATACCATAAATTCGAGAAATAGCATTTAAATCCGTAGTGATCTGATAGCCAATCACACCTTGTTCATTGTTCTGTATTAACTGATCAAGTCTCTGACATAAGGACTCTACTTTATCCTTTTGATTTGCTTCGTTCTCATCATTGAACTCAACCATATTTAAGCCACTCACGACTTTACCTGGTACATCTTCAATAAGATCTGAAACGGTTTGCCAGACAACGTCTTCTCTTGCCAAACCAAGTACTTTCGAGTCAACGGTTTCAACCGAAGTGGCATTGGCGGCAACCAAAAACGGTGAATTTCTCAAAGCAGAATCAAAACTATCGTACTTAATATTGATGAGGGTTTTAAACTTAGCAATAGGCGTAATATTCAGTTTCGCTTCGGTGATAAAAGCGAGCGTGCCTTCTGAGCCCGCTAAAATTCGCGATAAGTCAATCTCCTGACTATCAGGTAACCAGGCATTTTCTAAATCATAACCTGTTAAAAAACGATTTAACCTAGGAAACCTTTCAAGGATCTGTTGTCTGTGATCAATCGTCGTCGATAACACTTGCTGAGTTATTTCACCAAGTTGACTTGTTTGGGCAGCTTGCTCCTTAGCTTTAGCCAACGACATTTTATTGGTATTTAGCAAAGTACCATTGACAGTTACTGCGGTAAGTGCCAAAACATGATCACTCGTTTTTGCCATACACCAAAGAGCCTTGCCCTGAAGCGTCGGTATTTACCATGCCACCGATAGTTGCTCTATTTGAAGTAGATAGGTCAGGAGCAAAGAAAAAACCGAAAGGTCGCAAATAATCATTAAGCTGATCTTTAATGACCCCAGCCTGAACACGAACCCACCTTTGCTCAGGATTTATTTCTAATACCTCTCGCATATGACGAGACATATCAATAATCATATGCTCAGTAAGAGATTGGCCGTTTGTACCTGTGCCTCCGCCTCTTGGCGAAAATCGAATAGAATTAAACTCGTTACGATTTGCTAATTCCGTAATAACTTGTACATCGGCTGTCGATTTAGGAAACAGAACCCCTTGAGGAATAGCTTGATAAATGCTGTTATCTGTCGCTAGAGATATTCTGGTGCTGTAACTTGTATCTATATCACCGCTAAAAGTATGCCCACTAGCACTTTTATAAGTTTGCAGTTGTTGGCAAAAGTTTAAGATTAGAGGCGTTAAAGTGTGTTGTCTCTTTATAACTCGTATCATTAATTTGGCTTTTTCTAACTCGAGTGTTTAAAGCTCGATTATAAATAAACCAAAACAAAATGATACATTGTAACATTTATATTTTAACGGCGATCATGCTGCTGTTGATAAAGCTCTAGATTCATGAAGCACTTGGAACCAAGACTCAACGTCGATTTCTTTTTCGACTTTAGCCACTACTGGTTGCTCAGGCTGTTCATCATGACCACCAGCAAGGCGGCTTTTCACGTTAGGATCTAAGTTGTCTAACAATTGTTGTGAGAATTTTTCTGGAGTTGCAATTAAAGGTTCAGGATTTAATTTCAAATCTAGTGCAACTGCAGCTTTATCACCTTGATGTATTAGCTCGTTATAAGCCAATGAACGTTGATCATTGAAGTCGCCCGCTAATTGCTTTTGTTGGATATGAAATTGACCATATAAGTCAGATTTGATCTTATCGTCAGCAGTATGAGGTAAGTGAAATTCATCAAGCTCTTTAGCATCTGTTGTTAACATAGACATGAGCAATGCAAAAGAAGCACTGTCACCAGTCTCTGTTGAAGATTTAATTTGCGAATAAAAGGCAGACTCTCTAATAGGAAAGTTTGCGTTTAATTCGTTGATATTATTAAGCTCGTGCGACATCTAAATATAGGTAATTACTGCATCTGACCAATTTAACGGCAGTCAGTAAAAAAACTTTAATATTTTTGTTTACAAAAAAAAATCTATCGGTATTATGCGCCCTACATTGCTGGAGGGGTTCCCGAGTGGCCAAAGGGATCAGACTGTAAATCTGACGGCTCCGCCTTCGGTGGTTCGAATCCACCTCCCTCCACCATCTCTTTTAAAGAAGCCGAGAATGAGAAATCATACTCGGCTTTTTGCTATCTGGCACTTGGGAGGCTGGATGAGGACCACCGACTGTGGTTCGATTAATTTGTCTGGAACAAATTAAATCAGCGTTAGCTGACCCGCAGGGCGAAAGGCAGGACGCCTGTAGTAATCCTACACCTCCCTCCACCATCTCTTTTAAAGAAGCCGAGAATGAGAAATCATACTCGGCTTTTTGCTATCTAAAGCTTGTTTAGGTATTTCGCTTTACAAAGTGTAAAACGCGCAATGTGAGAACCAACCTCCTCTTTAATTTCAACCACTTTAGTTTATCTAGTGCTTTGAACAGTGCGTTCGCTGACCATATAGTTTAAAATTACTTCTATCTTTTAATTTAAAGCAAAATACCACTTGAATTTATTGTTAAAATTACAAGAATGGTACAAGGCAAATCAATTTAAAGTAGTAACAATTTGAGTGCTAATTTTTCGTTCGAAGGCAAAAACATACTGATCGTTGATGATCAGAGACCTTTCCAGGTGATGATGCGTGGCATGCTGAAAAGTATGAACGCAGCAAAAATTTCTGTTGCCCAAAGTGGCGAGACGGCCTTGTTCAAATGCCAGCAAACGAAATACGACATTATTTTTATCGATTACAATCTTGGTGCAGGACGTAATGGCCGCCAATTGTTTGAAGAGATAAAAGAGAGAAAACTCGCACCAGCATCCAGCATTCAAATTTTGGTTACAGGCGAAGCTCAATCTACTATGGTTGTCGGCGCTTTAGAAACAGTCCCTGACGACTACATAGTCAAACCTTTTTCGCAAAACCTACTAATTCAACGAGTCAGTAAAGCTTGGGTTAAAAAGCAGGCTTTTGTGCCCTACTACGAGTTTATGGAAAAGGGCCAATATCAAAACGCCTTGGCTATCATTGAGAAGATCATCGTTAAGTTTCCAAGATATAAAGCCATTGCCTACAAATATAAAGCTGAAGTACTGTTTCAACTTAAAAACTTTGACCGACTACTTGCTTATGTCGACAGTTTGCTGGAGAAGAAAAGAATAAACTGGGCGCTAATATACAAAGCAAAAGTGTTAAAAGAACAAGATAAATATATTGAGTCTATTCGCTACGCCAAAGAGGCGGTGTTGCAAAGCAAGTTTAGTATCAGTGCCTATGACATCATCACCGATTGTTATCTCAATACTGAAGAAATTGAGTATGCCTATGACTGGGTCAAACAAGGAATAGAAAAGTCGCCTTTTTCGGTGTCTAGACAATATAAATTAAGTGCAGTAGCAAAACTAAACAAAGATTTTGAAGCTTCGATTAAAGCTTGTAATCAAGTTGTAGACCTTACCTCAAATGCTTTTAAAAAAGACTATCGCCATCTGCTTAACCATATCCGTAATATTATTGACATTTGTGATCTGGAAAGCGATGAGCAAAAAAAGCGACGTTATAACCAAGAAGCCATTTATGCTTTACAAAAATCAAAAAGAGAAAGCACGTCTTTCACCAGCTTTGCCCAAGAAGATTTTGAAACCATTTGTATGGCCCGTTTAGACTCAGTTAACGGCCTAAACTACAAAGCTAAAAAAGAGTTTTTTGATTTCACTCATAAATACAATGAACAAGAAGCCGCCTTCCCTACTGAACTGTTAGCTGACAGTATTTCTTTGATGATGAAAATAGGCGAATTTGACAAGGCGATTGAATACTCAAAACAGATCAAGTCTGCCAATATTGAGCTAGATGACTTTACCATGAGGATGCTGTCAGAGGCGCAAACATCTGCCACCGACAATATCAAAAACGTTAAGCTTCTGAACAAAAAAGGCATCGAGAAATTTACTGAGGGTGATTTAGATACCGCAGCAAATCTTTTTGATAAATCGCTAAAAATCGCGCCAATGAACACAGGTAGTGCACTGAACTTATTGCAAGTGCTAATCGCTATGATAGAAAAAACACCGAAAAAGAAATGGTCTCTTTTGGAGCGTTGTAAAGCGGTTTATAAAGTTGTCGATGGTATGCCTATTGCCGCGCACCATGAAAAACGTATGAAAGAGTTAACGGAACAGTTTGAAAAGCTACAAAATTAGATACTCAAGTACCTAGTTTGTCGCTGCATTCGCAATAAAAGTGATAGGCTTAGGCAGCCTATCACTACTGTTAACTAAAACTAATTACTTAGTATAAGTATCACCAACTACTTCTCCAATGTATTCAATGAAACAATCCTCGTTTTGTTCGTATTTTTCATAACTTGCGGTAAACATAAAGCCATCAGCGGTTAGAACAAAGTATTGCTGTGACATCATATCATCGCCTAAGAACTCTTGGGTTTTGTCCAACCAGTTGCCAACTAAAGCTGCATTTGGGTTGTTATTTGATTTTTCTTGGCTTGGCTTTTTCGCTGCAATATCGCATTTTTGTGGTAGAGAGCTTACCGCGTCATACAGATAGGCTTGGGCATAATCTACAGACTTACTTGAATCCGAGTCTGTATAAGTTTCTTTTAACACATTAATAACAGCTAATTGTTTATCGATTTTCGTCACTTTTACTTTCGTTAAATCGACATTAGACACAGGTTCGTTGTAGCTTAATTTATTACCATCAAGCTCATCTGACATCACCAAATCACAGGTACTTTCTTTATCATCAAAGTTGTATGCGGCGATCTCACCATTGCTCTTAATATTTACAAAGTAGCTAGGCATAACGTATGAGTCATCGCCCTCGATAGAGGTAGCGGAATTATCGTCGTCTATCTTCCAGCTGCCAACAATATCTGCAGTAGGTTGTTTCTTGTGCTTTTCAGCCACACCTTGTGTTGCTGTGTCAATTGCGGCACAACTCTTAGGTAAGGCTTCTTTACTGTATGTTACCGAGTCAACGTCGCCAAATTTTTCTTGTAACTTACCATCTTTAAATTCATATGATACGTCAGGAAAACCGGCGCTAATAACGGCTGCATCATCAGCAATGGCCGATGATGAGCACAGCAATGTCATAATAGAGAAAGACAGAGTTTTTAAAGCTTGTTTATTGTGTTTCATAATTTCACCTTATTAATAATTAAGTAAACAACACCTTGATGCCCAAGACAGTGCTTAAGACTTAAGGTTGCGTTATTTTTAACTAGTAACTAGGCCGTACACTATTAATCAAATGTCAATAATTTGTATTGCTTTGCTCCCCCTGCCACACCTTAATTTTTAATTAATGGTTATTTAAATCAATAACTTAAATTTAGCTTACAAGAATTGATTGAGTTTATTGTTATCTTGTGTCGCAACAATGTTGGAGATTTGTATATAAATTGTAAATCCACCTTCAACGCAGTTTATTGATCCTTGTGTTACTGAGATAATGCCAAGGTAATATTAATAGAGGTCTGTTTTGCGCAATCTGTTTTTTTCTATCTATGGTGGTATTTTCATTAGTGTTCTGGTGGTGATCAGCAGTACCTACTTGATCGTGCAAAAGGTCAATTCATATCGATATCAAACTTACCTAAATGAAGTAACCCAACTGACTTCCTCTTTGCTGCTCAATGGTATGGACCGACAGCAAGAGCAAAAAAAAGAGCGTTGGATCGAGTTGGTGAGTTCCTTGATCGACACTGAGTATAAACTGGTTTATCAGCCTAAACGTTTTACCAAACCGGGGATTTCGTTTTCACAAGATATAAACGCTTATCAGCTGGTTATTGGTCCTTCTAAACAAAGTAATATGCAGCTTATTTTGTCTATTACCGATTTTTCTGATACCTGGTTATCTGCAACCGCTTTCCTCACTCTAAATGAACTTGGCCGATATAATATTGAACAACGAGAACAAGCATTTAGTTATATCAAACAATATGCTAAATACCCTGTTCAACGCGCTTCTACCGATAAATTAAGTTTATCTACTAAGCAATTAAGAAGTTTAAGTCGCGGCGACACAGTTTTTACTCGTAGCAGCAGCTTTGGTCATCAAGAATCTGTGACAGCCTATGCCAAATGGGGCAACACCGACGACGCTTTGGTTTTAGGCAGCATTCCCTATTTTGATAGCTATCCGTTGCACATTTTACTCTCCGCTTTACTAATTACCTTGCTTTGCATTGCCATTATTATTTGGCTGTTTCTCGAACACCTAAGAAAACGTGTGATCCAAATACAGCAAACCGTCGATGCTATCGGCAATGACCAATCAGTAGAGCAAGGTAAACAACAAAACAGCGACTCCATTGCCGATCTCAATACTAAAATCGCAAACATGGCGCAACGTATTGAGCGCCTGTTGAGTGAGCAAGCGTATATGATCAGAGCAATTTCACATGATCTTCGAACCCCCATTGCCAAACTAAGATTTAGACTAGATGCTATAGAGTCAGCAAATGAAGATGACGATGCATTAATCGAGCATTGTCAGCAAGACATTAGCCAATTAGATCAACTGATAGATGAACTGTTAACTTATGAACATTTATCCACTAAGCCAGATATCCGTTTTTCTAAACTCAAGCTAAACAACTTAGTTCGACAAGAAGTATCAGAGATCACAAATTGTTTTGCTGATATTGACTTTAATATTGATATCAAAACGTCAAATACCCAGGTGATGGGCAATTTAGTATTGCTAAAACGACTGTTAGGTAACCTACTGACCAATGCAGGTAAATACGCCCATAGTCAGGTTAAGGTTGAATTAGTACAAGAACAAGAGCAACTGTCACTGCTAGTACAAGACGATGGCCCTGGCTTTGAGCCAACTATTTTACCTGATTTATTCAAACCTTTTTACAAAGCCGACAGCGCCCGAACCTTTAACAATAGTGGTTACGGTTTAGGCTTAGCTATTTGTCAAAAGATCAGCAGCCAACACAAAGGCAGCATCATTGCTTACAATAGACCCGCTGGAGGGGCAGAGATCAGGGTTTCTCTGCCTTTGGTCGTTTAAGGTAAACATGATGCTGACATTATATAAACAAATAAAAAACCAAGGTCGCAGCTCCTTTCTGCCATCACTTTACTCGCTCGTGTTTGCAGTTTTGTTCTCCACTCACTTGGTAGCACAAGAGCAACAAACTTTAGCCAATGAGTGGCAAGATTGGGATCAAACTTTATTAGAGATAGACATTTATACCTTGCCCTTAACGCCACAGCAGCAAGAGCTAATAAATCAAAGGATCAACAAACTAAAACAACAGTTTGGCGTTGGTATTACTGGTGAAATCGAGCAGGCCATCAATCAAATGGACAGCAGCAATATGCTGGATGAACCTATAACTCGGGCAAAAAAGTTTGATCAACTGCAACTTTTAGCAAGAGATGACCTGATGCTAGAAGAAGAGATCTTAGCTCTTGAGTTTGCCGACTCTGTCAAAAGCTCAGATCCTGAAGGATTGAAAAGATCAGCAATCGACAATCAAGTATTGTTCGAGCGAATAATTAAAAAACTAGCGCAACTAGAACAAAACGCATTGAAGAAAAAGGCGAATAAAAGTGAACAATAAAAATAATACACACAGCGTTCCTACCGTGAATCGCATTTTTGTTGCGGTGCTTTTAGCTACCAGTAGCTCGGCATTTAGCGCCCCGCTTGACTATACAGCGAAACAAAGACTCAGCTACGCTAAATCAGAGTTACAAAAAGGTAACCTACAAACGGCGAAAGGTATATTGCTAGACCTGTTGCAAGCAAAGCCCGAGCTGTTAAGAGCGAAAGCAGAACTCGCCATGACCTACTATCGGTTACAAGACTGGAGTAATGCCAACCAGATGGCGGATGAACTGCTGGACTCAAACAATTTACCAAAAGCGGTAAAGTTGAATATAGCTAAGCTTAAAAACAAAATAACCCAGAACATGCGAAACCAGCCTACCAGCAACAAACACAAACTGTTTGGATTTATACAAGTCGCGGTGGGCAATGACAGTAATTTGGGCTTAACTGCAATTAATGATGCTTTTTCAGATAACCAATTCGACCCGAATATAGTTAATGAAACAGAACTATTTGGTGGTCAAGATCCGTCTTTCATATACGAGCCGGACTATTACCATGGCACAGAACCTTATCAGACTCACTATCTTGAATTTGCTGAAACCTGCATGGATCCTGAAGCAACAACACAAACTAGCTGCTCACAGCTAGAGCAGTTAGTTGCTGACTCTGGCCTACAAGCAACGCTTTATCTGGCAGACGGTTTTCTTGATCAAGACGGTAACTTTATCCCTTACTCCGAACTACTACCATACACCGACGGCACTACGGATATTACCGCGCCTCCTGTCTCTTATAACTTTAATGATGCTTTTTGGCGAGCCAATGCCAAAGTTACTCATCAATATTTTGACAAAGACAGTAAGTACCAATGGTCTAATACCATACATATGACCTCGGAAACCGCCTTTGAATTAACCAACTTCGATAAAAACAGAGTCAGGTATGACAGCCGAATACTAAAAAGTTTAAGTAATAATTGGTTAATCTCAGGGCAGATTTATTATAGCCGCATGAACCAATCTTCTGGTCCAATACATAGTTACAAAGGATTAAGACCAGAGATTAGTTATTTTAGCCCTTTGGGTAAATTTGCGTTACGCTTTGATTGGCTCAGCAAACACTATGAAATTGATGATTTCTACACGGAAAAGTCTCATTATCATAGCCAAACCCTGTCTTGGTCGAATTATTTTAAAGACAAAACTTTGCTTATTAGTAGCCGTGTTAGATTTGCCAAAAATAGCTCCCCGCAATTGGCCAATGACTATCACAGTAAAAGCCTGTCAGTCAGTGGCTTATATGCCATTAACAACGATTGGGAATTTCACCTTTCTGCGACCAGCACTCATTTTGATTTTTTGTATAAACCTTCTGCAGATGTGAACAAATTGGCAACAACATTGTCATATCGTTTTTCATCGCAATGGAAGAGTTTTGTTACCATTGAATACAACAAAGTTGGGCATAGCTACTACCCCGAAGATATCAACAGAACTGCTTACCAAATTGGTTTAAGTCGCTACTTTTAATGGAGTCATTGAATAATGAAAAAGTACAACATTATGATAGTTGAGGATGATGTAGAGTTAGCCGAATTAACCGCTCATTTTTTACAACAATACGAGTTTACATGTTCGCTTTACCATAGCGCCGCTGGCATTGTCGAAAAAATAAAAACCACTCAACCTGATTTAGTGCTGTTGGACATTATGCTGCCTGATGGTGACGGCTTAGATATATGCCGACAGATAAAGCCCTTATTTGCTGGTAAAATTATTATGTTAACCGCCTGTAAAGACCCTATTGATCAGGTATTGGGATTAGAAACAGGTGCCGATGACTATATCCCTAAACCCGTTTTGCCAAGGCTATTGTTAGCAAAGTGTCGCGCCATATTGCGCCGTGATATGAAAACTGAGCAACTGACTGCAAATAACGCACAGCCATCAAACAAGTTTGGCGACATTAGCGTCGATACTTGTCGCAGAGAAGTTCGCAAACAGGGTGAGCTACTTGATTTTAGTAACCCAGAGTATGAGCTATTTTTGTTGTTGGTGGAACGTCGTGGCGAAATTGTCAGCAGAGATGACATATCCATGCATCTTAGAGGCGTTGAATATGATGGTCTGAGTCGACAAATTGATATGCAAATATCAGCGATCAGAAATAAACTTGGCGCTACTAATCGACACAATGAGTTAATAAAAACAGTGCGTTCTAAAGGGTATGTGTTTGTTGCATAACGCGAGTTAACAAGGTGGAACAGAGTATTTATTTCCCCATTTTGACAACATCGTCTTACCAGAGCTTTTTTTATATACAATCAAATCGGAGCATATATACTAATATTGACAGGAGAATTTAAAAAATAACAAGAGGAACAGGATGCTAGCAGTAAATCGTCTGGCGAAACTTGTAGTCATAAGTAGTATTTTAAGTGGCTACACTTATGCCAATGAACGCCCTTCCTTATCCGAGCTAATTGAGCAAAAACAATATATAAAAGCCTATGAAAAGGCACAACAAACGATAGAAGCAGATATAGGTGAGCCATCATTTGACTACTACCTTGGCTTAGCAGCTTATCACACTGAACGTTATCAAGAAGCTGTATTTGCCTTTGAGCGGGTCGTACTAACCAATGCTGACAACTTGTCGGCGAAAACTTATTTGGCATTCAGCTACTTTCAAGTCAATAACTACGATGCTGCGATGGTTGAGCTCAATAAGTTACAAAACCTCCGCCTTTCAGCGCAAGAACAACAGCAAATACAGACCTATATAGAACAAATCCAACAAATAAAATCCGTTACTCAAACACAAAGCAGCCATAGTTATAAATTAGCAGTCCAATACGCCCACGACTCTAACGTCAATAGTGGTTCAAGTTTAGATAAGGTGATTATTCCTGTGCTCGGTGAAATTGAGTTATTTGCGGGCAGTAAGAAGATCTCTGACAATTATCAATCCGTCCGTGCAAACTATAATTACTTGCATCGACTGAATCAAAATGATGCGCTTCGTGTTGACTTAGACATCAGTCATTTGAAGCACGATAAAGCCAGCTTTTTAGACCGCACTATTCCAAGTGTCTCTGTTGCTTACTCTACGCAAAAACAAGATATCAATTATCAACTATCTAGCTATATTCAACCTATGCAATTGGACCAAGACTTGTATCGCGTCGCCTATGGTCTAGTTGGTTCCATTAGTTTCCCATTCAGCCAAGGTTGGCTTTGGCAAGGCAGTGTTGCTCGTAGCGAGATAGACAATAAGCTCTCTGACAACTTAGATCTGCAACAACTGAGTATGAGCTACAAGGTCATTAAAACAGGCAAGCATCCTCACGTTTTTGAACTAAACTATGCAGAGGATGATGCCACACTGGATGATGCCCAACATTTGAGTAAAGTAAATACGGCTGCACGCTACCAATATATCTATAACGTTGATCAGAAACACAAAGTTCATTTTGGTCTTTCTTATTTAGATAGCCAGTATGCGGCAATTAATCCAACGACAGGGATCCAACGGCACGATAAGTTATGGTCAACAGAAATGTCTTATAACTACCAGTTCTCACCAGTTTGGTCTGTTAATTTGTTGACTAGACATTCCGATAAAAAGAGTAATACAGCTCTGTACCAACACAACAGAACTGAAGCGATATTAACTTTGTCTTATGCACAGAAGTAAGGAGACACTGTATGGTAAACCATTCGTTTAAATTCACTCCTCTATTATTAGCACTGGCTTCAACGCCAATAATGGCTAATACAGAAGCAGGAAAAACGATCATAACTAGGGGCGACGTAACCGCGCATGAACAAGCACAAACCCCTCGTTCATTAAAGCGCCGTTCACCGATTTTTAATGTCGATACCGTCAATACATTAGCCAATAGTAAAGCTCAATTCAGAATGTCCGATGGCAGCCTTTTAGCGGTAAAAGAGAATTCTCAAGTCAATATTGCGCAATATAATTACCAAGACGGAGCGGACAATAACTCCATGGTAATAGAGCTGGTAAAAGGCGGACTAAGAAGTGTCACTGGGGCAATTAAAGAAAACAGTGGTAGTTATGAACTAAAAACGCCAGTCGGCTCAATCGGTATACGAGGTACTCACTTCGAAATAGAATTGGTCGAAGGAGAAATGTTTCTAGCTGTATGGGATGGAGCAATTGACTTAACTGTAGATACAGGGACAGGTACAGACACCGTATCTTTTGGTGAAGGCGAAGATTTCTCCTTTGGTGTTATATCGCAAGAAGGTGAAGTTACCGAACTATTACAGCCACCTGAGAATTTTCAAACGGGTCACAGTGACGATGACAGCTCTGAAGTGAACGAAGACCCAGATAATTCTGACGACCCCGACGACCTAGATGGCAATTCGACTAGCAATGGCAACTCCGAATCGAATGCTGATGAAGATCAGGCAGACTCGCAAAGTACTTCAAATACAGGTAATGAAGATCAACAGCCAGACAGTACGAATAATATAGGCGGTGAATCTAGTAACGCCGATCCTGATGGCCAACTAACTGACGGATTACAAACAGACTCAGCGGTTGAACCTTCAGCGGACAATACGCCAACAGGTGACGAACAAGACATTGATGAGTCACTTGGCGAGTCGTTAAACCAAGAAACGTTTGATTCTCTAACTCCAACTGCACCAGAGATTGTTGCAGCAATGCAAGGCACAACAACGCTATCAGGTGTAATAGATAGTAGTGTAGAAAGTTCAGCGGGAGCCGTGAGTAATTTTAGCGTAAACATGAATATCAATTTTGACACTACCTTTGTTGAAGGCGATTTAACCGCGACAGATGCGGGCGGTGAATGGTTTGCTGTTTACCAAGGTTTTATCGACCAAAACCAATTATCTTTGGGCATTTCTCAAGCAACCCATGGCAATGAGTTAGCAACTGGGCAAATTGGCGGTTTCTTTACCGACCAAGCAAGTAAAGTATTTGGTAACTTCAATTTGTCTGAGTTAAACAATCCAAATAATACAATCAGTGGTAACTTTTTACTGGAGTAAGTGATGTTAGGTAAGATGTTAAATAACCGTACTTTAGTACTAGTTACATCGCTTTTGGCAACGTGTAACGCTCACGCAAATAATTCAACAGGCACCATTCTTTTTCCGTTGGAAAACGAAACCAAGACTGGCAATTTGTTGCTCATAGTATCTCAAGCTTCTGATCCGGAAGGGATACAAAGCGTTGATATGAGGTTTGCCAACAGTGACACCAATATAAATATTTGTGCTAACAATTGCAGTACCGCGTTAAGACGCCCTGTAGTAGGGATAAACCCACTAAATTTTGCTCAGCAACGCGGCAGCCTGCAAATGGAGCTGGTTGTAACAGATATAGCTGGTACTCAACAAGTAGTCGATACTGTTAACTTTAATTGGCAGCCCCCTTCTGTCAGCAACGTAACAGCAACTCGTCAACCTGGTACCATGAATATTGCTTGGGATGCCGTAACCAATGCCTCCCGATACAATTTATATCTAGCTTCTGAGCCAGGTATAACCCCTTCAAACATTAACAGCAAAACCGATGCCCAAATTTTTCGTTCATTGCAAACCACCAGCCAGCAAATACTTGGCTTTGTCGATAGTCAGGGCGCATTTGCATTAGTTACCGCCGTCGATCGCTCTGGTGAAAGTGCATTCAGCGAAGAGCTAAGGATCCCTGCTTTAAATAATCAATTACCCGAAGCACAAGACGATAGCTTTGCCACACCTGAAGACACTAACTTACAAGGTAATGTGTTAACAAACGACAGCGACCCAGAAGGCAGTGAGCTAACCGCTTCGGTGCTAACAACAACGTCCAACGGTAGCATTTCTTTACAGCCAAATGGCAATTTCAATTACCAACCTAATGCAAACTTCAGCGGCACAGATAGCTTTAGTTACCAAGTATTAGATGAAGCTAACGGAGTGTCGCAGGCAAATGTGGTTATTACTATAGCCGCTGTTAATGATGCTCCAGAAGCAGTTAATGATGAATATAGCCTTGCCGAAGATACCGCTCTTAACATAAATGCAGCTGCTGGGCTTCTAAGCAACGACAGCGATATAGACGTTGCGGATCAACTTACTGTGAGCTTAGTCAGCAATGTAAGCTCTGGCTCTCTTAATTTAAATCAAGACGGTAGTTTTAGCTACCAACCGGCTCCCGACTTTTTTGGCCTAGATAGTTTTACCTATCAAGCAGTAGACACTGCTAATGCCACTGCCACTGCCACTGTCAGCTTGAACGTAAGTAACGTCAATGACTTGCCGCAGGCTAATGATGATAGCTACCAAACGCTAGAGGACACGACTTTAGTCTCTAGTATTTCGGTACTTGCAAACGATACAGATGCAGACATAGGTATAAATGGTGCGCAAGAGTTGACTGCCAGTTTATTATCTAATGTTAGTAACGGAACCTTAAACTTAGCTTCTGACGGTTCATTTGTGTATCAACCAAATAATGAATTTAGTGGTGCAGACAGTTTTACTTATCAAGCAACGGATTCTGCTGGAGCGGTGTCACAAGCAACGGCTTCCATTGTCGTTACTAATGTCAATGATGCTCCTATTACTAGTCCAGACTCTTACTCTACAAACGAAGATACTGCTCTAACAATCTCAGCTCAGCAAGGTGTACTGGCGAATGACTCTGACCCTGATTCAAGTGGACCTCTTACAGCGTCAATCGCTTCTACTCCTAGTCTTGGCAGCGTTTCTTTGAGTTCAGATGGTAGTTTTAGCTACACTCCAAATGCCAATGCGTTTGGCCAAGATAGTTTTAGCTATAATGCAATGGACGCTGAAGGACTTAGCACAGTAGAACAAGTTCAGATCACCATAGTAGAAGCCAATGATCCGCCTGTAGCTATCGATGATCAAGCCTCTACTGGGCTTAATCAAAGCGTAACTATTAGCGTACTAGCCAACGACCAAGATCCAGATAATGGCACACTAACCGTAACTTCAGTATCAGCTTCTGCGGGCAATGTAACAACAGATGGCACTGTTGTTGTCTTTACTCCAGAAAACAATTTCTTTGGCATTGCGACCATTAATTACACTATTAGCAACGACAGTGGCTTAACCGCTTCTGCTCAAGTTAATGTCGCAGTGGCAACAGGCATTGCTATTACAGCTAATGACGATACTTTAGTTACCAACGAAGATACGCCTGCATCTGTTGATGTATTGGCCAACGATAGCGGTACTGGAGTAGTAACCGTAAGCGCTGCATCTGCTAACTCTGGCACAATTTCTATTAACTCGAATGGTAGTCTAACCTACACACCAGCAGTCAACTTTAATGGCTCAGATACCATTGATTACACGATCACAGACAGCACCAATCAAACTGACAGTACGCAAGTAAGTGTTACCATCAATGCGGTTAATGATGCTCCAGTTGCGATTGACGATGCAGCATCAACACAAATAGACACCAGCGTAACAATCAATGTTTTAGCTAATGACAGTGACGCTGAGGGCGATCCTCTTACCCTTACCAGTGCAACCGCCGATACTGGTTCGGTTAGTATTGACCAACAACAGCTCACCTACACCCCTGCAACTGGTTTTAGTGGTCAAGCAAATATCACTTATATTGTTTCAGATAACAGTGGTGATACAGATAGCGGGCTTGCTGTTGTTACGGTCAGTTCATCTGATCTAGTAGCCAACAATGACAGCGTGACAACACTAGAAGATACCAGCGTTAATATTGATGTATTAGCCAATGACACAGGTGATGAAGGTTTAAGAATAGATGATGCCTCAGTAAACAATGGCAGCATTGATTTGGAGGATGACAATACTCTGACATACACTCCTGCAGCTAACTTTTTTGGCATAGCCAGTTTTACCTACTTCGTTTCGGATAACTCTGGAGGTCGTGACTCAGCGACCGTCACAGTGAATATAACCTCCGTTAACGATGGCCCCAATGCATCACCGGATACTTATACTTTAACTCCTAGCCAAAGTGTTAACGTATCTGCAACTCAAGGAGTGTTGAAAAATGACTCTGATATTGAGTCAGACTCATTCACTGCAACCGTTGTTTCAGCTCCGAGTCATTCTAATAGCTTTACGCTAAATGCTGATGGCTCATTTACCTACCAGCATGATGGCAGCAAAAATAAATCTGATAGCTTTACTTATAAGGCAACAGAAACTGATGGAACAGCAGGTAATACAACGACAGTAACACTGAATATTGCTAATATTAATACGCCAGCAATGCTGTGTAATATCCCACCTCTTACTGCGATAAGTGGCGAAGCCTTTTCAGTTAACTTGCAAGCTAATAACCCAGATAATGACAATTTAACTTATACAGCAACAGGTCTGCCAGCTTGGTTAACGTTGGTTGGTAATACGTTGTCGGGAACACCAACAGACAGCGATATAACCACTACCCGTAACATTACGCTCAAAGTAACTGACGAGCTAGACCCAATGGAATTGAACAATATTCAACTAACTGTTGTTGATAATTTTGGTAGCAATGACATTGTTGACTTCAGCTTTGGTAGTGCATCTGGCGCGAGCAGAGTACGAGACATGGCGATAGATAGAAATGGTAAAATAGTAGTTGTTGGCTCTGTCAATGACAGCGGTGAAACCATAGCTGTCGCGAGATTCAATCCAAATGGAACACTCGATACTAGCTTTAATGGTGATGGTATTTATACCTTGGATTTAGCCAACTCTTTCGACGAACAAGCATCCGCTGTTGTAATAGACAAAAATAATCACATTTTAATAAGTGCTTGGGGCTCGGAAGACTCCGTTAAAGCCGATAATGACTTCTACCTTATTAAGTTAACTCCTAGCGGTTCACTTGATAGCAGTTTTAGTGGCGATGGCAGAGTTAGCATTGATATACAAGCGGATAAAACAGACCAAGCCTATGATTTAGTATTGCACACTGACGGTGACATTACCCTTGTTGGTCATACTCAAACAGGCTTTGGTAACTTCGATGTGGCTATGGTGCATATCAACCCTGACGGCTCAATTGATACTAATTTTGGTAACAGTGGCATCTTGATCTTCAACCAAACCAACGATCAATTTGCCAAAGCGGCTTTATTAGACCATCAAGGCCACATTTATGTCGTCGGCAGCCATGATAATAGTTCAAATAGTGATGTACTCTTGCTTAGAACAACGGAAGATGGCTTAGATAATACATTCAATAACGGAACAGGCAGCGCGTATAACCTTTCGGCTGCCAACGACCAATTTGCTAATGATATTATCTTCAGCAATGATGGCGGCCTACTCGTTGCGGGCACCAGTAATGATGATTTTGCTATCTACACCTTTAACCTCGATGCCAGTCAAGTACCATTTTTAACCGGTGCTCAGAGGATCGAAGACATAGGTGATACTGACGTGGTTCACAAGATCTTATCAGATAAGCAAGGTGGATTTTTCGCGGTCGGTATTTCTGGCACATCAACACCAAGAACGGCAATTATTAAGCTCAACGAAGATGGCAGCTTAGACAGCAACTTTGCCAGTAATGGCGTATTTATTGAGTCGACAGCAAGTGGTAATTCAGGTAACCAAGCTGGCGCGGTAATAAGCGCTTCTGGTCAATTGCTAACAGCTGGACCTCAAGCTGACAATACAAGGCTGCGCTATCATTCAGTCAATGACAATCCTCAGTTCAGCTGTAACTACACTAGTCTCAGTTCTAATGTAATGAAAACCGTTGATGAACTAACTAGTGCCGCTTTTGGCCCGAATAGAGAAATGTTCTTTGCCGGTAAAAGTAAAAATCCAGCGGATGACCAAACTGACTTTGTCGTATTTAAAACTTCACCTTTAGGCGTGCCTGATATTAATTTCGCCAATAGCGGGATACTAAGACATGATTATGGCTCAACGACAAGAGGGCTTACTTTAACTCATGTTGTTGTTGACTCTAACAATGCGCCTTATCTTGTTGGCTACGCAAGAACGGATGATCTATACATAGCTAAATATACTAACGATGGCAGTTTAGACTCTAACTTTAACGGTTCAGGTGTTAATAATTTCGGCGGCGGTGACGTTAGCCTTGTCCCTAAACAAGCCTTGCTTGATAGCAGTAACAACCTTTACATCATGGGGACAAACCTATCGAGCGAAGCAACAGTGATGAAATTTACTGCTAACGGCGGTATTGATCTCGGCTTTGCTAATGGTGGCAATATCGAATATAGCGACAGCCAATTTACCGCAAATGATATGACGATATTAAGTGATGGCTCCATCTTCTTAATCGGTAAATACACAAGTGCATCTGTGGATCAGCTGGCAATGGTTAAATACAGTAGCAATGGCATACTTGATACCAGCTTTGGCACAGGAGGCCTGTTGCAGTTAAGTACGAGCTATGACAACAGTGGCATTTCAGTAGCAACAAATGGCAACCAGCTTTACATACTTACGCAAAAAGGCCTGGACGGTGTGCAACTGCGAAAAGTTGACAGTAGTGGTAACCCAGTAAATAACTTCGGTACAAGTGGAGTTTTAGACTTAGCAAGCTTTAAAACTTATGCTGGCGCTCAAGTTCAATATCAAGCTGCAACATCTGCCCTACTCGTCCAAGTCCGTAATTCGTCATCAGCTGATGTCTTACTCAACCTAGCAGCTAATAGCGGTAACTTTAACTCATCATTCATTAATGCTGGGGTTGCAACCGCGACCCATAATCTAGTGAATTGGGAATCGATTAGTGGCTTCGTACAAGCTGACAATAATAAGTATGTTGTGTTCGGTACTGAAAACGATGATATGGCAATCAGTGTGGTTGAATCTAACGGGCGTATCAGTAATGAACAAAGTGAGATACTGTTAGACGCGGGCTTTGGCTATTTTGCCAATGCCATAACTTTAGACCCTAGAGCAAAAATTGTAGTAGCAGGAGAAGCTTACAACTCTTCAAACAACACTCAAAACGCCACTTATGCTAGGTTTGATTTTGATGGTTCTGGCGCGGTGCAAACCTCTGTTAATTCGGCAAACCAAGAAAAACACAATAGTATTTTGGTTGCTCCAACAACTCAGATATATACTGCTGGCCAAAGGCTGATAGCCGCTTCGCCGGCGCACAACAACATTATCGGATTTAGGACTCAACCAAGCTCTGCAACCATAGATAGCGACTATGCTAGCGGAGGATTCAATCTAGATTTATCATCTGGCAGTAATGATAAAGTTAATGACCAAGTGCTACTTAGTGATGGCTCGATTATTATGGTAGGTAGCTTAAATGGCAATGCCCTACTCGTTAAATTAGATCCAAGCGGTGCCTTAGATACAACCTTTAACTCTGACGGTTTCCAAAATTTAGCATTAGGCGAATCGAGTACTCTGCACTCTGTTACCCTTGATGCAGCAGGAAAGTTAATCGCTGTTGGGGAAACAACGTCAACCAATAATACCAGTGCGATTATGATCCGTGTAGATGCCAATACAGGCAATTACGACAATAGTTTTGATACTGATGGCATTGCAACCCTAAATTTAACCAACAGCGATAAATTTATGGACGTAGCCGTTACCCCGCTTGGCAATTACGTAGCGGTAGGTACATCTGGTGATCAAACGCTTATTGCACAGTTCAAAGCAGATGGCACAGCCTATACCAGCTTTAATAGTACAGGCTATATCACAAATGATCTTGGCAATAATGATATCGCCTCAGCTGTAACCATTGACAACTACGGTGCAATATTAGTGGCCACTCAAACCTCAGAGTCTGCGGTATTATTAAGATATGACGATGCTGGTACTGAGCTTTTACTTAGTGAGTACTATGCAAAAGGCAATCTTACTAAGATCAATGATTTAGCGTTAGACCACCATGGTAATGCTTACCTTACTGGGCATATACAAGAGGATCAAAGCTGGAAGTTGTTTGTTATTAAATTTAACTCAGTCGCTAGCCCGTTCTAACAATTAGAACAAGAGGAACATTCATTAAAAAGCCACTTAGTAAGTGGCTTTTTTATTACTCAGCTAAGTACTGTTTTGGGTTAGCTGGATAAAACAGGCTAGCTCTTTGTTTCTGGTACTCAAACTGCTTTGCGTCTGTATATGGCAGTTTCATATAGCCTGAAACCCCAATGCCTTTAATTTCTTTGACATGTTTTAGCATACTGTCTAAATGAAATTGAAACTCGCCCTGTTTATCCTTATCCAACAAATGGTAATAATTGTGTATTTTCAAGTGTGTTGGCAGCACTTCAAAGATGATGCAACCAGTATGATGAATATTATTAAGTGCGACAATATGTTCCATGATGGATGCAGGCAAGGCCAATCTTTCATCTGGATCTTCACCATCTTCAAAATAGGAATGCTGCTTACCCTCTTCTACTTCAGGTATGTGGGTCACTTCAAAAGGGATCGACACTTCTTGTGCTAACTGAAACGGCTCAGCCTCTGATCCTCTTTCTACGTGAATGGTGTTTTTCGCATCAAACAAGCAACTCTTAAACGTTCCTTCTCGTATATCCAAGCTGCGAGCTAAATCAACCATGTTATTAATGGTTTCACTCACACTTCGTTTATATTCACCATCAAACAGATTTAAATTTGAATCAACATAAATCCCATCTTGCTGCCAATGGATGGCCAGCCCACCGACTATTGGAAACTCACTAAAACGGCTGACCGCTGCAATAAATGCCTTTTCATTATCACCCATACCTTGTAAGTAATTTTTATAGTACTTATCGAGCTGTGCATCTTTAACATTTAGCAGTAAATCGCCACCGTCTTGTTGCCGTAAAAACGATTTCCTAGATGAGTAAACTACGGTTTCAATGCTTTGCTCTGACTCGCGGATCCAAACTGGTAAACAAGAGTCAGTATTGGTCAGTGGCAGATCCGGTAAATACCAATGTTGCATATCTTTAGCATGTTCAACAAATCGGTCTCCAGCCAGCTCTCGTTGTTTTTTATCGCCTGTGAGTAACGCTTCTAGTGCAATAGACAAAGGTTTTGGTAAGCCTAAAGAGGCTGGTGGAATTGCAGAATAGCCATATCGACAGTTTTGATTAGAAGCTAACGCATACAAGGTTGCCGCGGCTCCTTGCTCATCAAAGCGCGGACTTGATAACTCGCCATTTAATTGCTCGTTACCAATAAAGTAAACATCACCTAATTTTGCATTGGTATTTTGCATATCTGCCGACATTAACTCCATCACATTGTTGGCTATCGGCTGTGCACTTTCATCGAGTTGCGCAAACACACAAGATCCCCAGTCAATAAGAGAAAGCGTTTCTGTTTGTTCATCCCATACCAAATTAGAAGGCTTGATATCGCCATGGATAATGGGTTTGTGCTCTAGCTGGCCGTTTGCACCAACTACCTTGATTGAACGAAGAAAAGCTAATATCTCAGCTAATTGCCCAGCAATTTTGACAATAGTGGCAACCGGCAAACTGCCTCTTAGTTTAGAAAGCTCATGCAAGTCCATGCCCTGACCACGTTCCATCACTAAAATGCCTTGCTTCTTAATATTTTCATAAGCAACAAAGGCAGGAATGTTTGGATGCTTAATCAAGTTAAGCATATAGCCTTCTTCTTCTAATCGTTCACGAACGTTTTGCGGTAAGGTGATACGTGAAAATTTAAAAACCCGTTCTTTGCCATTGGCATTGGTGCCAACAAAAACGAAGCCATAGGCGCCCTTACCTATCATTTCAACCTGAGTAAACCCCATCTTCTGCAACTGTTTTTTACACAGTTTGACCCAATTTCTCAGCTTTTTCGCATCATTTGCCGACAGTAAGTAAATTGACTGTTCGTCAGAAATGTAGAAGTTTTTTAAATTTGATTCCACAACACTAATTTGGAAAAGATTATTGATAACAAAGATTAAACCACAGAGGGCACAGAGAACAGAAAAGTTTTTATTGTTCAAAGAGCAAAACAATTGCTAGCATTAACCTACAACACAAATAAAAAGCCCAAGTGATTATTTCACTTAGGCTTTGTCTGTATCCAAGTTTAGAAATTAATGATTAAATCATTTCCATCATCATACTACTTGGATTTTGCAAATATTGAGTCCATAAGTTATTGAATCGAGCAATCGTGCCGCCATCAATAATTCTGTGGTCGCCAGACCAACTCACTTGCATAATTTGACGCGCTTCTACTTCACCTTTGTCGTTAAACCTAGGTAGTGTTTGCATTTTGCCTAACGCTACAATCGCCACTTCAGGTTTATTGATGATTGGCGTAGCAGTTGTTCCACCTAAAGCACCAATATTAGAAATTGAAATCGTACCGCCTTTTAGTTGCTCAGGAGATAAACGACCTTCCCTCGCTTGGCCCGTCATTGTCATTACATCAATAGCAATTTGCTTGATGCTCTTGTTTTGACAAGACTTGATATTTGGTACCAATAAACCAACTTTAGAATCGACTGCCATACCAATGTTGTGATCGTCAAAATACGTCAGTTCTGTGCAATCAGCATTCGGCTGTGAGTTCATGATTGGATATTGCTTAATAGCCATCGACATCGCTTTCATAAAGAAAGGCATCATAGTCAATTTAATATCTTGCTTCTCGTACTCCGCTTTTAGCGATTTTCTCAATGCAACTAACTCTGTTAGGTCAATTTCATCCGAGTAGGTGAAATGCGGAATGGTCGAAACCGACTCTTGCATCGCTTTTGCCATCGCTGCTTTTACGCCTTTAATTGGCTCAACACGATTCTCTTTTGATGCAACTGCGACAGTGTCAACAACTGGAGCTGGTGTATTTTGTTTATTGCCACCTTGTTGATGAGCAATAAGATCTTCTTTATAAACTCGACCTTTAGCACCAGTTCCGGCGACTAAAGTGATGTCGATATTCATTTCACGTGCTAAACGACGAACCGCAGGAGAAGCTACTGCTTTTTTGCCTTTAACTGCAGCTGGCGCTGAGCTAGTTTCTACAGACGCTTTTTGTGGCGTAGCTGTCGGTGCCGAAGATGGCGCTTGTGCAGATACAACTACTGAAGCATTCTCTGTTCTGATTGAAAATAATGGCTCATGTACAATCGCTATTTCACCTTTTTGGTAATACAGCTTTTCAATAACACCATCGCTTTTCGCTGGAATTTGTACCATGGCTTTGTCGGTCATCACCTCACAGATCTCTTGATCTTCTTTTACCGTTTGACCTTCTTCAACTAGCCACTCAACAATTTCGCACTCAACAATACCTTCACCAATATCAGGTAAAAGAAAGTCTTCAACGGCACCAGCAGAAGGCTCAACAGAGTCTGTAATCGGAGTTTCAGGAGCGTGGTCCATGATCTGCTCTGTTACAGCTTGAGCTGGTGTAGCCTCCGCTGCGGCTTCAGACGCAGAAGAAATAGCGAAGAGCGGCTCATGTACCTTTGCAATTTCACCCTGCTGATAATAAAGCTTAGTCACGACACCGTCGGAAATAGCTGGAATTTGCACCATGGCTTTATCTGTCATTACTTCACATACCGGTTGGTCTTCAACGATAGTATCGCCTTCTTTAATCAACCACTCAGTCACTTCACACTCGACAATACCTTCGCCAATATCAGGTAAAATAAAATCTTTACTCATCATACTTCTCCACCTGATTAATAGTTGACTGAGCGTTTGACCGCTTCGTAAATTTTAAGGTGATCAGCCATATATTCTTTTTCGTGCGCTAATGGATAAGGCGTATCCAAACCACAAACTCGCTCAATAGGCGATTCTAAATGTAAGAAACATTCTGACTGAATTGTTGCAGCGATTTCAGAAGCAAAACCCGACGTTAATGGCGCTTCTTGAGACACAACAAGACGGCCTGTCTTCAATACAGAGTTGGCAACCGTTTCTACATCCCATGGTAGTAAGGTTCTTAAATCAATGATTTCACAAGAGATATTTTCTTTTTCAGCCATTTCTGCTGCTTTTTCTAAATACTCAACTTGCGCGCCCCAAGCTAATAATGTGACGTCTGAGCCTTGTTTTACTACTTCTGCTTTGCCTAGTGGAATGATGTATTTATCTTCTGGCACTTCACCTACTGATGCACGATATAAACGCTTAGGCTCAAAGAAGATCACAGGATCATTTGACTCAATACAAGCGGCTAATAAGCCTTTTGCTTGGTATGCATTTCGTGGGAATACCAACTGCAAACCAGGAGTGTGAGAAAAATAAGCTTCTGGTGATTGTGAGTGATATAATCCACCAGCAATACCACCACCGTAAGGTGTACGAATAACTAAGTTGCCAACATTAAACTCATTACCAGAGCGATAACGGAATTTCGCCGTTTCATTAACGATTTGGTCAAATGCAGGGAAAATGTAGTCCGCAAACTGAATCTCAGGAATTGCAGTTACACCTTGAGCGGCTAAACCGTTAGCGAAGCCTAAAATACCTTGCTCAACAAGTGGTGTATTAAATACGCGTTCTTTACCAAACTTTTCTTGCAAACCTGATGTCGCTCTAAATACGCCACCAAAATAACCCACATCTTCACCAAATACACAAGACTTTGGATTTTCTTCCATCGCGATCATTAATGCTGAATTGATCGCTTGTAACATATTCATCTTAGCCATTACTTAGCCTCCCCTAAACGACCTGAAGTAGCTGGATAAGCCTCTGGGTACTTCGCAATATGTTGTTTTAATTGTTCGTATTGTTTTTGTAAGTGTGCTGGAACTTGTTCGTAAACGTCGGTAACAATCTCTTCAAGCGCCGGTTTTTCAACGACTTCTGCTTTTTTCAGAGCATTTAATACATCTTGACGGATTTGTTCTTTCGCTTTTTCATCTTCTGCTTCATCTAACCAACCCTGTTTTAATAGGTAAGTTCTAAAACGAGCGACTGGACAATTCTCACGGAAATTCTCTTCTTCGTCTTTCGAGCGGTAACCCGTTGGGTCATCCGAGCTAGAGTGTGCAGCCAAACGGTAAGCAATTGATTCAATTAGAACAGGCTTATTGTGCTCAACTGCGTATTCTCTTGCTTTTTTCACTGCTTCATATACTGCTAATGCGTCAACACCGTCGACACGAATTGCTTTCATACCGTAACCAACCGCACGACAAGCAATACCATCGCCTTTAAATTGTTCACTTGCAGGCGTTGAAATCGCATAACCATTGTTACGAGCAAAGAATAATACAGGTGCTTCGTGTACTGCAGCCATATTTAAGCCTGCATGGAAATCACCTTCAGAAGCCGCGCCTTCACCGAAGTAACAAATTGTACAGCCGCCTTCGCCATCAAGTTTCTGACCATAGGCATAGCCTGCAGCTTGTGGAATTTGTGTACCTAGAGGTGATGAAATTGTTGAGTAATGCAATTCGTTAGAGCCATAGTGAATAGGCATCTGGCGACCTTTACCTAGGTCTTTCGCATTAGAAAAGTTTTGATGCATGAATTGCTCTAGAGGGAAACCACGATACGCTAATGCTGCTTGCTCACGGTATTGAGCAAAGATCATGTCAGTATCTGCAAGTGCTGCAGCACTACTTGTTACCGCAGCTTCTTCACCAAGGCATTGCATGTAGAAACTGATACGGCCCTGACGCTGTGCTGCCAACATACGCTCATCCAAAACACGAGTGAAGCGCATCGTCTCGTAAATTCGAATCGCTGTCTCTTTATCCATTGAAGGTTTCTCAGCGCCTTCATACAACTCACCGTCTGCATTTAGCATTTTAAAAACTGGGATAGAAAGCGCATGCTCAGAGACAAACTCTAGCGACAGAGTGTCACTTTGATTGATGTTATTTGGGTTTTCTACGTTATTTAACTTACCCATAGATAGTTTCCTGTTTTAGCGTAACCCCAGTAGCGCCAGCAAAAGGATCTTAATTTGATCTACTGCCTTACTACTTAATTTTAGTTTATTTTTTAGGTTACGATTTGACCTGATATTTGAGCGGGACTTTACCCATGGTCGCACTGGGTTTCAATTTTGCGGAGGTTTAGAGTAATTAGTTTAGAATGAAAAAGTGTTAACAATTATTGCCAGTGGGGAAAAAACAAACAAAAAGAAAAGAGATTTACCACAGAGGGCACAAAGGTAGTTAAAAGTGAAACAATATTCATTTTAAACTAGCTATTACGATGGCTTCAAATAGTTGTTGTTTCATAACTCAATAAGCTCAGAATAAGCTAATCTATTTACAACCCTTCGTGTGTTTTGTGTCCTCTGTGGTTGATTCTTTTTAATCCGTTAAGTTGCCAGAAACGTCAGTAGGCACAACCATTAAAATAGCACGTTGGCCAATTTCTACGTTGGCATTTGGGAATACAATCGCTTCTGTTGGCGCTTCTACTTTCACTTCGCCATTATTTTCAAAAGCAATCACTTCACCTTGAGCAAACTCTTTAAAGTTTGCTTCATCATCCGAGAAATTAAGTACAAAATCGTCGAAGTTCTTGATAATTTCACGGTTTACTGAAAATAGCTGATAGTTATCTTGATTGAAGTTACCACCATCAAATGCTTTACCAGCTAGTAAATCTTTTAAGGTTTGCTTTGCCGCGGCAAACTTAGTTTGATCATTCTCACCAAATGGACGAACCTTGCCTAGTTCAATAGTAAAAGCCGCCGCTTTGTGATTAAAAGATGAATGGTAACTAAATGTCGTTGCCGCTTTTTGCATCAATAAGAAAGTCGTCACGCCCATTGCGCGTAAAATTTCAAATTGCGTCTTAGACCAAGCTTCGCCATGCAAATATGGGTAAACAGCAAACTTTTCGTGTGCTGAATCTCTAATTGCAGTGTGTAAGTCGTAATGAGTTTTCGCTGAATTTGGATACTTAGCAAAGAAACGGTCAACGTATTGCTCTAATTTTTCTGCGCGAACTCGCTCATCATTACTCTCTCTGCCTAAAGGATCTGTACCTTTACTGTGATGGCCGTTGAATAGGCGATTCATGTTTTCTTCAACAAAACGTTTACCAATATTAATTGACGCTGGGTTGCCAAAAATAAATAACACTGGATAAACAGGTTTAAACTCACCCGTTAATGTTTGGCTGATCATCTCGTCACAAATTTCAATTGGCGCAGTTTCGTTGCCATGCACAGCAGAAGAAAACACAAAACTCTGCTTAGCGGCAGATGCATCCAGTTTTTTTGGATTAAAGAAGATAACGCCAGTGTCCCAAACTTCGATTTGATAATCTTCGTTGTCGACAGTGAAAGGGTCTAAATGCCATTCGTTTTGACGCGTGAGGGTTAGAAAATCGTTGTTTGCAATAAGGGACATAACAGTTACTACCTACTTATGAAAAGAGCGAGCATTGTACTCATTTTCAAATCATTAAAAAACCATTGGCTAAAAATACCAACTAGTAATAATTTTCACTCAACCTATTGTTTAATTATTTCCACAATTGTGATTTACTGGCTTAGAAAAGATAATTTCTTTTCACTTTTTAACATACACTAAAAGGAATAAAAGAATGTTAAAACTAAATATACTAAGAGCAGCTATACTAATATCACCTATTGTTTTTTCTAATTCGGTTAGTGCTGGAGATGACCCAGTAAACTGTAGGACAGAAACCACACAGGTAACCATTTATCATGGAACCGCTAGTTGTGTTGCTTCTTCAGGCTCACAACAAAGAACTATTTCAAGGTACTATCATAGTTCATTAACAAGAAATGTATTTTTAAGTGAATTTGGCTTCAGCTGTTTTGCCAGATTACCGTTTTCGTCAGTGGAAAATGTCTCATCAACTAAGTGTGACTACACTCCACGAGCAGGGATCCGTGATTATGTGATACATGACGGCACTGCTTATACTGCAGCACTTCGTTTATCAAGCAGTGCTAGCGACAGAGATGGTAGCATTACTCGTACCGAGTGGTGGGTAAATGGCCGCTCTTATGGCTCAAGTGTACCTACCTTCACAGTTAACGAGCCAACAAACTTCAGTATTCGTCAACGTGTCACTGACAATGATGGTTACACAGATGAAACAAGCACTAGTGTTTTTGTCAGCCCTGCAAATGATCCATGTTTAGAAGGCGTATCTAGCTGTTAGTCAAACTAAACAAGTTATTGTGTTCGCTATAAAATAGCAAACCATTTTCCTTTAAATAAAAAGAGGAACTAAAGTTCCTCTTTTTACTGTTGGGCCAATTATTTCACTGAACAAGCCTCTAATTTCCAAATTCTATCAACATAGTCTTGGATAGAACGGTCAGAGTTAAATTTACCCATGTATGCAGTATTTAGAATTGCGCTTTTTGCCCAGCCTTTCGTGTCCTTATACTTAGCATCTACACGTTCATGTGCTTCAGAATAAGATGCAAAATCTGCTAAGCATAAATAAGGATCACCACCATCTAGCAAGCTGTGTTTAATTCCAGCTAACTCGCCAGGTTTACCTGGAGTGAAGTAATCCGTTTCAAACCAGTCTAATACCGCTTTAATCTCAGGGTTTGCGTAGTAATAATCCCAAGGCGAGTAACCCGCTTTTTTCACTGCTTTTACTTCATCAACAGTTAAGCCAAAGATAACCACATTGTCTTCGCCTACCTCTTCCGCAATTTCAATGTTTGCGCCATCTAGCGTACCAATCGTGATCGCACCATTTAACGCAAGTTTCATGTTGCCCGTACCAGAAGCTTCTTTACCTGCTGTTGAGATCTGCTCAGAAACATCCGCCGCTGGGATCATTTTCTCAGCTAGAGAAACTCGGTAGTTTGGTAAGAATACAACTTTCAGTTTACCGTTAATTCGTTCGTCATTATTAATGCGCTCAGCAACCTTGTTAATTGCATAAATAATATCTTTTGCCAGCTTATAACCCGGTGCCGCTTTCGCACCAAAGATAAACACTCGAGGGTGCATATCATGATCTGGGTTTTGTAATAAACGACGGTATAACGCCATAATGTGCAACAAGTTTAGGTGTTGACGTTTATATTCGTGTAGACGTTTAATTTGAATATCAAAAATAGCACTTGGGTCAACCTCTATGTCAGTTAACTCTTTAATGACTTTCGTTAGCTCAACTTTGTTTTGGTGCTTAATATCCATGTATGTCTTTTGAAATTTAGCACTGTCTGCATACTGATCTAACTCTCGCAACATTTCCAAATTAGTCGGCCATTGCTCCCCTACTGTCTTGTCAATCAGTTGTGCTAAGCTTGGATTACATGCTTTTAACCAACGTCTTGGAGTGACACCATTGGTCACGTTGGTTAGTTTGTTTGGCCATAACGCATCAAATTCTGGAAATAAGTCTGTTTTAACCAACGCCGAGTGTACTTCTGCTACACCATTAACTTTGTTAGAACCGATCACACTTAAGTTACCCATTCGAACCATGCGTTCATTGCCTTCTTCAATAATAGAAAGCTTAGCTTTAATCTCGTCATTACCTGGCCATTTGGCTTCTACTTCTTGCTCTAAGAAGCGGCGATTGATTTCATAAATGATCTCTAAGTGACGTGGTAATACACGCTCAAATAAACGAACAGACCACTTTTCTAATGCTTCAGGTAATAAAGTATGGTTAGTGTATGAGAATACTTCGCGACATAACTGCCAAGCTTGATCCCAACTTAATTGTGCTCTATCAACTAAAATTCTCATCAATTCAGGAATTGCTACTGCAGGATGAGTATCATTTAACTGTACCGCCACTTGTGCAGAAAATTTACTCCAGTCATCGCCATGCACGCGTTTGTAACGACGAATAATGTCTTTTAATGAGCAAGCACTAAAAAAGTATTGCTGAATTAAACGTAATTCTTTACCCGCTTCGGTTTCATCATTTGGATAAAGTACTTTAGAGACAGTTTCGGACTCTACGTTTTCTTTATAAGCGTCGTGATAACCACCAGAGTTGAATACATCCCAATTAAAGAAATCTGATGAACGGCTTTCCCATAGTCGTAATACGTTTACGTTATTACCAGAATAACCAACTACAGGTACATCCCAAGGTACGCCTTTAATAATTCGACCGGGATGCCACTCTTTTACAATATTGCCTTTATCATCAAACTTAGTTTCTACATAGCCGTATACGGGGATCTCTTGGACTGACTCAGGACGGCATAACTCAAATGGATTACCGTATTCGCGCCAGCTATCAGGGCGTTCAATTTGACGACCATTTTGGAATTCTTGACGGAATAAACCGTGCTCATAATGAATACCGTAGCCAACTGCCGGTAGCTCCATGGTCGCCAGTGAATCAATAAAACAAGCGGCCAATCGACCAAGACCACCATTGCCTAATGCCATGTCTTCTTCTTCATCGACTAGCTCATTAATGTTGATATCCAATTCAACTAGTGCTTTTTGTGCGGTTTCGAATAGGCCTAAGTTATGTAAGTTGTTACCTGTTAAACGGCCCATTAAGAATTCTAAAGAGAAGTAGTGTACTGCGCGCGTATCATTCTCAAAGTAACTTTTCTGTGTTTTGCTTAAACGCTCATGAACGTGTTCGTTTACTGCTGCGGCTGTGGCGTTCCACCACGAACGGTTGCTAGCTTTGTTTTCGTCAGTGCCAAAGGTGCTATTTAAATGCTTAATAATTGATTGCTTAAACTGCTCTGGCGTAATGTCGCCACCAACCATATTGTGTTTTTTTGCTTCTGCCATCATGTTATCACTCGTGGATATGCCTTGAGCTTAGAGCTCTGCGACTATTAATGTTGATTTAGTTTCACACTAACGTAGTTTTATTACAAATGAATGTTTGTAATGTGTCAGCGCTTTTTTATAAAAAGATGCGATAAGCATATATGGGGAAGATGCGCAGACCAAGACAGACTGCGCAGTTTTTTGCCTACATACGTTTGCAGTAAGCAAAATTGCTTAAGGATTAACCGCTACAATCCTGCTTTAGCGAAGGCTTTTGCAACAATTTGCTGGGCTTCTTGTTCTAATTTTTCTACATGTTGTTCATTTAAGAAGCTTTCCATGTATATTTTGTAAATATTCTCTGTACCTGATGGACGTGCGGCAAACCAACCGTTTTCAGTTACAACTTTAAGACCACCAATTGCAGCCTTGTTGCCTGGCGCTTCGGTAAGAATTGCTTGAATAGGCTCACCAGCTAGCTCTTTACTGTCAATGTCAGAAGGCTTTAAGTTACTTAGTACCGCTTTTTGCTCTGGATTTGCAGGTGCATCAATACGCTTGTAAATAGGTTTACCGTGTTGCTCGGTTAGCTCATCATAATATTGCGATGGATTCTTACCTGTGACAGCTAAAATCTCAGCAGCAAGAAGGGCTAGAATGATGCCGTCTTTATCTGTAGACCAAACATCTCCTGACTTAGTTAAAAATGAAGCACCCGCACTTTCTTCACCACCAAACATAAGTTGATGATTAACTAAGCCTTCAACAAACCACTTAAAACCAACAGGCACTTCGTGCACTTGCTTGTTGTTTGCTTTGGCGACACGGTCAATTAATGAAGTACTCACCAAAGTTTTGCCAACTTTGAAAGACGAATCCCACTCTGGGCGATGCTTTGATAAATAATCAATACAAACTGACAGGTAATGGTTTGGATTCATTAGGCCATGCGTATTGGTTACTATGCCATGACGGTCGTAGTCTGGATCATTGGCTACCGCAATATCGAATTTATCTTTAAGGTCAATTAAACTTGCCATTGCACTTGCAGACGAACAGTCCATCCTGATCTTGCCGTCTTTATCAAGTGTCATAAAGCCAAAGGTAGGGTCAACATCGTCGCGTACAATGTTTAAATCAATGCCATACATTTGAGCAATTGCTGGCCAATAGTCGATACCAGAACCACCTAGTGGATCAACGCCAATTTTCACACCGGCTTGTTTGATTGCTTCGAAGTTAATGACTTGTTCCAAACCAGTAACGTAATGTTCGACAAAATCATGTTCTTTGACAAAACCTGTTTTAAAGGCTTCTGCATATGGATAAATCTGAACTTCAACCAAATCTTCTTTTAGGAGTTGGTTGGCTCTGTCTTGGATCCAATTTGTGATCTTTGAATCTGCTGGGCCACCATGAGGCGGATTATATTTAATACCACCGTCTTGGGGAGGGTTGTGCGATGGCGTGATAATTATACCATCGGATAAAAACGCGGGATGCGCTTCGTTATGCTTGATAATAAGGTTTGAAACAACTGGTGTTGGTGTATAACCTCTACCCTGTTGTACATGTGTTTCAACTTCATTGGCGACCAAGACTTCAATAGCCGAGGCAAACGCCGCCTCTGACAAGGCGTGGGTATCAAAGCCTAAAAATAGTGGGCCTTCAATGTGGTTCTCACGACGATAATCACAAATCGCTTGGGTAACCGCCAAGATATGAGACTCGTTAAAGGTAGTGTCTAACGAAGAGCCTCGGTGTCCTGAAGTACCAAAGGCGACCTTTTGCTCTGGATGAGCTTCAACATCTGGTTCATTTAAATAATAGCTAGACATGAGCCTAGGCACATTTATTAAGTCTGACTTTTGTGCTGGTTTACCTGCTCTTGGGTGATTTGCCATGAGGATCCCTTATACCTTTTATATGAACTCTCTTAGTTTTTCCGCTTCAGTTCCATCATAACCTAACGCTACCGCGGCTTCGTTGATGATCAACTTTTTACGAGGTGTATTGTTATTGGTCACAACCCAATAAATACTATCTGGGATTTGTTTCGGTTTTATTGAACTGCCATGGGCTTCTAACTCTTCAGAGCTAGTCGCAAAATAATCGCGCTCTCTACCTTTAACAGACAACACTTTATCGAAATCGTTTGGATGTGCTCTGTGCAATGCCGCCAAAATAAACAGGAAACGACCAACCGCCCCTTTTTGGGTCATTACTTCTTCTTTATTTAATAAATTAAATACTGAAGTCGTTGGCAGTTTTTCAGCCTTTGACGCTGGTACTTTTGTTTCAGTTTGCACTGCTGTCGTTGCTGTTACTTCAACCGCAGGAACTTGAGCTTGCGCATCACCCAGCAGTAATCTGCGTAGGATCTCAGATGCACTTTCACCAATATTTTGGGTCTGTGACGCTATGTATTGATATAGATCGTCTTCAATTTGAATTGTTTTCATACTTTCAATGTATCTAAATTGATTAACATATTTTAATTAAAATCATTATAACCAAACTGTTACAAGCTAAAACCCCAATTGCATAAAATATTTAGCTGTTGGACAATGTGCCACCAATTTTTCCCCGTGAAGAAACACTTGAATGACAATTAATTACCAAAAATTAGGTTCTGGTGAACCTATGATCATTATGCACGGCCTGTTCGGCACACTGGATAATTTAAAGTTAATTGCTAAATCTCTGGCAAATAGCTTTACTGTATATCTTGTCGATCTCCCCGGTCACGGTGACTCCTGTCGTGTTGAGCCATTTAATTTAGCAAACATGGCAAAAGCGATCATTGAGTTTTCTGAGCAAATGCAACTGGACCAATTTTCAGTTTTAGGTCACTCACTAGGTGGTAAAGTGGCAATGGAAATTGCCCTAACACGGCCTGATTTAGTTAAGGCTTTAGCCGTTGCCGATATTGCGCCAGTGCAATACCAACGCAGACATGACAGCGTGTTGGCTGGGACTAAATGCGATTGATCTGGCCAATACCCAATCTCGCCAAGACGCCGATAAAGTAATGAGCCAACACATTGAAGAAGCTGGAGTCCGCGCTTTCTTACTAAAAAGTTTACGCCGCGCGCCTGCTGACTCGGCACAAACATGGCAATGGTATTTTGACTTGCCTCATTTAGCACAAAGTTATGAAAACTTTATTAAAGCTAATCGCCAAGGACAGTACTCAGGTCCGACATTATTTATCATCGGTGGCAACTCAGAATACGTACAACAACAGCATCAAACAGAGATCCAAAGTCGCTTTAGCAACATAAAAGCTAAAGTAATACAAAATGCTGGACATTGGTTACATGCCGAAAAGCCCGTTGCATTTGAAAAAATTTGCACAGATTTCTTTCTCAACAGCTGAAACAAGCAGTTGTTTTTGATAGAATTCGCCGCCGTTTCGATTTGAGCTTGGTATTTATGACTCAGATCATGATTTATTAGTTTTTTCTAAAGTAACATTAGGCTGTAAAAGACATGACTCCAGAACAGTATAAAATCGCGGAAACAATAGGTTTAAACCTATTCTTCGCTGGTATTTTCTTCTTTATTGGTATGGCAATACGTGACGTATTGAACAAAGGTGACGTGCCTTTCTTTGGTAAAGCTTTTGTTTGGTTAGTGTTATTTTTAGGTTGTTTTGGATTTATTGCAAAAGGCTTAATTCAAGCATTTTGGACCTCAAACGGGCTTGGTTAATGGCTAAAGCGACCGTAGACAGAACAACCATAGACTTGTTTGCCACAGAAAAACAAAGAGGCAGACCAAAAAGTTCACCTTATTCTAGAGAGCAACAACTAAGAATAAATAAAAAAAACCAGCTTTTGCGTGACAAGCAAGCCGGTTTAAAGAGAGTTGAGATTAAATTACACAGAGCATCGTATGATAAAGCTTCTGAACTGGCCGCCGAACGAGGCCTGAGCCGCTCTGAGTTTTTAGCTCAACTTATTGACGAATCATTAGATAAATTTATAGAAGGTTAAAGGCCCATGGCAAGTGTAGGCATTTATTTTGGTAGTGACACAGGCAACACAGAGCACGTTGCAAAACTAATTCAAAAAGAATTAGGTAAAAACTTAATCGACGTGCACGACATCGCTAAAAGCACTAAAGAAGAGATAGCTGAATACGATTTGTTATTATTTGGTATCCCTACTTGGTACTACGGTGAAGCACAATGTGACTGGGATGACTTCTTCCCAGAATTAGAACAAGTCGATTTTGACGGTAAGCTATACGCTATCTTCGGCTGTGGTGACCAAGAAGATTACGCTGAGTACTTCTTAGATGCGATGGGCATGGTTAGAGATATCGTTGACGGTAAAGGTGGCATCTTAATGGGTCTATGGCCAACAGAAGGTTATGACTTTGTTGCCTCTAAAGGTTTAGCAGACGACGACCACTTCGTTGGTTTAGGCATCGATGAAGATCGTCAACCAGAGTTAACTGAACAGCGCGTTAAACAGTGGTGTGCGCAAATCACTGAAGAAATGTGCTTAGACGAGTTAAAATAATAACTTAGTTATTTAAGCCGTCGTTCTTTTTCGTCCATGAAAACACGACATACCTACGTCCTGTAGGCCGTCGTTCTTTTTCGTCCATGAAAACACGACATACCTACGTCCTGTAGGCAAAGCCTGTCATCCGACAGGCTTTTTTGTTTGAACTAGCTTTACTCAGTGATATTCAAATTGATACCAGCTCGCTTTTCTAGCTTTAACATATCAACAAACTTTCGCACCTTGGCAATGTTGATCATATCTCTGTGTACTAAGATCCAAGTGTTCAATGGCCAACTAACGGCAAAATCTAGCTCGACCAAGTTTGGATTATCCGCAATGGTCTCTTTTGAAGATACAGATATGCCAGTACCGCTTTGTAAAGCGTACTCTAAAACTTGATGTGAATTACTGGATACCACAATGTTCTGCTTTGGTACATTTTGGTATATCCATTCATTCCAATATAGGTGCTCTACTCTTATGCTATTTGCCAAAAAGTTGTGCTGATGAATATTTGTCGCATTAGGTAAGCCATGTTTAGATACATAACTTTGATGAACGCAGAATACGATATCGGTAGAAAAGAATGGCAATACGATATTATCTAATGTTGTCGGTTTATCCCCGGTTCTAATAGCAATATCCGCTTCGCCATATTCGAGATCATACTTCCTTAAGTCTCCTATTATATGTACTTGTACCTTAGGGTAGATAGATTGAAACTTATTTATTGTTGGTAATAAAAGCAAAGCCAGCTCTGGCACACAAGTTATGTTAAGCGTACCTTCCAAGCTCGCTTCTTTAGTTTTGGCCTTATTAACAAACTGGGTAAACTGCACATCCGTCACCTCCCCTAGCCTCATAACTTCAAGACCAGCCTCGGTGGGGATGTAACCTTTGTCATTACGCTGAAATAATTTAATACCTAGGTTTTCTTCTAAGGCATCAATATGACGCATTACGGTAGAGCGATGAATACCTAAATCTTCAGATGTAGCAGTTAGTGTTCGCAACTTAGCCAAACGATACGCGGTTTTGAACTCTGTCCATTTATCCATTTTTTATTGCTTCTATAGCATTGCATATATGCACACAACCATAGCATAAACCATCATTACAACCAAAATAGCAACAAACTAGACTGTCCACACTAAAGCTTAATTTTGTAATTGGAATGAAAATGAAAACACAGATACTTATTATTGGTGGTGGGTTTGCTGGAGTAAGCACAGCTCAAGAACTTGAAAAACGTGGTATAAAAACACTTTTAATTGATAAGAAAGATTATTTTGAGGTGACTTATGCGGTATTAAGAGATGTGACTGACCCAGAACACACCAATGGCGACGCTCGCAGATACTACCGAGACATACTTACCGGTGAGTTTGTTCAAAGTGCGGTGAAAGAACTAAAAGCAGCAGAAGCCAAATTAGAAAACGGCAACACCATCTATTTTGACAAAGTGATCCTAGCTTCAGGCTCGCGATACCCTAGCCTCCCGCTGGCAAAATCAACACACTCAACAAGCTTGTTTACTAGAGAGTCTGAACTTAACGATTACTACGAAAAATTACAGCAAGCTGCCACTGTCTTGATCATTGGCGGCGGTATCGTTGGTGTTGAACTAGCTGGTGAAATCGCCTACGCCATGCCAAATATCGAAATAACATTAGCTCACAATAAAGATACATTCCTTGCGGGCTTCACTAACAAAGCACAACAAAAAGCGCTAGAACAACTTCAAAGTTTAGGAGTGAACATTCAATTCAACGCTCAATACCAAAATAGTAGGGGCAAATACGTAGACATAAATTCAGAAAGAACTTTAAACCCAGACTTAGTATTTAAGGCTACAGGTACAGTGCCAAACAATGAATATCTGTTACAAAACTTCAGCCATCTGTTAAATGACAAAGGGCTAATAAAAGTAAATGCTAATTTAGCAGTTAAGGGCCAGGATAACTTCTACGCGATTGGTGATATAGCTGATGTTGGTGAAGCAAAACTAGGCTACTTAGCCGTTGAACAAGGGAAATACCTAGCCAAAACAATTAGCAAAAAACAACAGAACAAAAAGACCAAACCTTACAAAAGAAACCCATTTATGGCGTTAGTACCAACAGGGCAAAAAACAGGAGTAGTACAACTGCCATTTATGGTTTCAACATGGAAAATGCTGGTGAATTTAAAGCAAAAGGACCTGTTTATCAGCAAAACCTATAATGGTTTTTTAAAGTAATGGAGTGCTAGCAAATCAACAGCATTAAGATCATATTGTTTTATTAATATGGGTTTTTCTTACTCGCCTATTAGGTGTGTGTTCATCAATATGAGTATTAGACTTGCCTTTTATCAGCCACATACTTACAAACGATATAAGTAAGATAAATAAATGGGCTACTACAGCCAAAGGATGTTCGCATAACCGATATGGGATAATGGATTTATAGCAAGAGAAAAGTAACAGTAGTAGCCATATAAAAAGTACATATATGCTGACCCATTGATTGATCTTAGATACAGAAACGCTTTTAGGTCCAGTGACATATTTCTCACTAAAGGAATCTAATTCTGGTCTCTCAAGTAAGGTTTTATAGAGCGGGCCTGTCACTTTATCTTCTAAAAGATCCATATGATTTTCCCAGTTCTCTTGCCAATATTTACTGCCTCTATTAGCTCTGTGCCAAGCAAATGTAAATATCATTCCCAGACTGGCTACGACCATAGAAAGAAATAGTTTATTGGGAATATTTGATGAACTTAAAACGGCAAAATACCCAGCGAACGTAACCGCAATTAACGCCCAAAAATACGTTGCCCGCTTCCAGTAAAGTTCAATCTCAAACTTTCTCGTATCAGCAACTTGCAAAAAAGCGGCTTTTAGTTTGCCTGAATCTTTGTTATCTAAATCGAAGTCTTTTCTATACTTCTTCATCGACATAAGTCACCAATACCTTTGTAAGTTGCTAATTATTTCCACATCAATGAGCTACACAAAAAAACATTGTCATTAGCCACTGGTATTCAACCAATTTTGTATGCTGTAAGGCCTTAAAGATTTTACCTTGTTAACCTGCATTGAAGAACTTGAGGATTTTATTTGATTAACCCATATTGAATTGCCAGTAGTATCTAAATACGGGTAAAGACCTAGGTATTCTTGTCCTTCAAAAGAGTCTTGATCCTCGTCTGTAATCGGTAATATTGCTACTTTGCCTTTAATACCGTCAAAATAGCCACACTCCCAAGGCATCCACCTACTTTCGGTTGAATTTGAGGAGGTTGCAAACACCAAAGATGAGCATTGTTGCATTCGTTTACGTAATAATTGAGCCGTTTCTGCATCAACGGCCTCACGATCTAAACTTCTATCTTCAATCCAATCGACATATACAGTTAAGCCTTTGTCTTCTAAATACTTTTTTAACGCAAAGATTAAATCTCTATCTTGGTAACTGTGTGATAAAAAAATATCAAACGTTTTATGATCTAACTCTGTGCTTGATGCACTTTCTCCTGAAAAAGTACTTTTTGAAAAATAAGGATTTAAATCTGATCTTCTTAATAAAGGCATATGTATCCCTGTTACTGTTTAAACTTCTTAACGAAACAATATGTGCTCAATGCGTAAAAGCGCAGCTACATGAAATATGGCTAAGCTAGGTCCAATTGGGCTGAGCAAATTAGCTCAAATGTTAATTAAAACCAACAAAAAATTACAAACTTTATACTGAAGGCTTTATTTTTGCTCAGTGAAGTACTTAGTTGACTTGTTCAAGAAATGAAGCTCATCATAGGATTGGCAGAGCCAGTTGATGGAGTTGTCTACTTATTGCTAAGTAGACAACTGATAGTTAATGAACGTTGCGGTTTTACACTTTGAAGGTTTTAATTAGGTTATGCATATCATCTGCAACATCTTTAAGCTGTGAGCTGCTGTTTTCAACTTGGTGACTGGTTTCAGTTACTTCGGCGAATGACTGATTTATGCTGTCTACGTTTTTGTTGATCAAGTCGATAGTAGCTGACTGTTCTTCCGTTGCGCTTGCTATGTGCATACTCATATCTGAAACCGAAGTTATATCATGACTGATCTCTAACAGTGCAGTACCTACACTTGCTGATTTTTCTACGCTTTTTTGTGCGATATCTTTACCCGAGCTGATCACCGAAACAGCACTGTGAGCTCCAGTTTGCAGCTGTTCAATCATATTCTGGATCTCTTCAGTGGCATCTTGAGTTCGTTTTGCTAGCGATCTTACTTCATCCGCTACTACCGCAAAACCTCGTCCTTGTTCACCCGCCCTCGCCGCTTCTATTGCAGCGTTTAATGCAAGCAAATTGGTTTGTTCCGCAATACCTCGGATCACATCTAAAATACTGCCAATGTTTTCCGTTTCAAGCGCCAATTTAGATATGGTTTGAGACGCCTCATTCACTGACTGAGCTAAAGATGAAATTGAGTCAATGCTTTGCTCTACCACTTGTTGTGCTTTTTCTGCCTTATCTTTTACCAAGTTAACGCTATTTGACGTTTCCGAGGCATTTTGTGCAACTTCACTGATGGTTGCAGACATTTGATACACAGCAGTAGCAACCTGCTCCGTTTCTTGCCGATTTTGTCTCATCGCCTTGCTGGATTGCTCACAGGTTTGCTCTAGGCTTTGCGTTTGTTCAACCACGTGATCGCCGTTTTCGCCCATGCGTTTGATCACGTTCTGAACATTTTCGGTGAAGGTGTTAAAGGCTCTAGATAATAACGCTAATTCATCATTGCCTTGTGATTTTAGTCTCTGCGTTAGATCGCCATCACCACTGGCTATATTGTTCATTGCCTTAGTCGTAGATTTAATTGGCCTAACAATACTGGCTATAATTTTCAGGACGAATAGTAAACAAATTGCCAAGATCACCCCAAGGGCAAATAGCTTAGACATAACGGATTGAACGAACTCTGATTCGATGTCGTCTATGTATACGCCACTGCCAAGGATCCAGCCCCAGTATTTAATTTTTTTAACAAAAGACATTTTCGGCTCTGGCTTTTCCGAGCCAGGCTTAGGCCAGTAATAATCAACTTCCCCACCACCTTGTTGTTGCGCTGTTTTTGTCATTTCAACAAAGAGATATTTACCTTTAGCATCTTTTACATTGCTGGTGTCCTGACCAATTAACTTTGGCTTAATTGGATGCATTACCATGGTGTTGTTAACATCATGGATCCAGACATATTCTTTATTTTCATAGCGCATTTGGCCAATTAATAATTTACTTTGCTCTTTCGCTTCTTGTTCCGTTATTTCCCCAGCCTGATAGCGCTTGTATTGCGCTTCAATGATTGATTCAGCAATATCTACAACACTGGACAATTTGCCAACCTTTCCCAGCTGTAAATTGTGCTTGTACTCAAACGTATCGTAGATTAACAGTGTGATGAAAAAGGACATGAAAATGGCACTTAGCAGCCATACTCTCTTTTCTATGTTGATATTAACCATGAATGACATTGGCTGTTACTCCCTATATTTAAGCCAGCTGTTACATGATATTTCCTGATGAAGTACCACTTAATAAATAACCACAATATTAAAATGGTTATAATCCAATACTAGAGTGGTTAGATTTCTATTTCAAGGCGTTATTTTCAGGGTAAGATTTTGAAAATAAAATAAAAAAGGCGACACTTAGCCGCCTTTGTTTAGCTTATTTAACATCGAAATTTGAGCTATTTAAACCTTAAATGTCGTAATAAGGTTGTGCATATCATCTGCTACCCGCTTAAGTTCTGAGCTACTATGCTCTACTCGATTACTGGTGTCAGCAACATCATTAAATGACTGATTAATACTATCCACATTCTTATTGATCAATTCTACCGTAGCAGATTGCTGTTCTGTCGCACTGGCAATTTGCATACTCATATCTGAAACAGAAGTAATGTCATTGCTTATCTCTGATAAGGCTTCGCCAACACTGGCCGATTTCTCTACACTGGTTTGTGCAATACCAGTACCTGAACTAATTACCGACACAGCACTATTTGCGCCACTTTGCAGTTGTTCAATCATGGTTTGGATCTCTTCAGTCGCTTCTTGTGTACGCTTTGCTAGTGAGCGTACTTCATCAGCGACCACAGCAAAGCCACGGCCTTGTTCACCAGCTCTTGCCGCTTCTATTGCGGCGTTAAGCGCAAGCAAGTTGGTTTGATCAGCAATGCCTCTGATCACCCCCAGAATACTGCCAATGTTCTCAGTTTCACTGGCCAGTTGCTGAATAGTCTCTGACGCTTGCTCTACCGAACCTGCTAAAGAGTTAATAGCATCGATACTTTGTTCAACCACTTTTTGCGCACCATGGGCTTTGTCTTTGACTAAGTTAACGCTATTTGATGCTTCAGAAGCATTTTGCGCAACTTCATTTATAGTGGCTGACATTTGGTAAACCGCTGTTGCAACTTGCTCTGTTTCTTGTCGATTCTGCTCCATGGCTTTTGCAGATTGCTCACATACATGCTCTAGCTGCTGGGTTTGAGTGACAACTTGATTGCCATTTTCGCCCATCCGCTTAACCACACTTTGGACATTTTCAGTAAAGGTGTTGAATGCTTTAGATAGTGCCGCCAATTCGTCATTGCCTTTAGATTTAAGCCTTTGAGTTAAGTCACCATCGCCACTGGCAATGTTATTCATCGCTTCTGTGGTTTTTTTGATCGGTCGAACTATGCTGCGGATGATCCTAACAACGATGAATAAGCAGAAACCTAAAATAAGCACTAACATTATCAATTTAGACGTTAAAGAAACGGCAAATTCTGATTCAATGTCATCGACATAAACGCCACTGCCGATGATCCAATTCCAATACTTTGCTTTTTTAACGTATGAAAGTTTAGGAACAGGATCTTCTGAACCAGGTTTCGGCCAATAATAATCAACCACCCCAGCTCGTTGTTTATTCACCAGATCAGTCATAACAACAAATAGCGCTTTGCCATTTGGGTCTTTGACCCCTGAGACATTGGTATTATCAAGCGCAGGCTTTATTGGATGCATGATCACCACATTATTTGTGTTATGGATCCAAAAATATTCGTTGCCCTGATAACGCAACTTACTGATCAGCTGTTTACTGTTTTGCTGTGCTTGTTGTTCTGATATTTCGCCATCTTGAAAGCGCTGATACTGCGCATTGACGATTGAGTCTGCAACATCGACGATACTCGATAATTTATCGATTTTGCCCGCTTGCAAATTGTGTTTGTATTCTAACGTGTCGTAAATGAATAGAAGGATCAAAAATGAGACCAAAATACTACACAATAACCAGACTCGTTTTTCTATATTTAACTTTGTCATCATAGACATAGGCAACTCCCCAATATTACGCCTGTTCTAAATTCTAGACTAGTTTGTCAATAATGTTTTTAACTTGATATTCCTCAATGTTTATTAGTTAAATAACAGCAAAGGCGACCTTGGCCGCCTTCACCGCAAACCACTAACTAAATGCCAGCTTAAATTGCTCACTTAGTTCATCTAAAATTACAGGGTCATCTATGGTAGATGGCACTTGTACTTCTTCACCATCGACCATTTGTCGCATCACCTTGCGCAATATTTTACCCGAGCGAGTTTTTGGTAGTCGTTCAACCGTTAACACATCTTTTAATGAAGCAATGGCACCAATTTGTTCACGGATCAAACCTTTCAGATCCGCGTGAATGCTCTCTGCTTGTTCAACACCATTTTTCAACACGATCAACGCCAGCGGAACCTGGCCTTTTAAGCTACAATTGATGCCAATCACCGCACATTCTGCAACCGCTTCGTGATTGGCAATAACTTCTTCCATTTCTCCTGTTGATAATCTATGGCCTGCAACGTTAATGACATCGTCTGTACGTCCCATAATGAAAAGGTAACCGTCCTCATCAATATAACCACCGTCACCTGTTACATAATAGCCAGGGAAACTGTTCAAATATCCTGCTTTAAAGCGCTCTGGATTTTGCCAAATCGTTGGTAAACATCCCGGTGGAAGCGGTAGCTTAATGGCGATATAGCCAGACTCGCCCGTTGCAACTTGTTGGCCGTCTGAGTCTAAGATCTCAACTTGAAAACCTGGCGTAGCAACCCCAGCAGAACCAACTTTGGCAGTCATATCTTCAATGCCAACAGGTAAGCCAGCAATAGCCCAACCAGTTTCTGTTTGCCACCAATGGTCAATAACAGGTAAACCAGTGATGGCTTTCAACCAATGGTAAGTGGCAGGGTCTAATCTTTCGCCAGCTAAATAAAGTCTTTCAAGGTGGTTAAGATTGTACTTTTTGACCTCGTCCCCTTCTGGATCCTCTTTGCAAATTGCTCTAAATGCAGTTGGAGCTGTGAATAAAGCTTTAACCTGATACTCTTCACACACACGCCAAAATGCACCAGCATCGGGGGTTTTAATTGGCTTACCTTCATACATAATGGTTGCGCACCCAGCAATCAAAGGCCCATAAACAATATAAGAGTGACCAACAACCCAACCTACGTCTGAGGCAGCCCAAAATACTTGCCCAGCTTTCATACCATAGATCACTTCCATCGAATAACTCATCGCCACCGCATGGCCGCCATTTTCGCGAACCACACCTTTGGGTTTGCCCGTCGTACCTGAGGTATAAAGAATATAAAGCGGATCACTGCCTTTTACAGACACAGGCGCATGCTCTTGTGCATCGGCCATCTCTTGTTGCCAATCAAAATCTCTGCCACCTTGCATCTCAGCTGTAACAAGCTCTCTTTGGTAGACAATGCAAGATTGAGGTTTAAATTCAGCATCTTCAAATGCCTGATCAACCATCGGCTTATAAGGAATGACTTTATCAACCTCAACACCACAACTTGCCGTCACCACGACTTTTGGTTCCGCATCATCAATACGTACGGCCAGTTCATGCGGGGCAAAGCCACCAAACACAACAGAGTGAATTGCACCAAGTCTTGCGCATGCCAGCATAGCCACTGCTGCTTGCGGGATCATTGGCATGTAAATTAGAACTCGGTCACCTTTTACAACACCTCGTTTAGCTAGCACAGAGGCAAACTTAGCTACTTCAACCTTTAGCTCTGAGTAAGTGAATGTTTGTTTAGTGTTGGTTACTGGCGAATCATAAATAAGCGCAGTTTGCTCGCCACGGCCTTGTTCTATGTGTTGATCCAGTGCTAGGTAAGAGGTATTCAATTCACCATCGTCATACCAATGATAAAAGTCATTTTCGTCTTGTTGCAGAATAGTCTCTGGCTTTTTAAACCAATTTATTCGGTCAGCCTGTTGCTGCCAAAACTCAGTAGGATTGGATTGAGCGTTTTGGTACGCTTCTAAATATGCCATCTTGGTTGTCCCCTAGATTGATTATTGAATTCAGTCTAGAAGATATGTTGAAATTTAATATTAGACTTTTGGCTAAAATGTCGACATAACAGAAATAAAAAAGGCCCGAATTACAAATTCAGGCCTTAAAACTGCTGCTATTTGATTTTTACGCTAATAACAACCAGCAAATTGTCGACACTATTACCGCGCCAAGTACATTCAAGGCAATGCCATTTCTTGCCATGTCTTTAATCGTAATTTGCCCTGAAGCAAATACAATCGAATTAGGAGCAGTAGCAACTGGCAAACAAAACGCAAAGCTGCAAGAGATAACAGCCGGGATCATGATAAGTTCAAGAGGCAAGCCCTTTGTTTGAGCAACGCTAGCTAAAATAGGCATAAACAAAGTTGCGGTTGCCGTGTTTGAGGTAACTTCAGTTAAAAATGACAGGGAAATAGTCAGAATTAATAAAACCAGTATCACATGTAAATCGAGTGCAGAAGATAAGCTTTGACCAATTAATTCACTTAGCCCAGAAGCGCTAAAGCCTTTCGCCAAACAAATACCACCACTAAATAGTAGTAGCATATCCCACGGGATCATCTTTGCTTTGTCCCAAGTAAGTAACGGCATATTATTATTGCCTCGAACCGTAGCCATTAACACAACTCCAAGTAACGCAATTGTTGCATCTCCAGCTAACTTAATATCAGTTAACTCTGACCAGCCACCAAAAGGGTTTTTCCTTGTGATCCACAATAAGGCAATAAAACCAAACACTAGCAAAGCACGTTTTTCACTGATACTCCACTGGGCCATTTTCGGTAAATCCAATTTAGAATTGAGTTTTACCCCACGAGTTAACCAAAACGCCACGGTTGGAATGGTTACAATAACAATAGGCACACCAATCGCCATCCACTCTAAAAAGCCATACTCTTGCCCGGCAAAATTGTCGTAAACCGAAGCAAAAATAACATTGGGCGGTGTACCAATTAAGGTTCCTACGCCGCCTATTGAAGCCGAATAAGCTAAGCCTAGCAATAATGCTATGGTAAACCTTTTGTCATTGCTCGATATTGCTATTGCAGTAGCAACAGGTAGCAGAGCTAATACGGTTGCCGTATTTGAGATCCACATAGAAAGGAATGAGCACAGGCGACCATAAAAGCTAAATACAATTCGAAATGCACTAGTGCCACCAATGATCTTGTAAAATGTTAAAAGCGATGCGCTTGTGCACTTCGGACGCTTCTAACGCTTTTGCCATCAAAAATGCGCCCATTAACAATACAATAACGTGGTTACCCAGAGAGGATGACGCTTCTTTATAGTCAATGACCCCAAACGCAGGCAAGCAAAATAAAAGGTAATAAAGAGGTAAATGGGATAGGAATGGCTTCGGTTATCCACCAGTAACCAACCCAAACAGTGATAGCCAAAGTAACCGCTATCTGAGGAGTTTGGCCAAAAGCTGATCAGCAGCCGCCGTAGGCGATTACAGTGAGCAATATTGGTGCTAAGCCAAATATGCATGTTGCTCGAAGATTGACTTTGTTCCATTTTGATCCTTAATTTACTAAACGTTTAGCGAGCGAAGCGCGCCCCTGTTGCCATCTTGCCGAGTCTTGTTAACTCTGCTAAGTCGACGTTGCTCTTTGCTGAGCATAACGCATTGAATCCCATTAGAAACACTGTCTGCCAGATACTAGCAGCTAGTTTCATCTTGCAACAAGGCTTTAACCGCAGCTTGGTTGTTACATATCAAAACCATATCGCAACCGGCACGCCGTCGCCAGTTTTGCTTTTTGCAAATAACTCAAATTGGCTCCGGCTCCAACCATAGATAAGTCATCAGAAAATATTACACCTCCAGAAAAGCCGAGTTGGTCTGTTGCAATATATTGTTGCAACCATACCTTGGAGTAACCCACTGGTGAATCATCTACTTTAGGGAAGTTGATATGCGCGGGCATGATGGCATCTAAAGCACCTTCCGCTGCAATCAATTTGGCTAAAGACCAGCGCCATCATTTTGCATTACCTGCTCTAGGCTTCTATCTGATCTTTTGGTGCCGCAACATGGGTGTCTTCTTTAGTTGAACCGTGACCTGGAAAATGTTTACCAACACAAGCCATGCCAGCTTGTTTCATGCCTGTACACCAGTATTCAGCCAACTAACTCATACCGTCTTTGCTAATATCAGAGCTAAAGGCTCTATCGCCAACCACGTCTGAACCTCGGTCTAAATCAAGGACAGGGGCAAATGACAAATCAATGCCATGGGCTAAACATTCACTGGCCATTAACCAACCTAAGCTCAACGCTATCTTCTTGTGCTGTAACAGATATGCTGGGACAATTGCCCCATAGCAGGCAACTTTAGTAAAACCGCCATCGAGCTCTAAAACGCTGCACTCGCCCACCTTCATGGTCAACAGCCAATGAGTAATTGCTTGTCTAGTGCCTTGTGTCTAATATCAGCTGAAGTTAAGCGCCATTAACTGTGCACTACTAGCAAAGTTTCGAGTAAATAGGATCACACCGCCTACTAAGCGGATGATTGAGCATTTGTAGCTTCGTCAGCTTGCAACTCAGTGCCCTTGCAACATCCATCATTAAACATGCTGTTGCGTAGCGCGCATTAGTTAGAGAACCCCGCAGCTAAGGTAAGGCAAGAGTTGATCTAGAATCTTTCTCTGTCGTCATCTCTTGTTCAAAGTCCACTTGCGAAATATCTTTCAAAGCTTCCGCAGCCGATAAAGTGAATACACTGAAGTACCAATAGTGAAAGTGTAAACGCCAAAACACATCGGCTGGTGTTAGCTGCGGTGCTGTTTTGTGGAAGGCTGCTTGTAACTGCTCCAACTCATCGCCATATTTATCGGTAATAAACTTTCTCAAATGGCCCTGAAAATCAATGTAACCACGGCCAATCAGTCTAATAAAGTAAATCGCACCATCAGGATTGATTTGTTCTAAGTGCAGCATAACGGTTGTTTGAAAGCAGTGGAATAACTCACTGATATCAAAGTTAGGCTTGGCGCTGTTCTAAGATATGGTTTTGATCTCGATCTAATAGCTGTGGCAAAAATACCGTTAAGTATCTGTCCACCACCGCTTTTATTCAGTGCTTTTTTCGAACCGAAATGGTAATTAACCGATGCCAAGGTTTACTCCGGCTTTTGAAGTAATTTGGCGCATTGAAGTTTCTGCAAACCCGGTCACAGCAAATAACTGCTCGGCTGCATCTAAAATTTTATCTTTGGTTTGGGCTTTTTTTGTCATTAGCTAGCTTTATTGTTTTAAACAAACGTTTAGAGGTTATGTAGGTAATCGACAAATTACAATAGATAAAGACCAACTTGGTTAGAATTTCTTCATTTAGTCAACATCTTACAAAAACGGCTTGATTTTAATAACGGCTATGATTAGGATAGCCGCCGTCTTAACAAAGACACCCTTTCTATCAAATCTGTGATAGAAACGAAAAGCCTATGCAATACAACCGTAGCTCGGTTGGGCGAAATTGACCGAAGCACGGCTTCGCAGCAATTGAGGTGGAGATATGGATATCGACAGGGTATAACTTCAGGGACGAATTAAAAAACACGCAAGACTATACAATACAACCGTAGCTCAGTTGGTTAGAGCACCACCTTGACATGGTGGGGGTCGGTGGTTCGAATCCACTCGGTTGTACCAATTAAACAAAAAATACTATTCCTTCTGCGTTAACCAATAATGACACTCTAAGTGTTGCTGATAAAATCAAGTTCTTAGATAAAATTAACTAACTAATTTCTATCGTTCTAAATTACTTTGTATGAAATAGATCTTAATAGTATCAATCAGGTATTTTTAATGCTGTAAATCAGGCCAGTTTAAAACAAGTACTGAGAGTAAATGTTTCTCAAAGCTCATACCCTTATTGAAGATGATAGTTAATTTTATATAAATACTTTCAAGATACCTAAAAATGGATATTCAAAAAAATATAACAATACTCACCTCTTATTGCTTAATAGTTTCACTACTTTATCTTGCAGGTTTTTGGGTTTCTTTAATGTTCCTATACTTCAATACATTCAACTATCAGACGTAATTAAAAGTGCTATTTTCCCATTAGCTCTATTCTCTGTTGCTATTATAGCTGGCGGAGCCATGTCTTTTTTATTGCCCAAGTCAAACTCACCTTTAATAGAAACTGAAGAAGACAAAACTAGACTCAAGCAGAAGTTTGCTATTTATAAAAAATATTTAAACAGAACATGTTTTTTAGGATTCGTTACTTCTGTATGTATTCTTATATTTAATACTGAAGCCGAAAAGTGGTTTTATGCAGCACTACCGCTAAACTTTTTTTTTCTTTATGCCCTAATATTTAGCCCATTGATAAAAGAAAGAATTAATTGCATTAAGATAGAGAAAAACCTTCGAACCGTTATTATTTATCTATTATTTTCAATATTTATATATTCTTATGGCGTTGGAGCTATCCTAGCTCAAACTACAACAATCGGCGAAGAAACAATTGAAATAAATGATAAAAAATATAATCTAAATTATATCGCCTGGGCTGGTGAATACTTATGTCTATGGGATTACCAAGCAAAGGCTATTATCTTTAAACACCGTTCAGAAATTAAAAGTATGAAAATAGTACTTGGTGAACCAAGTTCATTTTATGAACTTTTGTTTGAGCATACTGAAAAGAAAGTCAAACCTATTGGTGGTCAACCAACTGAAGAAAAAAGTTCTTAGTTATTATCTCAGTTGTATGAACTGCTCCAAAAAAGTATTTCAACTCGGTGAATATGGTCGTATTAGAGCACAAAAAAGTTCCTAGTTTACTTCATAATTTAGGTAGCTTTTTTAAATGTTAGGCTTTTGACTTTAATCACTAAAAGTTCGGATATTTACGCTATATTTTAGTATGACGTTAATAATGAACCTAGCTTGATGGAATTAACTAAAGCCTTTTTAATACAAACTCTCAATACGGTTAAAAACAACATTGCTGTGGTTGATGAACACTTTCGTATTGTATACACCAACAAAGCTTGGATAAGTTTTGGGGTTGAAAATGGTTGCGATCCTGATTTTAACTGGATAGGTGTTAGCTATTTTAAGCCTTGTCAAACATCCGCACTTGATGGTGATGAGTTTGGTATGGTTGCACTAGAAGGCATTGAGCAACTAAAACAAGGGTTAATATCTGAGTTCCAATTAGAGTACCCCTGTCATAGTGCCACTGAGGATAGGTGGTTTATTATGGAAGTCGATAAATTTGTTTTGGATGAAAAAGTTTACTTTGTGATCTCTCATCAAAACATCACCAAACGTGTTCTGCTAGAGCAAGAAGCGACTAGGTTATCAAAAGTTGATGGCTTAACGGGTATTGCCAATCGTAGAGCATTTGATGACTTTATCGACTTAGAGTGGCATCAGTGTATGAGAAATCAGTTCCCTTTATCGCTGTTGTTATTAGATATTGATAATTTCAAACCCGTCAATGACACCTTAGGCCATCAAGTCGGCGATGCTTGCCTTAAAGCTGTGGCCAACACACTTGAACAATATACAGGCCGAGCTTCGGACATTTGCGCTCGATATGGCGGAGATGAATTTGTTATCGTTTGGAGTAACGTAACCTTCCAGCAAGCCAAAAAAACGGCTGATATTCTGCTCGCAAAGGTCAATAACATTGCAGTAATTGATGAAACTGGTCAACAGCATGGTCAACTCTCCGCTAGCATAGGTCTGTCAACAACCATCCCTAAAGGTTCTAACCTAATAGACTTTGTTATATTCACCGATAGGTTGATGTACAAAGCAAAAAGAAATGACAAAAATAAGGTGGTTGCAAAGAAGTTTAGCCGGGTTAAAGACCTTGCTAATACACTCTTATGAAATACATAGTAACTGAGCTATAGAGCCGCTAGGTATCCTATATTAAAAATAAATGATCGACACTAATGTTGGTGTAATTGTGGATACTCAAACTCTTCTATCCAAGTTAACATTTGTTCAAGCTTCATCGGCTTTGCTAAAAAGTAACCTTGTACTTTGTCACAGCCCAGAGCTGTTAGCATTGCTAACGCCTTTGCGTCTTCAACCCCTTCAGCCACCAACTCTAAATTTAGGCTTTTCGCCATGGTGATCGTTGCTTCAACTATGGTTTGATCCTTTCTAGATTGACTCAAGAACATGATGAACTCTCTGTCTATTTTCAGCTCATTAAACGGGTGTTTACTTAAATAAGTTAATGAAGAATAACCCGTACCAAAATCATCAATCGCTAAGTGGAAGCCCAGATCCTTTAACTCCAGCATATTTTCAGTAAAACGTACGCTATCTTCGACGCCCGCGGTCTCCGTCAGCTCTAATAAAAATGTATCAGCTTTAAGCTCATAGCGATTTAAAGTACGGATCAAAAAGCTGATAAACCCTGGTGTCATCACATCGTGAACGGAAATATTGATAGAAGTAATGAAGTTATCAATTTTACCTAGATTGTGTTTGACTTGTAGGCAAGTTTGCTCAAATACCCACTCTGTTAGCTTATTTACCACTCCTGCACTTTCAGCAATATTGATAAACTCAGCGGGTGAGACAAAGCCAAATTTCGGATGTATCCACCTTAGTAACACTTCACAGCCACTGACTCGTTTTGTCTTTAACTCAACTTGAGGCTGGTAAACAAGATAAAACTGCTCAGCTTGCAACCCTTTCATTAAGTCGGCCGCTAACATTGCTTTGCGCTGATTTTCAACATGGGTTTCTTGATCATAAAAGCCATAATGCAAGCCGTTTTCTCTGGCTAATTCAATAGCTTGTAAGCCACGATTAACCAAATCTTGGGAATGGTTTACTTGCTCTGCGAAATAGGCAACGCCGACATAACAGTTAAAGTTTATTGAGACTTTACCTTGCTGATAGTTCAAAGGCTGTTTTGCCGCAAACTGCCCCACTACACTTTGCAGCAAATGTTGATCGGTACTGGAAACTAACAAGCCAAATATGCCATCTCGGATCATCACTAGCCTCGACAACTCGCTCGATGCTTCAATTTCCTTCACCAGCAAACCCGAGGACATTTCTAACTCTACTTCTTTAGCGAATTGCCTAATAATGCGTTTTAGTTGCTGGCGTTGTATATAAGGCACGATCGATTCGTAATTGGCGATATTAAATATCAGTAGCGAAAAGTTAGGGTTAGGTTGAACAATCAAGTGGTTAAATGCTTGTTCCAATTTGTTTGAATTAGCCAGACCAAATATTGCATCGTGTGTTGAGTGGTACTCTTTCTCCTGCTCAATTTTTCTTAACCTCTCGGCTAACGCCATTGAGATAAATGTCATTTCAAACAACACGCCAAACAGCAAAGCGTGTCGGGCCCAGAAATCATATTCAAAGTTTCCAGTTACCAACAGTGGGCCAATTGCTGCACCAGCAAATAGAGGTAGCCAAGACAGAACATAATAAGTCGCCCATTTAGTTCTCTGTTTCACCCTTTTGATCATAAAACTAATAGCAATAACATAGAGGATCATCTGCGAGACAAAGAAAATGGGGGCTGTGATGTACTCAACAATAAACAAAGAAACTAAAGCGCCAATTAAATAGTAGCGACTCACCCAAGTTGCCAACTTGGCTAAAAAAGAATTGCTTTCTTTATCAAATTGCAAGAAGTAATAGGCAAACATTAAAGAGAAGTAGCCTATTAAAAAGTTAACGGAAATGATCTTAGTGGACAGGAAATCAAATAACGAGATCGGAGTTAGATACACTAAATAACCGTGCACAACTCCAAGCTCCAATAAAAATACAATGACATAGCCTATATAAAGTAAATAGGCCTTATCTCGAACTCCAACATAGAGGATCAAGTTATAAACGGCGATCAATAACGAAACGCCAATAAAAGCGCCCCAAATCAGATAAATGGCATTTTTATACTCAATGTAATCCTCTGTTTGGAATACAGCCATAGGCAGGTTGGCTGCGCCATCGGTTCGAGTTTTGATGAGTATTTGAATATCTTCCAGCTCAGTCAATGCAAATTCATAGCTAGGCAATGCAATTTCTTCTCTACTATTTTCTAGTCGTTTATCACCTAACACTTTAACTTTTCTGTAACCGCCTTCTTGCAATTCATACACATCGATATAATCAACCATAGGGTTATCAAACAAAATGCTCAAAGGTCTATGCTTGTAAGTAAGATTTGAGATGTCCAGCTTATACCAATAGTTTTGTGGGCCAAAAGTTGTAGGTGCCGTGTTTAATGGCACTTGTTCAAACTGTTCTAACAATTCAATGACCTGCCCAACTTTTAACTTGGCGCTGTCATCTAACAAGTAGCTTTGTTCAATGCGAATGGATAAGTCAGTAGAATTAAGTGGAAGGCGATTCGCACGCTCAAATGATTCAATAATATTGATTAAAAATAAGAGTACTGTTGCTACGACAGAAAAGGCAATTATCTTTTTAGCCAAGTTACAACTCCTTTCACGCCGAGCTAACTTTTTGAAATTTTTATCTAAAAATGAAGTATAGCTTATCAGGACCAAATTTTAGCTAAATAATTTGTAAATTTTTCTTGCAACTAAATACTGTATAAACTACTGTTTACACAAACACTGTATATAAAATCAGTATTGGAGAGTTGAAATGCAAAAATTGTCACGAGTTATTAATCACGCACAATTAGAGTTAAATAACCATGAAAGTATTGAACAAGAAATAGATGCGCACCAGGAACTGATAAAGATCATCAATCGATATCAACAGTGCCATAGTTGGACACTGCTTATTGCGCCGAATCACTTACCAAACAAGGCAACATTAAAAGCAGCAGGGCTTAATCTGGAAAAAGTATTAATACTGCATAAAAAAAACTGTCCGGATGTTTTGTTTAGTGCTTACCAAGCGATTAAGAATGACAATTGTTCAGCTCTGGTGGTTTGGGAAGAGTTAGTCTCTAGTGTTGAGTGGCAGTTATTAGAGTCAAGAGCAAAAACAAGTGCTACACACCTTTACTTATTGAACAATAAAACTCATGATCGGGCTATCAAACTGCATTAATACGTTACCCTTTATATGAATGAGAAATTGTGTCCTTGTTGTTCTGGTGCCAGCTATCAAGTTTGTTGCCAACCTCTCCATACTGGCAGTGTAGCCAACAGCCCAGAGCAACTTATGAGATCAAGATACAGTGCGTTTGCATTGGCAAATACAGACTACCTGTTACAAACCAGCTCAGAGCAACTAAAAAAGAACTTAAGCCAAAAAGAATTGGCCCAAACATGCGAAGCCTTTGAGTTTATTTCATTGCAAGTGATATCTACACAGGACGCTCAAGTTGAATTTGTTGCAAACCTACTGCTTGGTGATGAACTACATCCATTGCATGAAACATCCAGCTTTATTAAACAGGGCCAAGAGTGGAAATACGATACTGGGGTTTTACATCATACCGAAACCGTAAAATTAGGTAGAAACGATAAATGCCCTTGTGGCAGCAATAAAAAATTTAAACAGTGCCATATGAATTAGCTTTAAAGCCATTATCGATAACAGCGAGCTGCTCTTACCCGCTGTCACTATTTTACTTTAACGCTTAACAACTACTCCACTGTAATAATGCAAATGTCAGCATTGAGCGCTTTTTGTAAATCTTGTGCCGATAATTCAATTTCTAACCCTCTTCTGCCTGCACTGACAAAAATGCTGTCGAACTCAGTAGCGGATTGATCAATTAGCGTGGTTAAGCGTTTTTTCTGACCTAATGGGCTAACGCCACCTAATATATAGCCCGTTGTTTTCTCTACAACTTTGGGCTCTGCCATTGTTGCTTTTTTAGCTTTAACCGCTTTTGCCACTCGTTTTAAATCAAGCATTTTATTTACTGGTAGCACAGTAACGATGAGCTGGTTTGCTACTTCAGCAACAAGAGTTTTAAACACTCTATCTGGTGCGATACCTAACTTTTCACTAGCCTCTAAACCATATGATGGTGCTTTAGGATCGTGATGGTACTGATAAATTTCGTGTTTAATTTTTAGCTTTTTAGCTAACTGGATGGCCGGAGTCACAAACGCCTCTTAATCTACTTTGCTGTTTAAAAGCAAGATACATCAGTATAAGAAACGAGGTAAAGAGTGGATAGGCAAAAAGTTCATTGCTTAAACGCTAGTAATAAAAGGTGCAGCACGGGGTTGCCACACCTTTTAACACAGGAACCAATTTATCTAGCGTTACAACACATCACCAGATGTCACTTCTTCAATACAAGCTTTAATTGCTTTACGAGTTGAAGAACGACCGCTACCTTTCGCAGCTTGTAACTCTTCTGTTGTCACAGAGCCATCTGCATCCGTATCTAAGTTAGTAAATTTAGTCGTCGCTTTTGTGGTAGCGTTAGCTTCAGCTTCGGCTAAGCTAATAAAACCATCTGCATCCGTATCTTTTGAGTTGAATCTATCTTCAGGAGACATAAAGTCGCTTACATCAGGCACTTCAATAGTATCGTCTTCTAAAGCGGCATCTTGTACACAAGCTACGATGTCATCAGCGTAAATTGAAAGATCAACAGCACCATCTCTTCTCGCTGCTAAATATTCATCCAAGCTAATGAAACCATCTGCATCCGAGTCAACTTTGCCAAAACGCTTTGCTGTTTTTGCTAAACCTGCATCAATCATTTCTTGTAGCTCGATAGTACCGCTGCCATCAGTGTCAATGCGATCAATACCACCACGGAATTTCCCTTTTGCCATGGCACCACCACTTACGGCTAATGCGATAAAAGTGATACCTGCCGCTCCGACTAATTTATTGCTTTTGTTGAATTTCATAATACTACTCCAGTAGTTCTGTTAAGTTTCAACAGTTAAAACAAAGCAACACCTGTTTGGTTGACAAAAAATAAGTAAAATTTTCTAAATGATTTTAATCTTATGTTTTTATTAGATAATTTTAATGACTGACCGTTTTAGAAAATAGATTGATAACCAGTACACCTGCAATAATAAGCGTCACACCAATCAGTGCGGCTAAGTCTGGAAGCTGTTTAAACCACAAAGCACCAACAGCAGTTATTAGCACAATGCCTGCACCCGACCAGATGGCATAGGCAACACCAATAGGTAAGGTTTTTACCACAATGGAAAGTAGATAAAATGCGACGCCATAGCCAGCAATGCATACCATACTTGCCGTACTATTATTAAAACCATCTGATGCTTTAAGCGCTGCAGTAGCTATTACCTCAGCGACGATTGCGATAGCCAAATATAACCAAGCCATAATATTTCCTATAAACTAATATTTTTGTTGTCAAAAACGCCTTTAGTAAACTTGCGCCATAAAGATCTTCCAATCATCGCCTAACTTATGGCAAATATAATGAGCACTGAATTCTATTTCTTTTGTTTTGGTAAATACTTGCCAGCCAATTGTCACCGCACATGCTTGACCCCCTAATGACTCTTGATTGAGGATCCGATAGTCAGCATGAGAATACCCCATGGCTTTCATTGCAGTACAGTTAGTTGCAAACTTGCCCTGCAATTGAGTTTGGCAGGTATAAACACCTTGGCCATCACCATCACTTGTTGCACATGGAATTGTGTACAAACCTGCGATTTGTGCTGCATCTAAGGCATTAAATGCGGCAGCGTATTTATCAAATAGTAGATTCAAGTTAGTCCCTTAATCTTTATTAATTACAGAAGTTGAAATGAAATAAGGTAGAGTTCATTTGGATTTGGGTAAATTTCTGTGATCACTTGTTTCAGCTCATACAGCGTCATGTTTTCTTGCTTAGCATGTTGCTGTGATAAGTCATCAAAATAAATTGGTTCGACACTTGTGATCATCACATCACAAAACCACCTATTGCTCTCAAAAGTGGCAACTTTCACTTGAGTGTTAGGTATAAAATGCTTTTCGCTTTCATCTCTAATAGTTATTGTTTTTTTGCCTGCTAAGATATCAGCTTCAAAACGTTGAAAAAAAGTGATCTGGGTTGGTGCCATGGTTCATATTTACTCTTGGTTGGTTGCGCTGGCATTGGTTTACTATTCTATTGCTTCAGCGATTTCATTTTGCAGCTTTTCTAGCTCCTCTAAAATTCGCATAAACTTTTTGCCAAAGTCGGTTACTTGATATTCAACTCTCGGTGGTACCTCGTTGTATGCGATTCGTTGCAAGATGCCAAACTGCACATTTTTCTTCAAACATTCATTCAGCACCTTAGTTGTTAAGCCTTCTACAACACGAACCATCTCACCTGGTCTATTTATGCCTTCAGCAAGCAGTTGATAAACCGTTAAAGACCATTTACAGCCGTATATGGTTTCCAGCATTCGTGCGCTTTTATTCGGAGCCAATTTTCTTGAAATTATTTTTTCTTTATTTTTCATAAATATATACCAAAAAGTACCTAGCTTACCAATTTGTGCCTACTTTTTTGGCTAAGGCTATTGTCGTTAAATCTATCTCGTACATTAACACACACAGAGGTATTTTATGAACTCAGAACCATTTGCCCTGATCATTGGCGGCTCTAGCGGCATTGGCTTAGCAAGCGCTCAACTTTTGGTCAAAAATAACATCTCAGTTATTCTTTTAGCCAGTAACCAAAATAAATTAAACCAAGCGAAAAGCCAGTTTTCTAACCCTGCTCAGGTTGAAACTTGGCAAGTAAATCTGGCATCGGCTGCAGAAGTTAACAAGGTATTAGAAAAGATCCAAAACGAGCAAAGGCATATCAAGTACTTAATCAATGCCGCGGGATATTTCAATCCAAAACCATTTCTAGAGCATCAAGAAGCAGACTATGATATTTATCATCAATTAAATCGTTCTACCTTTTTTATTACTCAAGCTGTTGCACAAAATATGCAACAGCATAACCATGGTGCGATTGTTAACGTTGGCTCTATGTGGGCGAAACAAGCAATAAAAGCGACACCTTCTTCTGCTTACTCAATGGCTAAAGCAGGACTACATGCTCTGACTCAGCATCTTGCAATGGAGCTGGCCGAGTACCATATTAGAGTTAATGCGGTTTCTCCAGCGGTGGTTAAAACTCCTATATATCAACATTTTATCGACCCGAGTGAAGTTGACCAAGCGCTCAGCTCATTTGACAGTTTTCATCCCATTGGCCGCATTGGCACGCCTGAAGATATTGCGAAAACTATTCACTTTTTACTAAGTGATGAAAGTGACTGGGTTACTGGCGCAATTTGGGACATTGATGGTGGCGTTATTGCAGGCCGAAACTAAGCTGAAGTACGGGCATTTAATAAAAGTAACTGGGCTTTAACGCCGAGACTATTTTATTATTTGCCTTCTTCATTGGGCGAGAAATATTAGAGGACAACAAAGTGAAGACAAATTTAAATGCCAATTTCGAGCAAAGAGTGGTGATTAGACCTCAAGACTACCAATGGCAAGACTCTCCAATGCCCAATGTCACTCGAATGATGTTAGATAGGATCGGAGGAGAAAGTGCCCGAGCTACCACCATAGTAAAGTTTGCTCCTAATAGTGAGTTTTCGCCTCATACTCATGTTGGCGGAGAGGAGTTCTATGTATTACAAGGAGTATTTTCAGATGAACACAGCGATTATGGTGAAGGTAGCTATGTTCGTAACCCAATAGGTACCTCGCATACTCCACGAATAGGTAAAGAAGGCGCAACTATTTTTGTCAAACTGCAGCAGTTTGATCAGCAAGATACGCAACAAAAAGTAATTAATACCAACAAAGCATCTTGGCTGCAGGGATTAGTAGAAGGTTTAACCGTTATGCCACTGCACGAGCACAAAACAGAACATGTAGCACTGGTGAAGTGGGCTCCTAATACTCAATTTAAGCAACATAAACACTTTGGCGGTGAAGAAATTTTGGTATTAGAAGGCACTTTTTACGATGAACATGGGGAGTACCCCAAGGGGACTTGGATAAGAAACCCACACCTTAGTCAACACACGCCATACACAAAAGATGACGGCGCTGTTATTTACGTTAAAATTGGTCATTTATGACATTATGTCTTGTTTCATTATTTCCTATTCACTTATTAGGCTGGTAAATGACTAATTACGACGAGCAGTTTAACCTTCGCAAACGTCACCCTTTGGGCAGAATTCACTTGTTAAAAAACGCAGTACAAAGTTATGTAGCAAGGCATAAACTCCACTGTGAACTAGATATCAGTTATGGTGAGAGCCTAGGACAAAAGCTCGATATATTCCCAGCCAAACAACCAAACTCCCCTGTTTTTGTATTTATCCATGGTGGCTATTTTCGCTCATTGGACAAACGGCAGTACAGTTATATGGCAAAGCCATTGGTCAAAGCAGGCTTCACTGTAGCGCTTGTTAATTACGACTTAGCTCCTAAAGTGTCGGTTGGTGAAATTGTACAACAGAATATTAATGCTTTTCGTTGGCTGCATACTCATATAAAGGGGTATAACGGTGATCCTAACAACATCACGCTATGTGGTCACTCTGTTGGCGCGTTTCTAGTTGCTAAGATCTTAGAACAAGACTGGAGTAAAGAAGTGAAACAGTCAGTTCGCACTGCGGTATTACTCAGTGGCATATTTGACTTAAGCAAAGTAAAACAATCTTATTTAAACCAAGATCTTGGCTTAAGTGAGCAGGACGTAACAGAGTTAAGCCCAATTTTTACCACTTGCCAGCCCTTCCCTAAGACCATTGTTGCGGTGGGCGATCAGGAAACAGAAGAATTTATCAAACAGTCTGAGCATTATGCTAAAAGACTAACTGCCAATGGCACGCCTGTACAATGGATGTTGTTGCCAAATAAAAACCACTATACGGTCTCACGTATGTTGAGCAACAAAAAGAATACGCTAATGGCTAAGTTACTTAACGGCTAGTTTCGTCTTCAACGCTAAGTTCACCTTGTTTATGAGTGATGCTGATTATTTTTATTGGCCTATTAAGCATTTGTTCCGTGTTCGCTTGTGCATGAATTTTGTTAACAACGTCCATGCCACTTATGACTTGGCCAAATGCAGCAAATCCTTGGCCATCGGGGTTTCTTTTACCACCAAAGTCCAGTTCAGGTTGATCGTTTACGCAGATAAAAAATTCAGAGTTAGCACTGCCAGGCTCTAATCGCGCCATAGATATGGTGCCATTTTTGTGCAAGATACCTGTTGTTTCGGTTGTTTCGTGACTGATCGTCGGAAGTTGTTGTGGATATTGTTCGAAGCCTAAACCACCTTGCAGTACTTCTATCTTTACCTTATTAGCCGGTTGATTATCGAGCCGAACCGTTCGATAAAATGAAGCGTGTTGCAGTCTATTTTCATCGACATAACGCAGGAAATTAGTTGCTGTGATAGGCGCGTTTTCAACGTCTATCGATATTAAGATATCACCATGCTCAGTGACAAAAACAACTTGATTAGTGTCGCTCTGTTGGTTTGCGTTTGTAACTTGGCAAGCGCTTAAGCTCAGTAGCAGTAAAATGGTAAAAAATGAACGTGAAACAAAATTTAGCATATTGGTGACCTAATAACTTCCTTGCCTGTAGGTCAAACAATATACAAACCCTATTCAGATTTCTCAAGCTCAGGTTCTGTACTAAGTTGTTGCTCAGCCTCTTTGGCTCGTTCCGCTTTAGAGATGTACTTAGGTTTATTGCTTTTGTGCAACTTGGCATTGCGCTTTTTCGCTTTGGCTTTTAGCGTTTCGTTTATTTTTTTACGACGATTCATATTTGTGTTCTGATCAATACAAGCTAAGGCTAATTATCTTAACCCTAGCTCAATATCTTTAATTATAAAGTTACCATTGTAATCTGGATGAGGTTTACCTTCCGTTGCTATTTCTAAGAACTCTCGTTCCAGATCAGGTAGACCTTGATACGCACCTATCACTTGATAAATCCATACTTCAGGATCGAAATCTAAATCGTATTGTTGGTAAAACTCCAAAGCACTTAAGTTTCGTCCCGATTCAATCACTTCACAGAAGAATTGCTCAACTTGTTGCTTAAGTCGGTCTTGCTCAAGATTAATCGCTTCATTTTCTTCGATAACAATTGGTGCAGCGATTTCCCTTTCTTGCTGACCAAAACCTGTACGATTAATACTGCGTATCTGACCAAGTAAAGTAATTAGCTCAAATTCTTGCTCAACGTTGTTGGTGTCAATTGCCGCAGGTTTAATAATGCCACCAGCACAATTAAACAAGTTAGGAACATTGGACAAAGAAGCATAGTTTGACGGTGTGAAGTCTGGCTTTTGCTCCATATGCAACATAAAGCCTTTAAGTAGTCGAGTTCTGCCTTTAAATTCTCTAAACCGACCAAGTAATTCTATTAGTTTAGCCTGTACTAAACTCAGCTCCTGAGTTGCCGTAGCAAATGAAGCTTGCAGCGTAACAACCAATAAATGCCTTAGTTCTCTATTGCTGCCCGCTAATTGGCTTAGCTCATCAAAACGGAACATAGACAGCTGATTAAGCATGTCCGTTACTTGCGATTGTGCTAATTCATTTTCACGGATCTTTGCTTCCACCGAGCTTACGTAGCCAAACTCGTTTGTGATCCTAGACCACAATAAACGCACGTTAGTTGATAAGGTTTCGGTTAAGGTATAAACATGCTCAGTTAAATCACTCATGTAAGCTTGTGCTTCATGGTATTTTTGATGAGCTAGAGCTTCTTTGTAGTGAGCAGCTTGGGTTTTCAAGGTGGCTAATAAATTACCAATATTGGCATCTATCTGACGATTACTTTCGTCTTGCAAACTTTCTTCTAATAAGGTTCTAAGCGCCGGTCTTAGCCTTAGTTCAACGTCTGATTCTGGACGCCACAGTACTTTTAAGTCGATTAAGTTTTGGATCACCTTAGGTGAAAAATCCGCTTCATTAACCGAGCCTGAAAAATACGCCTGCATGATCAGATCAGAATGAGTGCTAAGGGCATTTAGCAAACTCATGCCTGATTTTTTCAAGTTCATATTCATCGCTTACACAACCTTAAACTAATGAGGTTTGTGACATCGCATCTTCTGCTCTTGCAGCAAGCGATAGTTTTTCATTTTCATCAATGAACTTGATCACATCGAACAAGTAATCAATTTTACCCGTTGCTTTGTAGATTTGTTTTTCTTGATTTGGACGCACTAAATAGCCTAACTCGACTAAACGTTTAAACACCAGCTTTAACTGAGCATCCACTTCATTGGCTTTCGAACCAAAAATGGAATAACGGGCAATTTTGCCCAACTGCTCAACAAATGCCGGGGTATCTTCAATGGTTGTTTGTAACTCATTGAGTCTAAGCAAAGTGCCTTGGGTTAATGGTACATCTGTTGCGCTTGCTTCTTGTACTAACAACAGCCACTCAACCAAAGGTACTAAGTGGTTTGATACTTCTTGAAACTGACTGGTTAACACCTTGCGCTCTGGCTCATCAATGTTTTGGTAAGACGCAAAGTACACCTCACCATCTGCTGCGCTTGATAATTGGCGGTTTAATACGTCCAGCTGTTGCTCGATTAACTCTCTATTGGCACTCGATTTTAGGTAGCGGTAAGCATCTTCGTCTAATGTTGCACAAACAAACTTACCAGATAACAGTAATTCTAATACTCTGCCTTGTTCGGTTTTCATTATACTGCCTCCGCTTGCTCAGCTTTTCTGCGCTTTAACGCTTCGCCAATAACACTTACTTTAGGTTGCACCACTTGTAATTGCTTCTTCTGTTTGTCAATTAAGTAACGATTATCAAATAACGTCAAGACTTCTGATTCTGGATTAGGGAATGCACCAACCACATGAATGTTATTGTTTTGACAAGCATCGAAGATCTTCTTGATGTTACTTTGGTGTAACGTGCCTAATTCATCAATTGGCCAGTGAATAACTGCTTCACTCTTGCCTCTTAATAAACGAGTAAATGCCAATAAGAATTTACAAAGAATTAGGTAAGCCATACCGTGACTCGATGATTCGTTTAATTGACGGTCTGTACGGATCACTAAGTCGCTATTCCCTTCTTTTATGTGCAGTTCAATATCAAGTAGCTTGCTAATGCCACCAGTTAACGCAGAACGGCCTAAAATGTCTATTACACGGCGCATAGAGTATGCGTATTCATCACCAGGTAGCTCATGTGCGCCTTCTCCAATCCATTCATTGTAGAGCTTGTTAAACTCTTGTAGCTCTGGCCAAAACTCTAGCTCTGCTACTTTAGAACGAATTTTAACTGCTGAATCTGACACGCCATCTAAGAATAACTCTTCATCGACTTCTTTACTGATGCGCTTACTTTGACTACCAATGTGACCTTCAATGTCTTTTAGTAGTTTGTAGTATTCAGACAAGGCTAAACCGAATATTCTGCCCTGCTCTCTAATTGCATTAATTTGCTGAGGGATCAGTTCGTTTACCAGTCGGTCTAAATGCGATACTAAGCGAATGTGGTCCAGCTGGCGCACACCTTGCTCATTGGTAACAGAACACTCTTGGCGACTGCGCTCCCAAGTATCGTAGAAACCAGTACCAGACTGCGCTGCGATCTTTTGATCGAAGTGCTCGACGTACTCTTTTATTTCGGTGGCTTTGTTTTCCCTATCAATCAATAAAGATTGACCTTCATTAATACGCTGAGCAATGTTGCCAGTTTCTTCAACGACATCTGCTGGTGGCAATTTAAGCTTAGTCAGTTGCTTATTAATCGTTTGCAACTCATGCTCTTGCTCGTTTGCTTCTTTTAACGCAGTTTCATAACGGCTTTGTTTGTTTTTTGCCACATCGGTATTTTGTTTAAAGCTTTGTTTTTGCTTTTCTAACTCTCGGGTTTTGTCGCTGACTAATGTGCGAACTTGTGCTAACTGTGATTGCCAGTTTACTTTGTGACCCAAATAATAGGTTTGGTACCAGTGCTTATATTCAGCAACTAAATGACGATTCTTTTCGGTTGCTTTAATGTCTTCTTTCAATTGGTTTAAACGACGTTTTAATTGGCCAATTTCATCAACATCGACACCACGATTAGCCAGTTCATCTTTGAGCCAAGCATCTAATTTATCCAACTCAGATTTGAATCCTGCTTTACACTGAGCAATGTGCGTATCAACATTGTTAATTTGTTGATTTAACTCAGAAAGCACTAGCTCCCAATGCGAACGCAAGTCCATTTCAGCTTCGTGCTGTTGCTCTTGCAATTCTTCCACGGCTTGACTTTGTAGCAGCTGTAAATTTTGCTTTTGAGACTTCAGCTCAGTAAGTTGCTTTTGGTGTTCTTGCTTTCTTTGTTGCAGCGCTTGATGGAACTCTTTTAAGCAATCATCTTTGTCTTGTTGCGCACGCTTTCTAGTTAATACTGCATTGTTTAGCTCTGTTGTGTACTTGGCGTGAGCCAATTCAGATTCGCGCACTGACTTATTTAACTCCGCTAAACGACTTTCGATATCATTTTGCGCTTCGACTACTTCAGCCAGAGCTTGCTGTGCTTGTGCTAACTTGTTTTGTAAGTCGTGTTCCGACTCTGCGTATTCTGGTAAATCAACCGTAGTTAAATCAAACTTAACGCCAAATACGGTATCAACACTTTGCTCAGTTTTACTTGGCTGTAAATCGGTTCTGCTTAACAGCTCTGGATGAATAAATTTACCGACACTTTGTTGCCAGTCCGGCACTTCTCTACGAAGAAATTCTAGTAGCGTACTTTGCCCCGGATATAATAAGGCTTCTACCTTTTCGACTTTAGCTTGTTGCTCTAATTGCAGTTTGCGGTTTTGTTCTAACTCTTTGTTGACTAAGTCGCGTTTTTGTTTGAACTCATTCAGCTCTTGCGTTGCTTGCTGAACACGTTCACGAGTAATATCTTCTAAACTACTGGCTTCTTTAATCGCATGTTCATAAATATCAATCTGGTTTTGCTCGTCTTGGCTAAAACCTTGGTTATTACTTAGAGTTTGCACTTGAGTAATACGATTTTCTAACTGGTGCGCCTGCTCAGTGTACTCAGCTTTCGTTTGGGCAATTTGCTCTTTGTATTTAAGTTCTGTGTTTAGCACTTGGTGGTTCTGTTCACCTTGCTGCTTAACTAACTCTTCCCTTAATAAGTCTTTTTGCTCACTGTACCCTTCCAGCTCATCTTTATGCTGCTCTTGCAGTTCACTCTTGCGCTTATGGTAGGTGGCTTCAATGTCTTGGTGCTTTTCAGTTACCAAAACATATCTGGCTTCCGAGCTTTCCAACTCGCTTTTCCAGCGAGGCAGCTGCTCAAGGTTTTCTTTCAGTGCTTCAATGTCTTTGTCTTGCCAATCGTCAAAGTCTTGCTCGACCTTGTCCAGTTCAGACTCTAATTTGGCTTGGTCAGCTTTGCCTTCAGATAGGGTTTGATTCAGTTGATCTCGAAGCTCAACCCACTGATTATCCAGCTGCTTAATCATCAACACCGCTTCTTCAAGTTGCGACTGATTTTCTACTATGTGCTGTGCGACTTTAGATAAATCTAAATTATATTGTTGCTTTAGCTGGGACAGACGTTGGCTATTTTGCTGGAATTGAATGTTTGCTTGTTCTAAACGTACAAACTCAGGGCGAATATCTTCAAAGCCCTTAACTAACTTAACTTCTTTTAACCACTCTTCAACTTTATTGGCACTAACCTTAGTTTCACCCGGTTGAACGCCATCTTCTTCTAAAATTGCTGCCACCATCGCCTTGATGGTTTCCATTTTGCCTTCTTTAGAGTGTACCGCTTTTGCCAGTTTCTCAATATGACGTAAGTTTTCAGACTGTTCACATAGGCTAAACATACGAGCAAGACCCGGTAAGTCACGGTTGGTGCTTAAAATGGCTCGGTCATTTTGCACAATTGCCTTATATTCTTTGGTATTAAGAATACGAGTACAAATGACCCCTTGCTTCTTGATCTCTCGCGACAGCTCTTTTGGTGCAATAATATGTCGCTCGTCCGTTAAAGAGGTTTTCGCGTAGTCTTCAATATCAAAGCCTTTCGACAACAAACGGTAGTCAACGCCTTGGCCGCCAGAGCTTAATACCAATTGGCATAACTCACCGTGCTCACGAATATACTCATAAATGATGTAACTGGCTTGGGTAGGTAAATACCAGCGTTCAAAACTATCTCGCGTTGCTGGCACAACTCTACTTGGGTATTCACCGTAGAATACAGGGATCAGTCTTTGTAAAGTTGTTTTACCTGAAGCATTGGTACCACAAATATTGGTATGGCCGTCTAATTTTAACTCAACGATCCCTTTCATGTGGGTGTTGATCAAAACAATACGTTGTAAAGCTGGCATGGCTATCCGTAGGTCTTCTTGACTCGTTATGTTAATTAGGTGTGTTTATATGGCCTATTGGCAATGGGATCAAGCGAAAAGATCAATAGATGATCTTAATAGCACAATTGCTACTCGAACTCTGACTAATTTTTATAAATAATGATAAATCGGCCTCTGCGGTTCCAATCCCTTCAACCCTTTGCTAATTTAATAACAGACAACAGGACGCTTTATCGATAATTAACAGAGCTTAGTAGTTAGGACGAAACGTGAGCACTTCTGATCCAGATAATAAAGATAAATCATTCACTGACACAGGATCCCATTCCAGAAGTCGTGGTGTTGTTGCATCTAAAGAAAAATTAGAACAAGCAATGCTCAACGCTGGCTACAAAAGCCAAGCCGCTTTAGCCAGAGCCATTGCAGAGCATGAAGGTGTAGAACTAGACAAAGCGCCTCGAGACATGGTGAACAAAGTATTCAGAGGTTCACGTGTCGATACTAAAACCATTAAGCGCATTGCTATTGTACTCGGTGTTGAAGCATATAGCCTTTATTTATCTTCACAAGAACACCAAGCCACGCTGTATTCAGAGCATGAGCAGCAACAAGTACAAAATTCACAGCTGGACTCGAAACGTCATAAGCGCGTTTATCCAACTATACTTTTTTCGGTGTTGCTACTGTCATTAATATTGGTTTTATTGTTCAGGACTAGCAACAATAACTACAATCCAGAAACTGTAAAAAACACAACCCCCCTTGCCAGCCCCATGGCATTAGTTATTTTGGCGAAAACGCCTTATGCCGAGCAACTCGCAAAATTATTACGAGCTCAGCTACCAAGTAATATCAAAACTTCAATTGTTAGCGCAATATTAGCGGACAATACAGATATGAGCTCGGATATTGCCGTTAAATATGGTGCGGATCAGGTGGTCACGGTAAAAGTCACACAACAGGGCAAGTATTTAGGTATCCAATATTTTCAATTTAATGGCCAAGTGGAGCGCTTGATTTGGACGCAAACCAGCACAACGACCAATTTATCGCGCTCCCCTAGTCAACTGTTGCAAGGTGTCCCTGAACGAATAACCACTGCGCTAAATGCTACTGAACAAGATAAAATTGATTATCAAGCTTTTCCTAGCCTCACTGCACAATCGGACTTTTTAAAAGCTCGGCGATTATTAGACAATAGCCAACAAGAACTGAATATCAAAAGGGCCAAAGACTTACTTAATAACGCCATCGAGCAAAGCCCTAATTTTGCCAATGCCTACGCTATCTTATGCCAAGCTTGGACGCTAGAAAGTTGGTCGGGAAACGAAAAGCAAAAACTAGTTAAAGCTAAAGCTATGTGTGAAAAGGCACTCTCTGTTGATGACGATAATATCTTGGCCTTAACGATGACAGCCTATGTTATGAGACGTACTGGTGAAGTAAAAAACTCTATTACTCAATATCACAAAGTATTAACGCTATGGCCTGAAAATTATGATGCTAGTGCAGGCCTAGTTTCGTCATACCTAGAAGCTTACAGACAACAGCTAGCAGAATTCCCCAATGCCCTTGTTCAAGCCCAAACATACGCACAGCAAACCGTCGAGATAGAGCCAACTTATTGGAAAAACCACTCTGACTTGGCCACGATAGAGTATTACATGGGCAATATTGAGCAAGCCGTACAAGCTTTTGCAAAAAGTGCTGAACTCAACCCCAACGAACTTAGCTTTGTTAATTTAGGTACTATGCAACTGTGTTTAGGCAATGTTGAGCAATCCGTCGACGCTTACCAGCAAGCTTATGCCTTAGCGCCAGAGTCCTATCTTGGCCAAGAGTTTTTAGGCCAGTCCTATTATTTTTTAGGCGATTTTGCCCGCTCAGAGCAATACCGAGCCAGTGCTATCGCTGCGATGGATCCCAGTAGCTTAGGTAATATTCATCAAATTCAAGGCAATATGGCAGACTCGTATCGACAAACAGGTAAAGTAAGGCAAGCTATCGATAATTATTTGACCGCGTTGCAGATCATTGAAAAAGATCAGATCAACAGTGCTTTGAGCACAACCGACAAAGTATATCGACACTACTACCACGCTATGCTCTATCAACTCGATAGTGATAAGTTTGGCTTAAATAAGCAGGGCTTATTGACCACTCTCAGCCAATATTTAAGTCTTGATTTAGACGCCAGTACAGCACTGCGCTTAGCACTCAGTTTTATTGCTTTAGAACAAAACGACCAAGCAACTTTAGCTCTACAAAAAGTAACGGCTAAATGTCCAGGCTATGAGGTTTACCCAGATATCCAAATGCTTGTTAACAAGACCTAAACTCAAGCCGCGTATTCATCAGAGCTGATAAATACGCGTTTAAGCTTGGGCATTGACACTTTATTATTCAAACAAGGTCTTTTCTGTCACCAAATCAAAATTTTGTATCGAAGTTCTGAGCTGTTGCTCAAAACTCGGATTTTTCAAAATGGCTGCTCTGTGTTTATTAAATAACTTGTTGTACTTGGTAATTTTACTACCCAAAATGCGCCAACCTTGATTTTTGGCATTAACAGGCCAAGACTCCAGCTCTATTTTCGCCGTTTCAAGCTGTCCTGTAACAATACCAGACCACAGCGGCCACCAATTTTGTTTGTTTGTCGTTTGAGCAAGTTGTTCCGGAGTAATATTGGCAAATGACGACATAAAGGTGACGGCGTGTTTTAGCGCTTCGTAATAATCCTCAAGTGCATCTTCATCATAAGCATCAATATGGATATTTTGCGCTTCGGTATAAACTTTGGTTTTTGCTACTTGATGAGTAACCACGGCTGGCCTAGCTCTAACTACATGAAGACTGTCTCCACTGCTAAGTTCGGTTGCTTGAGGCATAGGATCATCATCTCCCCCTACTTGCAAACGCCCTCCTTTGCCTAAACCTCCTGCTACAGCTTGTGCTTTATAGTTACGTAACGCTTTGACCATTTGGTTGTAAGAGTCAGCAAAAGAAGCAGTGATAATTTTCCCTTCTGGCGTGTTCGAATAAGCCCCAGCTCCTGCAAATGCACCAGCAAAAAGTCCGCCTCCTATTTTAAAGTCGTAATTTTTGGCATTGCCGACTGCTGCTGAAACCTGCACACCAGAGCGATTTTCTATTAGTAATAATGTAGTCGCCGCTTCGTTTTGTTTAAATCCGCCAGCGACCAGCGAGCCAATTGAACCAAATAGCGCGCCAGCAATTGCAGTTACACCTCCTGTATCCGCAGAAAACTGGACAGATGGCGAAAGCGTAAAATCTGCAGCGACCATTTGGCCCTTGCCAAAATTGCTGCCAGCTCTTGACTCTCCTGCGCTCATCAAGGCTCGTTCCCTTTGCATTGCCGCCATAGCTGCGCCACGTTCAACCACCACAAAACAACCTGATTGCTGTAACATCAATCTGATCACTGGTAATGTGCTACCTAGATTTGGCGCTCTGCTTCTATATGTTGACCACCATGGCAAACTGGTATCTTCAAATACGGAAACGGTTCCCAAAGTTTGATCGCACCTATCTAACTGGGTATTTTGGTTATTGGCGTTAGAGCCACCAGCTCCCCCAGTAATTGTGTCACCTTTCCCGCCTCCCAAAGTTGGGGTTGTACTCATACAACCACTTAATCCAGTTATAATCAGTGCCGACGCAAATATCGTTTTTGTTGTTTTCACAGTCTTCATTCCCTCGTAATTATGGCTAGTTACAAATTTTTCTCGGTTGCCTAAACAACTATCAATGAGCAACTACAACTATGGCAAAAACAGGGAAAAGTATAATCGTCAGTTAATGGGCTTTAGTGGTATTTAATGATGAATAAGAACACCGACCTAGAGTCAGTAAAGGGCAGAAAAGAAAAAGGCCAGTTCAAAACCGGCCTTTTTGCTATGTAACTAAGTAATAAGTATTAAAGCTCTGCGTCTTCTTCTTTTGCTACTTGTAAGAATAACTTAAACAAGTTTTCCATTTGCGCTTGAGTTAAGTAACCACCGTTTTTCGCACGGAAGCTAATATCAACACCTGTCGTTGATGTCGATAACGCCACTTCGTATTCACCTTCTTCAATATCCACTTTATTGGAGATGCCAGAATCAAAAATATTCCAGCTAGAATTACCTGACTTTTCAAATACGGTCTCGTATACGTACAATTCTTCATCTTCTTCTTGCACGTCAAAGCCAAGTTCTTCGATGATATCTTCAACCTGCGACCAAACATATCGAATGTCTTGCTGTGATGTGATCACATGGTTTCCAGCAATGTTCTTCACTAACTGTAAAGAAACATCAATTGACTCTCGCTGATCTTTCAGTTTTATACGATATAAGTAATCAACTTCTAACATAATGTCATTAAGTGTTTGCGTAGCCAATTCACTTGAGCGCTGTGCTGGTGACATATCAGGTGCCAACGATTTGTTCAGTGCCTTATAATCGATAACATCAATATAAACTTGCCCGCTTCTACCGTGCGGTTGCATATCAATTGTTAAGTCAAAGTCTAACTGCTCAACATCCACATCTGAGCTCCAGAACCAAAATCCTACTTCTTTGCTGTAGTCTTTTGTTACTTTATAGCCTGTATCGGTTTTTGTTGCGCTAATGCCATTATTTTTAAAATAAGAGTTAACGCCTTGATCAATAAACTCAGGGAAATTTTTTACCAGCGCAGGCTTTTCCACCATGATCTTAGCAGGATGAGCATCGTCTTCATTTACCCAGCTGCCCTCTAACATCACTAGTACACTAGTTGGCGCCAGGATCTCTGAGTACTTTGTTTTATCGCCTTGCGCTAATTTATACTCTTCTGATAAAAGTGGGTTATTTAAGCCCTCTGGAATAACTAAGCCAGACGCTCTGTTATTTACTTGTGTTTGTTGTTTTTGTTCTTCAAATAATGAAATACAACCCGTTGTTAACGAGCCCGCTACCAATAAAGCGGATAATTTAACTAAATTCACTTACTACTCCGAGTCATTAATTGGCTTGTTCAAGCGCCTGTTTGACCACTAATTGATTATTTGGTTCCATGGTGAGCAAAGGTAATCTGACGGCATCTGATGTTATTTTACCTTTTTGTTGTAATGCCCACTTGGCTGGAACTGGATTTGGCTCAATAAACAGCTCCTTGTGTAAAGCCGCTAGTTTGCTATCAATATTCTGAGCCTTTTCGAAATCATTATTTAGGCTTGCAGTGACCATATCAGCAACTAATTTAGGCTCAACATTAGCCGTAACTGAGATAACCCCGTCACCACCTAATTCTAAGTACTGTTGAGAGCTGCCATCATCGCCACTGAATAATAACAATTCAGGGCAAGCTTGTTTAAATTCTTGTACTCTTGATAAATCCGCCGTTGCGTCTTTTACACCTATGATATTGTCAATTGCAGCTAACTCAATTACCGCTTCGTTGCTTAAATCAACACAAGTACGACCTGGAACATTGTATAAGATCACTGGTTTTTTCGTCGCTGCTGCAACGGCTTTAAAATGAGCAACCATGCCTTTTTGCGTTGGTTTGTTGTAATACGGTGTGACAGTAAGATAGCCATCGATGTCTAAGCTGTCTAATTGCTTGGTCTTATCAATGGTTTTTTGCGTGCAATTTGAGCCGTTACCGACAATAAGAGGTAGACGTTTTTGATTTTGTTCAATAACCACTTGCAACACTTTTAGCTGTTCCGACTCTGATAGGGTCGCAGTTTCAGCTGTAGTACCAAGTATTACCAAACCTGTAGTGCCAGATTCAACATGCCAGTCAACGAGTTTCCTAAGGTCACTATAATCAACCTGTCCTTGCTCAGTCATAGGTGTGATCAATGCAGCCCAACTGCCAGAAAACGATTTATAGTTATAGTGTGACATGTCTCCCCCTTATTAAAACGGGCTTATGTTACTCATGCTCTAAAGGCAACACAAGGATTAATCGCTTTATTCAATTTTTCTTTGTATGTTACACTAAATTCAACATTATAAATTCAGCCTAATTGATTGAATGACAAAGTCTATTTCCAATATACAAACCCAGCATTTGGTGCTCACCGCCATAGGTAAAGATAAAACTGGATTGGTTAGCGAACTAACCGGATTAGTTAATGAATGCCACTGTAATATCCTAGATAGTAAAATGGCACTGTTTGGCAGTGAGTTTTCTATGATCATGTTACTAGCTGGCGACGGGCCATCGTTAAGTCAACTTGAAATGCGCTTGCCTCAACTGGCAATGCAATTGAACCTTTTGACTATGATGAAACGTACAACAGCCCACAATGAAGCTAATAAGCCACAGTTTGTGTTACAGCTTGAAGGACCAGATCAAGCGGGAACGATAAAAACGCTAACCTCTTATCTCGCTGATAATGCAGTGCATGTACGTTCGTTAAAGTCTGCCACTAAGCAAGTTGAACAACAGGATTGGCAAAGTGCTGAAATTGTCATTGAATTAAATGACTCGACAGAATTAATGTCGTTTAGTCAAGGGTTTGAAAAAGTGTGTCACTCATTAAGTATGAAGTGCTCATTTAAACCAATAACTATTGAATAATAACTAACAACAAGGTAGATAATGAATACATTACAAGCTGGCGATAAAGCGCCAATGTTTACGTTACAAGACCAAAATGGTAACGACTTCAGCTTAGAAGAAACATTAAAAAACCATCAGGTTTTAGTTTACTTCTATCCAAAAGCAATGACACCAGGTTGTACGGTTCAAGCACAGAATTTACGTGATCACAAAGAAGACTTAGCTAAGTTCAATACTATTGCGGTAGGTATTAGCCCAGACGCAGTAAAACGCCTAACTAAGTTTACTGAAAGAGATGAGTTAAACTTCCCTCTTTTATCTGACGAAGACCATAAAGTAGCAGACGACTTTGGTGTATGGGGTCTGAAAAAGTTCATGGGTCGTGAATATGACGGCATTCACAGACTGACCTTCTTAGTTGGTCAAGACGGTACTATTAAACACTTCTTTAATAAATTCAAAACCAAAGATCACCATCAGGTGGTATTAGATGTATTGGCTGAACTGAGCTAATTGCCTGAATGATTTAAAGCCGCCATTGTTTTCATCCGTGAAACGACGGTGTATATGGATATACTGAGTGCCAGTAGCTTGTATGGAACAAACTTGGCCGGCATACCTACGTCCTGTAGGCAAAACGAGCTCGTTGAGCTCGTTTTTTTATGGTTGTCATTGTTTATTCTGTTGTAGCGTCAGGTTCTGATTTTACTGACCAAGCGTTTATGATCGCTTTTACTAATGACGCCAGCGGAATTGCAAAGAATACGCCCCAAAAGCCCCAGAGCCCGCCAAAAAATAAGACAGCAACTATGATGTAAACTGGATTCAAATCTACGGCTTCTGAAAATAGTAGTGGCACTAGTAAGTTGCCGTCTAACGCCTGAATAACCCCATAGGCAATCAATACGGCATAAAAGTCTGGGCCGATACCAAATTGGAACAAGGCCACAGCAACAACCGGTACGGTGACCGCTGCTGCGCCTATGTAAGGTATCAATACTGAAAGACCAACCAATAAGCCAAGCACAGCGGCATAACGTAAATCCATAATGGCAAAAGCGATGTAAGTTGCGCCACCCACTATGATCATCTCTATCATCTTGCCGCGAATATAATTCATGATCTGCTGATTCATTTCCGTCGCCACTTGCACAATTAATCTGCGTTCTGCTGGCAATACTTTATTAAAACCGGCAAGTAACTCAGCCTTATCTTTCAACATAAAGAAGATCATCAAAGGCACTAAGATCAAGTAAATAAGTAAGGCCACAACATCCGTTAGTGAACTGGCGACTGTTTCTATCGTCGACTCAATAACTTGCACCATTTTTGAATCAACGTTGCCCAGCATGTTTGTGATCAAAGCAGGGTCTAAACTAGGATAGGTTTCAGGCAAAGTATGAATAAACTCCCTGACTTGATGCATCATTTCTGGCAGCTCAGTCACTAAAGATAAACTTTGTTGCCATATAACAGGGATAGCTAATGAACAAATCGTAATGGCGATACCAACAAACGATAAAGTGATCATGGCGGTGCTGACGTTGCGACTAATGCCAAACTGACACGCTTTGCGAATTGGCCACTCCAGTAAAAACGCAAACACAATCGCCACTAATACAGGGGTAAGTAATGTACCGAAAAAACCTAAAATTAACGCGGTAAAAATGATCACTAACATCAACGTAACTGCACTAGGATCGGAGAAATTTTTACGATACCACTGCTGTATAACTTCTATCATAACTGCGAAAGATCCTTAATCATCATTGGTGAGTATTATTTGACTGTAATTTTCATGCAATATTGTTTGATAGCTAATTGATTTGCCATCAAGGTACGAGCAGAAATTGTATATGCTTACTTCCTCATCTAACAAGAAGACTTTAGTATTATTTTGTAATAATGCTTGTTTTGCTTTTACAAATGCCAATGGGCATTTTAGTGATCTGCCATCAAACTGCATAAAATAATTGATTTAATTAAAATATTTCTTCATTTATTTTACACAATAATTAATACTGAAAGGAATGGTTCCTGAACGAATTGAACAAATAAGTTCGGCGCGCTTTTATTCTTCTTCTGGCTTTATAAGAGAACATTTCAATGGATAGGTATACTGGTTTAGCTGAATTGCCTGAAAACCCAACCATAAAAGACATCAATGCCTACAAGAAAAAAATAAATTGGGGTGAAATACCCTCGTTCTTCCATCTCATCTCTAATGCCGTTGCCGAGGCCGAAGGCTTTATTGCATATGGCTTCGATAATGCCTATAAACGAATTACCAATAGAAAAAACTGGAACTACGAATTATTAGGCGTCGACCCAAGTATCGATTTGAATAAAGTTGACCATATAGAGCAACTGACACCACTTAAAAAGCCTAGAATATGTCTTTATCACGTATTCAATACTAATGGTTATGAACTTTTGGCTCTGCCCTACGTCAAAGACACGATAATTGATGAGTATCGCAAAGACGATGCCAATATGGAGTTTACCTGCTGGGATCCTTCTGAAATGAAAACTCTGGTGCGGATCAGTCAATTACACAAATTTATTGCTTTTAATATCAAAAGTGGTGATGAAGCAGACATGGCCTTGATCATTCATGCTCATCATGTCGTAAACAAAGTAGTTGAAATGCTAAAACACGAAGTGGATGTTTGCAAAATTAAAGGGATGACAATTAAAGACGCATACAGCATGCAAAATGCCAATCCCGAGCAAGATACTAAGCAGTTTATCGCTAGCCAAATTGATGTCGACCAGGAAGATAATTAGCCTTTTATGTTAAAAAAATTAGCTGTAACCATAAGTAGTATTGTCATTAGCGCATCGGTTTTATTCAGCGCCAATACCTTAAGCAACCCTTATTCTATCAACTCCGCCGCCAACGAATTGCCTGATTTAGGTGCATCTGCACTTACCGTGCTAAGCATAGAGAAAGAAAAAAGACTGGGGGAAATTGTATACAACCAGTTACAAGGGCAAGCAGCCATCTTACATGACCCTTTAATACGTGAATATCTCAATTCATTAGGCAATAGACTCGTTGCTCATTCCCAAGATGTTAAATTTCCATTCACGTTTTTTGCGGTAAACAGCCCTAGTATCAATGCTTTTGCTTTTTATGGCGGTCATATTGGTGTCCATACAGGTTTAATCGCGGCTGCTGAAACAGAAAGTCAATTAGCATCCGTACTTGCTCACGAAATTGCACACGTTACCCAACGACACTTAGCCCGCAGAAAAGAAGCTGCTAGCAGACAAACGCCGTTAACATTGGCTGGAGTAATTGGCTCTATATTACTAGCTGCAGTAAACCCACAGTTGATGTTGGCCACTATGATGACAACCAATGCATCTGTGCAACAATCTATGATCAACTTTACTCGTCACAATGAACGTGAGGCTGACAATATAGGGATGAATGTTTTGGCCACAGCTGGCTTTGACCCATATGCCGCGGCGGAATTCTTTGCCAAACTGCAAGAGCAACAAAGGTACAAAAACAAGTCATTACCATTTTTGATCACTCACCCATTAGCAGACTCAAGGGTGACGGATGCAAGGTTACGAGCGCAACAATATGAAAAACGTTTTTTTGCTGATTCACTCGACTTTTTGTTGATCAACGCGAGAATTCAAGCAAGGTATTTTAACGATTCAAAGAATTTAGTGGCACTGTTAAAAGATAAAGTAAATCAAGCTAAAGGAAATAAACAGTACGCAGCAAAATATGCTCTGGCCATTGCACTGTTAGATTCGGATAACTTAACAGAAGCAGAAAAGTTATTAGATGAACTAAAAACCTATTCGCCAGATAGCTTGTATTTACTGGATACCTATTCAGATCTGTACATAGCACAAAAGCGTCCTGAGCAATTGTTAGATGAACTTGCTTATGCTTATCAGCTTAGACCGAATAACTCTGTGGTTACATTAAATTACGCCAATGTATTACTTGAAGCGAAAAAACACGAAAAAGCAATTCAAATACTTGAGTATTACTTACTGACTAAACCTGATGACTACCTAGCGATGGGCCTATTAAAAAGTGCTTATAAAAAAGCAGAAAACATGACTAGGTATCATATAACCGATGCCGAGCTGGCAGCATTGCGAGCAGATTATGCCAAAGGCATATCAGCGATTGAAAGAGCATTAATGTCAATGACCGAAGAAGACAAAGCAGAGGTTGCAAGATTGGACGCTTTAAAAATAAAATACCGCTCTCGACAAAAATACATAAGAAATATTAGAGGAAACTAATTTCATGGCTATCCAGATCCTACACAACCCTAGATGCTCAAAAAGCCGTCAAACATTAGCTTTATTAGAAGAAAATGGGGTAACGCCTGAAGTTGTTGAATACTTAAAGACGCCACCTACAGCCTCAGAACTGGCAAATATTGTTGCTAAACTTGGTATATCTGTACGAGATATCATTCGTACAAAAGAAGCTGAATACAAAGAAACTGGAGCAGACAATGCTGAGTTAAGCGACGAGCAAGTGTTAGAAATTTTAGTTGCAACACCAAAGCTAATTGAACGCCCTATCGTAATTAACGGTGACAAAGCTGCAATCGGCCGACCTCCAGAAAATGTACTAGCGATAATATAATGTCATTACCTTATATTCTTGTTCTGTATCACTCTCGTCATGGTTCGGTATTAAACCTTGCTAGGGCCATAGCTAAAGGCATTGAAAAGACTGGTGTTGAAGCAAGAATTAGATCGGTTACTGACGAACAAGCGTATCCCAAAGTAAGCATTGAAGATTTATCTCAATGCTCGGGACTTGCAATGGGTAGCCCATGTCGATTTGGCATGATGGCTGCGCCGTTGAAAGCGTTTTGGGAGTCAACATCAACACAATGGATAAGCGGTGCTTTAATTGATAAACCAGCTTGCGTATTTACTTCAAGTTCAAGTCTTCATGGTGGTAACGAAACGACCTTGTTGAACATGAGTATTCCGTTGTTGCATCACGGTATGTTATTAGTTGGTGTGCCCTACTCTGAGCCCGAGCTTCACAACACGACAAGTGGTGGAACTCCATATGGCGCAAGTCATGTATCTGGGTTAAGATCCGACCCTGAACTTTCCAGCAGTGAAAAAGCTATCTGCGATTCTTTAGGACAAAGGTTAGCGGGCTTGGTTAAGCAACTGCAGCAATAACTAATTAGATAAGATGCAAAAATTTAATAATATTGAAGATGCGTTCAAACACGCACCTATGGCTCGTTTTGTTGCTCGTTTAAAATTAATCGGTTTAACGGGTTATTTAGGCTTAGTTATTTACTACCCTATTTTATTCACCGCATTAAATGTTGGCCAGACCCCTGCTTACATTCCAATGGCCATATTCTGGTTGCCTATGCTATTTGCTCTACCAGGTTTATTTAAACAAAACCCATACACTTACGCATGGAGTAACTTTGTGCTCATGTGGTGCTATATGCATGGTTTAACGGCTATTTGGACATACGAAGGCAATAAGCTATTTATAGCTATTGAATTACTGTTGCTAACATTAGCCTTTATTGGTAATACTTACTTTGCTCGTTTTAGAGGTCGGGAGTTAGGTATGGCTTTACCAAAGATCAAAGAGCTAAAGGAAAAAGAAAAACAGTACTTTGAGGGCAAGAAAGACGACCAATAAGCAGTGGTTAATCGTTATTATTTAGCACTGGGCGCTCTGACAACTTGGTCAGATCGCTCTTATCACTTCTCGTGATCAACTAACCAAGAATTCAATATTTTAATCTGACCACATTTTTGCGCAGCATAGGTCAACCTAATCGCATTGCTCAAGATAGTGCTGTCATCCCAGTTAGTCATATCCCGAATTTCCGTTAAGCAAGCTTGTGCTTCTTCGGTTAAATAACCTCGTACTTCTTTTTTTCCTTGTGCTGACTTCTTATCGCGATAGCGTTTTTGCTTTTCGGCATTGGTTAAAGCTTGTTTTTTTTCCATATCATTCATTTTATTTAAAATAATTCACTGTTCAGAGTTGTTTAGCGTACAAGTGTTCGCTAAATTAGCCGCTGATCTTTTAAAATGCAATATAAGTGATTTATGTTACAAAAAAACAGCTACGATAAAAACGATTTAATTGCCTGTGGTAATGGAGAATTGTTTGGTGAAGGCAACAGCAGATTACCTTCTGACAACATGTTAATGATGGATCGCATTCTAACCATCACTGAAGAAGGCGGTAAGTATGGAAAAGGCGAGATCATCGCAGAATTAGATATTACTCCAGACTTATGGTTCTTCGATTGCCACTTTAAAGGCGACCCGGTAATGCCTGGTTGTTTAGGCCTTGATGCAATGTGGCAACTTGTCGGTTTCTTCTTAGGTTGGTCTGGTGGCCCAGGTAAAGGTAGAGCGTTAGGTGTTGGTGAAGTAAAATTCACAGGTCAAATTTTACCTACAGCGAAAAAAGTGACTTACCGCATTGACTTAAAGCGAGTGATCAAGCGTAAATTGTTCATGGGCTTAGCAGACGGTGTTGTTGAAGTAGATGGTAAGAAAATCTATGAAGCGACTGACCTAAAAGTTGGTCTGTTTACTGACACTAGCTCGTTCTAAGCAGTCGTTTGGTTCGCAGGTATAGGAGTATCCATACCGCCACCGAATCTATAACCATCCTTGGTGATTGACCCACACGGATGTGGTGAATGCCGAAAAATAGTATGGAACAATTTCGGCCTATATACCTTCATCCATGAAGGCAAAAAGGCTCGTTATTTAACGAGCCTTTTTTCCTGTTATTTATTATTTGAATAAACCTAAATTCTTGTCATCTATGGCTTCTCGCCATCCCCCTAACCACTGCGACTTACTATCGGAACTTTGATAAGGACATGCTTCTCTTGAACGTCCACTAATACCTGCTTTATATCCTTGTGAATGTGCTCTATCTAAGCGATCACGTTTTTGTCTTTTCATAGGCAGATCTCCAATTTTTATTTTTGTAAATTAGACGGTGAGCAATGAAAACTCACCATCTAGAAATAGCGAATAAAGTTGTCATGATCAACCTATTTTTGTCATTAAATTGTAATTTTTCGCAGAAAAAAAATAAGCCCATGAGATCATGGGCTTTTTTTCTTAGACAATTTCGTTCTAAAAATTTAGAAGATTCGTCTTCTAAATACTGCGACAAATAGCAGACCTAAACTCAATGCAATCGAGTTTGTTGAGCCTTTACGCTCGATTGGTGGATCTTCAACTTCAGTACAGTCATCAATCTCACCAGCTATAGGGTTCAGCAATACAGTAACAGCAACTTCTTCTTTTCTTACATTGCCATCATCGTCAGTTACGACTTCACCTAAACTGTCTCTTCGGTCAACCGTTTTTAACGCCGTTGCGACAATCTGGTCACTGTTATTGATTGAACGTGTTTCAATGATCTCATAAGGTGAGCCACATTCAGTAAGGTCGTTTAAATCGAAAAACTCTTTCGACACCGAATCGTATAAGAAACCGTGTTTTCTTCTTATCGTATCAGTCGTCACTTCATATTCAGCTTCACCAACAACCTTACCCGCATCATTGATGCCATAAGCATTACTCTCAGCCGTTTCGTAGAAAGTTGCAGGTGTAGTAAATTCGCCTGTATTTGTGTTGTAAACAAAAAACTCACTGTTATAAACCCTGTCGAAAAACTTCTGCACAGTGCCGACAATAACGCCACTATTGTTTATGTCAGTAGAAAAGCCTCGATCGTATACATCATTATCGACAAAGGTCTTAGTTTCACTGCCTTGATAATAAAGCGGTTGAACCAGTATTACATTCTCACTTCTAGGAACATTACCGTAACCTGCGGCTAAACCTGAGTCATTAACAGCCGTTGCGGTTGCAAAATAATTATCCGTTTGCTCTTCAGTTGGAACAAATGCTAGGTCAAACAGCTGTTTCGATTCCACGTTGCCATTGGCATCTAATTTCCATACCACAGGCCTTGACTCATAAAGTCGACCTGACAAGCTTTTTCTCCATACACATACCGCTTCTGGAGATAGTTCACCGATACAATCTTTTTCTATATCATCAATGGTTTGTTGCGCCATAGAAACACTAGTTAAACCCGCTACATAGCCTTGGTTGCTGATATCGATAGCCTCTGATTCACCACCGTAAGTAGTGAAATCTGGCTCAATAGTTCTAACTTCACCATTGATGTAGACCACTGCGCGACTATTATAATCGCGCTGCCACATTCTCATTTCTTCTGAGCTGGTGGCGTTTTCACCTGTTTGAGTAAACATAATTGGTGTAAAAGGCGCTGTAGCTCTACCAACCGCGATACCTTGTTCATTGATCGAGCGTAAATGCTCTGTATTACTGTTGGTAAAACTATTTAATTCAGAGTCGAATACATCAACTAAATTAACCAACTCTGCACGACCAGCGTTACTGACAAAAGATTTATTATCACCGACTTTTTGGTAAGTCGCGTTAGCTGCAATAGTACGACTGGTAAGGGCTGTACGAATACAAGAAGAAGAAAACGCATCAAAATTACCTGATGATTGCTCTTCTTCCGACACATCACAAGATATACCACCAGTCCCTAAACCAGTAATGTAATCTTCTAAATAAAACGGAAAATTAAAACTATCTCTGACAACTCCCAGAACTTGACCATTGTCACTAATGTCCATGGCAAAATGCTGACGGTATTGCTCTAAAGGTGTGATCTCTGTGACCTGATATTTTGCAGCCAAAGCGTCTTGGCTTGAAAGAAAAACACCTGAAAGAATCGATATGGTTAACAGTTTGTATTTCAAAATGTACTACCTAATTATTTTGTTATATGGCTTCCAGCTCTTCCCAACGAGAATAAGCGGTTTCGAGCTTCGACTCCAAGTCAGCTAAATGGTTCAATTGCTTATTGGTAAAATCACTGTCTTGTTTAAAGAAATCAGGGGAGTTCACTTGCGTTTGCAACTCTTCTATCTCGATTTCAAGCTCTTCTATCAATTTGGGCAATGATTCTAACTCTCTGACCTCCTTGTATGAAAGCTTTTTCTTCACATTATTCGACTTTGCAGGCTTTTTCTCTACCGTTTCGACTTTTTCCTTCACTGACTCAGGCTTGGCAGTTCGTTCTAAGTAGTCTCTATAATCTTGGAAACCACCAACAACTTTGTTAATTCGCTGCTCACCTTCAAATGCCCAGATTGATGTTGCGGTATTATCGATAAACTCCCTATCGTGACTTACCAATAAGATAGTGCCTTCATAATTTGCTACTAACTCTTCCAATAACTCTAATGTTTCAACATCTAAATCATTGGTCGGTTCATCGAGAATAAGTAAATTTGAAGGTTTAACGAACAGCTTTGCTAATAGCAATCTATTCTTTTCACCGCCTGATAAGGCTTTCACAGGTGTTCTTGAACGAGCTGGCGGGAATAAAAAGTCTTGCAGATAACCAAGCACATGTCTTGAGTTACCGTTAAACATGATCTCTTGTTTGCCGTCCGCCACATTGTCTTGCACCGTTTGCTCTTCATCTAGTGCTAAGCGATGCTGATCAAAGTAAGCAACCTGCAAATTTTCACCAACTTTAACTATGCCGACATCTGGCTTTAACTGTTCCAACATAAGCTTGATCAGTGTTGATTTACCAACACCATTTGGCCCAACCATAGCGATACGTTCACCGCGCATAACTAATGCAGAAAAGTCACGAATAAGCGGTTTTTGCTTAATATCAAAGCTAATGCCTTTAACTTCGAATACTTTCTTCGAAGATTTTTCACCTTGCTGAACCGACATTTTTGCCGTTTTCGGAGCATCAATTCTGTCTTTGCGTTGCTTTCTTAAGTCTTTTAATGCTCTTACTCGTCCTTCATTTCTGGTTCGACGAGCTTTAATGCCTTGTCTTATCCATACTTCTTCTTGTGCTAACTTTTTATCAAACAACGCATTTTGTTGCTCTTCCACTTCAAGCAGCTTTTGCTTTTCTTCAAGGTAATTTTCATAGTTGCCCGGAAACGAAACTAGGTTACCGCGATCCAAATCGACAATTCGACTTGCTAATGCTCTGATAAATGCCCTGTCGTGGGAAATAAAAATAATCGCGCCAGTAAAGTCTTTTAAAAATTTTTCTAACCAAGCAATTGCGTCAATATCTAAGTGGTTAGTAGGCTCATCTAATAATAAAATATCAGGTTGCTTAACTAAGGCCTTGGCCAGTGCAACTTTGCGTAACCAACCACCTGATAGTTGATCAACCCTTTGTTCTGGTTCAAGACCCAAAGTAGATAAAGTTTGCTGAATTCGAGTTTCTAAGGTCCAACCGTGGCACTGATCAATTTGATGTTGAATGGCCTCCAACTCAGATAACACGTCAGGCTTGTCTGCCACTTCCAACGATAAAGCATTAAACTTATTGATCAACTCTTTAACATGACTTAAACCATCAGAAACGAACTCAAATACAGTACCTGATTGCCCCCTCGGAGGGTCTTGTTCTAGCCTAGCAACCGTTACTTCATTAACAAACTGTACTTTACCATCATCAAGTACCTGCTGACCGTCAATCACCTTTAATAACGAAGATTTGCCTGCACCATTACGGCCAACAATACAGACTCTTTCTCCAGCATTAAGTTGAAAGTCTGCATGATCTAAAATAGGGTGAGTGCCAAATGCCAGCTGGGCATTACTCAGTCGAACTAATTCCATAAAACTCTATATATTGTCTGATTTGTTCTTGTTCAAATGGCCAAAATAACGCTTGCTCAGCGCCTTCTGCCATTAATACTGGAATTTTATCGCCATATGCGTCGATAAGTTGCTGATCTTCAATAATATCAACAAGCTCATATTCCGTATTACTTTGCTCTAATAACGATTTAGCCACCTCACAAAGGTGGCAACCATCGGTTGATAACAGAAACAAGCCGTTAGCCATTTAACGTTAGTTTCCAGCAGTGGTGAATTTTACTATTGCGCTTGAAGTCATCTGGTAATGTTTTGCCTTTGATATCTTCAATGTTAAAGCCTAATTCTTCGATTTGTTCTTGGTCTAACTTAAAGTTGCGTAAGTTATTAGAGAATAACACTACCCCACCTGGATTTAGACGTTCTTTAACTAAAGCTAGGATCTCTCCATGGTCACGTTGTACATCCCAAGTTCTCGCCATTTTTTTCGAGTTTGAGAAACTTGGTGGATCTAAGAATACTAAGTCAAAAGTTTGTTTTGCTTTTGATAACCAATCTAAACAGTCTGCACGAACAAAGTCATGTGCTCTTCTGTCAATGTGATTCAACTTAAAGTTATCTTCAGCCCAATCTAAATAAGTATTAGACATATCTACACTAGTTACTTTCGACGCACCACCTAAAGCCGCATGAACCGATACACTGCCTGTGTAACAGAACAAATTCAGAACCGACTTATCTTGCGCCCAAGATGCAAACAACTTACGCGTTTGTCTGTGATCTAAGAACAAGCCTGTATCTAGGTAGTCGTGGATATTGACGTAGAAACGAGCATTGAACTCTGCAACACTAAAACGACTGTGTCTTGTTTGATCTTCTTTTTGGTATTGCTGTTTGCCCTTTTGTGCCTTCCTAACTTTCAAAGAAAAGCCTTCGCCTGATAGATTAAACTTTTGCTGCAAAATACTGATCACGTCTAACAATCTGATCTCTGCCATTTTGGCATCAACTGATTTTGGTGCTTGATACTCATATACAACAATACGACCGTCATAATAATCGACAGCAACGTTGTATTCAGGGATATCAGCATCATAAATACGATAACAACCAATATTTTCACGCTTAGCCCACTTTGCTAAACGTTTCATATTTTTCTCAACGCGATTAGCAAACGCTTGACCATCTTTACTCAAGAAATAGTTATTTCTGTCAATTTCATCTGGCAGGTCACACTGTTCTGGCGTTAAATTGTAGTTCGCCAATACCGTTTCAATTTGACCATTTTTAAGTTTGTACTCTTTGCTCTTTTGTAAACGAAGCAATTTAAGTAACAGTGTTTGCCCTGTTAATAAACTTACATGCCAATTTACAAAGTTCTTTTTGAAGTTTAAGCCCAAGTTTTTGAACAAGCTAATCAGAGCAACGGAGTCACCAATACGCTCCCCATATGGCGGGTTAGATACAATCCAACCTGGTTTGATTGATTTAGCAACGGTCGCGTTAACGGCGTCTTGTTGGCCTAACGTGATGACATCAGACAAACCAGCGCTATTGATATTACTTTGCGCTTTATCCAGTACATACTTTGAAATTTCAAAACCAATAAACTCAGTTGAGCATGGCTTTTCTTGCTGTTTGGTTTGTTCTCTTAAATCGTCATACTTGGCTTGATTAAACTCAGGAAAGTTCTCAAACGGGAAAAAGCTCTTGTTTAAACCAGGCGCTTTATTCATGTGCATGTTTGCAGCTTCCATCAATAAAGTACCAGAACCGGCAAACATATCGACAAACGGAGATTCTAAGTCCCAACCGCTTCGTTTAATGATGGCAGCAGCCAAATGCTCTTTTAATGGAGCCGCGCCCTGCTCGCTTCTGTAACCTCTGCGATGAAGTGATGTGCCAGAGAAATCTAGGTAAATACGACATCTACCTTTGAACAATCTTGCTTGTACTGTTAAGTCAGGATCAACCTTATCTACGTCAGGTCTTTTGCCCATTTCTTCACGTAAATTATCAACGATTGCATCCTTGACGACTAAAGCACCAAATTGAGTATTTCTTATACTTTTGTCGGTTCCGACAAATTCTACGGAAAAAGCCTTACTTTTTACAAAATACATTGGCCAATCTAGGCCTAAAACACCATTATAAATGTCATCTTTATTGTTAGCTCTGATATCAGCTAACTGTCTTAATACACGTGTCGCCAGTCGGCTCCATAAACAGATTTTGATAGCAGTAAGAAAGTCGGCTGAAAAATGCACAGACTGCATCTTTTGGCTTACTTCGGTGGCGCCAAGTTGTGTCAGTTCGTCAGCTAATAGCGGCTCAATACCCGCGGATGTAAGTGCAATATAATTAGACATGTATTTAATAATTTAGAAATTTGAGGTTTATTATAGCAAAATTAAGCCAAACGCCTATTTTTTTAAATTTATTTTTAAAAATGTGCTTGCATTACAAAAATATGTCATTAGTATACGCATCCTCGTTGAGACGCAGAGTCAAAACGGGAACATATACAAAAACCAGAGTATATGTTTATTACGATGTGAGGGATAAAGCAGGTGGAGCTAGTCCAGTCTCATAACCTAACATCGAAAGTCGTTGTAACCAACGACGATAAAATAAAGGTTAATATGTGAATGCGGGATGGAGCAGTCTGGTAGCTCGTCGGGCTCATAACCCGAAGGTCGTTGGTTCAAATCCAGCTCCCGCATCCAAAATATGTAAAGGTTAGTGTAGTGTAGAAAATGCTTTAAGAGTTACAACGAACGTCGTTGTTTCGCTCTTAGTTAAGAAAAGCAGCTCCCACATCCAAATACCTCTAGCTTAAATTAATTTAGCGCCCTGTTGATGCGGGATGGAGCAGTCTGGTAGCTCGTCGGGCTCATAACCCGAAGGTCGTTGGTTCAAATCCAGCTCCCGCATCCAAAATATGTAAAGGTTAGTGTGGTGTAGGAAATGCTTTAAGAGTTACAACGAACGTCGTTGTTTCGCTCTTAGTTAAGAAAAGCAGCTCCCACATCCAAATACCTCTAGCTTAAATTAATTTAGCGCCCTGTTGATGCGGGATGGAGCAGTCTGGTAGCTCGTCGGGCTCATAACCCGAAGGTCGTTGGTTCAAATCCAGCTCCCGCATCCAAATTATGTTATAGGTTAGTGTAGGAAGTGCTTTAAGAGTCACAACGAAAATCGTTGGTTAGCTCTTAGTTAAGGAAAGCAGCTCCCACATCCAAATACCTTTAGCTTAAATTAATTTAGCACCCTGTTGATGCGGGATGGAGCAGTCTGGTAGCTCGTCGGGCTCATAACCCGAAGGTCGTTGGTTCAAATCCAGCTCCCGCATCCAAATTATGTTATAGGTTAGTGTAGGAAATGCTTTAAGAGTTACAACGAACATCGTTGGTTCGCTCTTAGTTAAGAAAAGCAGCTCCCGCATCCAAATTATGTTATAGGTTAGTATAGGAAATGCTTTAAGAGTTACAACGAACATCGTTGGTTCGCTCTTAGTTAACAAAAGCAGCTCCGGCATCCAAACATCTCTAGCTTAATTAATTTAGCACCCTGTTGATGCGGGATGGAGCAGTCTGGTAGCTCGTCGGGCTCATAACCCGAAGGTCGTTGGTTCAAATCCAGCTCCCGCATCCAAATTATGTTATAGGTTAGTGTAGGAAATGCTTTAAGAGTTACAACGAACATCGTTGGTTCGCTCTTAGTTAAGAAAAGCAGCTCCCGCATCCAAATTATGTTATAGGTTAGTATAGGAAATGCTTTAAGAGTCACAACGAACATCGTTGGTTCGCTCTTAGTTAAGAAAAGCAGCTCCCGCATCCAAATATCTCTCAATTATTTTTTAAAAGCTCAAACCTCCTAACTTATATTTTTACAGCAAAGTTATTATATCTGGTAGCTCGTCGGGCTGCTCTTATAATAAACGGCCGAAGGTTGTTAATTCTTTCAAATCCAGCTCCTGCATCCACATTATGTTATAGATTAGTGTAGGAAAAACTTTAAGAGTAACAACGAAAGTCGTTGGTTTGCTTTTAGCTAAGAAATCCAGCTCCCGCATGCAATTATTCCCCAGTTACATTCAATTACCCCAATATATTTCTAACTTATATATTTTTAAGCTGAGTTTTGATCTCTGGTAGCTCGTCAGGCTATATTTTTAAAGCATTATCAAACAATAAATGTACAACTTAACTTTACAATGGTGATTTATCACTCATGTTCTAAACTTGTGGTAAACATTGGAGGTAGATTTAAATGAAATATTTATTTTTGATATTATTTTGCTTTGTTGGTTCTTCGCACGCAACCTTAATAAATATTGCAAACTGTACTGGCGCTAACAATTGCTTGATCACGGAAACCCCGCCTAACCCGGTAACTCAAGATCCAAATAATGGCTTACTTATCGCTTGGGATGAAGCTCAAAACTTCGTTCTCACTGAAGATTTAAGGGTAGATCGAGTATTTGACATCAACGCCAGTTTTGTTGAAGCAACAGGAACTGGTGATTTTTGGATTAAGGCCGGCACAATTGTTTCAAGCCACTATTTACAATGGGATCCTGGTACATACTTAAATCAACAAAGTAGCTCAGCGGTTACGGCACAAATCCAATTGGATTCACAAGTTTTTGCATTTATCACAGCAGATCAAAATCTATTCGATAGTGACTTTCTTGGTTTACCTGGATTAAATTATAATGATTTTGGTTTTCGTGGCCTTGAGCCAGGAGATACAACAGACTTTATAGGTGAAAACGTCAACATTAATTGGAGTGCGAGTTCACCAGGTGATTGGACTCGATTGATCACTGCATTTTCACCTGCTGCAGCGGAGGTAAGTGAACCCAACCTCGCCTTTTCTATGTTTATCGTTATCGCTCTTTTATGGCGACGGAAATTATCATTGTCTGTTAAAAATAACGATTAGACTTTCCTTCATTTATTTTCATATTCACAAAGCTATTGTTCTGATATAAATATCCCCCACCTTATTAAGGTGGGGGATATTTTTTTAGAGCATTACTTTTTCAGCTGACGCTTGCGCTTCATCGACCTCGCCTTTTCGACCTACTAACTTCTTAACATCATCCAATATCACGTAAAGGGCTGGTATTAATATAAGGGTGATAATAGTCGCGAAAACAATGCCGAACGCCAATGACGTTGCCATAGGTATTACTACTTTTGCTTGTAAACTTTTTTCTAGGAAGATTATCGGTGCTAAGCCCAAGAACGTCGTCAATGACGTTAAGATTATTGCCCTAAATCTTTGGGTTCCCGCCTCTATTGCCGCACGTTTAATAGCGTGACCTTGCGCTCTAGCTCGGTTAACAAAATCAACCATGATCAAGCTATCGTTTACTACAACACCTGCTAAAGCAATGATACCAAACATAGAGAGAATGCTGAGATCCATTCCTAGCACCATATGACCAACAATCGCGCCAATTAAGCCAAATGGGATCACTGACATAATGATCAGTGGCTGACTATATGATTTTAAAGGAATAGCCATAAGGGCATAAATACAGAATAAGGCAAATAAAGCTGCTTTAGCTAGGTCTTGCATAGATTCAGCTTCATCTTTACTAGCTCCATCCAAGGCAGACTCAACATTTGGATACTTTGCTAAAAGCTCAGGGATGAACTCCTCTTGTATCGTTTGCAAAATTTGTCCTGGTTCGGCCACGCGTTTATCCACTTTGGCAGTAACACTTACTGAGCGAACACCGTCAATGCGAGTAATGGTTGAATAACTAGGCTGTAGTGTGTAATCAGCTACAAGTGCAAATGGCACTTCACCGCCGTCGTTGGTGCGAATTCTCATATTTTCTAGGTTACCGATTGAAGATCTTTCTTCTTTTGGATAACGCACCATCACTTTTATTTCTTCACCGTCCCTTTGAATGCGTTGTGCTTCCTCGCCATAAAAACCTTGCCTAACTTGATTTTGCTATTGCCAATTTGTTTAAGCCATAAGCATCTGCTGCATTTTTAGTTTGTAATACAATTTCTTGATTACCACCACTTAGCGAATCTTGAATATCTTCAATGCCATCGAACGTAACGATCTTCTGCTTTAACTCTTCCGTCGCTTTTTTGAGATCTTCAAGTGAATTACTTTTTAACTGAAAGGCAATATCAGGACCACTAAAGCCCATTGCTCCGCCAACATCGGTATACTTCAAACCAGCAATTTGTGGGATCTGTTCACGCCAACGCTCAATTACTTCATCAGAGTTCATTTCTAGCTCTTCTGGCTTTTTCAATTCAACAAATACCGTGCCGCTAGTTGGTCCTTCTGTAAAGGCTAGTGAGTGTTTGATGGTGTTCTCACCAATTTCTTGCTCATACTGCAAGCCTACTTCTTCGATAGCTTTTTGCACTGAAGTAATCGCCGCTTTCGTTGCAGCAGAAGATGTTCCATCTTCCATTACTACTCTGGCTTGTAGAAAATCAGCTGGTATTTGCGGGAAGAAGATCCAACGCACAAAACCGCCGCCAATGAAGCCAATAATGATCAAGAACATACCGAAAAATGCCGCAAGCGTTGTGTACCTATGCTTTACGCTAAGCTCCAATAAAGGCTTATAACGATTTTGCACAAATTGTTGCAGTACTTTGTTAACTTTTTGCCTTAACTTAACCAATGTAGAAGGCTTTTCGCTTTTGGTTTTTACTCGCATTTTTGCTAAATGAGCAGGTAAGATAAGTTTTGATTCAATTAATGAAAAGGCCAAAGTCAAAATAACCACCCAAGCAATTGAGCCCCAAAAAGCGCCCATCAAGCCAGATACCATTAACATAGGTGAAAATGCGGCTATGGTTGTTAGTACGCCAAATGTTGCAGGCATGGCTACTCGTTTTGCACCTGTTACAACACTGTCCATCGATAAACCACGGTGTTCTATCTCGGTATAAGCACTCTCTCCTATTATGATGGCATCATCCACTACAATGCCCAGCACAAGTATAAAAGCGAACAAGCTCAACATATTGATTGAAACGTTAAATGGGTCTAGTGGCATTAAAGCGATGGCTCCAAGGAAGCACACCGGAATGCCAACCATTACCCAAAATGCAACTTTCAGTTCTAAAAATAAAGTCAGAGCAACTAATACAAGCAATGCGCCCATAAGTAAGTTATCCGACATTAAATCAAGACGACCTTGCAAATAGTAAGAGGAATCTCCCCACCAATCGATATCTATCGATTCTGGCAATTGCTTTTTCTTTTCCGCTACATAAGCTTTTACCGCCGCGGCTATTTCTAACACACTTTCTTCACCAACCGCGTTGACGCGGATATTTATTGAGTTGGAGCCGTCAAAGTCTGACAAATACTCTTCTTCGACAAAGCCATCTTTAACTGTTGCAACTTGCTCTAAAGTTAAACGAGAGCCGTCGTCTCTGGTGATAATAGGGATAGATTTAAACTCATCGCCTCGATAAGCTTGCGATTTCGTTCTTAGCAGAATATCACCTCGGTCTGCTTTAATTGACCCACCAGGTAAATCTAAAGAAGAAGCGCGAATTGCGTTGGTTACTTGATCAAAACTCAATCCATACTTCTGCAGTTTGTATTCAGAAACTTCAATCGATACTTCATAATCTAAGCCGCCAAAGATTTGAATATTAGAGGCGAGCTTTTTACTTTTGATCTCATCCCGAACGTCTTTAGCAAACTCCTTTAAAGTGCGATCAGACACATCGCCATGCACTGACAGCCACATCACATCATTGGTAATTTTATTGCGATAAATAACAGGACGTTCAATCTGCGCAGGAAAAGAAGATATTGAGTCTACTTGCACTTTGATCTCATCCATGACCTCTTGCACATCATAGTTATCTTCGACATCTATGCTAATCGACGCCATGCCTTCCATTGCTCTGGCCGTCACTTTTTTCAGCCCTTCAATGTTTTCCAGCGACTCTTCAACCTTGTCAATGATCCCCTCTTCGACTTCCTGTGGCGCAGCACCAAGATAAGGAACCTGAATAGAAATGGTATTGATGGTTAAATCAGGGAACATTTGCTTTTTAATAGTAAAAGCGGCAAATGCACCAGCAATAAATATGATCGCCATCAGCAGGTTTGCCGCTACCGAATTTCGAGCAAACCAAGCAATCAGACCTTTTTTTGTGTCTATCATTGGCTAACTCCAACGTTTGAGCTGATAACCTCAGCCAATACTTTTACTGGTGTGCCTTGCAATGGATTTTTAATGTTTGTGGATATTAATTGCTCGCCTGCAGTTAAACCGCTAGAGACATAAGCGTATTGTTTATCAAGCTTCTCAACCACAATGTCTCGAATGTCCAACTTACCGTCGGCGACGACCAAAGCTTGGCGCTCTTGATAAATCAGATCTCTAGGCATCACGACCAATTGTTCGACTTGTTTACCTATAATTTTTGCTTGCACAAATCGACCAAATTCAATGGCACTGTGATTAGTTTTAATACCGTATGGATCGTTGATTTCAGCCACAAGATAAACCAACCTATTGCTTTCATCGACTACACCTTCTGAACGAACAATAGTGCCTGACCAGATCTTTTGCTCTGAGCCGAAGCTGCTCGAAAACTCGACACTTGGTTTTTGTATATTTAGCTCATAAGCCGAGTCAAAACTTAAAAACGACACATCTAAGTCAGAAACGGGCAAACGAACTTCAGCTATATCTGTACCGTAAACATTAGCAAGGGTAGAGCCTCTACTAACAAACTGACCTAAATCCGCCATTTTACTTTTGATCAAACCATCAAAGTTGGCTCTGATTTCGGTTCTGGCTAAATCTCGTTTGGCTCTTTCGACATCAGCCTCAGCCGCTTGTACATTTGCAACTTCACGTGCCAGCTGCGGTTTTCGAATGTATAAATCTGGCGCGTCTCCTTGCATGAAATCATCCCATTCCTTTTGTGCCACTTTCGCTCGCGCTTTTTCTTCTTCTAAAGTCGCTTTCGCTCTTGCTAATGAAGCTTCAGCTGATTTCACTGCAGTTCGATAATCGGCATCGTCAACACGAACTAACACCTCACCCTTTTTAAATAAACCGCCTTTAACAAATAGCTCAGAGATCCAGATAATTTTGCCTGTTACTTCTGAAACCAAAGCCGTATTAATTTTCGGCTGTACAGTACCTTGTGACGACACGGTCAAATTATCACTAAGTGACATTACGGGTAGCACTTCCACAAGCAAGTCTTTAGTTTGTTCTTCCTTTTGCTCTGGTGGTGTACGCGCGCCAAACAGCGTTAACATAATTGCTACAGCGATAGCAATGACACCTATTGGCAGCAATATCTTTTTCATAAATAACCCTTTTATATCCTTTATAAGCAATAGCTTAGACTATTCTATTGGGCTTCGCTGGCGATTTACAAGCGAGCAAGCACTTGTCTAAGTTTTCATCTGTCCTGTAACTTGTACAACTCGTCGAAATCATTAGTTATTGTGAGGAAAAATCGTTCTATACTGGCAAAAAAAATTTAAACTATTTTGCAATTAATCTCGACTAAGCAAACAGTTTTACAAAAACAGCGGAACATAAATGAAACGTCTTTTAGCAGTAACCATGGCTTCTTTACTGCTTAGCAACCAAGTTAGTGCAGGATGCCTAAGCCAAGATCCTGCTTTTCACATTCCAAAAACCGAAAAACCAATTAAGATTGATGCCGATTTGAGTGATCCTGCTTGGCTACAAGCACACCGTGTCGAAATGTCTAACGTCACTTGGCCAGACGAAAATGTGCCAGCGCCTGTGCGTACCGAAGCTTTTGTCATTGAAGATGGCGAAACGCTGTACGTTGCGTTTAAAGCATACGATCCAGAACCAGAAAAGATCAGGGCATTTTTAACCGACCGTGATAAAAACTGGGGAGATGACAGAGTTGGTATTAAAATCGATACTTATAATGATAGCGCCCTAGCCTATCAGTTTTTTATTAATCCATTGGGTACCCAAGCTGACGTTATAGAAAATGAGCTAACAAAAAGAGAATCCGATGCATGGGATGCTATTTGGGACTCAGCAGGCAAAATAACTGACTATGGTTACATAGTGGAAATTGCCATACCACTTAGAGCTTTAAACTTTAATGAAGATTTAGATGTACAAAACTGGGGAATGGAGTTTTTACGCTTTTACCCTAGAAACAAAGAACTTCGTATTTCAAATACCAATATCGATCATGATAATGCTTGCTGGATCTGTCAAATGGTCACAGTAACTGGTTTTGAGGGAGCTAAACAAGGTAATAATTTCACCGCGGTTCCTACCTTTGTCAGTGGTATATCTGAGCAAAGAGACTTACCAGATGAAAGAGAATGGACTGAGGAAAAAAATTCCGATGTCGGTTTAGATATAAAATGGGGGATCACGCCTGATATCACTTTAGACGCCACATTTAATCCTGACTTTTCACAAGTTGAAGCCGACTCAGGGCAATTAAATGTAAATAGCACTTTTGCTTTATTTACCGAGGAAAAGCGTTCGTTTTTCTTGTCTAATAATGACTACTTTGCAACGCCTATCAATTTGATCTACACAAGAAACATTAACGACCCAGACTACGGTGCTAAAATAACGGGTAAACAAGGCGAGCATTCATTCGGCGCTTTTGTTGCTAATGACGCTTCAACTTCTTTTTTAATGCCCGGTAACTTAGGCTCGGATCGGTTCGAATTAGAAGAAGAAAGTGTTAATGCCGCATTTAGATATAGATATGCTGTTAATGATGAATTAGCTGTAGGTAGCACAGTAACGGTTCGTGACGCCGATAGTTACCACAACTATTTATATAGCTTCGATGGCAAGTACAGGCCAACTGCGCAAGACACATTTGATATTCAAGTCATGTCTTCTGATACAAAAATGACCGATGAACTTGTCGACTTGGTTGCGGATGATGTGAGTGATGAACAACAATTGCGCCTTAATTCAATCAATTCTAACGATCTGTCATACCGATTATCTTACCGTCATGAAAACAGAGATTGGTTTTTCCGTGCGGTTCATAACAATATTGGTGAAGACTTTCGAGCTGACTTGGCTTTCTATAATAATGCCGACCACATTAAAAATGTAATAGGTGGCGGTCGTATTTGGCGCGGTAACAGTGATGACTGGTATACTCGTATTGAAGTTGAAGGTGACTGGGACAGAACGACCAACCAAGATGGCGATCAAATTGAACAAGAAGGTGAAATATTCCTGAATGTTTCGGGGCCAAAACAATCTTTTATTCGCCACGGCATTATTATGCGTGAAAAAGTAGCAGGCCGAATTGATGATGACTCCTTAGCTATTGCTGGCAACTCTAACGTGTTCAACGAGAAAGAACTTCGTTCTTGGATGGAATTCAAACCTACATCAAATCTATGGGTAGGTAACTTCATGAAAATCGGTGAAAATATTGACTATGCTAACCAACAATTAGCCGATAGCTTCAACTTTGAACCGCGCTTTAACTGGAATGTAAATAAGCATCTACAAGCGCGTTTAACCTACCGATATAGAACACTTACAGATAAAGATGGTGGTGATTTATTAACCGCGAAGTTGGCCGATTTTAGATTAACCTACCAATTTTCGATTCGCAGTTTCTTAAGATTATCGATGGTGCATTTTGATATCGCTCGAGACTTATCAAATTATCGAGAGGATATTCGCGATGACTATAATAGTCACTATAAGAGTTTAGCTACTCAGCTGCTTTATTCTTATAAACTAAATCCGCAAACTCTGTTCTTTGTAGGGTACGCCGATGGAGCTTATCAAGACGATGATCTTGATAGACTAACTAAAGATACCCGTAGTGTCTTTCTTAAACTAAGCTACGCTTGGTTATTATAATCTTTAACAGGGAGTCCAAAGGCTCCCTGTTTACTTTTAGCCTGTTCCTTCCATATTAGACTCTAGTTCTTAATCACTTGGCAATACAATGGCTCTGAGCCTATAAACATCTTCTCCAAATGCAAACGAATTCACAAAAGAGTAAATACTCCACTTTTTCAAATATGTGCTACTTTTTAAACAGCTCTATCTAAAAATTGTTATTAAAGGAAGCAAAAACATGAGTCTAACGAAAAAATATTTGAAGAGTAAACCTATCTGCAAGGTCACCTTTAAAGTACTAAAAACCGAATGTAACGCAGCAGATAATGTTGCCTTGGCTGGCGATTTTAATGACTGGCAAGCCGCTCCGATGAAAAAGTTAAAGTCTGGTGACTTCACCCTGACACTAGATTTAGAAAAAGACGCTAAATACCAATTTCGCTATAAACTAGACGAAGATAAATGGGAAAACGATTGGGATGCTGATGAATACATCCCTTCACCAGTGAGTTTTGATGACAACTCAGTGGTTATCGTTTAACAACACATCTTAACTGCGTTTACACATGTACAAACAGTTATCCAGGCCAATTTGGCCTGGATACTCAGCAAATTCAAAGCCTAACTTTTGATATGCCCTGATGGCAGACTCATTAGGGCTCAACACAAATAAAGAAAACTCATCAACGTTCAAAAGTTGACGCCCTTTGCTCATTAGTCCTTGCATTAGCTCTGCAGCGATCCCTTTACCTCTAAATTTAGGATTAACGGCAAGTCTCCCCAAATGACATCGCTCAGCTCTTAGATAGAATTGGCCAAAAGCCAATAACTCTTGTTGTTTCGATAACAAGACGAAAGAATTACTCTCAAACGGATTTAAATCTTCAATGAAAGACGCTTCAGTAAATGGATATCTAAAACCTGGACCAGACCAAGTTTCTAATGCTAACTGATCTGGGAACCAAGACATGAGTTCAATAACGTGTGCTCGTTCTGCAACAACTAAGCTCACAATTACTCCTTCGGAGCTGTTTCTTGTACGCCTGTCTGTTGTTGATTTTGTGCAACAAAGGCCTTTAAATTTGGGTAGTTAGCGAAATCAAATAATTCTCTAAACTGAGCCCATTCAACCAAAACTAGCAGACTCATTGTTAGATAACTCCAGTTAGCAAACGTGCCCTTTTTAACTTCTTCCTCAAGTAAATCAAAACTGACTTCCTGTCGTTCTCTTTGGATATTAAAATACAGCTTGTCTTCTGTCGTATCGATACCACTTCGACGCATGATCATCATATTCACTAACGACTCATTACAAGCATCAATCACCGCTAGGTAGTTTTGCTCGGCAAAAGATAAAGCTTCAAAACCATATTGCTCAACTAAAAATCGATAAACTAAACCTGAATCGTACAGTACCTTCGTACCTTCAAGCTTTTCATCTTCAAACATAGGAATTTTAAGCGTTGGATTTACTTTCTTAATCGCTTCCCTATCCTCACCAAACACATTCACGACTTGGAAATCATAATCTGTTTCGGCAAGTAATATTCTTAATCGTCTTACATAAGGTGATGCATTTGAGCCATATAGTTTCATGTTTACTCCTTGATGAATAACGCGTGAATATAGCGCGCCATGTATAAATAAGGTGGCTTACGGCTATACTCTAGTTCTTTTTCAATAATTGGTTCCAGCTTAGTCTGCCAATGACTGATATCTCGCATATTGTCATGAAAACAACGAACACCACTTAGGATAGTTTGCTTCAGTCCTAACTCATCTGCCCATCGCATCACATCATCTGGTTCCAATGCGGATTGCGGATTTAACTTAACCACTTTTTTCGCTTTAAAGCCAGCATCAATATAGTCAAAGTTGCCATAGCAAAGATTACTATACATTTGACCTACAGCGTTGTAGAACATTAAAGAGATAGCGCCCTGAGGCTGACAAAACTCAGACAGGATGGCAAATGCTTGTTGCGGATGTTCAAGCCATTCAAATACAGCGTGACACAGTACCAAGTCATATTGCTCGCCTAACACATTAGGCAAGTTTTGTAACGGTTCATGGATATAAGAAAGGTCGTTTAAACCTTGTTCTTTTGCATGCTGTTGCGCTAATTCCAGCATTTCTTTAGAAATATCAGCGATAGTAACGGTATGACCAAGTGCGGCAAGTTGCAGTGCAATTTGTCCCTGACCACCACCAATATCTAAAATATTTAGTTGCGGTTTATCAGCTAAATACTCATCTAAGTCACGCATTAATACTGCTTCGCGAACTTTACCTTTGCTACTGCCGTAAATGTTGTTCTTAAAAGTTCGACTGTGGCTGTCAAAGTTCTGATCTGAACCTCGTTTGGCGCTTTTATTGTTATCTTTTTCTGACATCAAGAGTTACTGTAATGAATTAAACTGGGTTATGAATATCGACAAATTCAACCTCAAGGCCAAACTCATCAGCCAAATGCTCGCCTACTGACTTAACGCCATAACGCTCAGTTGCGTGGTGACCTGCAGAAATAAAATCTATGCCTAGTTCTCTCGAACTATGAATAGTTTGTTCCGATGCTTCACCTGTAACAAACAAATCAACACCTAACTCAGCTACTTGGTCAATATAACTCTGGCCTCCTCCTGTGCACCAAGCGACCGTTTTAACCGCTTGTGATCTACCATCACTTACTAGTGGCTCTCTTTGTAGAGAATGATGCAAAGCATCCGCAACTTCTGCTAAAGACTTTGCCTGCTCATAATCACCCAACATAATAATTCCTTCTGGAGAAAACGTTTGAGCTGCCCTAATATTAGTAACTCCCAATAACTTACCCAATTGGGCGTTATTACCCAGTTCACTGTGAACGTCGATTGGTAAGTGATAAGCAATTAAACTAATGTCATTTTTGATTAATTTACCGATTCGATTCTTCTTCATACCTACAATTGGATAAGACTCACCTTTCCAAAAATAACCATGGTGAACCAAAATCGCATCGGCTTTTTGTTCAATTGCAGCATCGATTAGTGCTTCAGAAGCGGTGACACCTGTAACCACCTTCTTAATTTCTTCTTTGCCTTCTACCTGCAAGCCATTAGGGCAATAATCTTTGATCAATTTTGCATTGAGTAAAGTGTCTAAATAATTAACTAAATCGGTTCTGGTAACTGCCATGCTGTGTTCTCTAGAATTTTTTTGTTAGTTTACTTAAATAACGTAAAAATGGGGAAAAAACCTAGAAAAATTGCCTTTTATTGCTCTAAATCCAAACAGTTAGCAGCTAAAACTTGATATGAATAAAAAATCTTTGTATAAAAGACGTTCAACTTTTGATTGAAAACAATTAGGTATAACACATGAGCAATTTAGACAAAGAGCAAGTATTGTCTGACTTTACAGCAGCATACAAAGCAGCACACGGTAAAGAGCCACAAATTGAAGCGAAAAGCGGTTGGTTCAGTGTAGACGGTGGTAAAAACGTTCGTCTTGCAGCTTTAGTAGATATGACGGCTGAATTATCAGGTGGTGCTCCGGTTCAAGCTCCTGCAGAAGAACAAGAAAAACCAGCTGCAAAAAAAGCGGCACCTAAAGCGAAAAAAACAGCAGCGAAAGCGGCACCAGTAGAAAAATCTGTAGGTTACACAGTCGTTAAAAAAGGCGATGGCTTCGGTCCAGCTAACTTCTGGTTAGATTATTTATCAACACTTGGTACAGATTGCAGAACACCACACGGTTTCTATTAATTCTTACTTAGTTTTAATATCAAAGGGCTCGCAATTTGCGGGCTTTTTTTATGGCAGAAAATTAATGTGTGTTGTGACAAGAGTTATAGAACTTATCCAACTTAGCTGTTTAGCAAAAAGCTTTTGGGGGCAGAAAGAAAAAAGCCCTAAAGGTTATTTAGGGCTTTTGTCAGAAAACTATTTATCTTCTTCAACTAAGTCAGCAGTACCAACTTCAACTCGGGCTTTCAGTTTTTGCCCAGGCCTGAAAGTAACGACACGCCTTGCAGAGATTGGGATGTCTTCCCCTGTTTTTGGGTTACGTCCAGGACGAGACTTTTTCTCTCGTAATTCAAAATTACCAAAACCTGATAATTTAACCTGTTCACCTTCTTCTAGGGTTTCTCTGACTTTCTCGAAAAAGTCTTCAACCAAATCTTTCGCATCGACTTTATTCAAGCCAACTTTCTCAAACAAATGCTCGGCGATTTCTGCTTTGGTTAATGCCATAGTTTAATCCCTCAGGGTTGCGCTAAATTCTTGTTGTAAAGTATTGATCACAAGTTCCATAGTAGCATTAATATCTTGTTCTTCTAGTGTTTTCTCGACATCTTGCAGAACTAGAGAGATAGCTAACGACTTGTATCCTTGCTCAATACCTTCACCTTGGTATACATCGAACAAGTTTAGGTCAACTAATTGATTTCCGCCAACTTTTTCTATGGCTTTTAATAAATCACCGGCATTTACTTGATCTTCGACAACCACAGCAATGTCTCTACGGTTCGATGGGAACTTAGAAACTGGCGCTGCTTCCGGTAAGTTACGCGTACTCATTTCAGATAGCAGTAACTCGAACACAAACGTTTTGCCATTTAAGCCTAAATTCTTCTCAGCCGCAGGGTGAACCGCACCTAAGTAACCCACTAGTTTTTCACCACGGTAAATCGCTGCCGATTGACCAGGGTGTAACGCTACACAAATTGGATCTTCTTTTGATACTGGTTCAAAGCGGAAGTTACTTGCATCAACACACTTCTCGATTAACGCTTCTACATCAGCTTTGGCATCGTAAAAGTCAACAGGACGTGCTTTCTCGTTCCAATGTTCGCCCATGATAGTGCCTGTGATCACACCTGCAATCATTGCTTCTTGGCGAATATTCATTTCTGCATTTGTATCAGGAATAAAACGAAGACCGGTTTCAAATAAACGAACGCGAGGTTGTTGTCTGTTTTGGTTATACACCACGGCAGGTAATAAACCAGACCAAAGGCTCACACGCATTACTGACATATCAGCAGAGATTGGGTGAGGTAAAGTCAAACCTTCCTGATGAGGGAAAAGCTTTTCTTGAACTTTAGGGTCAACGAAGCTGTATGTGATAGCTTCTTGATAACCTCGGTTAACTAGCAAGTCAGCAAACGATACTTTTTCAACTTTCGCTTCACGACGAACTGGCATTGATAAAGAAGCTGTTGGCGCAACATTTGGAATGTTGTTGTAACCGTATACACGAGCAACTTCTTCAATTAAGTCTTCTTCAATATTGATATCGAAGCGGAAAGAAGGTGAAACCGCGTGCCACTCGTTCTCTTTGAACTCAACGTTTAAACCTAAACGACTAAGAATCGTTGTTACTTCTTCGTCTGCAACAACGTGACCTAATACTCGGTCTAAACGAGCACGACGTAAAACAATCGCTTTTTGCTCTGGTAATTTATCTTCAGCTACCGCTTCAACGATAGGACCAGCTTCACCACCAGCAATTTCTAATAACAACTGAGTTGCTCTTTCCATTGCTGTTTTTTGTAGTTCATAGTCAACGCCACGCTCATAGCGGTGAGACGCATCTGTATGTAAACCGTAAGAACGAGCTGTACCAGCCATAGCAACAGGATTAAAGAATGCACTTTCTAATAGTACATCTTGAGTTTCTTCTGTTACACCTGAATGAAGACCACCAAATACACCAGCAATTGCTAATGCTTTATTATGATCAGCAATAACAAGCGTGTTTTCTGACAACTCAACTTCTGTTTCATCAAGAAGAACTAGCTTTTCGCCCTGCTCGGCTTTACGAACTTTAATGCCGTCTTCAATTTTAGCCAAATCGAATGCGTGCATTGGGTGACCAAGTTCTAACAATACGTAATTAGTAATATCAACAACTGGATCGATAGAACGAATACCGCTGCGGCGTAACTTTTCAGACATCCAAAGTGGCGTTTCTGCATTTAAGTTAATGCCTTTGATAACACGACCTAAGTAACGAGGACATGCATCTGCATCTACTAACTCAATCGATACTTTGTCGTCAATTGATGGTGTTACATCCGCAACTTCAATAGCAGTAACGTCGATATCATTTAATACGCCAACTTCACGAGCAACACCAGCAATGCCTAAACAGTCACTACGGTTAGGTGTTAAATCGATTTCGATGATGTTGTCGTCTAAGTTTAAGAATTCACGAATATCTGTACCAATTGGCGCATCAGCTGGTAATTCTAAAATGCCGTCTGACTTTTCATCCGCCATGCCTAACTCAGAAAACGAGCAAAGCATACCGTGAGATGGCGCGCCTCTTAACTTAGCTTTCTTGATCTTAAAGTCACCTGGCAAAACAGCACCAACCATAGCAACTGCTACTTTTAGGCCTAAACGACAGTTTTTAGCACCACATACGATATCTAATAACTCGCCATCACCAGCGTCACCAACGTTTACTTTAGTCACTTGTAACTTATCAGCTTCTGGGTGTTTACCACACTCAACCACTTCACCAATTACAACACCAGAAAACTCAGCAGCTGCCGGCTCTACACCGTCAACTTCTAGACCAGCCATAGAAAGCTGTTCGCTTAAATCATTTGTACTAATTGCAGGGTTAACCCACTGTCGTAACCACTTTTCACTAAATTTCATCTTGTGGGCTCCTTATTTGAACTGCTTTAAGAAACGAAGATCGTTTTCGAAGAAGGCACGTAAATCATTTACGCCGTAACGAAGCATAGTTAAACGCTCAACACCCATACCGAATGCAAAACCAGTGTACTCTTCAGGGTCGATGTTAACTGCGCGAAGTACATTAGGGTGAACCATGCCACAACCAAGCACTTCTAACCACTTGCCATTTTTGCCCATTACATCAACTTCTGCTGATGGTTCTGTGAATGGGAAGTAAGAAGGTCTAAAACGAACTTGTAAGTCTTCTTCGAAGAAGTTTCTTAAGAAGTCGTGCAAAATACCTTTTAACTCAGCAAAGCTCACGTTCTTGTCTACCATTAAACCTTCAACCTGATGGAACATTGGCGTATGAGTTTGGTCGTAGTCATTACGATATACGCGGCCCGGGGAAATAATACGCAGTGGTGGCTTTTCTGTTTCCATTGTACGGATTTGAACACCAGACGTTTGAGTTCTAAGTACTGTCTCAGGCGTGAAATAGAACGTATCGTGATCGGCACGTGCTGGGTGGTGCTCAGGAATATTAAGCGCGTCAAAGTTATGGAAACCATCTTCAACTTCAGGACCTTGCTTTACTTCAAAACCTAAATCGCCGAAGAAAGATTGAATACGCTCGATTGTACGATTCACTGGGTGAGCATTACCTTGATTCATACCACGACCAGCTAAAGTTACATCAATCGTCTCTTCTGCTAACTTAGCATTTAACGCTTCAGTTTGTAGCTGTTCTCTGCGAGCTGCAATTGATTGCTGAACTGTGCCTTTCGCTTTGTTAATCGCTTGGCCCATTTCTTTTCTTTGTTCATGGTCCATTTTACCTAGCGACTTTAATAGCTCAGTAATTTTACCCTTTTTACCCATGTACTCGACACGTACATCTTCCAATGCTTGGATCTCAGTTGCCTCAGCAATTGCTTTTTCGGCTAATCCAATAATTTCTTCTAAATTCATGGAACACTCTTGTTTCGTGGTTCAAAACTGCCTATTAACTAGGTGGCGTTAATAGGACTGATATAAAATTTTTAAAGGCGCAGAGTCTAACCTAAATTGCGTTAAATTTTTAGTGCTAAATCTCGTTTTCTCTTGATTTTTATACTTTAATGACCATTAGATAGTTTTCTCTAACTACTTAGCCTAAACAGGGATCTCAAAGCAGTATGAACATCAACACCGCGGACTTAAGCGCAAACCAAATTTATCATCTAGTGACTCAGACCCTTATTCCTAGACCTATCGCTTGGGTACTCACTGATTCTGGCGATAAGAACTACAACCTAGCGCCCTTTTCTTACTTCACAGCAATCACCAGCGCCCCACCAATTTTGATGTTCTCTGTTGGCAAAAAGCCAAGTGGAGAAGACAAAGATACAGTAGTGAACGTGAAGGCTAATGAAAAAATGGTGATCCATATTAGTTCTGCGGATCAGTTTAAAACAGTGACTGAGTCTGCTGCCACTTTAGATCATGGCGTATCAGAAGTAGAGCTATCGCAATTAGCTCTGGCCGAATTCGAAGATTTCGAATTACCAAGACTAGCGGACTGTTCTGTCGCTTTTGCTTGCAGCTTATACGAAATAAAACACATAGGTGATGTGCCGCAAACACTAGTTTTTGCAAAAATTGAATCTATCCACATTGATGATCAAGTTTTGGAGTTGGATGACAAAGGCAGAGTAAAAGTACACGCAGATAAGATAAATCCATTGTCCCGCCTTGGCGCAGCACAATATGCCAGCTTAGGCGAGATCATCAGTCAAGCAAGACCTAAATAACCCATTTCAGGTAACTTAACGATTTGCTTTTTGATTTGCCGAGAGCTCAACCGGTACAAGGTTAGACTCTGACTTTTGCAAAATTAAGTTACCTTTATTTGGCACTTCTTCATCTTTAAATTTGCCTAATTGATCTGGTTCATAGCCTTTAGCTAGGTAAACCACCCAGTATTCAACATGAGGTGAATGCCAATCGTAATAGAACCCGACACCAATCTCATCTTGTTCCAGATAAAAGTCTAATCGACCAAGTAAATGATCTGCGTGAGCTTCAGAGTTTTTAAAACCACGCCAAACTTCTTTCGCGGTTTGATATCCACCTGCAATTGATTCAACCTGATTACTAAACGCAGCGCCATAATATGGGGGTAATTTATAGCCTATTGCTCTGAGGCGACCATTAGGGCTGCCACCAAGGTTATGTTTAACCATACCTCGTTCAGCCATTAATTTAGCTTTATCGGCAGCCGCTTGCATTAACAATACATTGCAGCTTATTTTTACTCGACGTTGCTCAGCATCTTCCATGATAAGCTTAACGAGTTGCCTTGCTTCTACGTTATTGCCACACATATCCGCTTTAGCAAATAAACAAAAAGGCAAAAATGCAGCCAATAAATAAACAGGGATTAACTTTACAATCATTCAATAATCCTTCATCGATTACGTTGCCAAGAAATCTAAATTTCTAATACCTCTTTAACAAAAGGTACCGTAACAACCCTTTGTTTTTCAATACTTTGTTTTGCCAAGGTATTGAGTGCTTGCATCAGAAAGTCCATTTTTCGTGGCAGTCTGGACAACATAAATTTGGCAACATCTTCAGACAACTCAAAACCCATAAGGTGGGCGTGGTGAATAAGTGCTACGGTTTTATCTTGTTCAGATAATTGATGTAATTGATATGGCGTTGCCCATTGCATACGGGAAGCTAAATCTGGCAGTTCCAGTTTTAAATTGTTCGATGTTTCTGCGCCTGCAATGATCAAAGTGCCATTACTTTGCATCAACGAATTAAACAAGTTAAAAATGGCTTTTTGCCACTCCATATTGCCTTTAATTAACTCAATATTATCAATGCAGACTAAGTCAATATCTTCTATACCATCAAGCACTTGCGCCGACATTGTCAGCATTTGTTCAAGTGGTAACAAAATACTAGTTTTATTTTGGCTATGGGCCGCGTGACAACTAGCATTTAGTAAATGCGTTTTGCCTGAACCTTGGGCGCCAGCAATATACAAACTGGTAAACTCAGGATCGGATATCGCTTGTTGTAACTGCTCTAACAATAGCTCATCTTCGCCTGCAACAAACGAATCGAAGGTATGACTGGCGTTTATTGAAACGGGTAGTAACAATTGCATATTAACTACCTAACCATTTGTACTGCAGTTGTACCATAGGCTTTGCTGTAGCTTGTTGATCTAAAGTGGCGTTTTGCGTTTGTCTGTTCTGGTCTATTTGGTTTAAGTAATCTTGTACTAACAAATCTAATTTTTGCTCATTATTTAATTCTTGCTTGATTTCTTCTTGCTCTATCAATACCTGTTCAAATTGTGGCAATAGAGCCAAGGCACGGATCACATCTAGCCCTTCTCCAATCAGACTCAATTTAAATTTAACCGTACTGCCCGTCAAAGCTTGTAAGTAAACCGAGTCGACTGGTGGCAAAGAAAGTAAAAAATCTTCTGCATTCTTTAGGCTTACCAAGTCATTAACATCCGATAAGGTAAGTTGCAGTTCTCGGTCATCTAATGTCGTGCTGTGAATGGCATATTCTGCGGCAAAGTAGTCGCCAACCTGATTAACCATACTACGTAAGATATTGTATTGATCACCATTGAAGCTGCCAACTAATAAAGATTCATTATTATCAATTAACTCGAATTCTAATAACCAGCCTGTGTTGTATTCTGGCTCTTTGCTAGCATCAACAAAGCGCATTCTGGCCATTACAATGTTTTCCGTTTGATAGCGAGATGAACCTGCTAGTATGGCTTGGTTAAATCGAGCCCATACATCCGATGAAAATACGGCATCAGAGTCTTGTTGGTCCATTAAAGGTAATTTAATTGGCAACCCTCGGTTATCGGAAGATTGATATAAAAATTCGGTAATTTGCGGAAAGCTTTCTTTATCAATAATACTTCTTTGAATGCCTTCTTCCACTGCCAACCAGATCAAAGTGCTAGGTCTACGTTGGCCCCAAATTGCCGCTCCAACTGACTTTAATAATTGATCGATTTTACTTTGGTCGAACACATCAACTAGAAAAGTCCTGCCCTGCTCGTCTGTCTCAAAGGTAAACGACTTGATGTAATTTGCCGTTTGGCTTTGTACAACTCGGCGGATCTTACGATTGGTTAAGATCTCTCTATCACCCGATACTTTGGTGATCACTTGTTCAATTGCCCAGCGATGAGCCTTGATACGTGTCTTTTGAGTTTTGTCTGTGACGAGAATTCGTCCAGTATACAAGTTCTCAACTTCCACAGCTTGGCTGTTAAAAGTTAAAAAACCAATAATAAAAACAACTAGTTGCAATGTGAGATAAGCGAACTTCACTAAATACTTCCTTTATGGCGAATGCGCATAATAACTAATATAGTCAACAAACTAAAGAGTGGAGATCATATCGCAACCCCGTTCACTATTGGCTTGCTTATCAAGCCAAAGGTAATTAAAGTGTGCAGCCTAAAAAGCAAGGAGAATAGCCATGTCCGAAGGCACTATTTTTGACAAGATCATCAGCAAAGAGATCCCTGCTGATATCATTTATGAAGATGAAAAAGCATTGGCTTTTAAAGACATCAACCCACAAGCCCCGATTCACTTTTTAGTGATCCCTAAAGTAAGAATAGCAACAGCGAACGACATTGACGAAAATAATGCCGACTTAGTTGGTCATTTATATGTGGTTGCCGCTAAAATTGCCAAAGAAATGGGCTTTGACTCTGAAGGTTTCCGTACCGTAATGAACTGTAACAACGATGGTGGCCAAACGGTTTATCATATTCATTTACATGTATTAGCGGGTAAAGCACTTGGTTGGCCACCATATCAAGAGACGTTGAAAGTTTAACGTTAATGGAAAAAAACCAGTCTTTAGCAGTAAAGCTTGCTTTAATTACCGTTTTCTTTTGGTCTACCGTCGCCACCGCATTTAAATTGGCATTAACGCAAGCTTCGCCGATGCAAGTCGTCGTCATCTCGTCTTTCACATCCACTTTAGTTTTAGCCTTAATTTATTTTGTAAAAAAAAACAAAGACCCGTACAGCTTAGCTCACTACTTTAAACTGTCACCAAAACGCTATTTATTGGCAGGCACGATAAACCCAGTGCTTTATTATTGGGTACTTTTTGCTGCCTACGATAAATTGCCAGCTCAAGTAGCACAGTCAATCAACTATACTTGGGCAATTGTTTTATCCTTGCTCGCCGTACCAATTCTCAAGCAAAGGTTTTCTAAAGGTGACATGGTAGGACTCGGTTTTTGTTATGCTGGCGTATTTACCGTGGTCACTAGACTTGAGTTTGATAGTTTGTCTCATATCAGTGCATTAGGCGTGACATTAGCGTTACTTTCAACAGTACTTTGGGCAAGCTATTGGCTAGTAAATACCAAATTAAAAGCGCCTCCTGTCACGTCTTTATTGCTTTGCTTTTTGTGCGCGACACCGAGTTTGCTAATACTAATCGTGCTTAATTTAGATAACTTTAATTTTACCATTAAGAATTCCATTGCTGGCATTTATGTCGGTTTATTTGAAATGAGTTTAGCCTTTGTATTTTGGTTAAAAGCCATGCGCGTAGCGCAAAGTACCGCCCAAATTAGCTCGTTAATTTACATATCGCCATTTTTATCTTTGCTGTTTATTTATTTCATTCTTGGTGAGCCTATTTATGCAACTACCCTTGTTGGGCTGGCAGTGATCTGTGTAGGTTTAGTGTTACAAAAGAAAATTAACAGAGCGATTTATGGCTAGAGAGTTATGTGCAAACTGTCAGTACCCTATCAGTCACTGTCTTTGTGATGCATTAACCCCTGCCGTTCATAAAACTGGGGTAATCGTATTACAACACCCTAGTGAAGTTAAGAACGCCAAAAATACAGTCAGATTATTAGAACTAATATCTCCGAACTGTAAAACTATAGTAGGTGAAACAGAACAAGACTTTGCCGAGTTGAAGCGACAAATTATGCAGCAACCAGAAGACTATGCTCTTTTGTTTCCAGACGAACGTGCTTTAAATTTACAGCAGAATAAAAGCAGCTCTGTTGATTTTAAGTACCTGTTGGTCATTGATGGTACTTGGAAAAAAGCGAAAAAAATATTGTTTCAAAACCCTTGGTTAGATGATGTTGTAAAGGTTTCATTTGACCAAGACTATGAGTCGCAATATCAAATCCGAGCAAGTAAAGTCCAAGGTGGACTCTCAACCATTGAGGCTGTGGCTTTTGCTCTTGAACACCTTGAAAAAACGGATACAAAGCCTTTCATTGGTGCTCTAAATGGTCTTAAAGAATCATTCACTAAAAACATGCCTGAGCATGTAAAAGCTCGCTATAAAAACTAAATCGATTACCTCTTCGCAAGGCTCAAACCTGTAAAATTGTTACTTTACAGGTTAACTGTATATATATACAGTTAACCTGTAATTCACAATAAATAAGGAATAACAATGAAGTACAGAGGTAGTTGTCACTGTAAAGCTGTGCAGTTTGAGTTTGAAAGCCCTGTTATTGAAGAGGCATTACAATGCAATTGTTCTATTTGCATTCGAAAAAACGCAATTATGTCCAAACCGTCTTTTGATAAAGACTCGTTTCGTATTACCCAAGGTGAAGATTCGCTAAGCAATTACTTGTGGCAGGACCATGATGTCAATCATTACTTCTGTAAACATTGCGGTATCTACCCATTCCACAGCACTAATTTTGAGCCAGTTAGCTATAGAGTAAATTTAGGTTGTGTTGAAGGTGTTGAGCCTAGAGAGCTGAATATTATTGAGTTTGACGGAAGAAATGAGCGATAAAAGTTGATTTTAGATCAGCTAGCAACTGCTAGCTGATCTAATACATAAAATACCAGTTATTGCTTTTGGTAGTTTACTTCTAATTGGTTGTTATTAACTGTCAACCATAACTGACCATCTTGAATCGTCGCTTGTATTTGCATGTTTCTTTCTGTTACCGCGGTTAGCTGCTCTGCTAACTCAGCAGGTAGGGTGTAAACAGACAAGTTCTCTTTTTGTCGTAGCTTATTTTGTTCTTTCTTCCACCATTCATCAAAACTGTTATCTTGATAACTATAAATCAGCATTTGTTGACTTTGATTGGTGCCCTTTTTAATTCTTTGTTCGGATGGCTGACCTAGCTCAACCCAAAGCTCAATTTCATCAGCAAAAGACTTTTGCCAAAGGTCTGGTTCTTCAACATCACAAAGGCCTTTGGTGAACTGCAGTTGCTCATGGGCATTAAGAATAAAAGCAATCAAGCGCAACATCATGCGTTGGTCGTTTTCTGATGGGTGTCTGGCAATGGTTAAATTGTGATCTTGATAATAATGGCGATCCATGTCGCTAATTGACACGTCAGCTTTAAAAATTGTCGCTTTAAGGGCCATACTGCTCTCTTGTGTTTAAACTAAAACAAATTATGTCTTTAATTTTACACCCTTTTTAGCAACACTGTCGTTATTATTTCTCAGTTTGTGTCAATTCAGCCTGCTTTGATAAAAAGTAGACAAAGCTAAATACTGTTAATCCGGTTGATGAGAAGATCATACACATCACCATAATTTGATAACGAGCTGCAATGACTGGCTCAACACCAGATAAAATCTGCCCAGTCATCATGCCTGGCAAAGACACAACTCCAACAGCTAACATTGAATTAACAACTGGTATCATTGCTGCGTTAAATGCTTTATCTAAAGCGTCTTTGGCTGACATTCCTGAGTCTAACTCCGACTCAAACCTTTCTAAAGATAAGCTGATCGCTGTCATAGAACTGGTAAAAATCATCCCGGCAAGTGGCAGTAAGTATCTCGGGTTATACCAAGGTTCAATGTCTAAAACGCCTTGAGTTACAGCCACTAGCACCGAGCCTCCTCCAAGCAAAATAGATACAAGCGCAGCACTGAATAGTCGAATGTTGATTTGTTTGCCGACATTAAGAGAAAGCCAACTTGCCACCAAAGTCATCATCAATAATAAGCAGGAGGTCAATATTGGGCTTGGGTTGTCAAAGATCAGAAGTAATAAGTAGCCCACTAGCATGAGCTGAATAAACATGCGAGCAATGGCTGACATACCTTTTTTTACGCCCTGTGAGCTTCGCCACAATAAGAGTAAAACCACAAGCACCGGAATAAACCCGATGAATAGTTCAAATAAACTTATTTCTGCGGCCATTTTGCCCTCGCTTTAAACTATCGACCTTTGGTTAGGTTGAACTTCAAATAATAGAGGCGCTTGAAGTTTTTGTTTAATGAAATTGAGGTTCTCTCTGCCTATGTCAGTTTCACCATGGTTGAAATTGGCAATCCAACCGACTAACTCACAGCCACTTTGTGCAATTGCTTGAGCTGTTAATAACGCATGGTTCAAACACCCTAGCTTGATAGATACCACCATGATCACTGGCCATTTTTGCTTGGCAACCCAATCGGATAAAAGCTGTTTATCGTTTAATGGTAGCAACCAGCCACCAGCTCCTTCAATAAGTTGAGCTTGCCCCAGCCCTTTTATCTTTTCAGACTCTTGCTCTAACAGTTCAAAGCTAAGTTCGATCCTTTCCATATTGGCAGCAATATGAGGCGCAATGGCAGGTTTAAATACAATTGGATTAATGGTTGATAGCGGATATTGTTTACCGCAAGCTAAATATAAAGACTTGGCGTCTTCATTCACTTCTTGCATTAAGTCGTTATCAAACTCAGTCCCTGCTGAAATAGGTTTATATGGGAATACATCAACCCCTTCTTCAGCCAAATGTTTAACAATCAAACACGAGCAATAGGTTTTACCTACCTCAGTGTCTGTGCCAGTAATAAATAACTGTGGGTGTCTGTTAAAAAGCTCAGTTAAGGTGGGTGTCTCTGTTATTTTTTCTGCTTTTTTGTTCGGCTCGTTGGCTTTGTATACGGCCATAGTTATTTCCTTAACTCCAGTAGTACTACTTGATAACTTGCTGGAAATGCTTGTTTTTTCTGGCAAAAGAACTTGTCTCGATAGGCTTGTTCCATCTTTTGCCATTTCGACTTGGTCATCAAACCTTTGTTTTTCCTGCCTTGTACGTAGTTCGCGCCAAGTAGTTTTAATTCTTTCGCTAACGATCTGACCTGATCAAACCACAAAGTTTGCGTTTGTTGTTCAATTTCAACGCTTTGCCAATTCCCTTTGTTAACCACTGATAGCAACTGCTCGATCGCTTCGTATTGATGGATGTGGTTATCATCATCCACTGCAGACCAAGCTTGTTCTAGTTCATACAAACTGCCAGTAATTAAAGTTGAGATATAAGCACTCCCTTCTGGCTTCAATACAGAATAGACTTGCTCAATTACTTGCTCAAAGTCACACCACTGGATCATTAAACTAGAAAAGACCAGATCAAAACTGCCTTCTTGAAACGGCAAGTTGTGGCTGTTTGCTTGCACTTTATTCGTTGCTTGTTGAATTTGCGTCAGCATTTGCCTCGACAAATCTAAACTCACCAAACTCTTTGCTTTTTTTGTTAACGTCTTGGTGAACAAACCTGGGCCACAGCCTAAATCTAACGCCAATTTATTTGGCTTGTCACCTATTCTGCTGAGTAACTGATCGGCCACGATATTTTGTAACTGTGCACCTTGACTATAGGTACCAGCAGAATGTGCAAAGTGTTGTTCAACTTTATTAATTTTTACTTGAGAAATGTGGTTATCCCCTACTAACTCAGCGTTAAGCATGATATTTCTCCGCCAATTTTTCCAAAGTATTAACTAGATATTTAATATCTGTTGTGTCGTGACTTGCCGTGATAGTTACTCGTAATCTTGCTTGGCCTTTCGCCACCGTAGGGTAACGCATTGCCCCAGCCCAAATATCGTACTGCTTTAACTGCTCAGCTAAGGTCATAGCCATTTTTCCTCACCCACTATCACAGGTTGAATTGGACTGCCGCTTTCTAACAATTGAAAAGGTAGCCTAGCGGCTAACTCTTTAAATGAAGCAATATTTTGCTCCAGCTTTTCTCTACGCCAAGATTGCGTTTGCAATAACTTCACATTGCAAAGTGTGCTCTCGGCCTGCAACGGCGATAAATGGGTTGAATAAATATATTCTCGGCTAAAGTTAGCCAAATACTGAATAACCTCTTTATCTGCAATGACAGCGGCACCTTGCGAACCTATGGCTTTGCCAAAGGTAATAACGTGAATATCCGAGTCAGTTAATGCTAAACCTTGAGCAACAAAAGAACCTTGACCTTTATCACCTTTGATGCCAATTCCATGAGCATCGTCCAACATTAGCCAAGCTTGATGTTCGCTAGCTAAAGCTTTTGTTTTAGCTAAGCTAGCACTATCACCGTCCATGCTAAACACACCTTCGGTTACGACTAATTTGGGCGCTTGGTGATTACACTTGTTTTGCAAAGTACTTTGTAAACTTGTCATATCGTTGTGTTGAAGCGAAACTGCTTGCAGTGGCCCATTGCTTGAACATGTTTACCAGCGTCCATTAATGATGCATGATTGAGCTTATCTTGAACTAGTCTTGCCTCAAGATTCTTACTATTAAAAAGTGCTGAGATCACGCCTGTATTAGCAGCAAAACCTGAACTATATAGTAAACAAGCCGAGTTTTTAGGTGCTTGAGTCCAATCTAACAATGTTTGTTCAAGTTGACAGTGAATAGCGTTACGGCCAGTAACCAAAGGGCTTGCGTCGCACCTGCTGCAACTCTGACTCATGTGTTGTAACTGCTACTTGCTAAGCCTAAGTAGTCATTACCTGCAAAGTTAAGGTATTGCTTGCCTGCAACAACAATGTGTTTGCCTGAAGATTCAGCCGATATTAATGTGCGTAGCAAGCCAGCTTGCTTTCGTTGCTCAAGCTGGCTTGTTATGTGTTGTTTAAACATAGTAAAACTGTGTGTTTGATAGGCAATTACGCTTCGTAGAAAAGCTCTTGCTCAGCTGGTTTACTTTGTTCCTGAATTTGCTCTAACAAGGCCGCTTCTTTGGTTTCATCTGAGAAGTCTTTGCTTTGTTCAGAGTTAATACCCAATTTCTTGAATAACTTCTTGTCAAAATGTTCGTCTGGGTTTGTTGTCGTTAGTAGCTTACAACCGTAGAAAATAGAATTAGCACCAGCCATAAAGCACAGAGCCTGCATTTGTTCATTCATGCCTTCACGACCAGCTGATAGACGAACGTGTGACTTTGGCATCATGATACGAGCCACAGCAATGGTGCGGATAAATTCAAAATGCTCTAGGTCATCAACATTATCTAATGGTGTGCCCTGCACTTTTACTAGCATGTTAATTGGTACACTTTCAGGGTGCCTTGGTAAATTAGCCAAGGCCATCAATAAACCAGAACGATCGTTGGCCGTCTCGCCTAAACCAACAATGCCACCAGAACAAACGTTCATACCTGCTTCACGTACGTTAGCTAAAGTGTTTAATCTGTCTTCATAAGTTCTAGTTGTAATGATTTCACCGTAGTGCTCTGGTGAGGTATCCAAGTTGTGGTTGTAATAATCAAGACCCGCTTCTTTTAGCGACATTGCTTGTTCTTTAGTCAGCATGCCTAATGTCATACAGGTCTCTAAACCTAAACCTTTTACACCTTTGATCATTCAATGATGTAAGGCATATCTCTGTCTCTTGGATTACGCCAAGCTGCGCCCATACAGAAACGAGTTGAACCGATTTCTTTCGCTTCTTTCGCTCGTTTAAGCACTTTCTCAACTTCTAATAATTGTTCTTTTTCCAATCCAGTCGAATAACGCGCACTTTGCGGGCAGTATTTACAGTCTTCCGGACATGCACCTGTTTTAATTGATAGTAAGGTAGATACTTGCACTTCATTTGGGTCGAAGTGTTCTCTGTGAAGGCATTGCGCTTTGAAAAGTAAATCGTTAAATGGCAATGCAAAAAGTTCGTTAACCTCGGCTAAGGTCCAGTTGTGTCGTGTCTCTGTAGTCATTATCTTATTATTTTTTTCTGGATTTTTATTGAGCTTAGTTTATGCTCGCCATCGAACTTGTCAATTTACAAATCAACCGAAACTTTACATCTGTACATTTTATGAACTCACCTATTGACTCTAATTTTGATCAAAACACATTTGGCACCCATATACTTCAATGCTAAGCCCTTTACCTTCATACCCTGTAGCACGAGCTGATGGTATTTTCATCGAGTTAGAAGATGGCACTAAGTTGATTGATGGTATGTCCAGTTGGTGGTCTGTCATTCATGGCTATAATCACCCAGAACTCAATAAAGCGATGGCTGGCCAAGCAGAAAAATGAGCCACGTTATGTTTGGCGGCTTAACTCACCAACCTGCTATCGATTTATGCAAAACGCTTGTTGAGATCACGCCAGATGGTTTAGAGCATGTATTTCTTGCAGATAGCGGTTCTGTAGCGGTCGAAGTCGCGATGAAAATGGCGATTCAATGCCAGTTAGGTAGAGGCCATGCAAAGCGTAATCGCTTTGTGACTATTAAAAATGGTTATCACGGCGATACGTTCGGTGCTATGTCGGTGTGTGACCCTGTTAATTCAATGCATTCTTTATATTCAGACATCCTACCAAAACACTTCTTTGTGGAAGCGCCAAAAGCGACACCTGAACAGGACTTTGATGCTAGTGAATTAGAGGAACTGGCACAAACATTAGAGCAAAACCAAGAACAAATTGCCGCTTTGATCTTAGAGCCTATTGTGCAAGGTGCTGGTGGCATGAGGTTTTACCATCCTCAATATTTAGCGCAAGCGAAAAAGCTTTGCGAAAAATACGATATCTTGTTAATCGCTGATGAAATTGCCACAGGTTTTGCCCGTACAGGTAAAATGTTCGCCTGCGAACACGCTGATATAACACCAGATATTATTTGTTTGGGTAAAGCCATAACTGGTGGCTACATGACTTTGGCTGCAACATTGTGTACCAATGCAGTTGCTTTGGATATTAGCCGCTGTGAAGCTGGCGTACTTATGCATGGCCCTACTTTCATGGGCAACCCGTTGGCCTGTGCTGTAGCCAACGCTAGTCTAAAGTTACTGCTAGAAAGTAACTGGCAAGACAAAATAGCAATGATTGAAAACGCGTTAAAGCAAGGCTTAGCTCCCTGTAAAGAGCTAGATAAAGTGGCAAATGTCAGAGTATTTGGCGCAATTGGCGTAGTAGAAATGAAGCAAGCTGTGGACGTTGCAGAAATTCAAAAACGCTTTATCAATCAAGGCCTGTGGTTACGGCCATTTGGTAAGTTAGTTTACGTTATGCCCCAGTTCATTATGACTGAACAACAAATGGCGCAACTTAGCTCTGGCATGGTTAAAGTTTTATCAAGCCTATAACGGCGGATTGGAAAATGTAATTTAGCCGCGGTATCGCGGCTAAACTTTGCCTATTGAAATGCCAATATGGCAATAAAGGCTAAACAAACGGCAGTTAACATATACATTCCATACCTTTGTCTATCATCTTTGCGCTTTAATCGAAAGCGGTTCATTACTAGGGTCAACAAGCTAATACTCGTACAAGCGTATAAACTAATTTCTAACCAATATTTCAGCCCTTCCAGCCAATGTCTGCGAACTTCAACGGGCTCGCCAACCATTTGATGTACAAAGTAGTCTCGCTCAGGTCGAGCGTAGTCAAAAATAATTAACGCTACGACAAAGACAACCCAAGCCAAGATGTTAAAAACATTGATGCCAACATCAATCCAGTCTGGCCCCTTGCGTCTTTCAACTCCGTCCCACATATATACCCCTAGGTCAAAAGTGACCAATTAATATGCAATTAATTAAAAATTGTCCGTTAACTTACCGTTGCTTTCTTTTAACGCTTGTATCTGAACGTTAAGCAGTTAATATTGCAACTTAAATCTAAAACTATATACGAAACTGTATATTTAACTACATACAAAAATTAGACCTAATTAATATGTCACATTATTCAGTAAAATCATTATTAGCAGGCCAGCAGCAAGTTGGCGAAACAGTCACAGTTAAAGGTTGGATCCGCACTAAGCGCGATTCAAAAGCTGGCATTTCTTTCCTTAATGTTCACGATGGTTCGTGTTTCGATCCTATTCAAGCTGTTGTTGATAATAATTTACCGAATTATCAAGACGTTTTAAAACTAACTACAAGCTGTTCAGTAGTAGTAACGGGTGAGCTTGTTGCTTCAGAGGGCCAAGGTCAGTCAGTAGAAATTCAAGCTAAAGAAGTGGAAATCGTTGGTTGGGTAGAAAACCCGGATACTTATCCTATGGCAGCTAAGCGTCATAGCATTGAGTATTTACGTGAACACGCTCATTTAAGACCACGCACCAACATCATCGGCGCGGTTGCCCGTGTCCGTAACTGTCTATCACAAGCTGTACATCGCTTTTTATCATGAACGTGGTTACTATTGGGTTAGCACGCCAATCATTACCGCCAGTCTGACTGTGAAGGCGCAGGCGAAATGTTCCGTGTGAGTACGACGTTAGATCATGGTTAACCAACTTACCACTTAACCGACAAAGGTGATGTCGATTACAGTCAAGATTTCTTCGGTAAAGAAGCTTTCTTAACCGTATCTGGCCAATTAAATGGTGAAACTTACGCTTGTGCACTAAGTCAAAGATTTACACCTTTGGCCCAACTTTCCGTGCAGAGAACTCAAACACTAGCCGTCACTTAGCGGAATTCTGGATGATTGAGCCAGAAGTGGCATTCGCCGACTTAATCTGATATCGCACAATTATCTGAAGACATGCTGAAATATGTGTGCTAAAGCGGTGCTTAGAAGAACGTACCAGATGATATGGAAGTTCTTCGCTCAACGTGTTGATAAAGACAGCAATTTCAATCGTTTAGAGAAACTGGCTAATTCAGCTCTGACTTCACTCGTATGGACTACACCGACGCGATTGAAATTCTGACAAAACTGTGATAAGAAATTCGAATTCCCAGTGGAATGGGGTATCGATTTAGCATCTGAGCACGAAAGATACTTAGCAGAAGAGCATGTAGGCGCACCAATTATCATGCAAAACTACCCGCGTGATATTAAAGCTTTCTACATGCGTCAAAACGACGATGGTAAGACAGTAGCGGCAATGGACGTACTTGCACCAGGTATTGGTGAAATCATCGGTGGCTCTCAACGTGAAGAGCGTTTAGATGTATTTGATGCACGTTTAGAAGAAATGAACTTAGATAAAGAAGATTACAGCTGGTACAGAGACTTACGCCGTTACGGTACTGTACCTCATTCAGGTTTCGGTCTAGGTTTTGAACGCTTAGTGGCATACGTAACAGGTATGCAAAATGTAAGAGATGTCATTGCGTTCCCTCGTGCACCAGGCACAGCTAACTATTAATTAATAGACGAAAAACGCATATTGTTAAGGGGCTTAAACAATTTAAGCCCTTTTTTATTATAAGAGAATATAATGAATATATTAGGTATTGAACTCAACAACAAAGAAGCGGTTATTGCATTGATCAGTTATGAATTTGCTTACTCAATGTCAAAGAATGCCGAACTAGAGGTGTTGAGCTTAGAAAAGGTGAAACCTCTGAAGGCATTCAGGGTTTTCAATTTCAAATGAGCAAATTCCTTGAAGACTATAAAGTTGACAAGGTTGTGATCAAGCAAAGAGCAAGTAAAGGTAAGTTTTCAGGTAGCGCAAATAGCTTCAAAATGGAAGCCGCTATACAGCTTATCAAAGACGTTGAAGTGGAAATTATTTCTGCAACAGAGATCAAAGAAGTTGTTAAAAAAGAATCCACTTGAATTTACTATGAAAGATCTTGATTTAAGACAATTTCAGGAGCAAGCATTTCTGGCAGCCTATGCCTATGCTTTAAACACGAATTAATATGATGAATCGACCAGTACTAATAATTGAAGATGTTGAGGAAACACGACTGTTCCTCCAGCATTTAAATGGAGCAACTTGGTTTTACTCACGTAGAACTCGCTGCAAACGGTGAACAAGCTAGCAAGCTATTAGATGAAAACGAGTTTTCATTAATGTTATTAGATATTGAACTGCCAGATGTCGACGGTAAAACCCTACTTGATGAGTACAAGATCAAATATCCAGATATGGCTGTGATCATGTGCTCCAGCCATAATACGGTTGAGAACGTTAAATACACTTGGGATATGGGGGCTAATGGCTTCTTGGCTAAACCTGTCGATTTAAGCAAAATAAAAAACTTACTACTGAGACTAAACTTCCCTGTTTAGTCTGTTTACTTCAGTGGCAAAACGCATTTGTCACTGAAATATTTTTTCTTCTACCAAAAAATCAATCACTGTCTGCGTTCGTTTAGGTAACTGTTTTCTCGATGGATACATGACCGAAAACTGCATTTGTTCACCAGTTAACTCAGGTAAGATCCTAACCAACTTGCCCTCTTCCACTTCCTGCTTAACAGTACTAGGCAATAATAAAGACACACCAAGTCCTTGAGTTACCATACGCTGCAACATAAAAGGTGAGTTGCACAGCTGGTATTGTTTTGGCTTTATCTCCACTGGCTTATTATTTAGCAATGCCTGCAGTTTATTCAGCTCAAATATTTGGGGTAACACTAACCAAGGCAAACCTTCCAGTTCCTCAATGGTTTCTGGCATATAGTGTTGTTTTAGAAACTCAGGGCTGGCAAAAAGTGCAAAACTGTCTTTGAACAAGGTTCGAGCAATCAAGCTTGAGTCTTTTGGCGTGCCTATCCTAATTGCTAAATCTATGTGCTCCATGATCAGATCTTGTGCTTGATCTTCCAACACTAAGTCCAACTCTATTTTTGGATAGGTATGTTTGAACTTAGCTAGTTTGGGTAGAATAAATTTATGAGCAATATCGTGGTTGACAGTCAAAGCCACTCTGCCACTTGGAACTTCGCTATTTATCACAACTTCAACGTCTTTTAACACCGACTCCAAACGCACAGCATGTTTATAAATTTGCTCACCTTCATTGGTTAAACTTAGCTTTCTTGTTGTTCTTTGCAGTAAACGAACTTGCAGCAACT
>CBDAVN010000028.1:0-87283 GCA_965200905.1 Psychrosphaera sp.
TAAAACCGTTTAAGTTAGATGATGTCAGGGAAAGCCTATCGGAAATTGGTGCCAGTGGTATGACTGTATCGGAAGTAAAAGGCTTTGGTCGCCAAAAAGGTCATACGGAATTGTACCGTGGCGCAGAATATATGGTGGATTTCCTACCAAAGATGAAACTGGAGTTAGTGGTTGCTGACAATATGTTAGACCAAGTTGTTGATGCCATTTTAGAAACTGCGCAAACGGGTAAAATTGGCGATGGTAAAATTTTTGTTGAGCCAATTGAGCGAGTGATCCGAATTCGTACAGGAGAAGAGGGCGACGACGCGATTTAACTGGTTCATAACAATGAATACTGATCTGAAACCGTTGTTGGATTTATATGCAACAACGGTTTTTTTGTGTGCTCAACCTGTTACTTTCTTACAGTTTGCTATTATCACTGGCTACAACCCAAGTGGTCGGATGTTATTAGATAGTGAGAATAAAAAGCTCAACATTTTGTTATCTCAGCAGATAAACCAATATGAATATATAGAGATAATAGGTACTTCGCCTGACTTATCACATCAAGAGCCAAGCTTTGCCATCAATATGCCTTTGGCAGAGGCAAAAAAGCTTGCCGTTGCATACCAGCAAAATGCGATTTTTTGGGTACAGGATGACGAAGTTTTTATTGAATCTGCAGGTCTATACTTTGAACGGGTAGCAATTGGCGGCCTTTAAACAAAGATGTCGACTATCATCAATTTGCTAGTTCATCCATTCCATAACTTATATTAGAGGTGTTAATAATGGAATTTCTTACCAAGCTAACCATAAAAAGCCGACTTACTTTTGGCTTTGGCTTAGTCCTTGTATTGATCATAATGCTAACAGCAATAGGTATCGTTGACGTTAACTCGATCGATAGAAAATTAACAGAAATTACGGATATTAACTCGGTAAAGCAAAGGTATGCGATTAATTATCGCGGTAGTGTGCACGACAGAGCTATCGCCATTAGAGACATAGCTATTGCCAGTAATAATTCTCAAGTATCTGAGTTTGAAAGGGAAATCGATGAACTGGCGAGGTTCTACAAAGACTCTGAAGACAAAATGCAAAGAATGATGTCATCAGGCGTTTCATTTACTGCTCAAGAGCGACAGATCCTAGATAAAATAGACTCAATTCAGTCAAAAACCTTACCTATAGTTGAAGCAATCATTCGCGATAAACGAGCGGGACAGAATGTTAACGAGGCTGTACTGCAACAAGCCAGACCAGCATTTGTCGACTGGCTCAAAACCATCAACCAATTTATCGATTACCAAGAAAAAGAAAATCAAATAGCAACACCTGAGGCCCGAGAAGTGGCAGGCAGTTTCCAAAATGTAATGATAATGCTGGCAGTGGTGTCTATTCTGATCAGTATCGTGGTAGGCGTAATGATAGAAAGAAGCTTACGTCAATCTTTAGGCGGGGAACCGTTTGAAGCACAAAAAGCGTTGGAAGGTATTGCACAAGGTGATTTATTGACCGAAATGAACACCCAATACAAAGAAAGTATGCTTACCACCATGTGTAAAATGAGAAACCAGTTAGCTGGTACAGTGTCTGGCATTATCGATGCGGCAAAGGAACTTGATTTACAATTAGTCGAAGTTTCTAGCTCATCAAAAGACGTACTAAGCTCAGCTCAAGGTCAAGCATCTTTAACCCAGCAAACAGCTTTGCAATTAGAGAATATGCGCTCTTCTATCGATCAGGTTTCAGACATTGCAAGCCGAACTGAAGAAAACTCAGGTCAGACAGTGCAATATGCAAAACAAGGCCGTGAAGTTATTCAAGAAAGTGCTCGTGAAATGGAGCTGATCTCAACGACAGTGAATAATACGGTTGAGCAGATCAGAAAACTAGAAGAGCACACCAAGCAAATTGGTGGCATTGCTAATGTTATCAGCGGTATCTCAGAACAAACTAACTTATTAGCACTCAATGCTGCGATTGAAGCAGCAAGGGCTGGAGAATCAGGACGAGGCTTTGCTGTTGTTGCTGATGAAGTAAGACAGTTAGCACAGAGAACAGGTGAAGCAACGGCACAAATTGAAACCATGATAGGCGAAGTACAAGCGGAAACAGCAGCTTCGGTAGCTGCAATGGAAACGACTCAGCCTCAGGTTGAAAGTGGTCGAGCGAAAACGTTGGAAGCAACTGAGCTACTACAGGATATTGAACAACAAGCCAGTGATTCATTAAGTCGAGTAAAAGAAGTGGTAAGTGCGGCCGGTGATCAAGTTTCTTCAATCAGTGAGGTAGCAAGTGCAATGGAACAAATTGCTGATATGTCGACTAACTCAATTGAGTCTTTGAGGAACAATGATGCAGCAACGCAAACTTTATCTCAGGTAGCCTCTAAACTTAAACAAGATGTGAGTTTCTTTAAAGTGTAATTAAGCTCTAGCGAGTCAATACTTCGTTTGCTAGCCTGTTTGCGCTAGACTAGAAAAGGCAGATTAATCTGCCTTTTTAGTTCTTGGCTCTTAGCTAACCTTGTCGATTTAGATAAAAGTTAAGGCCTCTAACGGGCAAAAACCGCTCTTTAAAAATAAGCAAAACCCTTGGTACTTTTTTAGTTATCGATTTACTTATTAAAAATCAATAATATACTTTAAGAGTGTTCTCTGCATACGCAGAGATAAACCGTTTTCAATGATTTTGTTGCATCTGGTTGGGCAGTGTTCTCTGCATACGCAGAGATAAACCGTACGGTGGCTCGTTCAAGCTGTTTACCACTAAGTGTTCTCTGCATACGCAGAGATAAACCGGTTCTGAAGAGTGGTTAGCTGTTCGTTTAAATGTGTTCTCTGCATACGCAGAGATAAACCGGCAAACGGGACAATTGATAGAATTATTACCTGGTGTTCTCTGCATACGCAGAGATAAACCAGAGAACTAGCCCAATCTACATTACGCCAATGTGGTGTTCTCTGCATACGCAGAGATAAACCCAATGCTAGAGCCAAAGAAGTCAGACTCTGAAGTTAGTTTTTTACAAGGAAAAAGCCGGGATAAACCCGGCTTTGACAAACAACAACTAAACATTGGGAGAGGGAAAGGTTAACCTTCTAGTAATTTACCTTTGCCAATTTCAATTTTTCTTGGTTTCAGTGCTTCGGGAATTTCTCTTTCCAATTCAATGTGAAGTAAACCATTTTCCATTTCAGCACCTAATACTTTAATGTAATCGCCTAATTGGAAGCGGCGTTCAAAATTACGCTCTGCGATGCCTTGATATAAGAATTTTTTCTGACTGTTTTTGTCATCCGCGGCTTTAATGCCTTTTACAATCAGCGTGTTTTGTTCTGATTGAATTTCTAATTCATTTTCACTGAAGCCGGCAATTGCCATAGTGATACGATATTTATCTTCCGATACGGACTCAATATTGTAAGGAGGGTAACCGTTAGATTTTTCTGTACGGTTAGCTGAGTCTAACAACGATGCTAAGTGGTCAAAACCAATGAATGAACGGTATAGTGGAGATAGATCTACATTACGCATAATTTCTTATCCTTTATTTAAGCAATAAGCACAGGCATGGATGCTCTTGTACTGGATTGCCATAACTGGCATGAACCCAGTATCTTTGCATAGATACACCTGACTAAATTTAAAATTAACTGCCTTTCATTATCGAACAGACAGAGAAGCAATCAGTGTTGAACCCAATCGGCGTTCATTTGCTTCCCTACCTATCTATGGCTGGTCAAATTATTTTCAAGGATAAAACGTAAATTATTTTAAAATTTATTATCTTTGCCTTTATTGAGCAGGCGTGTCGACTTGTTCACTACCTTGTTCAGATACTTGTTTGATCGCCGCTAACGCGCCGTCATAGTTAGGGTGTGACGATAAACTAGGAACAATTTCTTTATAGGAAACTAAGCCATCTGGCGCAATAACAAAAATTGCTCGAGCTAATAGTCCCATATCTTTGATCAATAAACCGTAGTTCATACCAAAATCGCGCCAAACCGAATCAGACAATGTTTCTACTTTGTCTATGTTCTCAGCCTGACAAAAGCGCTTTTGTGCAAATGGTAGGTCAGCGCTGATCGTTAACATCACCACATCTTGTGGCAGATTTGCTACTTCTTCGTTAAAACGTTTTGTTTGCATACTGCAGATGCCAGTATCTAGGCTTGGTACTACGCTTAATAAAATAGGTTGGCCACGAAAGTCGCTTAGCTGCTTAACTCGGAACTTGTCGTCAACGGCTTTAAAATTAGGTGCTTGAACACCAACACTAACTTGGTTGCCTAGCAAGGCAACAGGCTTATTGCCTGCTTTTACTAAATCATAGTGCACAGGCAAATCTTGCTGTATGTCAAACGCCAATACGCTACTTGAAACCAAAGCAAGGGCAGAGATTATTTGTTTTATCATAATTTATTTTGATTGATCACGATTGATAATATTGGTTATTGTCTAACAAGTGTTATAGTTTTAAAAGTAAAATACTAAGTACATTAATAAATTAGGCGTGACTGCAGATAAAAATGATCGCGTTACTTGGTGTACAATTTTTGATTGCTGTTATTTAATAGCTATTATTAAACAATGTCTGAATATGGTCGATAAAGCAGTATGCGAACTTCAGTAATAATATGTGACGATTCCAATCTGGCTAGAAAACAAATGGCTCGTTCATTGCCAGATGAATGGGATGTCGAAGTCGTTTTTGCTATCCATGGTGAAGATGCACTAGATAAGATAAGAAAAGGAATAGGCGAAGTTTTATTCCTTGATCTAAACATGCCTGTGCTTGATGGTTATGGCGTGTTGGAAGCTATTCAGAAAGAAAATCTACCTATTATTACCATAGTGGTATCTGGTGATATTCAACAGGAAGCCAATGCTCGAGTAAAAGAGCTTGGAGCCTTGGACTTTATTAAAAAGCCGATTGATAAAAGTAAGCTGCAAGAGCTGCTGAATAAATACGGCATTACCGACCCAGAGAAATTCAAGCAATACAGCCCAGTTGCAGAAGAGCTACTCGATAACGAAACCCGTGATGTTTTACAAGAGATCACTAATGTTGCAATGGGCCAGGCTGGCAGCCTGTTAGCAACAGTGCTCGATGTTTTTGTTAAATTACCTATTCCGAATGTTAATTTACTTGAAGTTAGTGAACTTAGAATGGCTTTGCAGTCAGTTGAAGATAATGTCACTACATCAGGGGTTTGTCAGGGCTTTATTAGTGGTGGTGTCGCAGGTGAAGCCTTACTTATTTTAAATGATTCTGGCTTTAAAGACATCGCCAAGTTATTGAATTACAAGAAAGCCATTATCGATGACGGCGTTGAGCTAGAGTTATTAATGGACATTAGTAATATTTTGATAGGCTCGATACTCAAAGGCTTATCTGAACAATTGGATCTTAACTTTAGCCAAGGTCATCCTGTGGTGTTGGGTCAGCACTGTAATGTTTCCGATCTAATCTATACAAATTCTACTCACTGGAGTAAATCTTTGACCATAGAGATCAGCTACGGTATCGAAGGGTATGACATTGTTTGTGATCTATTACTATTGATCACAGAGGATTCTATCCCTACTTTGAAAAACAAGCTTAATTTTTTATTTGAAGTTTAATTATGAGTGAACAAGCAACGGTAAATATGTCAGAAGTCCATTGGTTAATGGACATGTTCCAATCTGTTGATGTTGGCCTAGTGGTATTAGACCGAGACTACAAAATCCAAGTTTGGAATGGTTTTATGGAAAACCACAGCGGCTTGGCTCCTTATGAAGTCAGAGATAAGTCACTGTTTGATACTTTTCAAGATTTAGACAAAGAGTGGATCATACAAAAAACAGATCCGGTTTTTGTATTAAAAAATAGAGCTTTTACCATTTGGGAGCAACACGCCCATATTTTTAAGTTTAAAAACTATCGCCCTATCACCAGTGTCGCCCCTTATATGTACCAAAATGCGACATTTATTCCTTTAACTAATACGACTGGTGAGGTTACCCATCTATGCATTATTATTTATGATGTGACGGATGTCGCGATTTCTAAAATTGAACTGGAAGAAGCCAATCAAGAGTTAAAAAGACTGAGTCAAACCGACCGACTAACCAATTTGAACAACCGCGGTTTTTGGGAAGAATGCTTGGTAAAAGAGTTTCAACGCAAGCGTAGGAACCACGGTGTTAGTAGCTTACTCATTTTCGATATAGATCACTTTAAGAAAGTAAATGATACTTATGGTCATGCTGGTGGTGATGAAGCTCTTATTCAAATTGCTAAGATATTGAGAAGAAACTTGCGTGAAACGGATGTTGGAGGCCGATATGGTGGTGAGGAATTTGCTGTTATATTAACGGATACCAATGCCGAGGAAGCAAAGATCTTTGCTGAAAGAATAAGAAAAATAGTAGAGCGCACGCAAATCTTATTTAACGATTTTGAGTTCCAATTTACCATTAGTCTTGGTATTGCCGAATATTCTGATGCACTAGAGAGCCATCAAAAGTGGATTGAAGCAGCGGATGCGGCTTTATATAAAGCAAAAACTTCGGGGACGCAACCAAGTCTGTACTTTTTGAGCGACAAATTAAAGTAAAAAGGGGGAAATAGACATCTATTTCCCCTTTTTATTTACCTAGTATAAGCTAATTACAGCCTATCAAAGCTTAAGTTGCTTTTACGGCGTCTAGTGATCAGCCAACCTACAAATACACCTAATAGCACGGTGCCAGCGTCGTAGAGTTTATCTAGCATTTTTTGTTTTTGGTCAGCGTCAACAACTGAATTTTCTAACTCTATATTTTTTGCTTTTAACACATCGATTTGAGCGTTTTGCTGCTTTAACTCATCAAGTTGGCGAGTCAGCTCTTCGTTAGCAATTGTTAAACTACCCACTTCGCTATTTAACTGGGCTAATGCTTCTTCTGAACTACTGTTAGCTTGAGCTGTTAGCTGTTGCTCTAAGTCAGTGATCTTATTAAGCGCAATTTTTAATTCGCCTTTAGCGCCTGCGTTGTTAACTAACTGTGAGTTATCTACCCAGCCAGTTTTGCCATTTGCTTGTTCTATTTGTAGCCAGCCTGTTTCAGTATCTCTAGCAATTACTTTTAGCTCTTCGCCTGCTGCTGCTCTACCTATAATGCGGTATCGAGTACTTGCTCCAGTATGGATAAATATATAGAGGCGTTCTGTTACATATCGATTATATGGTTCGAGTTGCTCTACTGTATTTTGTTCTGTCTCTGCGGCATCAGTTTGCTGAGTTTGTGTTGTTTCAGTTTCGACTGCTTGCTGTTGAGTCTCAGTTGTTTCTGCTTGGCTGAAAAAACAAGCTAATAGCAACCCAGTGGTTAAAGTTGGTTTGAAGAACGATGATTTATTGTCCATTTTGTTGTTCTATTTATTCTTTTTGCGCATATACCTTGATGTTAGGTGCTATGGAGATTGAGTTCAAGCACTAAATGTTGGCCTCAGGCTTGATCTTAAGTAAAGTCGATTAGATAAACTGCGCGGATAACATTGAATTTAAAATTTCCATAGGTAACCTAACAAAATTAATATTTATAACAAAGCCATAGTAAATGGAAATCGAATTAAAATTTATTGTTGCCTCTGAGCTGACAGGCCAATTTAAACAAGCAATAGCTGAACTGCCATATCAATATGAAGATAAAGGCGTTGCCAAGTTAGGTAACGCTTATTACGACACTAAAGAGCAAGTGTTACGACAGTGGGATATCGGCCTTAGAACAAGAACGATAGATAAGGTTGGAGCTGAAGTTAAGGCTGAGCAAACAGTAAAGTTGGCAGGTAACGATGTTGCAGGTTTACAACAAAGGCCAGAATTTACCGTTCCTTTGGTTATTGATGACGAAACCGGTTCTACCTTTGCTAATTTGGCTTTGTTTACACAGGATATTTGGCCTGACGGGTTCGATGTTAATCAAATCAATGCCAATTTAGCCAAGGTATTTGAAACCCGTTTTGAACGCCACAAGTGGAATATCCAGTTACCAAATGGCGCATTAGTTGAATGTGTTTTAGATCAAGGTATTGTTGAAGCTGAGCATGAGGGTGAGTTAAAACAGCAACCTATTTGCGAGTTTGAACTGGAGTTAATTGAAGGTGATGTTGCCAGTATTTTTGAGTTAGCCCATTACTTTACTAATAAAGTAGAAGCAAAGTTAGGCTATTTGAGTAAAGCAGCAAGAGGTTATCAGTTGGCCCAAGGTTACCAACATAAAATAGCCAATTTAGAGAATGTGAAACTGAGCCCTGAGGTTGTTCTAGAACAGGCATTTACAGCTTCTCTTTCATACGGATTAAATTTCATTCAACGCAATGAGTTGGTGTTTTCTGCCGATCACAAACCTAAGTCTTTTCGCAGAGTAATGGATGGCGTTTCTATGCTGATCCAAACCTTAACCTTATTTTCCCCATATTTACCAAACTCCAGCTGTGAAAAGTTTATTGAGAGCTTTAAACAATGGCGCGGTCAAGCTAGCTGGATTGAGTCTTTTTACCAGCTAGATAAGTTGCAAGACCGGAAAAGTCCATATCGTAAAGATATTGAGAGCAGCGGATCACTTATTGCCTTACTGTCCTCGCGTAAGATGCCAGAGGATAAACTGAGAGAGATATCAAAAGAATTCAGTTCGAAAGCGTTTAATCAACTGCTATTGAGCTTTATTCAATGGTTGGCGACCAAAGGTTGGCGTAGTGAAATGCCAGTGTCGCAGTTAGCAAATTTAAATAAACCTTTGCATGATGAAGCAAATGAATGGTTGCAAGTTGCCTGGAGTAAGTTCACACAAGTGGTTAAACACGTGAACTTGAAACAAGACAATAAAGCTGTGGAAAAAGCTTATTGGCAGCTCGCAGCTGGCATGCTAACAGGGATTGTTGTTGGCAATATGTATCCAGAGCAAGAACGCGAGCAATTTCGAAGTCAGCTGTTGAATCTACTACTTGGTTTTGAAGAGCATATTTTGCTAGTCAAACTGTTAGCGATTATAGAGGCTGAACCAGAACTGGCAGAATCTAACTTTAAGTGGATCAACGCTAAGATGGCGAGTTTGGAAGTGGCCTTATCAGCCTCTATCTCTTCAGTTAAAAAACTTAAACCATACTGGTAACAATATGAACAACGCGCTGCAATGTGAACAACTCAAGCAATTAGCCAGTGACAGGCTAAGGGAAATTAAAACGAAATGGCCAAATGTTGCAACCCATGAAGTTGGTGAACAGATCGCATTGCAGCTATTTGCTATGAGTGACTTTGTATATCAGTCATGCAATCGCTTTGAAGCCATTACCCAGTATTTTTTAACACAAACTAGTGCTGATGACTTACTCCATGAAGTGCCATGCAATATCGAACAAAGTATGACACTTGATGAAGTGCAGTTTTCTAAATTGTTGCGTGAGTATCGACAACTAATTATGAGCGTGATCGCTGCTAGAGACTTTTTTAAATTGCAGTCAATCACAGTAACTATGCAACAGCTGTCAGATTTAGCGGACAAATTCTATCTTTGGGCTAGAGCTTGGGCTAAGCAACAAATGTTAGGACGCTGGGGCAGAGCAATAGGAAAAGACGGCCAAGAAATTGAACTTATTGCTTTGGGCATGGGTAAACTTGGCGGTGGTGAACTTAACTTTTCATCTGACATTGACCTCATTTTTGGCTACAGCGAAAAAGGCCAAACAAGCCAAGGGCGCAGACAAGAAGATTTTCAAATTTACTTCACTAAGTTAGCGCAAAAGATCATCCAGTTACTCGACTCTGTTACGCCAGAGGGCAGAGTGTTTCGCGTTGATATGCGGCTAAGACCGTTTGGCGATAGTGGACCTTTGGTCAGCAGTTTTGACGCGTTAGAAGATTATTACCAAGATCAAGGTAGGGAGTGGGAGCGATACGCTTTGCTCAAAGCTCGACCACTTGGGTTAGATATGATCGCGGCAGCAGAGCAAGCACAACAAAGTATTTTGATGCAAACTCTCAAACCATTTGTTTACCGGCGCTATATCGACTTCTCTGTTATTGATTCACTTAGAAAAATGAAGGCGATGATCCAGCAAGAAGTGAAGCGCAGGAACCTAACTTTGAATATTAAATTAGGTGAAGGTGGTATTCGCGAAGCGGAGTTTATTGTCCAAGCACTGCAGATGTTAAGAGGTGGTAAAGCCGCTCAGCTACAAAATCAAAGTTTATTATCAACCCTGCCTGCTCTAACGCAGTTAAACGTATTTAATCAGCAAGAAGCTCAACTGCTTGAGCGAAGCTACCTTTGGTTAAGGCAGTGTGAACAGTACTTACAAGCATTTGCCGATGAACAAACCCAAACCCTTCCTGACGGTGAATTGAACAAAGCAAGGTTGTTAGAACTATTTGAGATTGAAACTTGGGATGACTTTTTGGCTCAGTACCAGTCGGTTTGCCGCAATATACATAACTTATTTGTCGATGTTATTGGTCCTGCGCCAACAGAACAAAGTCAAAGTGCAGAGGTTATCGAAGACTGGCTTGCACTTTGGAGCCAGCCTACGACTTTCAGCGCAAGTAATGAGCAGCAAGCTGTATTGCAACAAGTTGTGCTTGATAAAAAGCAGGAGTTAACCAAATCAGTAAGTGGTAGCAGGGGGCAAGAAAAGTTAGATGGCTTAATGCCACGGTTACTAAAAGAATTAGAGCTTCAACAGGTTGATAAGGAACAAATGACGTCAGTGTTGGCACTGATTAAAACAATAGCGTCGCGTACGACTTATCTAGAGCTTCTGTTGGAAAATCCAGGGGCTAGAACTCAGCTGGTGAAATTGGTCACTTCTTGTGACTTTATCGGCCAACAGTTAACTAAGTTCCCGCTCTTGTTAGATTTACTTATTGACCCTAAGTTGTTGTACTCGCCTGTTGCAGTAGATAGCTATCACAATGAATTGCGACGTCAATTGCTCCGTGTTGATCCTATGGATTTAGAGTTGCAGATGGAAGTTTTACGTCAGTTTAAACTGTCTAGTCAGTTAGCAATTGCAGCTTGTGATGTTGAAGGTGTATTGAATTTAATGCAGGTCAGTGATCACTTAACTGCATTGGCTGAATCTTGTTTACAACACGCTGTTGATTTGTCTTGGGCGCAAATGGTTGAACGTTATGGCTATCCAGTTGGTGCCGATGAAGACCATAAAAACTTTGGTGTTATAGGTTACGGTAAACTAGGCGGCTTTGAGTTGGGGTATGGCTCAGACCTCGATATCGTTTTTGTCCATAACTGCCAATCGAGTCAAGCAACCAGTGGTAAAAAGCAAATCGATTCCCGTCAATTTTATATCAAGCTGGCGCAAAGAGTGATGCATATGTTTACTACACGGACTTTATCAGGCGAACTTTATGAAGTTGATACTAGATTAAGACCGTCAGGGGCATCAGGTTTGCTGGCAATAAATATAGCAACATTCGCAGATTACCAACGTGAAGAAGCATGGACATGGGAGCATCAGGCCTTAGTTAGAAGTCGTTTTGTACTTGGCGATGAAGCATTGAAACTTGAGTTTGAAAAGATAAGAGCAGAGATCTTATCTGTGGCTAGAAACCCAGATGAGCTGATTGAAGACATATCATCAATGCGGGTAAAAATGTATGACAACTTGGCAAAGGAAAAGGATGGTAAGTTTGATTTAAAGCAGTCACGAGGTGGCATTGCTGACATTGAGTTTATTAGTCAATTTCTCGTTTTAAACCGCTCAGCAGACAATCAAAACCTGATAACTTATCCAGATAATATTCGAATATTAGAGCAAGCGGCAAAGGCTGAATTATTAACTGAACAGCAAGCTAAGCAATTAATATCGACATACTTAGACTATCGAGCTAAATATCACCATGCTGCTTTAAATGGTAAAAGCAAATCTGTTGCTGCAGCACAAGTTCAGCAACAAGCCAAGGTGGTCAGTGATATTTGGCGAAGCCTTGGTTTGAATTAGCTAATTAAACTCACGAATTAAATCAAGGCCTTAAGGTAGGGCTTTAATTCTTTGGTATAAGGACTGATTGGTCGCGGCGATTAGTCCTTGTTGCTTTGCCTGCTCCAGTAAATAGCCAGTAATAAACTCAATTTCAGTAGCTCGCTTGTTCAATACATCTTGTAACATTGAAGAGGTATTAGCTCCTGTGTAGTCGATAACTTGTTTTACCTTGTCCAACATAGCTGAGTATTGAATGTTGATACTACAAGCATTTGCTACTTGTACAGCCTCTTTAACTATTTCAGTTACTTCTGACTGGTACTCAGCATTGGCTAGTTCACCGTTTTTAATCTGATAAAGAGCCGTTAACGGGTTGATAGCACAGTTGATGATCAGTTTTTGCCATAACAACGCATCTAAGTCTTCAACAACTTTAGCATTTGGCAAAATCTTATTCATTTGCTCATTTGATAGTACTTTGTCATTACCTGCTCGTATCAGCTTCCAGGTCGATTCTCCCGCCCCAGCGTAGTGGGCTGTTCTATCTTTCTTATAAACGCCATGGCTAGAGGTGCAAAAGTACAAATTTGCGCAGGAAGGGAGTATATCCAACGCTTGCTCTATTGTTCCCATCCCGTTGTGGCATAACACGACCTGTGAGTTTGCACCTAGTAGATGCTGAACACTAGATAAAAATGGCAAAACATCATATGACTTTAACGGCACCAGTAAGTTGTTAATGGATTTGATATCGGGGGCAAAGCTGGGAGCGGGAAGGGCAATTTCCTTACCAGCTAAGTTAACAAAGCTTTGACAATAGCTAAGACTATTTTGTCTTACTATCGGAATGATATTAAGCTTATTACCTATGCTGTGGGCAACGGATAAAGCGCCTATTGCCCCTATGCCTGCGATATGCCAATGTTGTTCTGGATCAGCCAAGGCTCAATGCCTTGTAGCGCTTAACTAATGTCATTTTGGCAACCGCGTAGTAATAAAAAAGAACACCTGCAGTATCTGCCAGAATATCGCCAAGGGTAGCTTCTCTGCCAGGGATATGGCTTTGCATAAACTCAACACTGATGCCATAACCAACGAGTAATATTATCGCAATGGCAGCTCTTAGCTTAGTAGCAAAGTCCATACAAAAAGCTAAGACAAAAAAAGCAATAAAATGGCCGACTTTATCAATGTGAGGGATGGATAAGCCAGAGCCTCCTCCCTGTTGCAGGAATAAGTATAAGCTCAAAGAGAAATTAGCGACTAAAGCAAATTGAAAAAAGGGTCTGATCCACACGATATTTGAGTCACAAAATAAAAGATGCCTTAGTCTATCAGATCATTTTAAGTAGTTGCTAAATTGTTGTTTAAACTTTTGCAGCTTAGGTAAGATCAAAAATTGGCAGTAGGCTTGTTCAGGATTAGCTTCAACATAGCCTTGGTGATAATCCTCTGCCGGATAGAAGGGACTAGCCTCGGTTATTTCTGTCACAATTGCTTGCGGCCATATAGCGAGTTCGTTTAGCTCCTGTATGATCTCCAAAGCTTGTGTTTTTTGCTGAGAACTGTGATAAAAAATAGCTGATCGATATTGAGTGCCAATGTCATTGCCCTGACGATTCAACTGAGTTGGGTCATGCAGTTGGAAGAACATAGCTAGTAATGTTTTAAAGTTAATTTCATTTGGATTGAACTCTATTTGCACAACTTCTGCGTGTCCTGTTGTGCCAGTACAAATTTGTTTATAACTGGGCTGTTCAATTTCTCCACCTGTATAACCTGAGGTTGCTTTTATCACTCCATTTACTTGATTAAAAGCTGACTCAATACACCAGAAGCAGCCTCCTGCTAGAGTTGCAAATTCACTATTGGACATATATGTTGTTTTCACCTCAAACTTAATTGTTGCTTTATATGAAGTTTAAGACCGATTGTCCGTTTTGCAATATGATCCGAGCAGGTTTAGTCTGGCTTGTGATCTGTTTGCTGTTTTATTTCATTTTTCGTCCTTTTTAACTTTTATCCCAGATCATAAAAATTCCGGCAAAAGTCCTGAATATATTAAGAATTTTGGCCTTAAACTTGAACATTCACAGTGAAACCGCTAGAGTTAAAAAAGGGAATGTTATAACAACTTATGAAAGAGAAATTTTATGTCTTCCGAAGCCACCTATATTACAAGTGGGCGCAACACAGTCATCCACAAGATAAGAAAACTCGATTTATTACTTGTAAATGATATTGATATGCCAGTTGTTAAAGTGACTCAAAATGGTTTAATTGAGTACAAAGGGCCGGTACCTAAAAATCGTAGGCAAGCAAAAGACGCCTATTGTGAAGTTGTTCACATCTCAAACCCAGAGGTGTTTGGTGAGCCAAAAACATTGGTGTTTGTTCAGTGTTTAAATGGCAAAGAATATAAAATAGATTATTCAAAAATTGGTACTCCATTGTTCATCCGAGTACACCAACAAAGTTACATTTAATAAAAAAAGCCGATTGCATCGGCTTTTTTTTATGCCTACAGGACGTAGGTATGTCGTGTTTTCATGGACGAAAAGGAACGACGGCCTACAGGACGTAGGTTGCCTTCAGGGATGATGGTATATCTAAATGACATGGATGAGTTCGTGGTTTATGAACTAAAACTATGATTGTGCCAACTTACGCTTTTAGACGAAGTTGGCATTTTTGTTTGAGGTGACATTATGCGTATCTTATTTACTTGTTTAGTAGCAACTTTATTTACTATTTCAGCTAGTAGCATAGGACAAGAAAGTAAACCTTTTGCCAAAGAACTTAAGTTTTTCCAGCCGTACTTAGGCACTTGGTATGCGGTGTTTGAACAAAAGGAAGGGAAACCCATAGTAGCAGACGTTGCTAAATGGCAGCGCGCGCTTAACGGTAAAGCGCTAAAAACAATTCATTCAGTAAACGACGGTGCTTACGGTGGCGAGTCCATTATATTTTGGCACAAGAAAAAGCAAAAATATGTGTTTTATTATTTTACTACTGCTGATTTTATGACAACTGGCGAGATAGAAGTATTGTCGGATAACAGTTTTGCCGCGTATGAAGATGTATCAGGTGAGAGTCAAATGAGTAAAGGGATCTCAAAGGTTCGCTCTATCTCAACATTAACAAAAGATAAAATTACAGTAGAAACGTCATATTTAAAAGACGGCGAGTGGACCGCGCCAGAAAGTCGAATTTACCACCGTAGCGATAAAGAAGTGAAATTCAAATAAAGTGGCAAGTAAAAGGGGAGAGTACTCTAGCAAGCTAATGAAGTTGCTAGAGCGTGGTCAGAAAGCTTTTTATATGGGGTTATACTAATATTTTGCTCACAATGGTATTACACCCATTCATGAGCTAATACTTCTTGCTTTTCTTTTGGAAATTCAATCTTTGTAGGTTAGGCCTTGACCTTCTTCGCTAAAGGCTTCAATTTCACCATCTAGGGTTTGTTTTACTAAGTTAAAGGCTATGTTTGTGCCTAAGCCAGAACCGCCTTCTTCACGTTTTGTGGTGTAGAAAGGCTCAAATAACATTTTAAGCTGTTCTTTTGAAACGCCACGGCCATTGTCACTGTATTCAATAGCAACATTCTCGCCTCTGTCTTCAATGCTAATATTAATCTTGCCGTTTTTCATACCATCAAAACCGTGCAGCACACTGTTCATCAAAAAGTTAGTGAAGATTTGCGAAATTGCACCAGCTGGCACTTTTAGCATGATGTTATCATCGCAACTAATGTTGATCTCGTGTTGCGCTTTTTTCAATTTTGGTTTTAACGAGGTAATGATCTCTTTTAAATAAGTTTTCAAGTTAATAGTACGTATCGCTTCGCTGGCTTGGTCAACGGCGATTTGCTTGAAGCTAGCAATCAGTTCACTGGCTCGGTTTAAGTTATTATGTAGCAACTCAATACTTTGATTACCTTCATTAATGAAGGCTTTCATATCATTTGCGTTTAGTGACTTCTCTTCAAATCGCTTACCTAAGTCCTGAATTCTATCGTGCAGGTAAGTAGTTGCTGTCACACCTACACCAATAGGTGTGTTTACATCATGAGTGATACCTGCAACTAAGCCACCAAGCGCAGCCAGTTTCTCTGACTCTACTAGTTTGCCTTGAGCCATACTCAAAGTATCAATGGTTTTCTCTAATTCCGTGGTTTTATGTACCAACTCCGATTCTGTTCTTCTTCTAGTTTCAATCTCTTCTTTTAAGTTCTTTTGGTTAACTTCAAGTTGGTACTTCTGTTTTTGCAAGTCCATCATGGCTTGGCTTAAATTCGCCGTTTTTTTCGCCACCTCTTGCTCTAACATAAGATTTTGCTGATCCAGTTTATCGTTTGATTTAATAAGCTGCTTTTGTGCTTGTTTGAGCTCGGATTGTGAGCTGGCAACACGTTTAATCAGTTCGTTAAATGAATGTTGAATAATCGACAGCTCATTTTCATCTGCTTGGTTTACGTGTACCTCAGCATCTTCAATGGACTCTAAATCCAGCTTTTCTATTTTCTCAGTCAACTCTGTTAACGGTGAAGTTAGGTGCTTTTTAAATGCTAAAGAAAATAGAATTATTAGGAATACTGTCTTAACGATGGCACTGGCTATCAAAAACAACACCGACAAAATAATGCGGCTGATCACGATCTCACGACTGGAAAATAGGGTCACATCACCAACTTGAGTGGTACGGTTAGAAAATTCAAAAATCAGTGGGAAGGTATAACCAAATAAACCATCCGCTTCTGAAATAACAGAGCCTTCATCACTTAATGCACTTGTGGTAAAACTTTCTACATTAGAAATATCGCCCATTTGAGTTAACAACTCTCTATTGTCATCTCTGATCAATACACCTTGAACCATAGGAATTTCAAGCAAGCCTTCGGAAATTGATGCGACTTGAGGCGTGTTCAGTTCCCAAATTGCTCGAGTCAAACTCTCACTGAAGGTTTTTTCTAAGTTTTTTAATTCATTACTAATGAATTCTTTGGTGTTGCTGTAATCCGCATATATTTGGGCGCAGGTTACGATAAATGTGAGGATAAAATAAACGGATAGTACGCTTACTAATAATCTTCTTGAAATACTCTTGTTTGGTCGCATTTCTTACTTCCCTAACAGTTAACTGCAGCTAATTGGACGCTGATCAAACTGGTTACGATTTTTAACTACCGAGTTAGCGTTAGTTATACCAATAATATTTACTTTAACAAAGTTAAACTTAAGTAGATGCAGAAAATAATTGCAAATTCTGCAACCATAAATGTGTGAAAAAGCACTTGACTTTTTAGCCCAGAAATTCGAAGTTAGGCACCATGAAAACGACGAATGCAACCACCACGATTATTACGACTATTATTACCGTTACTGGGTAAGAGTCGCTGGTGAGCAAAAAATATGCAAAGCCCGTGACTAACCCTCACGGGCTTTTTGCTTTCAAGGATGAAAGTATACCGAAGCTACATGGATGTAATCGCCTTCGGTGGCTTATAGGGATATAAGTATGTCGCGGTGTCATGGATGACAAGGTGCGACGGCTTTCAAGGATGAAAGTTGCCTTCATGGAAGAAGGTATATCGCATTTACATGGATGTAAAAAATGCGATGAGTCGGCCAAGTTACCCAACGCATAGTTTGGTGTGGGTAAGTTAATTATGATTTAGCAGCCGCTCAAACCAAAAGCATAGACAAGCTGAATAGGCAAAGTGGTTTTCAGTAATACCTAAAACAACATGAATAGGTTAGGTTTAACCTAACAATAAAAACGAAATTAATATTTAACCTAATTAAAGGAAAGCAGTTATGAAAGTAGTTAAATTTGGTGGTAGCTCTTTAGCCGATGAGCAAAGGTTTCAAACCGTTGCAAATATTATTGCAGGGCAAACCCGAACTACAACCGTAACTGCGGTGTTATCAGCACCAAAAGGTGTGACCAACCAACTCGTTGACTTATGTGATGTTGCCGCCAAAAGTGAAGACTTCAGTGAAAAGTTAGCCGCGTTAAAAACACACTTATTATCAATTGTCAGCGCTTCAAAAATTCAGAATGACCAAGAGCTTGTTGCTATTGTTGAGCAAATGATCGCGGGCTTGGACAGTAAACTAACGGGTGTGAAGTTATTAGGTCATTGCCCTGACCATGTTAAAGCTTTTGTTATCTGCCGTGGCGAAGTGTTCAGCGTTAACTTGATGCAAGCACTGTTCGCGCAAAAAGGCATTACTGCTCAAGTGTTAGATCCAACAAAATCTGTAGTTAGCTCAGATGACTCATTAAATGGCGTAGCAGATATTGAAGCGAGTCGAGCAGCTATCATGTCTCATATGGACTCAGGCAACCAAGTTTACTTATTACCAGGCTTTACTGCTGCCAACGATGAAGGTGAGTTAACAACATTAGGTCGAAACGGCAGTGATTACTCTGCAGCAATTGCAGCTGCGTGCTTACACGCAGATGTTTGCGAAATTTGGACTGACGTAGACGGCGTCTACACGGCTGACCCAAGAGAAGTAAAAGGCGCCATGTTAGTTGAAAAGCTATCATACTCAGAAGCAATGGAGCTGTCTTACTTCGGAGCAAGCGTACTTCATCCAAAAACAATTGGCCCATTAGCACATCATAAAATTCCTTGTGTAATTAAGAACACCCTGAACCCAGAGGCTAAAGGCACAGTTATTGCGACTGAAGCAAATAACTCTCAGCCTATTAAAGCCATCTCAAGTTTAAATGACGTGTGCATGCTGACAGTATATGGCCCAGGTATGAAAGGTGTGGTTGGTATGGCAAGCCGTACGTTCAAAGCAATGGCGGATAAAGACATTTCGGTTGTATTAATCACTCAATCATCTTCTGAGTTCAGCATTAGTTTCTGTATCTATGCAGAACATAAAAAAGAAGCGTTAGCAGCGCTGAATAAAGAATTCGAATTAGAAATTCAAACAGGCTTGTTAGAGCATCCAAAATCAAATGACGATGTAGCTATTGTTTCTTTGATTGGTGAAGGCATGCGTCAAAGCAAAGGCATTGCAGCTAAGTTTTTCACTTCATTAGCACAAGCCCGTTTAAACATCTTAGCGATTGCTCAAGATAGTACTGAAAGCTCAATTTCATCGGTAGTAGAACGCCGTAAATGCGCAGATGCAATCAAAGTATGTCACGAGAACTTCTTTACTAAGATCCCATCAATTGATGTATTTATCCTAGGTTGCGGTGTGGTCGGTGGTGAGCTGATCAACCAAATTCAACGCCAACAAGCTTGGTTAAAAGAGCGCAATATCCGTTTAAATGTGTACGGTATCGCCAACAGTAAGAAGCTGTTGTTGAACGAAAATGGTATTAATTTAGAAGGTTGGCAACAAGAGCTAAGCTCTGCAGAGCAAAACTTTAGCTTATTGAACTTAAAACGTTTTGTTCAAGACAATCATTTAGTCAACCCTGTTTTAGTCGATTGTACTTCAGCAGAAGCTGTGGCTAATCAGTACGTAGAGTTTTTAGCGGCAGGTTTTCATATTGTTACACCAAACAAAAAAGCGAACACTGGTTCTATGGATTACTACCAAGAGTTACGCTCAACTGCACAATCGACAATGCGCCGTTTCTTATATGAAACAACAGTTGGTGCTGGCCTGCCAGTTATCGACACTTTGCAAGGCTTATTCAACGCTGGTGATAAGTTAGTGGCTTTCGAAGGTATCTTGTCTGGCTCTTTATCTTATATTTTCGGCAAGATTGACGAAGGTAAATCATTGTCAGAAGCGACGATTGAAGCGAGAAACCTTGGGTATACCGAACCAGATCCTCGCGATGATTTATCTGGTATGGACGTAGCTCGTAAACTACTTATCATGGCTCGTGAAGCTGGCATGGACTTAGAGTTAGACGACATTGAAGTTGAGTCAGTGCTAGGTAATGAGTTTGACGCAAGCGGTTCAATTGATGAGTTTTTACAAAACTTACCTAAGCTGGACACTAGCTTCCAAGCGTTAAACGACGAAGCTAAAGCAAATGGCCAAGTGCTTAGATACGTTGGTGAAATCAAAGATGGCAAGTGTAAAGTAAAAGTCCTTGCGGTTGATGAATCAAACCCTCTATTTGCCGTTAAAAATGGTGAGAATGCGTTAGCTATCCACAGTGCGTATTATCAGCCAATTCCATTTGTATTAAGAGGCTACGGTGCTGGTGCTGCGGTAACTGCAGCCGGGGTATTTGCTGACGTAATGCGTACTCTTAGCTGGCAGCAAGAGGTGATGATATGAGTTACGACACCGCCTTATTAGGTAAGAAAGCCAGCGCTTATGCGCCGGCTAGCACAGGTAACGTAAGCGTAGGTTTTGACTTACTAGGCGCTGCATTGGTTAGAGTTGATGGTGAAAAGCTAGGTGATACAGTACATGTAGAGTTTGCTGAGCAAGATACTATGACAAACTTAGGCTCTCATGCTCATGTTTGCCCAGAAGACAAAGAGCAGAACCTGGCATGGCAGGCGTATCAGTTATACCGTCAAAAAATGCAACCAGAAGACCAAGCCAAATACCCTCAAGTTGCGATGGAATTAGTTAAGTCATTGCCTGTTGGCAGTGGCTTAGGTTCTAGTGCTTGTTCTGTTGTTGCCGCTTTAACGGCGCTTAATAGATTGTTCGACCACTACTTTGATGATAACGAGCTACTGTTATTGATGGGCGAAGTTGAAGCTGGGGCAAGTGGTTCGTTGCACTATGACAACGTTGCACCTAGCTACTTTGGTGGTTTGCAATTAATGAGTCCACACCAAGACTCGCCAATTATTCATTTACCGACGCCAGCAAGTTGGTATTGGGTTGTTGCTTTCCCTGGCTTTTCTCTACCAACGAAAGAAGCAAGAGAAGCATTACCTAAGCAATATGATAAAAGTGTGGCAATTGAAAACGCCCAGCATTTAAGTGCCTTTGTTGCTTATCTTTATCAAGGCAATGAAGCACAAGCCGCTAAAACAATTAAAGATGTGATGGCTGAACCTTATCGTGCTGATCTTATCAAAGGCTTTAGCACAGCAAAGCAAATGCTATTAAACAAAGGTGCACTAGCGTTTGGTATTTCGGGGGCTGGCCCTACAGTGTTTGCTTTAACCGAAGATTTAGCACAGGCACAAGAGTACAAAGAGTACTTAGAACAAAATTACATTGAACAAAACGGGTTTGTTCATATTTGCAAATGCGCAGTAGAAGGCGCGAAAGAACTAGATGTAACAGAGAAATGAGGTAACCATGCTGTTAGAAAATATTAAACATAATGATCAGCAGGTGAGTTTTGAACAAGCCGTTAAATTAGGCTTAGGCCGTGATCAAGGATTATTCTTTCCAAAACAATTATCACCTCTAGACAATATTGATGAATTGTTAGAGATGCCATTTGTTGAGCGCTCTAGCTATGTTCTTTCTCACTTGTTGCAAGGTGAGCTTTCACAAGCCGAATTAAAAGAGATTGTTGGTGAAGCATTTCAATTTCCAGCGCCACTGGCCAAGGTAAATGAAAATACATACAACCTAGAATTATTTCACGGTCCAACATTAGCATTTAAAGACTTTGGTGCGCGCTTCATGGCACAGTGCCTTAGCCGTTTTAATCAAGGTGAAAAGTTAACAATTTTAACTGCGACATCAGGTGATACAGGTGCAGCAGTTGCTCATGCATTCCACGGCATTGATAACATTCGAGTCGTTATTCTTTACCCTGAAGGCAAGATCAGTCGCTTACAGGAAAAAATGTTCTGTACCCTTGGTGGTAATATCGAAACGCTTTCAGTAAAAGGCGACTTTGATGATTGCCAAGCGCTGGTTAAAGACAGTTTTGAAGACCAAGCATTGCGTGAGCAAATAGGCTTAAACTCAGCTAACTCAATCAATATTAGTCGCTTGTTTGCGCAAGTATGTTATTACTTTGAAGCGGTAGCACAAATCCCTGCCGAAAAGCGCGCAGAGTCAGTGTTTGCTATTCCTAGCGGTAACTTTGGTAACTTATGTGCAGGCGTTATCGCTAAAGTGATTGGTTTACCAATCAAACGCTTTATTGCCGCAACTAACGTAAATGATACGGTTCCTCGTTACTTACAAACTGGCCAGTGGACACCAAAACAGACTATCGCTACTTTATCCAATGCAATGGACGTAAGTCAGCCAAACAACTGGCCTCGTATCGAACATATGATTGATAAAGACTGGTTTGATAAGGCTCTATTAAAAGGTGCTTGTATCGATGAAGACTCAACTCAACTGGGTGTGAAACAGTTATACCAACAAGGTTACCTTTCTGAGCCTCATGGTGCGGTTGCTTACAAAGCATTGAAGCACGAGTTGAAAGAGGAAGAAGTTGGTGTATTCCTTGGTACCGCTCACCCTGCTAAATTTAAAGAAAGCGTAGAGAACATTTTAGGTGAACTTATTCCGTTGCCAAAAGAGTTGGCTGACGTTGCAGGGTTACCAATTCTTTCTAAAGAATTAAAACCTGAATTCACTGCACTACGCGACTACTTAACTGCTGGTAACTAATTTTTTAGCCGTTATATTAACGGCTCTTTTTTATTAAGAGCCGTTACCTTCATACTCCCCTTATTCCTCACATTTTCACTAAACGTTTTTTTAAAGCAAGGACTACCGCTCAAAGATAATGCAGTTATTACTGAATATTTTGTTTTTTTCTGTCGAGTTAGGTATTTTCTGCAATAGTCATCAGTAACCGAGAATAGATAAATGGCATTAACCTGGACGGATGTAATAGGGCAAGAAAAGCAGCAAGCTTATTTTAAAGATACCTTAGCGCAAGTTAAGCACGAAAGAGAGCAGGGCATTACCATATACCCGCCAGCAGACAAGGTATTTTCAGCGTTTGAGTCTACCCCTTTTGATCAAGTCAAAGTTGTGATCATTGGCCAGGACCCATACCATGGCCCAAACCAAGCACATGGTTTGTGTTTTTCAGTGATGCCTGGAGTGAAAACGCCACCTTCGTTAGTCAATATGTATAAAGAGTTAGCGCAAGATATCGAAGGTTTTCAAATACCAAACCATGGTTATCTGCAATCATGGGCCGAGCAAGGGGTATTACTGTTGAACACGGTTTTAACAGTGCAACAAGGCAATGCTCATTCACATAAGCATCTAGGCTGGGAAACATTTACTGATAAAGTGATTAAAGCGTTAAATGAACATGGGCAAGGTTTGGTATTTATCTTGTGGGGAGCTCACGCACAAAAGAAAGCGGCTTCGATAGACAGAAGCAAGCACAGCGTATTAGCAGGGCCACACCCATCGCCTTTGTCTGCTCACAGAGGTTTTTTTGGCTGTAAACATTTCTCGCAAACCAACCAAATTTTGGCAAAACAAGGTTTAGCTCAGATCAACTGGCATTTACCTCAGCTTTAGTCGGCAATAGATTAAAAGCGAAGTGACTAGGCTTCGCTTTTTTAATCGGCATTACCCTAAGAATTCTAAACCAAAACTTATCTCAGCAAGGGTGCTGCCGTTAATAAGATTGGTCTCTTTCGTCCTGAAAGCCGTCGTTCTTTTTCATCCATGAAACCACGATCCACAGGGAAGTGGTGAGTGCCGACTAGTTGTCTGGAACAACTTCGGCCGACATGCATATATCCCCATGCAATCGCTCTATTTCGTCCATGAAAACGCGACATACTTTCGTCCTGAAAGCAAAAAGCCTGAGCGTAAGCTCAGGCTTTTTTTAGAATTCTAATTCAGTTAAGTCATAATCTAGTGACGGGTCGATGCTTTTTAACTCTTCCCTAAGTCGGTATTTCTCCTTAATCGACTCTATTTCTCGCCATTTGCGTTTTGAGCCGCGAGTTTTAGTTTGAGTTTTTTGTTCAAGCGCATTTTCAAGAATTTCAGTTAGACCTTCCATAATGGCCTCCTTCATCTTTTGTTTGTTTTTATTATTTAAGTAGCCCTTGAATGACTACTTAAATCTAGTATTTATCACATCGAAACGAAATGTAAAGTTCTAATGTGAAAAAATAATGAACAAAAGATGACAGAATTGTGAACGAAATGTTCAACTTAGCTTCATTGTGTTTTCTTTTTAAGCACGCCAGTTGTTAATGCAACCCCTGATAAAATTAAAGCTGCGCCATAGAACATGTTGTCTGTAATGGCTTCTTTTAAAAATAGGTTGCCGAATAAAACGCCGAATACCGGAATAAGATAAGTCACCATCATTGCTTTGGTTGGACCAGAGTGATCGACAATGCGATAGAAGAAAATATAAGCAAATCCAGTTGCAACACTGCCAAGTGCAATAGTAGCAAGCCAAGCTTTTAGACTGATATCAATAAAGTCTGGAATTGAGTATATCAGTAAAGGGAGCATAAACACCGACCCCCAGAATAGACTCGCCGAAGCGATAAACATAGGCTTTACGCCGACCAGAAAACGTTTCGAATAATTTGTACCAATGCCATAGAAGCTGGTTGCTAACACTATGGCTAGAACGGCATACAACTGTTGTGAGGCATCCAGAGTCAGTTTGTCCCAACTTAAAACAACAACACCGACAAATCCCAACAACAAGCCCGCTATAGCACTTTTAGTTAAGTGAGCGGTAAAAAATACCGCTCCAATAAGCGCCCCCCAAAGTGGCGTAGTAGCGTTTAAAATCGAAGCAAAGCCAGCATCTAAATTCGCAGCTGCAAAGGCAAATAAGACCATTGGAATGGCAGAGTTTATGATGGCAACTATACAAATGTGTTTGGTCACTGTCTTATTATCCACTTCAGCAGAAAAAGGGCTTTGTTGACGCTTTGACCAGTAATACCAGAAGAATGGAAATAAGGTAATGCCTGAGATGGTCATACGAAGCGCTGCTAAAGCCGCAGAGCCTGTTTCTGGGGCTGCGATGCGCATAAACATAAACGAGCCGCCCCAAATAGCGGAGAGAATTAATAATTCGATAAATTGTGAGGGTTTCAAGGTGATACGCTTACATTGGTTATTAAAAGATGAGTCTAACAACAATTGTTGTGGTCTTTAAGGACAAAAAAGGAACTTTAGTTTTTTATTACTATAAACAAAAAAGAGCGCTGAATTGCGCTCTTCCAATTACTTTAAAGCTCGACGTTATTTAACCTTGGCTCTAAACATATCAACCAGTTGTTGGGTTGAACTGTCTAGTTCAGGTTGAGCTGTGTCTTGCAGAGCTTCAAGTACTCTGTTGCCAAGTACTTTACCTAGTTCAACGCCCCATTGGTCGAAGCTATTAACCTGCCAAATAACGCCTTGAACAAACACTTTGTGTTCATATAGAGCGATTAGAGAGCCTAAACGCTTAGGTGATAACTGATCCATAAGTAGTGTGTTTGAAGGTCTATTTCCTGGCATAAACTTATGCTTAGCGAGCACCTCAGCTTGAGCTTGTTCCATGCCTTTTGCCGTTAGTTCAGCTACGATTTCAGCTTGAGTTTGCCCCTGCATCAAAGCCTGAGTCTGAGCAAAGCAGTTAGACGCCAACATTTGATGGTGTTCTACTTCATCGTGGTTAGGTTTTATTGGCATGATGAAATCTGCAGGGATAATAGTGTTCCCTTGGTGCATTAGCTGGTGGAATGCGTGTTGACCGTTAGTACCTTCGCCGCCCCAAATAATCGGGCCAGTTTTGTAGTCTACGGTTTCATTCAAGTGATTAACGGATTTACCGTTTGATTCCATATCAAGCTGCTGAACGTAGGCTGGCAGGCCTCTTAGGTAGTGTGAGTAAGGCAATAAAACGTGGCTTTGGCAACCAAAGAAGTTGCTATACCAAACGCCTAGCACTGCCATAATAACTGGCAGGTTATACTCAATAGGCGAGTTAGAAAAATGCTCATCCATTTCCCGTGCGCCTAATAAAACTTGTTCAAAGTTATCAAAGCCGATAGCTAAAGCGATTGGCAAACCTATCGCCGACCACAAAGAGTAACGACCGCCGACCCAGTCCCACATTGGGAAAATATTACTTTGGCAAATGCCAAACTCAGTTGCTTTGGTAACGTTGCTTGATACACACATAAAATGCTTGGCAACGTCTTCAAATTTACCACCATTGGCATAAAACCATTCCCTAGCAGTTTCTGTATTTTTCAACGTCTCTTGTGTTGTGAACGACTTAGAACTCATCACAACTAAGGTGGTTTCAGCATTTAACTTAGCTAAAACATCAGTGATATGGTGGGCATCAACGTTAGCGACAAAGTGTACTTTTACTGACTCTTGCTGGTAAGGCTTTAATGCTTCGGTAACAATTTTAGGGCCTAAAAATGAGCCGCCAATACCAATCGCTACCACGTCCGTGAATGCTTTATCGGTGTAGCCCGTTCTTTTACCAGTATGAACGTCATTAACAAAAGCTTTGATCTTTTCTAATGTTGCTTGCACTTCAGGAATGACGTTTTCACCATCAACGAATACAGAGTCAGAAGGCTGTCTACGAAGTGCGGTATGCAAAACGGCTCTTTGTTCGGTTGAGTTGATGATCTCACCGTTGAACATGGCGTCACGTTTTGCCTCAAGTTGGTTGTCTTTTGCTAAATCAAACAAAGCAGTTAAAACAGCATCATCAATTCTGTTTTTTGAATAGTCTAAAGTAAAGCCACAAGCCGAAGCAGTATACTTTGACGCTCTATCTTGGTCGGCAGCAAATAAATCTCTCATATGGACTGAGCTAAATCTATCGTACTCTTGCTGCACTTTTTGCCAAGCGTTGTTAATCATCGGTTATCCCTCAAATTGTTAATGTTATGTGCTTTGTTGTGGTAAAGAGAAAGGCTGCGAATGCAGCCTTTTTTATTATTGTTATAGTTTATTTTCGATTAATGCTTCTAGCTTCAGCTGGTCTTTAGCAAAGTTGCGAATGCCTTCTGCTAGTTTTTCCGTTGCCATTGCATCTTCGTTATGCTGCCAGCGGAATGCTTGTTCCGTCATTTTTTCAGGTTTCGCTTTCACTTCACCTTGATAGTTTAGCTTCTGCGCAACATCACCTTGCATTTGCTCAAGCTCATCTAATAAAGCCGGGGCGATAGTTAAACGGTCACAACCTGCTAACGCTAAAATTTCACCTGTGTTACGGAAGCTTGCGCCCATAACAACAGTGTTATAACCATGTTCTTTGTAATACTGGTAAATACTTCTAACTGAAAGAACACCAGGGTCTGTTTCACCTGTATAGTCTTTTTGTTCAGTGTTTGCTTTAAACCAGTCTAGTATACGACCAACAAAAGGTGAAATAAGATATACATTTGCTTCTGCACATGCACGCGCTTGAGCGAAACTAAATAATAACGTTAAGTTACACTGAATACCTTCTTGCTCTAGAACTTCAGCAGCTTTAATGCCTTCCCAAGTTGAAGCTAACTTGATTAATACTCGGTCTTTGCCAATGCCTGCTTGTTCGTATAGCGCAATTAGCTTTCTTGCTTTTGCAACTGAAGCTTCAGTATCAAATGATAAACGAGCATCAACTTCTGTTGAGATACGCCCAGGAATTACAGCGCTGATCTCTTTACCAATTAATACCGCTAGCTTGTCACTTGCGTCTTCAATTTGTTGCACAGAGTCGTTTGATTGCTCTTTTGCCCAAGCGACTGCTTGGTCGATATAAGTTTCATACTCAGGAATTTGTGCTGCTTTTAATAATAAAGATGGATTTGTCGTTGCATCCACTGGTGCAAACTTTTTAATTGCTTCAATTTCGCCTGTATCTGCTACGACTGTTGTCATTTCACGTAGCTGTTGTAAAACACTTGCCATATTCGTTACCGTTTTTAATAAATCGTTTAATAGAGTTTAAACTCAAGAATATTGAAACTTTATTACATAATGAGTCTGCTTGGAAGGGTAAACCGAGTTAATAAGTACTAAAATTACAAAAACCACGGTTATTTTTATCTTCTTGCCTATTCTAAGCAAAATCTTATTGAACTTGAGGTAGAAAACTCTATCGTTAGGGCATTTATTCCATCGTGATCTTAACATGTCTGAAAATTCCATTTTTAATCCAAAGTTAGCGCCCGTTTCTAAGCTATTGTCTTATGCCATGATAGTTGGGTTTATTGTTTTAACACTTTGCAATTGGCTAGACTTTGAACTTTATTCCGCTCTTTGGTTATTCCGCTTTTACAGTTTAGCCATGTTAACGTTTCTTGCTGGCAGTCTGTTTGGTATTGCTTTGTTAATCAAAGTTGAAGACCAATCTTATCACTTAAACATAAGCGGTTTGTTATGGGGAGCAATTCTTGTTTTAGTTGCTGGCTTTGGTGTGGTTTTACTGCAACCAAAAGCGGGAGTATTTATTGCTGGTTTGCTATTTTTAGTGTTATGGCAGGTCGAATTGAAATCAAACCTTGCTCGCGCTTACCCTGAGTGGTTTTGGGTGTTAAGAACAAAAGCCAGTATGGTTATTGCCATGTGCCATATGTTGCTTTGGATCACGCTGGGCGATGTAAGTGCTTAAAAGCCGATTAAATCATTTATTAATTCAATAACAAGTATCGGTTTTTTCAAATAGGTTTAGCTGACATTTTTGGTAAACTAGAGCCAATGATCTCCAAGGATAAAAATTTACTATGTTATACGTTGTTTCTCCTGCAAAGAATTTAGATTACGACACTCCGGCACATACAGATACATATAGCCAACCAGAGTTGGTTGAACAAGCTGCTGAATTAGCGCAAGTATGCCGCAAATTAACGCCAGCTGATTTGAGTGGCTTAATGAGTATTAGCGATAAGTTAGCTGGTTTAAATGCCGCTCGATTTGAACAATGGGTGCCAGAGTTTAATTTAGAAAACTCAAAGCAAGCCGTACTGGCGTTTAATGGCGATGTGTATGCTGGTATGGAAGCGCAAAGTTTCTCAGAGTCAGAATTAGATTATGCGCAGACGCATTTGAGAATATTGTCTGGTTTATATGGCCTGTTGAAACCACTAGATTTAATGCAGCCATACCGTTTAGAAATGGGCACTAAGTTAGAAAACCCAAAAGGTAAAAATTTGTATGAGTTCTGGGGAGAAACCATTACTGATAAGTTAAATGAGCAAATTGCAGCAACAAACTCATCGTACTTGATAAATCTTGCCTCTACTGAATACTTTAAATCAGTGAAAAAGAAAAATGTTAAGGCACAGATCATCACGCCAAGTTTCAAAGATTGGAAAAATGGTCAATATAAAATGATCAGCTTTTACGCTAAAAAAGCCAGAGGCATGATGGTGCAATATATGGTTAAAAATAAGGTGGAAGACTTAGCAGGCTTGTTGAAATTTGATTTAGCTGGTTATGAGTACAACGAAGAGTTATCAAAACCTAACGAACCTTGTTTTACTCGTCGTCTAGAAGATTAGTACTGTCAAAGCACCTAATTGAGGAGAAGTTGAATGAAGAAATTGTTAGTAATGCTAGCCTTACTTTATTCAAGCTTTTCCCTGTCCAATACCTCCAACAACGCCACTCAAATAGTTATACCGTTAAATAATTGGGAAAGCCAAAGAGTTGTATCCAGAGCCATTGGCAAAGTATTAGAGTCCTCAGGCTTTGCCGTTTCATACCTAGATATTAGTTCAGATATGCAATGGGGAGCGATTAGACGTGGCACCATAGACTTTCAGTTGGAAGTCTGGGAACCATCGATGAAAGCCCGACTTGAGAAGTTTGTGTTACGGCGAGAAGTGATCGACTTAGGTGAACACAAAGCGAAAGTAACCGAAGATTGGTGGTACCCCAAATATGTTGAACAACTCTGTCCTGGGTTGCCTGATTGGCGTGCACTGAACCGCTGTAAGTCGCTTTTTGAGAATAAACAATCTAACTCGAAGGGAACCTATATAAGTGGTCCGTGGGATTATGGCGATGGCAACATAATTAGAGCCTTGAATATTGATTTTACCATAACAAGAGTCTCGGATTCGGCTGAGTTATGGCGAGAATTGACTCAAGCACTAGCAACACAAAGACCAATCATTTTATTAAATTGGAGCCCTAATTGGACCGACGAATACCTTGCAGGGGAGTTTGTTCAGTTTCCTGCCCACACTGAAGCTTGCGATACCGATCCACAATGGGGCATCAATAAATTCTTACCCAAAGATTGTGCCAACCCAAAAGATGGCTGGTTAAAGAAAGTGGCTTCGACCAAACTCAAATCTAAGGCTCCGTGCGTTTATCAATTTATTCAAAATATTAGCTTTACCAATAATATGTTAGCTCATGCCTCATATTTAATGGTAGTAGAAAAATTGTCTGACCAAGGCGCGGCACTAAAGTGGTTGAGTAAGTTTAGCGATGAGGTTAATGGCTGGAAGCCTGAAAACTGTGGTATTTAATAACGAAAAGAGCTGGTCACATTGCAATTTTTTAAATGAATGTGACCTAAACTTAGTAGTAACGAATTACAGTGCTTTATACTCTTTCAACACTAGGTCGTATTGCTCTACACCTTTTTTAATACGCCACAAACGCGATAGGGTGTAATTTAACTCAGGAATAAACCAAGCGTAAAGTTGAGTTTGTTTGCCTTCTTCATAGATCCGGGAAACTTTAATGGCTTCAAATTTTCCTGCTCCAGTGACAATTGTCTCTTTACCAACAACTTCCATTTTATATTGACGTAAACTGCCTGACTTATTTACCACTTCATAATCAAACTTGGTTTTTCCATCCATCAAGTCTTGCTGTACTTGCATATGGAATGTCATTTCATCACGCCAGTTATCTTGCCATGTTGCAGGTAGTTTTGATTTTTTTGGTCTAGGAGAGACATACAGCTTTTTGTTTTCAGCAAAGCTAATAGACAGTTGTTTGTCTTTACCTGTACCTGTTCGGCTATATAAAAAACTAAATGGCGTGATCTTATCGTTTTGGTAATAAAACTCGCTTAACTCAGTTCTATCATCTGAAAAGATCAGCCATTCTAAGTGACTGCTTAGTTCTAGCGAATAACGACCATCACCTAGCTCTGTTAATACGCGCTTGCCTTCACCATATTTTTCGCCTTGTCGAAACAAGTCATAACTCGCTTGAAAAGGTTTAATTGCATTAGCAAATAGGTTAACGCTAAATGTTAGGAGTAGGGTTACTGATAACATTTTTAACAGAGATAAAGGTTTAGTCATCGTTTGCATATCCTTGAGCCGGTAATAGGCTGTCGTCTAAGTATGCTGAAAAAGCTGTGCCTTGCTGTTTCATAGTCAGCCTGTGTTCGCACATCCATTTCACCACCATAGGGTAAATTTGATGCTCTTGTACGTGCACTCTTTGTGCCAAACTACTTGCATCGTCATCTTCAAATACTGGTACTTTAGCTTGTAAGATAACTGGACCGCCATCAAGTTCCTCAGTAACAAAATGCACTGAGCAACCATGTTCACTGTCACCTGCGTCAATGGCTCTTTGATGGGTATCTAAGCCTTGATATTTAGGCAATAGCGACGGATGGATATTTATCAAACGACCTTGATAATGTTCAACAAATTCAGCGGTCAGTATTCGCATAAAGCCCGCTAACACTACAACATCTGCTTGGTATTGATCAATCACCTTAATAAGGGCTTGGTCATATACTTCGCGAGAGTCGTATTCTTTGTGACTTAATACATGTGTTGGAATACTGGCGTTTTGTGCTCGCTCCAAACCGTATACGTCGGCTTTGTTAGAGATAACGGCATTTACTTTGCCTGCAATTTTATCGTCAGCACAAGCATCGATAATAGCTTGCAAATTTGTTCCGCTACCAGAGATTAATACAACGATAGACGGCGAATGCAGAGAAGGCGCTTGCGCGCCTTCTGAAATAATATTTGATTGTGTCACTGATTAAGCTCCAGTGATCTCTACTTGCTCTTCATCAGCACCAGCTTGAGCAATTTCACCGATGTGCCATGCTTTTTCGCCAGCGTCGCTTAGGATCTTGATGCTTGCTTCTAAATCTTCTTTCGCAACAGCTAACACCATGCCTACGCCACAGTTGAAAGTACGGTACATTTCGTGAGTTTCGATGTTACCGTTATCTTGCAACCAGTTGAATACTGCTGGCCACTGCCAAGATGTACCATCGATTACTGCTTTTGTTTCTGCTGGTAATACGCGAGGGATGTTTTCCCAGAAGCCGCCACCCGTGATGTGAGATAAAGCATGAACATCAACCGTTTCTAATAACTTAAGTGTTGATTTAACGTAAATCTTAGTAGGTGCCATTAAGTGGTCAGCTAAAGGTTTACCTTCATATTCAGCGTTAACATCAGCGCCAGATACTTCAATAACCTTACGGATTAAAGAGTAACCGTTTGAGTGAGGGCCTGATGAACCTAATGCGATAAGTTGGTCGCCAGGTTTTACTTTTGTACCGTCAATAACTTTTGCTTTTTCAACTACACCAACACAGAAACCAGCCATGTCGTAGTCGTCGCCTTCATACATACCAGGCATTTCTGCTGTTTCACCACCAATTAGTGAACAACCAGAAAGCTCACAGCCGTCAGCAATACCGCTAACAACGTCAGCTGCTACGTCTACGTTTAGTTTGCCAGTCGCATAGTAGTCTAGGAAAAATAGAGGTTCTGCACCTTGAACGATTAGGTCGTTGACACACATAGCAACTAGGTCGATGCCTACTGTGTCGTGCTTTTTCAAATCAATCGCTAAGCGAAGTTTGGTTCCAACGCCGTCTGTGCCTGCAACAAGTAGTGGTTCTTCGTAGCCTTTAGGGATTTGGCATAATGCGCCAAAGCCACCTAGGCCACCCATTACTTCAGGGCGTGTGGTACGTTTTACCGCACCTTTTATTCTCTCAACTAACAGGTTACCTGCGTCGATATCTACACCAGCGTCTTTGTAGCTTAATGATTGATTGTTACTCAATGTCTTTTCCTCAAAAGTGGGGTGTTGAACCAAATAGCGATAGTGCACTTGGTCGGGCTATTTGGCGCGGCAGTTTACCCTAATTTGGATTAAGATATAACCACGCCAGTGCATTATTTGTTTATTTATTTGCAATAAAAATAGCTCTTAGTGGAGCAGGGTAACCTTCAATGGTTTTATTAGGATCGTTCGGGTCAAGGAAGTCCGATAACGATTGCGTATCTATCCACTCAGTTTTTCTTTGCTCGTCTAAACTGGTTTGATCGATATTGACCAAACGAATATTGCTAAAGCCAACTTTCTTCAACCAACTCTCTAACGCCTTGGCACTTGGGATAAACCAAACATTACGCATTTGTGCATATCTTTCTTGTGGCACTAAAACGGTATTTTCATCACCTTCGATGATCAGCGTTTCTAGAATTAATTCACCACCATCGGTTAGTTGGTTTCTCAATTGTTGTAAGAAATCAAATGGCGACTTTCTGTGGTAAAACACGCCCATAGAAAATACGGTGTCGAAAGAGTTTAATGCAGGTAAGTCGTCAATGCCTAATGGTAATAAATTAACGTTTTGATCTTGGATAAAGTGTTGAACAGCCCAGAACTGCGCTAAGAACAGTTGTGTTGGGTCGATGCCAACAACAAATTTTGCCCCTTCACCTTTCATACGCCATAAGTGATAACCACTACCGCAACCAACATCAAGTACATATCGGTCTTTCAAATCTGAAATATGAGGTAATAATCTGTCCCATTTAAAATCGCTGCGCCATTCGGTATCTACGTGCAAACCATGTAAATGATACGGGCCTTTGCGCCAAGGTTTCATTTGCATCAAGTGATGCTTGGTTTTCTTTCTTAAACCATCACTCATCGTATCCGTATCACCGACGGATACTTTGTCAGCAATATTAATGAGGCCTGGTTCTACTTCTGGTAGTAACTCGATATTTTTGACCCAGTCTTTGAATTCACCGTGCAGGTTAGATTTGTACCAAGTGTTTAATTGGTTCGGTAAAACATCAAGCCAATGAGCGAGTCGGTTCTGCGCTATTTGGCTGTAAAAAGAGTTAAAAAATTGTGTCATGGTATTAGTTGATACTCGGGTCTATTTAATGGCAATAAATGAAGCGAAGTTAAAGCATTGGAACCAAATACTGGCGCTGCTAAACCCAACCGTTTGTAATCGTGTTAAGTGGGTTTGCTCAGAGTCAATTTTCATCACATTTTCAATGGCACTGCGTTTTTGACTGATCTCTAATTCACTGTAGCCGTTCGCTCGTTTAAAATCTAAATGCAGATCATTAATCACTTCGTTAACCTGCTGAACAGGCCATTTTAACTTTTCTGACAGGATCAATACGCCACCAGGTTTTAATCCTTGGTAGATTTTGCTTAATAAAGCTTCCCTTTGTTCTGGTGGAATGAACTGTAAAGTAAAATTCATTACCACAACGGATGCGTTTTCTATTGGGTATTGAGTGATATCTCCTAGCTCAATTTCCACTGGCACTTCAGATTTGTAGGCTTTGATATGTAGACGGCATTTGTCGACCATAGCTTGAGAGTTATCAATGCCAAAGACGTTACAGTTTTCTTTGGTTACGGCTTTGCGCATAGAGAGAGTCGCGGCACCTAACGAACAACCTAAGTCATAAAGGTTACTGTCAGCTTGGTGAAAGCGCTCTGTTAGCTTTTCTATGGTACTAATAATCGTTGAATAACCCGGCACACTTCGTTGGATCATGTCAGGAAATACTTCGACCACGGTTTTGTCGAAGGTAAAGTCTTTTACTTGTTCTTGCGAAGCAGAATAAATTTGATCTCGCATAGACCTTAAATATTGAATTCATGAATTTGTCAGCATTTTATAACAATCAAACCGCAATACCTAGTTTTTGATCTGGCCGATATTTTGATATTTGTTGTGCAATGTGATTAAAATGGCAGCGAGTTTCCCCGAATTAACTTTGAGATCCATCTTTGACCGTATTTTCTTGTAGGCAACGCATTATCCAGCCTTTGATATTTGTGCAACTCGTCGTTTGCGTTTTGTTATGTGTCTCTTTTTCTGTTGCCGCTGAACTACCAAGCAAAGTTAAAGTTGCAATTGCAACTTCTAATATTCCCTATCACTTTATTGATGAAAAAGGTGAGCCTCGAGGCCTAGCGGTTGATATTTGGCGCCAGTGGCAGCAACAAACAGGCATTGAAGTTGAGTTTGTTAGCAGCAATTGGCCGGGAACCATAGATGCTTTAAGCCTTGGCGAAGCGGATATTCATGTAGGTTTGGCTTATAACGAGAAGCGAGCCGAATCGTTAGCGTTTGGTGAGAAAATATATTCAGTATCGAGTAATGTTTACATTCACAAAAACATAGTGGGAGTCTCTAATTTCCAACAACTGACGCCATATGTTGTTGGCGCGATTAGAAGTGCGGCGCATAATGACGTACTAAGGCAACATAACCCACTAATTCGCTTTAAATATTATGACAGTCGCAAGCTTTTATTAGAGGGCATTGAAAACAGCGAGATTAATGCTTTTGTTGAGCTTGATTATCGTAGCTTTCAATTCCACGGTTTTGAGCGTATTGCCGATAGTTACCCAATATACAAAAGCCTTATGCTAACGGATTCTGATTTATTGCTGGCAGTAAATAAGAAAAATAAAGACTGGTTACCCGAGATTAATGCGGGGTTTAAAAAAATACCATCACAGAAAATAGCCGAATTAGAGGGGATATGGTTTCGCAAAGGCTCCAACCCAAGCGCTTTAAGAGTGGCAATATCAGCTGGTAATGAACCTTATATGAGCGTAAATCTGGCTGGACAACCGACTGGCTTATTTGTGGAATTATGGCAGAAATGGGCAGAAAAGAACGACATTGAAATTGAGTTTGTGCCTAATAGCATGCAATTGTCGCTACAGTCTCTTCAGTCAGGTAAAGCCGATGTTCATATTGCTTACCCAGAAAGTGAATCCGTCAACACCGGCTTGCCCCATGCAAAACATTTGTACTCAGTTTACTCAAAGTTATTTTTGCCTGAAGCTCATGATATTAAGAAAGGTTTAGAACAACTTAACGGTAAAAATATAGGGCTGTTTTATACCGCACCTTATAAAGTTGAATTTGAGCAAAACTTCCCGCAAGTCAAAGTTTCTTGGTTTAAGAGCCAAGAGCAAATGATCAATGCCGCGGTAAGAGGTGATATTTACGGCTTTATTGCTGAGCAGCACACGATGAACTTTAGGTTATTACAAAACAACCTCAATGAGCGCTTTGTCGTTGCTCCAGACATTAGTTATGAGTCAAAAATGTTTAGCTTGGTCAAGGATAATTATGGCTTGATTGAAAAGATCAATGAAGGCTTTACTCGTATTTCATTACCTGAGTTAGAGGCGATAGAAGCCAAATGGCTGGGGCAGGAACACGCTAATTACTTCAAAAACAACATTTTCAGATTAAGCCTAAGCTCGGAGCAAAAGAACTGGCTGCAGCAAGTACCAGAGATCAAAATTGGCATTACCGATAACTGGAAACCTTATGAATTCGTGGATGAGTTTGGCAATGTGCAAGGTATCACGAAAGACATTTTTGATATCGCCTCACAATTGACTGGACAAAAATACAACTTTGAAGTGTATTCGTCATGGGAAAGTTTACTGAACGACTTTAAAACAGGCCATCTGGATATGGTTGCGAACATCTCTAAATCAGAGCAAAGAGAGTCCTATGCTTCCTTTACTGAACCTTTTTGGCAATCATCTTGGGCCGTTGCTACACACAAAGACTTTGGTAAATTTGACTCTATAACAGGCTTGTACGGTAAACGGATAGCCTTGGTTCAAGGTTATCAGATCTTGAACCAAGTACATGAAAAATACCCTCAAGTGATAGTCCAAGTTGTTTCATCTTTGGACGAAGCAATTGAGTTACTACACGAAGGGCAGGTTGATGGCATGCTTGAGAACATGGTGGTGTTATCGCAGTTTTTACAAGATAAAGAGGAAGTCAATTTTAAATTACACATATTACAGGATATGACCGCGGATACTTCGAGAATGGGAGTACGCAAAGACTTGATTGTGCAGTTTGAAATTATGCAAAAAGTGGTGGCTTCACTGACCGATAGCCAGAGCAAAGCAATATTAAACAAATGGTTTAAGTTAGATTTAGATTCAGGTGTTTCCTATCAAATCTATTGGCGAAATATAACCTTAGCCGTGTTAGTTGGTAGCTTTATTTTGGCTATCGTGTTGTTTTGGAATCGCAAGTTGCAAAAGGAAATAAAGCTAAGGAAAAAAGCAGAGCACTTGCTTAAGCACTTAGCAACGCATGATGCCTTAACTGAATTGCCAAATCGCAGTTTACTCAATGATACATTAAAGCGAGCGATAGCTAGTCATAACCGAACCCAGCAAAAAATGGCGGTGATGTTTATTGACTTGGACGGTTTTAAAGAAGTGAACGATAACTTTGGCCATGCCCAAGGTGACGAGCTGCTCAAATTAGTCGGACAACGTATATCTAGTAATGTAAGGGCATCAGATACGGTGGCTAGGATCGGCGGCGATGAATTTGTGCTGTTAGTGACGAATTTAGATGAGTACCGCCAATGCGAAAAAGTTGCAGCAAAAGTGGTGGCGGATCTGGAGCAGTCTTTTCAACTTAATATTGGCCCGGTAAATATCAGTGCATCAATTGGTATTGCTTGTTACCCAATCAACGGCCAAACCAATGACGAGTTGCTTAAGCTAGCGGATGACCTGATGTACGAAGTTAAGCGAGATGGCAAAAAAGGCTATCAATTTGCTAAGAATATGGTGTTGTAGCCAATAGCTTTTGCTGTTCAACCAGCAACTTGATGGCAAAAATATTAGACGGGCTGTGATTAATCCTTATAATGACCGCCACTCTTTAGAATGTGGGGCAGTGCCCCCGCAGTTTTTCAAAAAATAGAATTTTTAAGCATAGGTAGATAGATGCGTTCTCATTATTGTGGTGAGCTAAATAAAAGCTTAGTAGATCAAGAAGTTACTTTATGTGGCTGGGTAAACAAACGTCGTGACTTAGGTGGATTAATTTTCATCGATATGCGCGATAGAGAAGGAATTGTGCAAGCGGTAATCGACCCAGATGAAACAGCAATCTTTGACACTGCGAATAAATTACGTAATGAGTTCTGCATCAAATTAACAGGTATTGTTCGAGCTCGCCCTGACAGCCAAGTAAACAAAGACATGGCTACCGGTGAAATTGAATTATACGTTAAAGATTTAGAGATCTTAAACGCAGCAGCGCCATTACCGTTAGACTTTAACCAAGAAAACTCTGAAGAGCAGCGTTTAAAATTCCGTTACTTAGACTTACGTCGCCCTGTAATGAACGAGCGTCTGCAATTCCGTTCTAAAGTAACATCTGCAGTACGTCGCTTCTTAGACGACAATGGCTTCTTAGATATGGAAACGCCTATCCTAACTAAAGCTACGCCAGAAGGTGCGCGTGACTACTTAGTGCCAAGCCGTACGCATAAAGGTCAGTTCTTTGCATTACCGCAATCACCACAGCTGTTTAAGCAGCTTCTAATGGTTGCTGGTTTTGACCGTTACTACCAGATCACTAAATGTTTCCGTGATGAAGATTTACGTGCTGACCGTCAGCCTGAATTCACTCAAATCGATATTGAAACGACATTCATGTCGGGCAAGCAAGTTCGTGACATGTCTGAGCAGATGGTTCGCAACTTGTTCCAAGAATTACTAAATGTTGACCTTGGTCAGTTCCCAGTAATGACTTACGAAGAAGCAATGACACGTTACGGTTCTGACAAGCCAGACCTACGTAATCCATTAGAAATCGTTGATGTAGCTGACATTCTAAAAGACGTTGAATTCAAAGTATTCTCAGGTCCAGCAAATGACCCTAAAGGTCGTGTAGCAGTGATTAATGTACCAGGTGGTGCGGCAATGACTCGTAAGAACATTGATGGTTACACTGAGTTTGTATCTAAGTACGGTGCGAAAGGCTTAGCTTGGATTAAAGTTAACGACTTAAGCGCAGGTATTGAAGGTTTACAATCGCCAATCGTTAAATTCTTATCTGAAGACGTGGCTAAAGCAATCGTTGAACGTGCGGGCTCTAAAGACGGTGACTTATTATTCTTTGGCTCTGATTCATACAAAGTTGTAACGGACGCATTAGGCGCATTACGTTTACAAGTTGGTGAAGATTTAGGCTTAGTTGAAGATAAGTGGGCACCATTATGGGTTGTTGACTTCCCAATGTTTGAAGAATTAGAAGGTGGTGCGTTAACACCTCTTCACCACCCATTCACAGCACCTAGCAACATGACCCCAGAAGAGTTGGCTGCTAACCCAGCAGGTGCGTTATCTGACGCATACGACATGGTATTAAACGGTTGTGAGCTAGGCGGTGGTTCTGTTCGTATTCACAAGCAAGATATGCAAGCGACGGTATTTGAAATCTTAGGTATCGAAAAAGAAGAAGCAGAAGAAAAATTCGGTTTCTTATTAGAAGCATTACAATTCGGTGCGCCACCACATGCTGGTTTAGCGTTTGGTTTAGACCGTATGGTTATGTTAATGGTTGGTGCCGAGTCTATCCGTGATGTAATGGCATTCCCTAAAACAACAACGGCAGCATGTCCATTAACGGCAGCGCCAGGTTTTGCTAACCCAGATGCATTAAATGAATTAAACATCGAAGTTAAAAAGCAAGACTAACAACTAGAAGTTGTAAGACATAAGCCGTAAGCTGTAAGTAGTTTCTTATAGCTTACAGCTTAAAACTTATAGCTCTCTGATATGACAATTATTTTAGGTATCGACCCTGGCTCACGTATCACAGGTTATGGCATTGTGAAGCAACAAGGCCATAAGTTTCAGTACATAGGCAGTGGTTGTATTCGTACTCCTGACGCAGATTTAGCGATAAAGCTCAATACCATCTTCAATGGTGTTACCGAGATCATCAAACAATATCAACCCGAAACCTTTGCCATAGAGCAAGTGTTTATGGCACAAAACCCGGACTCAGCGTTGAAGCTAGGGCAGGCCAGAGGCAGTGCAATAGTTGCAGCGACTCAAGCAGAGCTACCAGTATTTGAATACTCGGCAAGACAAATCAAGCAGTCCGTTGTAGGCACAGGTGCGGCTGATAAAAATCAGGTTCAACACATGGTTCAGCACATTTTAAAACTGGGCGGAAAACCACAAGCTGATGCTGCAGATGCATTAGCAGTGGCTATGTGTCATGGCAACACCAATCAAAGCTTGATTGCTATGTCGGGTGTAGCTAAGAAAACGGTACGCGGTAGATTGCGTCGATAAAAAGGCTCACCTAAGGTAAGCCTTTGCTTGTTGGCACTTTTAATGGCAAGTGTTGTGGTAACTTGAATAGTTTGGATGCATTGAGATAGCCTCCAAACACAAGCTTTTTTGCTGCTCAGTCATTGCCCTACCGTCCGGCCAGTAACCAAGTGATAACGCCTGTTGAAAAGTAGCGATGAGTTCGGCTGGTAACTGTTTTGCTAACTCTTCAAAAGAACTGGCTGAGGTGAAAAAAGGTGTCATTATGCTACAGCCTTTTCTTGCTCTTGCTTAGCATCAGTGTTTTTTAGTTTAGGTAATGGATTTTTTGAACCGACCGCTTCAGAAATAGAATTGAAGCCATCTTCTTTCATTAACTTAACTAAGCCTCTGTTAATTTCATTAATATTCTGTGGACCATCAAAGATCATAGTTGTGATCATGTGTAATAGGTTGGCGCCTGATGTGATCTTCTCGTACGCATCTTTAGCGCTAAATACACCGCCGACACCTATGATAGTAATTTTTCCACGAGTTCTGCGATATACATGGCGAATAACATCGGTAGAAATACGCTGAAGGGGCAAACCACTCATCGCTCCTTTACCTTTAGGTAGTTTACCTTGAGCTGATGGTAACTCTTCTGGAATGTGCTCTTCGTTATGCGATGGTTTGGCTAAATTGGTTAATACAACGCCTTCGTAACCGTGTTCAATGACGGCATCAACAATAATATCAATTTCATGTAGCGCTAAGTCAGCTGCTAATTTCACATAAATAGGGCGGTCAGTTAACGGTCGTATTTTTTCATTAACTTGAGTTAATAGAGCGTCTAGGTTGCCTCTATCAACAAAGGGTTCACCATCTTGGGTATTTGGACAGCTAATGTTTATTGTGGAAGTAATCGCCTATGTCTTTAAAGCAGGTCATTGTTTTTACATAATCATCAATTGAATCTTGTAAATCAAATTCCGGTGTAATGTTTGATTTTGCTGCGTTAATACCGACGCGAAGCTTGCCAAAGTTAGCATTGGCCAAACGCGTTGAGATCTTTTCCGCGCCTTGGTTGTTCAACCCGTACCAAACCACAATTGACTTTGATTTCACCATGCGGAATAAACGACGACCAGGATTACCAGGGCATACTTCACCTGTGAATGAACCGAGTTCAGCAAGACCAAAGCCCATGGATGGATATACTTTAGTTAACTCACCATCTTTATCGAACCCAGCAGATAGGCCTATTGGATTGCGGTATTTCACCCCATCTACCTCTGTGTTTAATCGTTTGTTACCATAGTTAAAAAGTAATGAGGTAAAGGCTCTGGTTAGTGGATTTGACCCTAGAAATACGCCAACTTTTTTAAATAAGTAATGGGCATTTTCTGGTTCCATTTGGAAAATTAACGGTCTGATGGCACGATAGACTAGCCATAACACGAAATTTCTTAATCGAATGATTGCACTCATGGTTGTTTTTCCTCTCTACATGATTGGTCATTGTGGTTAATTCAGTTTGATATTAATCTAAATGAGAATGATTTGCATTCGATCTTTGTGTTTTTTTATTAGTATGGAAAATGGAGTGGTGTTAATAAAACCTTGCAAATAAAGTGGGATTTAACCAATTGAGCTCTGTCTAGTGCTTTGCTATAACTTAATGACAGCGACCTTTTCCAATAAGTGTATAGTGAATATGAAATTTCTGTTTGGCGTTATTTTATTATTGTTAGTTGCCAATGAAGTCAAAGCAGAACCATTAGTTTATTTATACACTTATCACCAAAAGCCGCCGTTTATTGTCGATAAAGATAAGCGACAAGGGCTTTATTACGATCTAGCTGAAGCGCTAAACAAGATCAGCACAAAGTATAAATATTATACGGTTTATGTGCCCCGTAAACGGCTGAATTTGATGTTAACTAAAAACAACTTTGATGGCGTTGTTGTCGGTGTGTTGCCTACTTGGTTTGGCGATAAAACGAAACAAAAGTATTTATGGTTACCCGGTTTTTTCCCAGACCGAGATAATTTTGTGTCTTTAACAGCAACACCTTTTGAATATCAAATACCAATCACCTTGGAAGGGAAAACCGTTGGTAGTGTAGCTGGTTACTATTACCGTGGTATTAATGAAGCGGTTGATGCGGGTAAGCTGAACCAGGTAAACACCGTTGGTGAGTTAGAAGTACTACAATTGATTAAAAGCAAAGAGTTGACTTAGGCTTAGTAAGCGAATCAGTATTTAAATATTTATGGGCGCAAGGTGACATTGAAGATATCTTCCATTTTTCCAACATTCCCCATGACCATTTTATTCGACAAGCTTTTACTACTAAAAATAACCAAGCTGTTTATCAAGAGCTAACGATGCTGATAAAACAATTAGAAAACTCAAATCAATTAGAAAGCATTTTCTCCCGTTATCAATAGCCTTGAAAGTCAATAATTGACCACCTCAAACGGCAAACTGTAATTTTTCTTTAATTATTAAAATAACTGTGTATATTTACAGTTAATTTAGCATATCAATATTAGTGAGCCCTATGATAGGACGACTAAAAGGCCTAGTTACAGATAAACAAGCACCGGATGTACTTATTGACGTTAATGGTGTTGGTTATGAAGTTCAACTGCCACTTACCAGTTTTTATGAATTACCAGAAGAAGGGCAGGAAGCCACTGTATATACCCATTTTGTGGTACGTGAAGATGCCCAGTTATTGTATGGCTTTTCGTCAAAACAAGAGCGCAGTTTGTTTCGTTTACTGATCAAAGCCAATGGCGTAGGGCCAAAGCTGGGTTTGACTATATTATCAGGATTAACTGCTGAGCAGTTTGTAACTTGTGTTGAACAAGATGATGTCACTACTTTGGTTAAATTACCTGGGGTTGGCAAAAAAAACCGCTGAGCGACTGTTAATTGAAATGCGAGATAGGATCAAAGCATTAGATGTTGCGCCAGATTTTATGCCTAAAATGGAGATAGAGTCGCCGTTATTGAATAACAAAGCGAATGAATTCGATGATGCGGTATCTGCATTAATGGCATTAGGTTATAGTTCACAACAAGCAAACAAAGCCGTAAAAGCAGTACATCAAGATGGACTAGATAGCGAGACGTTGATCCGTAACGCCTTGAAAAACATGTTGTAGTCTATTTAGACACGGCTCAACAAGCTAAGAACATTAATAATCAAAGACAGAGATTATTCTATTAGGCCTCAGGGAGTCTCAGTGATCCCTGTGGTTTAATCTTTTCAACGGGAAATAACAGTGATAGAAGCAGATAGATTAGTAGGGGCTCAGGAATTATCGGAAGATACTGTTATTGACCGAGCTATTCGCCCTAAATTATTAGAAGATTACCAAGGCCAGCCCCATGTAAAAGAGCAGATGCAGATCTTCATTGAAGCTGCTCGAAACAGAGACGAAGCGCTGGATCATTTGCTTATCTTCGGTCCTCCTGGATTGGGTAAAACCACACTAGCGAATATAGTTGCTAATGAAATGGGAGTAAGCATAAAAACCACTTCAGGCCCGGTACTAGAAAAAGCTGGCGACTTAGCTGCTTTGCTAACTAACCTAGAGCAAAATGATGTGTTGTTTATTGATGAAATTCATCGTTTGAGCCCTGTCGTTGAAGAAGTTCTATATCCTGCTATGGAAGATTATCAATTGGACATCATGATAGGAGAAGGACCAGCAGCACGCTCTATTAAACTAGATTTGCCTCCTTTCACACTAATAGGCGCTACCACCCGAGCGGGCGCGCTTACTTCACCGCTGCGAGACCGCTTTGGTATTGTACAGAGACTTGAGTTTTATAAAGTTCCAGACTTAGCTAACATCATTATGCGCAGTGCTAAGGTGTTAAATATGGATATGGATGAAGACTCGGCAACAGAAGTAGCAAAGCGTTCTAGAGGTACGCCAAGAATAGCAAACCGATTATTGCGCCGAGTTCGAGATTACGCAGACGTGAAAAGCAATGGTGTAGTGTCGATTGACATTGCCAAACAGGCTCTAGATATGGTTAATGTCGATAGCGCAGGTTTTGACTATATGGATAAAAAGTTACTTGCCACCATGATTGAAAAATTTGATGGTGGGCCGGTTGGCCTAGACAACATTGCTGCAGCAATCGGTGAAGAAAGAGATACTATCGAAGATGTCATCGAACCGTACCTTATCCAGCAAGGCTTTTTACAGCGTACGCCAAGAGGTCGTATTGCATCGCCAAGAGCTTATACCCATTTAGGCTTCGACTTACCTTCCGAGTAATACCAAATATTTAGCAATTTAAGTGTGGCAGATTCATGCCACACAGTGTTTGCTAAAAAGGCAGAGTTTATGATGCGGTTAAGATAATAACGTCTTGGCCAATAAACTCTAGCTTAAGCTGATAGTGGTTAGCTATGTATTCAAATGTTTTCCTGCTGTAAAAACAGATGTGAGTTGGATCATTTTTATAATGCCAAATAGCAAAGCGATCAGGACTTATGACCAATTTAGTCATTAAACCAAGAGGCGAGCCAGGTTTTAACATTTGCAGTAAAGTTTCGATAAACGGCTTAGGCTCTGCAATGTGTTCAATCACTTCGGTGCAAGTAACAAAGTCGTAAGTTTGCTCCAACACTTGCTTATCAGCGAAATAATACAGGTCATATAGAGCCATATTATGACCTTGTCGTTCAAACTGTTGAGCTAAAGCTGGTGCTGGACCACAGCCCATATCTAATCCAAAGCTATGATTATTAATTCGTTCTAACATTGGAGTGAGTAAGCGCGATAAAAACGTGATGTAGCCTTCATCGTTTAAATCATTTTCGTGTTTGTCGTACTCGGCTTTTTCTTGCGCTTGGGTTAAATGGTGAGATGCAGGGACAAATACCAAGTCGCAGACTTGGCATTGTAAATAAGGTCGCTTCTTATCTTGATGATAAGCCACGACCTCGTTTGAATCGCATAAAGGACAAGGCATACTACTTGTCAAAGTTTAACATCGCCATGTATTTCGCCATGTCTTCTGCTGATGTTTTAGGACGAACGTTTTTATCAATCATAACGATTTTACCCATTTTATCGATATAGAATGTGTGACGCTTAGCAAAGCCAAACATATTAACATCATAGGCTTTGGCCGCTTCGGCGTCTGGATCACTTAAAAGTGGGAAATCAGCTTTTGTTTCTGCGGCAAACTCTTTATTTTTTGATACATCATCGGTACTTGCCATAAAGTATTCAGCGTTAAACTCTTTCAATAAATGACCGTTTTCGGCCAAAGACTTACACTCTACGGTACAACCTGAAGTGAATGCTTTCGGGAACCAAGCTAGAACGACTGCTTTTTTACCTTTGTAATCAGATAAGGTGTAAGTTTTGCCATCGCTGCCAGTCATGCTGAATTCTGGTGCCATATCACCAACCTTTAATTCAGCGGTTGAAGCGAAAGATACGAACAGTAGACTTATCAGTGAACTTGTTAAAAATTTCATGTGTATTCCTTATATGTTTTGTTAGCTATACGAACTTAGCTAGCTATTGGTTCAAAGACATTAATGTCGAAACTTAATGTGACAGTAAACGCTTGATTGGATAGTAATTTTTCTTTTTTCTCTGGGACAATCTTCCAGCCAAAGGGAGTCATGGTTAATAGATCATTAAGCGCGTTAGAGTCAGTTAAGTTTATCTGCTGAGATATATTACTTGACTCTGTTAATACAAAACCTTCTGGCGGCGTTGCTTCTTGATGTAATTCAACATCGTCATAAATGGCTTGTTTTAATTCCAACAAATGTTCAGGCCCCGGCGCAGCACTAATGATCACACCATTATCGTGCAGTAGCCTGTTGCACTCTTTGCCAACCAGTGGTGCAAATACATTAACAATTAAATCAAACTGCTGATTGAAAAATGGGGTACGAGAGTTAGTGGCAACACAATAATGAACTTGCTTACTTCTTTTTGCCGAATAACGAATTGCATCTTTTGAAATATCAACACCATACACATCACATTCAGTAAGTTCTTCAGCAAGATAAGCGGTGTAATAACCTTCACCACAGCCTAAATCAACGATGCTTTTAGGATTGTACTGTTGCAGCTTTTGCAATAAAGCCTGACGCAAAAAGTTGTAGTGATTTAACTCTAAGAAGCGTCTTCTTGCCAATACCATTTCTTTATCATCGCCTGGGTTAAGCGACTTTTTAAATTGGACAGGCAATAAATTAACATAACCTTCTTTAGCGTAGTCAAACTGATGTTTGTTTTCACAGACTAAAGACTTGTCAACTTTTTCCATTGCCAATTGGCAAATAGGGCATTGGTAATTTGGCTTCAACGACATGAACGAGTAAAAGTAATGATAGTTGGCGCTAGTATAACGTATCCAAAAACAAAGGAGCTAACGCTCCTTTGTTTTTATCTCAGATATTTGGTGATTGAACTAATTCATAATGTATTCATAGCTAGATTGAATACCTAGTGGCAAACCTAAGCTCCAATAAAGAATTAAAAATAGAGTCCATATGATCAGGAAACTGACTGAGAATGGCAGCATCATGGCTGTTAACGTACCTATGCCTGTATTAGTTACGTACCTCTGACAGAATACAACTACCAACGGGAAGTAGGGCATCAGCGGAGTGATAATATTAGTACTTGAATCACCTATACGATAAGCGGCTTGTGCTAAATCTGGCGAGATCCCTAGCTGCATTAACATAGGAATGAAAATAGGGGCCAGCAGAGCCCACTTTGCTGAAGCTGAGCCGACAAATAAATTAATGAAGCCTGTAAGGATAATGATGCCTGCGATAGTTACTCCACCAGGTAAAGCTAATGATTTAAGGACGGCTGCGCCTTCAACAGCTAATAAAATACCAAGATTGGATTGGCCAAAAGCGTAAATAAATTGTGAGATGAAGAACATGATAACTAAATAGTAGCCCATGCCTGACATGGCTTTACTCATACCTTCAACAAAGTCTTTACTGGTTTTTATTTTACCAATCACCAAACCATAAACTAAGCCAGGAATAAGGAACAAAAGGAATATTAGCGGTACAATTGATTTCATTAATGGAGCCGAAAAAGCAGTTAGTGAACCATCCTCTGCTCGCCAAGGCGATGCTGCACCGTATGCTGAAACAAATAACACAACAATACCTGCGACAATAGAAACTAACGCCCAACGCAAGGCTTTTGACTCTTCCGAGTTCAATGGTTCCATAGTTGGTAAGTCAGATAAGTCACCATCTACTTTGTTGGCCTGTAGCTTAGGCTCGACAACTTTGTCAGTAATGAACCAACCTAAAGCGGTAATTACTAATGCTGAAGCAGTAGTGAAGAAATAGTTATTTAACGGATTTAGAACAACATTCGGGTCTAACAGCTGTGCTCCAGCTTGTGATATTCCCTGAAGCATAGGGTCAAGAGAAGAGGGCACGAAGTTAGCAGAGAAGCCTCCCGATACCCCAGCGAAAGCCGCAGCTATACCTGCCAAAGGATGTCGCCCCGCAGCATAGAAGATCACACCACCTAATGGAATTACTAATACGTAGCCTGCATCAACGGCGGAATGACTAACAATACCAACCAAAATAACCATAGGGGTAAGTAACCAAGGCGCCGTTTTTGCCATTAGCGCTCTAAGACCCGCATTAATGAAGCCAGAATGTTCGGCAACTCCAATACCTAGCATTGCCACCAATACAACACCAACAGGGTGGAAGTGTGAGAAGTTTGTAACCATTACGGAGAAAAATTGAGTGAGCGCTTCACCACTGAGTTGGTTATTGATAACTAAAGGTTGACCGTTTCTCGGGTCGACAACATCAAAGCTTACTCCTGATAACAACCAAGATAAAAGCCAGACAATTGCTAATAAAAGAATAAAAAGGGCAGCAGGGTCAGGAAGTTTGTTACCAACCACCTCAACTCGGTTGAGCATTCTTTGCACTAAAGAGGGATTTTGTTCTGTCATATTGTTCTTCTTATTTCCGTGTTTGTTGTTTTTATAATCACAAATGAGACGAAACTCAAAATAAAAAGTAGCAAAAAGGTTATTATTAAATCAATCGTTTAATAAATATGCGGTTGATTCAATAAATTAAAAAAAACGCTTTACCTAAAGCTTTTGCTAACTATAATGGGCACCACTTCGATGCAGGGGCGTAGTTCCAATTGGTAGAACAGCGGTCTCCAAAACCGATGGTTGCGGGTTCGAGTCCTGCCGCCCCTGCCACTAAATTTCAAAGAAACCGCACAATGTGCGGTTTTTTTATGCCTGAAATTTAGTGCAGAGCCAGCGGCAGTGACGAGAACCCGAAGGGTTCGACAACCTTTCGGGAACAGGTTGTACCGCTTTAGCGCCGCTTGCGGTCAAGTATAGGGATGTACTTGAGTAAATCCTGCCGCCCCTGCCACTAAATTCAAGAAAAAGCCGAGCGTTAGCTCGGCTTTTTTGCATTTTGGAAGTGGAAATACTGCGACTGGACGAGACTAATTTGTCGGGAACAAATTAGAACGCACTTTGTGCGGCTCGAAGAGTGGAGTATATGGACATACGGAATCACCCGAAGGGTTTATGAATAACGTCCATGTCATTCACCTGTTTCACAGGTTAGCTTCGCTATTCAAACTTTTTCCCGAAAAGTTTGTGACTAATTGTCTGAAACAATTAGTACCGCTGAATAGCGCCGCTTGCGGTCAAGTATAGGGACGTACTTGAGTAAACCCTGCCGCCCCTGCCACTAAATTCCAAAAAATCTCACTTTGTGCGGCTCGAAGGGTGGAGTATATGGACATCATTGACGAAATTTCGTATTCGATCTAATTAGTCGTTATATTTCTAACCAATACTAACTAGATTATTAGTTCCTAAAACAAATATATCTAGCGCGAGGCGTGATCTAACAACCTCATACCTGCCAAGTGATCAAGTTTGTAAGTTCTATCGTAATTAAATAAAGACATTACTAGTAAAGTATAAATGAGGTCATGATGACTATTTCAAATGAAGCCCTAGCGGTAAGAGAGCAGCTTGTTTTACAAGGCTTGGAAACGCCATTAGTTGATACCGAGCTGTGCTCTGAGCAAAAATACCTTCGTATCAAAGAGCTAATGACTGAAGTGGTAAAAACACTTGGTTTAGACCTAAATGATGACAGCTTGCAAGAAACTCCTCATCGCATTGCCAAAATGTATGTAAACGAAGTGTTTTCAGGTTTGGATTACAACAACTTTCCTTCAGTTAGTGTGATTGAGAATAAAATGGCGGTCGATGAAATGGTGAAAATTGAAGATATTGGCTTAACTTCAACTTGTGAGCATCATTTTGTCACCATAGACGGCATTGCTAAAGTCGCTTATATCCCAAAACAAAAGATCATTGGCCTGTCGAAAATTAACCGCATCGTCCGATTTTTTGCACAGCGCCCGCAAGTTCAGGAAAGACTAACTCAACAAGTATTAGTTGCAATACAGACGCTTACTGAAACTCAAGATGTTGCTGTATCCATTAAAGCTACTCATTATTGTGTTAAATCAAGAGGGGTGATGGATGTCAATTCAACGACAGAAACAACAGCATTAGGAGGGGCGTTTAAAGCCAACACCCATACTCGGGTTGAATTCCTTCGTTAATTAATGCAATTGATAATGATTATTGTTTGTTTTGTTGCGCTGGGATACACTCTCCTGCAGTAAGAGTAACTTAACTAGTAAGTTACATCGCTAATGTTCAGGAGTTAAGCAATGAAAGATAATAGGCCTAAAAATTTAGACCTTTCTACGATTAAGCTCCCCGTGATGGGAGTTGCGTCGATTTTACACAGAGTAAGTGCAGTGATCATTTGGGTTGCAATGGCTTATTTTCTACCTGCGTTATATGTGTCGTTATCATCACCAGAAGGGTTTTATAAAATTCAAACCATGTTGACTGATAACTTTATTTCTCAGTTTTTTGCATGGGGCTTCTTAACCGCTTTGGGTTATTATGCAATGGGGACGTTAAAACACGTGATCCAAGAATTTGGTTATTTTGAAACACTTGAAGGAGGCAAAAAGATCTCACAAGTGGCGATTGCGTTGGGCGTTGTCCTTAGTCTGTTATTTGCGATTTGGATTTGGGGATAAGAAGTATGTCATTAAAAAGAAATGGAGTACGGGAGTGGATCTTCCAGCGCTTCAGCAATCTATTAATTATTATCTTTGCTGCTGTCTATATTGGTTTATTTTGGTCGCTGGAAACAATTAACTATGAAAGTTGGCAAGCCATGCACAATGCGCTTTGGTTCAAGTTGTTTGCCACTTTTACTTTAATCGTTGTGATGCTCAACTCAGTGTTAGCTGGCTGGCAGATAGGTACAGATTATACTCAAAAAGTACCAATTGCGGTTTTCACACCAATATTCCATGGCTTCTATTTACTTGGAAGCTTGTTGTTTTTGGCCTTTGGTCTTTATATTTTGTGGTTTATGTAAATTAATGAAGGCCGCTAATTAGCGGCCTTTTTTATGTTTTACTTTATATAAACTCACCATCACCAAAACTGACATTAAAGTCATCACACCAAACGCTGATAGAGTCCATGTTATCGAGTGCAACAGGGGAGGCCAGTTGCATATCAAAAGTCTCGTTGTTAAATACTTTGCCATTTAGTGCTTCACCTATCGCAAAGCCACCGTCAGAGGTTGCGTAGCGACCACCTTTACCACCGTAAAAATAAACGGAAGGGCCTTCTCCATCATAACTAAAACTCGTTACTTCTAAAGTGCAGTTGTCTTTTACCAATACTTGTCCTGCTACATCGTGACTATGCGACATAAGTACAGCCAATTTGCCTACACTTGGGTGGTCTGAGTTACCACAAGTGTATTGGCTACTTGTAGTACTACTAGGTGTTGTAGTTTCTGTTGTTGGTTGCTGTTCAATAGTTGGTTGATTTGTCGATGGCTCTGAACTGCCACCACATGCCTGAATAAAGAAAACGGCAAATATAGCGAAAACTAGTCTCATGATAATTCCTTGAAAGTTAGCGACTAGAATATAGACAAGGGCAAGCCAAACTTTCTTTCAATGTATAGAAAATCCTCTGTTATTATCAACCATATGTAAAAACTGTTTTAATAAACAAGTGAATTATCATTGCTAATGGAATAAGTAAACTAGCCGCCATTGAAGACTTACCATTTCAACTATGAGGTAATGTAATGGCTCACCCAATTATTAAAGATTTAAATACTCGTTACACTGCGAAAAAATACGATGCAACAAAGCGCATTTCAACTGCAGATATGGAGATCATTTTAGAAGCGTTGCGTTTATCCGCATCGTCCATTAATTCACAGCCTTGGAAATTTATTGTTATTGAAAGTGACGAAGCCAAGCAACGCTTGCATGATACTTTTGCCAATAAACATCAATTTAACCAGTTGCATGCAAAAGAGTCGTCACATACGATTTTGTTTGCTTACGACCCTAACTTTACTAAAGAAAAGTTCAGCAAACGCGTAGATGCAGAGGTCAGTTCTGGTCACTTACCGGCAGAAATGTATGACACTTTTATGGGGGCTTATGCTTTTGCTGAAGCTAACACTGATGACTCTGGTTACAATGGCTCTTGGACGAAAGCACAGGTTTATTTGGCGTTAGGCAACATTTTGCATGTGTTAGCAAGACTTGGCATTGCTTCTACACCAATGGAAGGCGTTGATTCTGAGCTTATTGGTGAATTGTTCAAAGATGAGTTAGACGGTCATATTTGTGAGGTTGGTTTAGCAATGGGCTATCACAAAGACGGTGAAGACTGGAACCACGGTTTACCTAAAGCTCGTATGCCGCGAGAAGACGTGATAAGCGTGTTATAACAAGCGCTAGCCTGAGGTACTAACCTTAGGCTTACTTTAATTGTTGAATTTGTGCAGTTAAATAGTTAATTCTTTTTGCCATGCCTTCGATAATGGCATCTTTTACTTTGTCTTTAATCGAGGTTGGTAGCCCTTTTAACGAGTCTTGATCTAGACATAACACAATACAATCAGTCATTGCTTTTGCTGCAGCGCTTTTAGGACGCTTTTGAATAAAGCTACCTTCGCCAATAAACTCACCCGCTTTTATCGTACCTACTTGGCCTTCTGTATCTTTTTTCATTACTGCCACTTCACCAGATAACAAAATGTAAAAGTTACTGTTATTGTCTTGTTCAGTTTGCACATAGTGCTCTTTTTTGCACTTGTATACTTTTGCCCTTTGCAATAACAGTTCGCGCTGTGACAAGTTAAAAGGTTTAAAAAAGTCGACTCTGGCAATGATCTCTAACAGTTTAATATGGGGGATTTTAGTTAATGGCAGCATGGTTTATTTATCAGACTTCGAATTCGCCCCAGATCCTCACAGAAAAGCGCCCCTGAATCAAGTTTGTTGAACATCTGTCGATAATAACAGTCAAAATTTATCCACTAATGTTGTGATCTGGAATAAACCCCTTAGTCAACGAAACTATTTGTGTTATTAATAGGTCTAACATACTAGTGACCCTGTATTTTTTGCCAGTTCAAGGCTACGAGCTAACCTTATAAATTAAGTCAATTGCCATTCAGGGGAACCAGTAGTTGCTATTAGGAGAATATATGAAACCCGTTATTACGTTGGTTTTGCTTAGCGGTTTGTTGACTGGTTGCGCTGCAACCACAAAAACTGCATCGACAAAAAACAACAGTCAGCCATATTTTGTCAATAATGCTGTTATCGCCGAGCCTTTGGCTGTTGACTATAAAACAGAACTGCATATTGCAAAATTGACGCAAGCTATCCACAAATCAAACCCAACAAAAGACGGCCTAGCCAATTTACTCTATGACCGTGGAGTCTTATATGACAGTTTAGGGCTTAGAACCTTAGCCCATTTAGACTTTTTAAAAGCGTTAGAGTTAAAACCAACGTTTTCCGATGCCTATAACTTTTTAGGCATTCACCTGACTTTACTTGGTCGTTATGAACAGGCATTTGAAGCATTTGACTCGGTACTGGAGTTAAACCCTGATCATGCTTACGTACATTTAAACAGAGGCATCGCATTACACTATTTTGGTAGCCGAGAAGAGTTGTCTGTGCAAGATATCGAGACTTTCTTTATTAAAAACCCAGAAGATCCATATCGTGCAGTTTGGCTATACTTAACCGAGTCGAAATTAAATCAACAAGAAGCTCAATTGCGATTACAATTTAATGCCACTCAATTAGACCCAGAACAATGGGCTTATCAAATTGTTCAACTGTACCTTGGTCAAATAACTGAAAACGACTTTATAAGAGGAATGGGACAGAATTTACAAAATGCTCGTGAGCTGTCAGACCGACTGTGCGAAGGTTATTTTTATCTAGCAAAAATGAAACTGGCACAAGGCGATGAAGATGCGGCTAAAAATTACTTTAGACTAGCGTTATCGACCAACGTTTATGAGTTTGTTGAGCACAAATACGCTCGTGTTGAATTACAAAAGTTGTACGCGAAAAACAGAGAGTTGCTTGAGCAAGCAACCGCTCAATAACCCTCACCTTGATACGACATAGAAGAAAATGACTTTTGTTCCTACCTCGATTAAGAGTGCATTTTCTTCTTTGTTGCTACTTGTGTTGCAGGCTGATTCGGTTTCTTTATCGGCTGAGGCTGTAAACTACCACTTCAACAAAGATCACAGTTATCTTTATCAAGCGGCTAACTTTGGCAATGCAACAGCCAGCATGCAGCTGTTTCAGCAAGATAATAAACCTAAATGGTTACATCAAGCTGCCAAACAAGGCGATACTCAAGCTGCCTTTCTTTGGTATCAACAAGACCCCGAACAACACCAAGTTTGGTTAGAGTTTTCGGCAAATAATGGTTATGTTCCTGCAATATTAAGTCAGTTAGATTTATTAGTCACAAAAAGTGAATGGCAAGTGGCTAAAGACAAACTTGTTCACTATCAACAGACCGTCGAAGTTGACCAGTCTTATCAAGCTAGATTTACGCAGTTAGAGCAAGTTATTGACCTAGGACTTTTACCCCCAGAGCGAGTCGAGCCTGTAGTGGTGAATTCCTTGCTTGAAAATAAACTGGATTATCAGTGCAGGATAAAAGTGCAGCCCTACATTGTTAAAGAAGAATATAGGATCCAGCTTAAAACTTTTGCCCAAACCTTCGATAGCTCTTTAATGCAGGGGTTGCCAGTTTGTTTTAATCAAGCCGTTCATTTACCTGAAATACAAAGCATTTGCCAGCAAGATAGACAAGGCCGGATAGACTGCGATTTGAAAAAATTGGCAATGGTCAGCCATCAGACTCAACAACAGCAAAACTTTAGCCATATCTTAGTTATGGTGGATGAGGGCGAAGCCAATACTCGAGGCGGCTTAATGTTTCTCGATAAAGATGATACGAGTATGGTGTTTCTGCATGAATTAGGTCATTGGTTTGGCTTTGTCGATGAGTATCGAATTGGTCGAACACAACAAAGGCAGTTGTGTCAGGTTGAAGACTACGGATTTTTAGGGATCAACTTATTTGTCACTCGCAAAGGCATAACGAAAAAACAAGCTGAGCAATATGCCGATAGAAAACTGTACAAAGCCGACACTTGTAATGGTAGTGAGTTCCAAGCCTACAAGTTCTCGCCAGAACCAAGTTTTATGTTGTACTTAAAAGCGTCTATTTCGCCTTTTTACCAATCGTTGTTATTAGACAGTATTAACTATTCCCGTATTGTGCCCGCTGCCATGAACTTTGCTCATGTTTACAAAGACGATTATGAGCTGTACCTCAGTTATATTAAAGATGCAGCTTCAACGGGTTACCAAGGGGCTATTACTGAGTTTTCCCAGCATTTGGTCGAGCAGGGCAGTTACTTAGAAGCGAAAAACTTGCTTGAATTTGGCGCTGAGAACGGCGGCATTAACAGCCAGTTATTACTGGGGCACGCTTATTTGGAAGGAAGCTGGTTACCAAGAGACTTAACCGAATCGGCACTTTGGTATAAAAAAGCGGCAGAGCAAAACGATGGTTATGGTCTGTATTTTTATGGCAAGTGCTTGGAAATGGGCTGGGGCTGTATTCAGTCACAAGAACAAGCTTATGAGTATTACCGCCGCTCAGCACAAGTTGGCAATAAATTGGCGAAACAAAAACTGGTTTCGTTCGCGCCAAATTAGCAGAGGGTATTAATTACCTAGGTAATAAGTGTTCGAGTTCTTCGCCGAGGTCAATGACCAAGACAACGGCACCTTGCCCGCCCCATTCAAGTGGTGCTTGGTGAAAAGCCAGAACATCTGGGTGTTGTATCAAGTAGTGTGGTAATTTTCGCTTCAAAATTCCACCACTGACGCCATGGACAATACACGCGCACGGGATATGTTGGCGTTTACAGTTTTCAATTAAATCCGCGATATCATACTTAGCTTGCTCTTTGTTGTAGCCGTGCAAATCTAAAATTAACTCTGGCCTCAAATCGCCTCGACGCAGCAACTTAGCGTAATAGTTTGGATAACCTTCACGGACAAATTGCAAAGTCGCGTCTTGTTCAATTAATGGCTCGTATTCGTCGGAAAAATGAAACGCGGGTTCGCGGTTTAAATTGGGCTTATTGTCAGCGGTTCTATCATCTGCAATTTTGTTTGGATTTAGCCCCTTGTTTTGCTTGCTGTTCTGCTTGCCAAAGTGTATTTTGTCTTGCTTTAGAGGCTTGATGTCTTGCATGGCGTCGGCGAAAGAAACGTCGTCATTTTCTTCCTGTGTTCCTTGTTGGTATAACTCAGAAAACTTGGACATAAGTTACCCTTTAAAAATTGTCGATGTATGCGGTTATTTTATACCTATGACACCTTCAATTACTAGTAACTTAACTGCTCGCAGGTATAATCGACTCAAGCATGATTGCAAATCCATTTCAGGTTATTAGATGAATTCAAATCTTTCAGAACTAGCTCAAGAGGCTGTCGAAGAACTTAAAACTGTAAACGACATTTTGCGTTGGGGCGTAACTCAGTTTAACGGCTCAGACGTCTATTTTGGTCACGGTGCAGACAACCCTTGGGACGAGTGTTTTGCTCTGATCTGTTTTGTCCTTAATTTACCGCCGGTGTCTAATGCTGATTTAATGAGCGCCCGATTAACTAAATCTGAAAAAGCCACTATTGTTGAGTTAATCATTCAGCGTATTGAAACTAAAAAGCCTGCAGCGTATTTAACTAATCTAGCTTACTTTGCCGACTTACCGTTTTACGTTAATGAAGACGTATTAGTGCCTCGTTCACCAATAGGTGAATTGATCAAAGACCATTTCAGTCAATTAATTGAGTCTGAGCCAGCTCGTATTATGGATTTATGTACAGGTTCTGGCTGTATCGCAATTGCTTGTGCTTATGCCTTCCCGGAAGCAGAAGTTGATGCATTAGACATTAGTCCAGAAGCGCTTAGTGTTGCTGATGAAAATATTCATAGGCTAGGTGTTCAAGATCGAGTTATCCCTGTGCAATCAGATGTATTTTCTGGCGTTGCAGGCCAAACTTACGACTTAATCGTGTCGAACCCTCCTTATGTCGACGCGGAAGATTTAGCGGATATGCCAGAAGAGTTCCATCACGAGCCTGAAATTGGTTTAGGCAGCGGTGAAGATGGCTTAGATATTACCCGAGTTATCTTAAGAGAAGCGGCGCAACACCTAAACGAAGGCGGTGTGTTAATTGTTGAAGTTGGTAACTCAATGGTTCATTTGCAGTCAGAATTCCCACATGTACCATTTAATTGGATAGAGTTCGACAATGGTGGCTTGGGTGTGTTTTCACTAACAAAAGATGAATTGATCACTTATCAAGATAGCTTTTAAAAAATAATAAACGAAAGAATAATTAATAGAAATTAACGAAACCAGTTAAAAAGAGAGCAAGATGTCAGGAAACAGTATAGGCGAGTTATTCAAAGTAACGACGTTTGGCGAAAGCCACGGCTTGGCTTTAGGTTGTATTATTGATGGCTGCCCGCCAGGGTTAGAGATCAATGAACAAATGATCCAGCAAGATCTGGATAGACGTAAGCCAGGTACTTCAAGGTATACAACACAGCGTCGTGAAGCCGATGAAGTCAAGATACTGTCAGGCGTATTCGAAGGTAAAACAACGGGCACGTCTATTGGCTTATTGATTGAAAATACTGATCAGCGTTCTAAAGACTATTCAGACATTAAAGACAAGTTCCGCCCAGGTCATGCTGATTATACGTATCACCATAAGTACGGTATTCGTGATTACCGTGGCGGCGGTCGTTCATCAGCTCGTGAAACGGCAATGCGTGTAGCTGCGGGTGTTATTGCAAAACAATGGTTAAAGCAAAACCTAGGCTTAGAAGTTTATGCTTATATGAGTCAATTAGGGCCAATCAAAATTGAAAGCTTTGACAAGTCGCTAATTGAGCAAAACCCATTATTCTGTCCAGATGCTAATGCCATTGAAAAATGGGATGAGTACATGCGTGATTTGAAAAAGCAGGGCGATTCAGTTGGCGCCAAAATTACGGTGGTAGCAACGGGCGTACCTGTTGGTTTAGGTGAGCCAGTGTTTGACCGCTTAGATGCAGATATTGCTAAGTCGCTAATGGCTATCAATGCGGTAAAAGGTGTTGAAATTGGTGATGGCTTTGATGTAGTGAGTCAAAAAGGCTCAGAGCACAGAGACGAATTAACGCCAGAAGGCTTTAAATCAAACCACTCTGGTGGCGTGCTTGGCGGTATTTCATCAGGCCAAGACATTGTTGCTCATATCGCATTAAAACCAACTTCGAGCATCAGTGTTGAAGGTGAAACGATTGATGTAAATGGTGAATCACAACCTGTTATTACTAAAGGTCGCCATGACCCTTGCGTAGGCATTCGTGCAGTGCCAATTGCCGAAGCTATGCTAGCCATTACGCTAATGGATCATTACCTGCGTAACCGCGGCCAAAATGCCGATGTGCAAGTTTCTACTCCTGTAATTCCGGGACAGAAATGACGCGATATTTATCACTGTGGCCTTACGCCACAGTGAACTTCTTTTATTTTTCCATCCTTGGTGGCTTTGTTTCCTATTTGGCCATCATGCTAACTGAAAAGCGTTTTACCTCGATTGAAATAGGCCAAGTATTTGCGCTTTTCACTATTGCTCGTATGTTTTCGGGTCACTTATGGGCCAACTGGGCCGATAAATACCAAAACCCCAAATTGTTTTTGCAATTAGGTTTATTAATAAGTTTATTGTTGCTTATTCCGCTGTATTGGGTCGAACAAAAACAGCTGGTGTTTTATTTAGTCATTGCTCATATGACCGCTTTTTGGACTGTGATATCACAGTTGGAAGTACTGAGTTTAGGAGCGGCTAACAGCTCAGCTACAGTTTATAATCGGATTCGTTTATTCGGTAGTGTCGGCTTTATCTTTGCCGCCATTTTGGTTGGCTGGTTGATAGAAATGTTCTCTGCAGATCTGATCATATGGTTTGCAACTGGGGCATTGTTGCTACAAATGCTTGCGAGCTTATGGTTGAAAAACGCCACACCAAAATTAGCAGAAAAAGCCAGTAACCAAGGTTCTGATGATTTTCTTAGTCGTTGTTTTAAGCCTGAGTTTATTGCTTTTATGCTTGCTTCTATTTTGTTGCAAATGAGCTTTGCACCATACGTAGGCTTCTTTACTCAATATTTAGCACAGAGCGGTTATTCTGGCTCAGCAGTGGGCATGTTGTTCTCGTTAGGCACGCTAGCAGAAATATTTATGTTTTTGCTGGCAGGGCGAGTTTTATCTAGATATGGCGTTAAGTTTTTATTTGTTCTGTGTTTAGCACTAACGGCATTGCGCTGGGTCGCTCAAGGTTATTTTGTTGAGATGTTGCCAGTGTTAATTTTGACACAAATTATTCATGCCTTTAGTTATGGCCTTATGCACAGTACTAGCGTGTATTTTATCGGCAAGCATTTCTTAGCCAATCAGCAAAACCGAGGTCAGTTTATGTATTTAGGCGTAACCTTTGGTGTCGGCGGCTCTTTGGGCGCTTGGTTAACGGGGGTAACTTGGAATAATGGTTCAGGCAGTTTGCAAACTTTTGTTTGGGCCGGGTTGGCGGTGTTAGTTGCAACATTACTCATCCTAATAACACCGAAGAAAAATTTTCAATTCCTTCAGCCTAAGCAATCAGTATAATTGCGCCAGTTTAGTTAAGTGATAAGTGAAAGTGTCAGAACGTCATCATATTGAAGATATCATCCAGCTGTTTGATGGATGTTTTTTATCCTCGTTTAATACCCGTTTGGTAAAAGGCAATGATGAGCCTATCTATTTGCCAGTTGGAGCAACGGATATAGGTATTGAATCGCAAGACTATGCGCAAGTTGTATTTGCTCACGGTTATTATGCCAGTGCCCTGCATGAAATCGCACACTGGTGTTTAGCGGGTGAAAAAAGAAGGCAGCAAGTTGATTTTGGCTATTGGTATTGCCCTGATGGCAGAACTGCTGAACAGCAAGCCAAGTTTCAACAAGTAGAAATCAAACCACAAGCAATAGAGTGGGGGTTGTGTATTGCCGCTGGTTTTGAGTTTAATGTCAGCTGCGACAATTTATCGGGTGATGAGTTTGGTCAGCAACCCGATCACAGAGCGTTTCGAGAGCAGGTTCACGACCAAGTTAAAGTTTATTTAGCGAATGGTTTTCCAGCAAGGGCGAATACTTTAATGCAAGCACTAAGTAAGTTTTACCAACAATCTATGCCTACCAATATAGAACAATTTCCAAGAACGAAACTCGCTGCTGCTACGGAGTATGTGTAATGACAGAACAAGCACACAAAAGAGCAAAATTTCGATTAGGGCTAATTATTAATCCTGTTGCTGGCTTAGGTGGCAGTGTTGCACTTAAAGGTTCAGATGGTGCTGATACTGCAGAATTAGCAAAGCAGTTAGGAGCCGTCGCAAAGTCTAATGATAGAGCTCAAATTGCCTTAGAGATGATTGTCGACCGCCAACAAGATGTTGAACTCTTTACGGTAAATGCCGATATGGGTGAGTCTTTATGCCAAAAGTTAGGCTTAGACTATGAGGTTGTTCATTCCACTGGAGTGGAAACAACGCCAGAAGATACAGAAACGGCAGCTAAAATAATGAGTGGCTTAGAGTTAGACTTGCTGTTGTTCGTTGGTGGTGACGGCACCGCTAGAAATATTTGCGCGTCTGTGGAAGAGCAAACAACAGTTTTAGGTGTGCCAGCAGGATGTAAAATTCATTCTGGCGTTTATGCAATCACACCAAAAGCAGCGGGGCGTGTATTACAAATGCTTATTGATGGTGACTTGGTAACACTTGCTGATGCTGATGTGATGGACATCGATGAAGAGCAATTCCGTCAAGGCGTAGTTCGAGCTAAGCGGTATGGTGAATTAACCATTCCATCTGAGTTACGATTTGTTCAAGCGGTTAAAATGGGTGGCAAAGAAAGCGATGAGCTAGTGTTAGCTGATATTGCTGCACATGTTATTGCCGATATGGAAGACGATGAAGTCTATATTATGGGCTCAGGCAGTACCGTCGCTTTTGTTATGGAAGAAATGGGCTTAGACAATACTCTATTGGGAGTGGATGTTATTCAAGACCAAGAGTTGTTGTTATCAGACGCTAAGGCCAGTGAGCTCCTACCTTTTGCTAAAGACAACAAATGTAAACTGGTTATCACCTTAATTGGCGGTCAAGGTCATATATTTGGTCGCGGCAATCAGCAGCTTTCCCCTGAGCTTATTCGAACAATAGGTCAAGACAACATTATAGTGGTAGCCACAAAAACTAAGTTACAAGCTTTAGCTGGCAGACCGTTAATTGCTGATACTGGTGACCAAGCATTAGATAAAGAGTTATCGGGTCATATTAAAGTTATTACAGGCTACAAAGACCAAGTTTTGTACCCTGTTGGTTATGAAGAATTATAAGAGAAACAAATGTTAGATTTAGAATTATTAAGTGAACAAGCACAGGCTTTTTTAGATCAGTTTATTGCATCGGGCACGGACGATGAACTGTTTGCTAGTGGATACTTAAGAGGTCATATCGACCTTATCATTGGCACGGCGATTGTAAATCAGCAAACGGTGAACGTGGAAGAGATCATCGATGGCGTTGCAGGGAGCATAGATAAAGCAATTAAAAGTGGTGAGCTAGAGCAAAAAGACATTGAGATTGTTAATTCAATTTTGAATCAATGGATAGCAACACTGTAAACAAATAAGTGCCACACAATGTTATGACAAAGAAACACTTGTGTGGCATTTTTCATTTTAAAAACGTTTATGTAGATTGATATTACCCTTCGACCCCGGCATCTTTTAATTTTTTGCCAATTTGCCCAGTTAAAAAGTCTTTTAGCATTACCCAGTCCCCCATCAAACTGTAAAATGGGTAAGTGAAAGTGGCAGGGCGATTTTTTTCAATAAAAAAATGACCAACCCAAGCAAAGCCATAACCGACAACGGGTAATAGCCAGAGTAACACCAACTGACCAGAGCTGAGCGCATGATAAAATAGAATGAGCACCAATATGCTACCTAAGTAGTGTAAAGTGCGACAGTTGGCGTTTGAGTGTTCTCTTAAATAGTAGGGGTAAAACTCAGCAAATGACTGAAATTTTTGTTCTTGTTCTGACATAGCCTTAGCCTCTATTCCTTGTTTTTAAACATCAGAGTACCAGTAACCGCGCCGACTCTAATAGTGTCTAATATCTTGTAGTGATCATCGTCGAATAGAGACATATTTTGTTTTTGCGTAACAAAGACCGCAACGCCTTCGGTGATCTTGTTTTCATTAACAATTGAGTCGACTGCTCGGATCAAATAAGAGCCTAAGCCATGAGCCTGATGATCAGGATGAATCGCAATAAAAGTCAGTAAATGGTAGTGAGTGTTAGGAATAGCTTCGGCAACTCGCTTTTCCTTTTCGATCATATTTTTTGTGCTGAGGAAACCGGCATTTAACATCATTTTTAAGCGCCAGTGCCAGAATCGGTCTGGTTTTAATCCGGTTTGTGGCTCGATAACACAAGCAACCCCTAACATGTGTTTGCCAGAGAACAGGCCTATCATTGGCTGCCTAGTGCTCCAGAAGCTATTAAGTTCTTCTCGAATCGCTGCTCTAAGTCTTTGTTCATAATCCGCTTTATTAGCGTCAAAGATCTCTTTAAAGACAGGGTCGTCTTTATAAGATACAAACAACAAAGAGGCGGCAAGCTTTACATCTTCTGGGTTTAGTAAAGTTGCTTGGATGCCTTCTTTTTCTGCCATAGTTGAAGTTAAATCCATCTCTTTTCCCCCGTTACCTTAATTTATTATTATTTTTTTTGTTTTATTTTTAATCAAGTTAGCAATAACTGAACAAATATCCAACAAAAAATCTGGTTAGAGTCGATTAACTTAGACTATTTTTAAATGACGTTTGTTGTCACGTCTATTGTGGGAGGACGTATGGATAGGTCAAATCATAATATGCAAGGGCTGTTTGCCCAGCTTGGCTTAGATGATACTCGCTCTGGTATTTATCACTTTGTAAAGTTGCATAAAATAAAAGAAGCTGACGTTTCTATAGTTGAAGCTGAGTTTTGGAATGCGTCACAATCGAGTTTTCTTGCTGACTCGTTGGCAGAAGATGGTGATTGGAGTGAAATAATAGATCAATTGGATGCTATGTTGAGGAAAAAGTAAGCTCACCATTTTATTCTATTGCTAAGCCTAATAAAAACTGCGCGCAACTTCACTGCTGCGCGCTTTTTTATTAAAGGCTCATTTTATAGAAACAAAGCTTGTTACCGTCTGCGTCTTTAACATAAGCACCGTAAAAGAAATCGTTTCTTTGTCCCGGCTCGCCGTCACAGGTTGCGCCTAGTTCAATCGCTTTTTGGTAAAAAGCGTTTACCTGCTCTGGTGTCTCTCCTGCAAATGCCGCCATAGTGCCATTTCCCGGTTCCGGGTCTTCTTTGTTGAATGGGATGCAGATTGAGAACATAGGGGCTTTAGGGTCTGTGCCATAAAATTTGATCCTATCCATTCCCATCAGCAACTTGCCACCCATTTCACTAATCAAAGCGGTATAGAAAGTTTCTGCTTTTGCTATGTCGTTTACCCCAACGGTTACATATCCGAGCATGATTGTATCTCCTTTATTTGAGTCGTTATTGTTATCTATTTTGTCTGCGTTGGTCACGCAATGTGTGTGACAGCTAAAATAAAAAAGGGAGCAGTTGGTGTCTGCTCCCTTTATCGGTTTTATCTGTTCAACGCCAACTGTTACTTAGACAGCATAGCGGTTACGTGGCTAACGCCTTTATCTCTTAAAGGCTTAGACAGCTCAGCTCTTTTTGAGTCAATTAAACTAATGCCTTCAACAACTAAGTCATAAGCTTTCCACTGGCCAGTTTTCTTGTTTCTTCTTAATTTGAAGATCATGTCTACTTCAGGTGCGTTTGGTGACACCAACACGGTTCTAACTGCTACTGTTTTCTTTTTACCAATGCTTTTTGCTGGTTCGTAGTTAATTGTTTGGTCTTTGTACTGAGCAAGGGCGGCAGAGTATGTTTTGATTAAGTCTTGCTCCATTGCCGAGACAAAGTTTTTACGTTCTTCTTTAGTCGTCTTTTTAAGTTGTGAGCCTAAAATTTTGTAAGAAGCAAAAGGCACATCTATGTATGGCATCATAAGCTCATCAACTAATTTGGCCATTTGCTCTGGTGTATTAGCTTGGTTTTGTTTAGCTTCACTTACGGCATGGAATACTTGATCGCCAAGGTCCATGATCAGTTGATATGGGTTTTTGGTATCCACTTGGGCAAAAGTGGCGACAGAAGCAAATAACAAAGTGGCTGCTGTGAAAAGTTGGGTCGCGAACTTAATCATTTTTTTACCTTTAAAATTAAAGTGAGCATGGTGTGGTTAATATGGCGAAATTATAAAACCGACCGATCGGTCTGTAAAGTTTAATTTAGTTATTAACTATTTCAAAACTCTCAGTTATACAAATAGACCAGAAAAACCAGCAACCGCTTTCAACAAAACTGACTAAAGCGAGTGCTGACAATAGCTAACACCGTGTTTAGTGATAAGTCATTAATACTTATGAACACTGAATAAAGTATAGGAAACCCTATTTATCTCTCCAATATAATGAGGGATAATCCGCGGCAAAATAGTATTTCCATATGAGCTTTAATACATGCAATTAGTAGATTCACATTGCCATTTAGACAGAATCGACTTAGGTAAAGAGAAAATAGACTTTCCTCAGTTAATCCAAAACGCCACGGATGCACAGGTAAAACACTTTCTTTGTGTTGCTATTTCAATGGACCAATTTCCTGAAATGTTCGCTAAGGCCGAGAGCTATGAGCAAGTGTCTTTCTCATGTGGCGTGCATCCTTTGCATGTTGGTGAAGATGAGCAGTTTGAGTTAGAGCAGTTAAAACAGCTGGCTAGCCATGACAGGGTAGTGGCCATTGGTGAAACAGGTCTAGATTATTATTACTCAAAAGACAGTGTGCAAATGCAGCAAGATTATTTTGCTCACCATATTGACGTTGCCAATGAACTAGATAAACCACTTATCGTTCATACGCGTGACGCTAGAAAAGACACCATAGATATTTTAAAAGCGAACAACGCTGATAAGTGTTCTGGTGTATTACATTGCTTTACTGAAAATTGGGAAATGGCCAAAGCAGCGATGGACATCAATTTTTATATATCTATCTCTGGCATAGTGACGTTTAAAAACGCAGTGGAATTGCAAGATGTGGTAAGAAAGATCCCAATGGAACGTCTGCTTATTGAAACCGACTCTCCGTATTTAGCACCAGTGCCTAAGCGAGGTAAGCAAAACCAACCAGCTTACGTTAAGCATGTTGCAGAATTTATTGCCGAGTTAAAAGGTCTATCAGTAGAAGAAGTGGCTGAGACAACGACAAATAACTTTAAATCGCTATTTAAGTACGCCAAGGTATAAGCTAGATCGGACAAGCCGCTAGATCAAGATTGAAATCTTGCTAGCTGCTAGAGTCAAGCTATTACACTAACCTAAAAATCTTAGTGCTCTCTGTGTCCTCTGTGGTTAGGCTTTTATCTTTTTATAGTTAAAAAAAGGGGGGAGTTGCCTCCCCCAAAAGTTTCTATGAATAATAGAATCAGAAATTGTTAATTAAAGGCCGTATTTCAGTTGGAATTGCAGATAGTTTGAGTCTGCGTTTACTTCCGCCATTTCAAAGTTACCAACCTCAAAGCCCGCGGTTAATTTATCTGTCACTTTACGGAATAAGTTTACGCCCCAGTGTGAACGGTCTCTATCAGACTCATCGGTTTGATGATTGCCGTAGAAAACATTTGAACGGTATGTGTCGTTCCAAATATGGCGGTAGGCAACCATAAATGACGTTGAATCTTCAACCTCTTCACCAACTAAGTCAGTAGCAGCTGCGGCACCAACGTAACGACCTACGTTACCGCCATGAACTTGGAAGCGGAAGTCGTCTTTATCGCCTACTTTGATCTTACCTGTGACACCGTAACCTATGCCTGTTTCAGAGTTACCCATTGCCGTATTTAAGTTTTTGTATACTGCAGCAAACGTCATATGACCCCAGTCACCTTTGGCCGTATATTTACCAACTACATCAGGCACATTGTCTTGGGTAGGGTCACCAGCATAAGACTCTGGGTTTTCAACTGAGAACTGCCAGTTTCCTGATGTATAACGAATTTGCGTTTGACGAACGAAGCCTGAAGCAACAAGAGGGCCACCAAAGTCTACTGCTTCTGCTAGCGCGCCAGTATCGTTAAACGTTGACCAAGTTTGACCAACGGTCCATTTACCGTGTTTGATAAATGCATGGCGAATACGTGGGCCACGAGAGTTGGTTAAAATTTCATTACCTTCGCCAGTGTAGAAGTCAACTTCAACAAATGCCGTGGTATCACCGTGCACATATTTGGTGTTTAGACGGCTAGAACTAATAGAAAATTTACTCAATGAAGTGTCTTCAACAGACGCGGTACCAATCCAAAAATCATCTAATGTTGGTGCTAAATCCCCTTCAATTTGTTTGAAGTCTGCAGCTAAATAGCCACCAAAAGTCAGTGATTGATCTTCACCAGTTTTAATGGTGTAAGCCGCGTTGGCCGAGCCAGATGCTAATGCCAAACCGGTAGCAATAAATACTGAGCTTAATTTTTTATTAAGTGTCATGTCGTGTTCCTCATCCCCTAAGCCCTCGAGTTTTATTACAGCTAACCCTTTTGGCTTATTATTAGTTTTATTGTGGTGCTGACTTGTGATCAGCGGTTTTGTTGATTTGTTTATTATTTTTTATGTTTTTGTTTGATATTTGATGATGAAGAGTAGGGGAGCTGGCTTATCCAGCTCCCGAGTCTATTACTCTTCTAGTGTTGACAAATCACCTTCATCTTGGCCTAAAGCTCTGGCTTTAAGCACTCGACGCATGATCTTGCCTGAACGTGTTTTAGGCAGTGAATCAACAAACTCAACAGCTTCTGGCGTTGCGATTTTGCCCATTTCATTACCAACGTGAGCTTTTAATTCAGCAGCCAGCTTCTTATCTGCCACTTGACCTTGTTTTAAGATCACATAGGTATGAATTGCATTACCTTTAAGTTCATGTGGTAAGCCAACCGCAGCCGCTTCGCTTACCGCAGGGTGACTAACTAGCGCACTTTCAATTTCAGCAGTACCTAAACGGTAACCTGATACTTTTAGAACTTCGTCCATACGACCGATAACCCAGATGTAACCATCGTCATCTTTTTTCGCACTGTCGCCAGCTAGATATCGCCACTTGTCACCGCGTTGGCTCCAATACAAGTCTTGGTATCTTTGGTCATCTTTAAAGATGGTTCTTGCCATACCAGGCCAAGGGTTGTTAATAACTAACTTACCTTCTTCATTTGCTGCAACTTCTTCACCCTCGTCATCGACGATAGTGATCTCATTGCCAAAGAATGGTTTAGTTGCAGAACCCGGCTTAAGTGGAGTAACTGGCATAGGACAGATCATGAAACCACCGGTTTCGGTTTGCCACCAAGTATCTATGATAGGACAACGGCCTTGACCTATTACTCTGTGATACCACTTCCAAGCTTCAGGATTGATTGGCTCACCAACTGAGCCTAACAGTCTTAAGCTCGATAAGTCGTGTTTTTGTGGCCAACGTTCGCCAAAGCGCATTAAACCACGTACCGCAGTTGGAGAAGTATAAAGGATATTGATCCCGTACTTTTCGACCATTTGCCACCAACGGTTTGGATACGGATAATTTGGCGCACCCTCATACAGCATAATAGTTGCACCATTGATTAGTGGACCATAAACAATATAGCTGTGACCTGTGATCCAACCTGGGTCGGCGGCACACCACCAACGGTCTTCTGGCTTGATATCGAATGCCATGCGATGAGTTGTCGATGTGTAAACAGCATAGCCACCATGAGTGTGAAGCATGCCTTTAGGCTTACCTGTAGTACCAGATGTATAAAGAATAAATAGTGGGTCTTCAGAGCTAGTTTGTTCCGTTTCGCACTTTGGTGCTGCAATTGGCAGAGCTTTTAAATCTTCGTACCAGAAGTCTCGTGCTGGTTCCATTTCCACATCTAGGCCATTGTTTTTAACGCAGATACAAACTTCAACACTTGGCGTACGGCTCATTGCATCATTGGCAATAGATTTTAGGTCAACCTGCTTACCTCGGCGCCAACCACCATCAGCTGTGATTAACACACGTGATTGCGCGTCATCAATACGAGAGGCAAGGGCTTCGGTACTAAAGCCGCCATACACAACAGAGTGAATGGCGCCAATTTTTGCACAAGCTAACATGGCAAAAACCAGCTCAGGGATTTGCGGCATATAAATAGTAACAATGTCACCTTTTTCTACGCCCATGCTGCGTAAAACGTTAGCGAACTGGCATACTTCACGGTTTAAACCATTGTATGAGAAGTTGCGAACTTGGCCGTTTTCACCTTCCCAAATAATTGCCATTTTGTTGCGATTAGCGTTTTTTAAATGGCGGTCTATCGCGTTGTCTACAATATTTATCGAACCACCGGTATACCATTTATAGAAAGGGGCATTGGAGTCATCCAATACTTGGTCCCACTTTTTATACCAAGATAAAGTTTCTGCTTGCTCTGCCCAGAAACCTTCACGGTCTTCCACCGAATATTTATACAAAGCTTCATAGTCAGAGACATTGGCTTGGTCAATTACCTCTTGAGAAGGGTAAAAGAACTCTGAATTATTGTTATCACTCATAGATATTTCCTCGCTGGCTTACATGCCTGCTTATGTTATTTTTATAAGTATTAAAAGGTTGTTGAAACTAAGGTTATGTCTAGATGAGCAAATTCGATATTAGACCTAAGTCTAAAGATCAAAGCTTTACGCTTAGACTTTGGTCTAACGATATCCAGTCAAAACCGTTTTAGTTTGCGCAATAACAATAGAATAAAATTGGACATTGTCTCAATAATGAGCAAAACAGTACTAAGCTGAAAAAATTGGCATGAATAAAGCAACAAGCAAAGGGTTGGCTTCACCATGGCATAGTGTTATTCTCGTTTTCGATTGCCCGCAAGAAGTTAAGCAATTGAATTTTGAGATAGAATAATGAAAAAACTGATTAACTCATTTCCTGTACAACACAAGCTGTTATTACTAGCTGTAACCGTATCCATTTTTTCGTTGGCATTTTGGCCGGCGGAACAGGCGACCGCACAGAGAAGTACAGTGGTCTCTCAGTATCAGCAACTGACCGTTGGTAAAGAGTATCCGTTGCCATTAGATTTTACTGAAGTCGAGCAAGAACTAGCCGAAACCTTTACTGAAACTAGGCAAGTTAAGATCAAAAATGGCGATACTTTAGCCGATATTTTTAAACGGGTTGGTTTAGCACAAAAAACCATGTTAGAAGTTGTACGCTCTGGTAAGGAAGCGAAAAGCTTTACTAAGATCATTCCTGGTAAGTATTTAACTTTTGAAACCGACGCAGACAATAATTTATTGTCGGTAAGTTACGAATTAGATCGCATGTCAACCGTGATTGCTTATCGCAAATCGATAGACAATAAGTTCAGCGCAGAAATCGACAAAAAAGACAGAGAAACTCGAAGCACTTATTTTGAGGGTGAAATTGCTAGCAACTTTTGGAATGCGGGTATTGACGCTGGCTTGAGTGCTAATTTAATCATGAATTTAGCAAATGTTTTCCAGTGGGATGTCGATTTTGCATTAGACCTTCGTCAAGGTGATAAGTTTTATGCTTTGGTAGAGCAAGTATATGTAGAAGGCGAATTCGTTGGTTATGGTGATATTTTAGCCGCTGAGTTCATTAATAAAGATGATACTTTTAAAGCCGTAAGATACACAGATGGTCGCTACTACACGCCAGAAGGCGATAGCATGCAAAAAACTTTCTTACGTGCTCCTGTTAATTTTAAATACATTAGTTCTAACTTTAGTAAGCGTCGCTATCATCCAGTACAAAAACGCTATAAAGCACACCGAGGTACAGACTATGCCGCAAGCACTGGCACACCAGTAATGGCTTCTGGTGATGGTAAAGTTATTAAGTCTGGCTATGATAGATTTAATGGTCATCACGTATTTATTGAACATGGTGGCGGTATTACCACTAAATATATTCACTTTTCAAAACGCAAAGTTAAAAAAGGTCAGCGCGTGCGCCAAGGCCAGCTAATTGGTTTAGTTGGGCAAACTGGTTTAGCAGCAGGGCCACATTTACACTATGAGTTTTTAGTCAACGGGGTACACAGAAACCCAAGAACGGTGTCTTTACCTAAAGCTAACCCGATTTCAGCACAACAGAAAAAGCAGTTTATTGCCTTTGCTGAGCAAAAGTTAGAACAACTGGACCACAATAAACAATTATTATTGGCAATGCGCTAATCGTTTTCTTTATATGGATAATAACCAGTACTTCATCGGACTTATGTCTGGTACTAGCCTAGATGGTGTTGATATAGCTCTGGTACATATATCAACACAAGGCAAGGTTTCGTTAATTGACTTTGCCTGTTTAGCACTGCCACCGCAAATGACCCAACAAATCGCTGAAGTTTCAATCAGTGAGTCCGTCAATGTAGAGCAGTTAGGCCAGTTGAACGTACAATTAGCTAAGTTATTTGCCGAAGGCTGCAACAAGATAATTCAACACAATGATCTGACAGCGGCACAAATAACGGCTATTGGTTGTCACGGTATCACTGTTCGCCATTGTCCAGATTTATCCCATCCTTTTACGTTACAGATCACTGAACCAAATACTTTGGCTGCCTTAACTGGTATTGATGTTATTGCTGACTTTAGGGGCATGGACATGGCATTCGGTGGCCAAGGTGCGCCTTTAGTTCCGAAATTCCATCAAGCATTATTAGCAAAGCAACAAGAAGCAATATTCATTAATTTAGGCGGGATAGCGAATATTACCGTAATTGAAAATGACAAACCCATTATTGGTTACGACACAGGCCCAGCAAACACTTTACTCAATATTTGGTGCCAACAACACACTGGGCAAGATTATGACCACAATGGTGATTGGGCAAGAACTGGGCAAGTATGTGAAGAGTTACTGACCCAATTTTTGGCCGATGAGTATTTCACCAGAACCTATCCCAAAAGCACAGGTAAAGAAAAGTTTAATATGGTCTGGTTGCAGGCTCAGCTGAACAATTTGTCTGAGCAGCCTAGAGCAGAAGACGTTCAAGCGACTTTATTGTTATTAACCGCCACTTCAGTTGCACAGCAAGTTGAGCAGTTTAGCGTCCAAGAAATCTTTTTATGCGGCGGCGGAGCACAAAACTTATACCTAGTTGAACAATTAAAGCAACAAATGCCTTGGGCCAAGGTGGAAAATACTCAAGTGTTGGGACTTGGCAGTGATGAAATGGAAGCGGTGGCATTTGCCTGGTTTGCTTATTGCCGAGTTAATAATATTAGCGCTAACCTTCCTTCAGTAACTGGTGCTCATGCCAACGCTATTCTTGGGGCTTGGTATAGCAGTCAAAGCGAGTATGTGAATTGAATCATTTACTTGTGAACTTTTTTAAGTCGGTAGCTACGCCAGTGTTTGCCGTTCTGTGTTGTATTTTAGCTGCGCAAGGTGGCTATTTTGACCTTACCCCTTGGCAACAGCTATTAGAACAAGCGCCAATGCTACTGTTTATTGGCGCTATTGTTGTCGCGTTGCGATTTAAACAAACTCGAGTTATCTACATACTGTTATTTTTACTGCTGAGCTGGGCGTTAGCGCTGGGCGTTGGCAACTTTAGTCACTTTGATTTTAGTCCTGCTATTTGGTTTATCTCGCAGTTACTGGTGTTAAGCCTATTTAGCTTAGACCAAAATAAAACCTTGTTTGGCCGTTATGGCCTGATCAGAGCCTGCATCCTATTGGCGATTGTTATTGTTAACTATCGCTTTAAGCACTCCATTACCATACATCAATGGTTAGAGACTCATTATCTTGATCTGTTACCGAATGTCAGTTCAATTGGCCAGATAGAGCTATTGTGTGCGCTTACTGCTTTGTTTGTGGTGATGTTTCGACAAATATCAAAACCATCGAACACAACGTTAGCAACTTGGGTAATTTTATTTTTCTTAATTTATTTTAAATTGTTTTACCTTTCCCCGTTAGAACAAATGTTGGGCTATTCGTTATTTGGTGTGTTATTGATTTACGGCGTATTGACGGACTCTTACCAAATGGCCTTTACTGATGAATTAACAGGTATTCCGGCGCGTAGGGCATTGTTGCAATCGTCTATTTCGTTAGGCAAAAAATATACAGTAGCGATGATGGATGTCGACCACTTTAAAAAGTTTAATGATACTTATGGTCATGATGTTGGCGATCAGGTGTTGCGTATGGTTGCGGCGAAAATTAATCAAGTCAAAGGTGGCGGTAAAGCATTTCGCTATGGCGGTGAAGAGTTTACCGTGTTATTCCCAAGTAAGTCGGTCAATTATGCTATTCCATATTTAGAACAAGTTCGCGAAACCATTGCTAACTATGCCATGACCATTCGAGATGAAGATAGACCTGAAGACAGTAAAGAAGGTAAGTCACAACGCAGTAAAGCTCCGTCAGGTCAGAAAACAGTAACAGTTACCATCAGCATTGGTGTCGCCGAACGAGAAGGCGAACTTAAAGACTTTGACCAAGTAATGAAGCAGGCTGATGAAGCCCTGTACCGAGCCAAAAAAGCTGGGCGAAACTGCTTGGCAGAGTAGCGTCCATTCAATTTACGATAACGTTAAACACTATCTAACTAGTGCAACCTCATCCTCACTCCTTTACATAAAGCAGACACTACTAGCAAGCTTTGTATACAAAAGAACAACAATAAAGCGACGTTCACATTTACTTTTCATGGTGAAATGATGACAGGTAGGCTTATCCGACCTGTACAAAATTTGATTATTTTTAATGCAACTGACAAATAAAAACCGTAAGATGCTCGCACTTTTTACGTTGAAATGGATTTTTAAAATATTTTTTCTTTTACGAGGTTTTAAATGAAAAATAAATTTTCTTTAGCGATGGTGTTTAGTGCTGTAGCTCTATCTTTATCTGGTTGTGGTTCTAGCTCTAGTGATAACAAAGAGCCAGAAGTTACACCTCCTGTTACTCCACCAGTAACGCCTCCAACTACTCCTCCGACTACACCTACTGAGCCTGAGTTTAATGAACTAGGCATTAGTGCAATGCCTTCAACGCTTAAAGAAACTTATACAGAAGCGTTAAAGTTTGACCGTTACACTAGAGTGGTAGCACCTAATGAAAAGGCGATTCACATTGTTGCGCAAAACGAACTAACTGAAGCGCAAATCGTTCGAGCCCGTAGCGTTTTAGAGCATTATTTAGCAAACTATGCTGGTTCTAAATATGGTGCTGACAAGTCGGCAGTTGCTAATAAAATGGCCGATAATAATGCGACCTTGATCCTAGTAAATGGCAGTGATGGTGATGCCAATCCAGCAGCTGAAGCTGAGCTAGAAGGGCAAGCATTATTCGCTAATGAAATTCAAGTAGAAGGTCACAAGTGGTATGTTGAACAAGACTACAGCCATCGTGATGCGACATTTGAAGAAATTTTGCATTTAGTCCATGACACCGGCATTGGCATTGATCAAGAAGAAGTATTCGCTGGTGTATTACCTGAATACCAAGCTGAGATCAGAGCTGCTCAGATCAATGCGTTAAACAACAATATTTGGGGTGGAGACGCAGATTGGATTGCCGAGCTGACAGAAGAAAATAGCTTAACTCAAGAGTACTTGGCAGCTGTGGTTGATGTTCACTACGGCCTGTGGGGAGCAAATAGCGCACCTCAATCATTCGATGGTGAATACATTGCTAAATATCGTGAAGACATTGTACGTTTAGATAGTGAAGGTGCAAAGCTGATGGACAAGCAATTTTTCCACCCATACTTAACTTACAACGCTCGCATTGATAAAGACTTTGAAGGTAACTTCAGTTTGAAGTTTGACCCATCGGTAGCCTACAGCCACCATTCACAAAACTTAAAAGATATAACGTTAACAGGTAACAAAGACAGTGGCGTTGTAGTGAACCAGTTCGACAACAACATCACTGGTAATGAAGGTTCTAACACTGTTGTTTTCTCTGGTGTTGAATCTGAATACACGGTTACTCAAGATGGTGACAAACAAATTGTTACTGACAACGTTGATAACAGAGACGGTGTTAACACTCTAGTTAGCATTGAAAAGCTACAGTTCGCAACAGCTGAACAAGCAGAAAAGCGCAAACGTTTTGACTACATCAGTGAGCAAACAAATGACGTGATTGCTGTTTACGCGACAAAAGGAACAGCCAAAGCGTCTTACACTCGCGCTTATCACGATATCCAGCAAACAATGAGTAAGATGGATGCCAATATTAAACAAGGCTTGCTTAACTCTCAGGCAAAAATTCTTGTTGCTGGCGGGGAAGAAGAGTTGGAAAACGATATTGAATTCTTTTTCTCTTTATTACCACTTGAAGCGGTATTCACTAAAGTTGATGGTATTGATGAGACCTTACCTCGTGCAGAAAATGGCGGCCTTGCAACAACTAGCCTTGAGTTAATGTACCTTACAGTTTATTACTCACTGCTTGTTGATGACAGCCTAGCAGCTCAATTCCAAGAACTAAAAGATGCCTATCAAGAAGCAGCCGATGGCGGTTTCTTCACACCGGGTGAAGCATACCAAGACGGTTATGAAGATGAAATTCACGAGAATGCTTCTGAGCAAAATGCTTTGAAATATGGCAGCTACTTGTTCAACCTGTATATGATTTATTACGGTGACAACAAACAGCCTGCTGGCGAGTTCACGTTCACAACTAGAGAAGCGCTAGCACAAAACAACCCATTAGGCATGGCGTTCATCCAGAAGTACTATGACGTAAACTAATTCTGTTTAGTTATTCATATAATAATGCCCAAACTATATGCTTGGGCATTTTTGTATTTAGCCGCTATAACGACAATTTTTTGCTAAATACATTTCATGGCTTGGTATTTTAGCCACGGTTTGCGTCATATTGTTATGCATAGCTTGCAGAGTTTGCTCTAGATTGACTTGCTTTTTAAAAGCCATGATAGGCGCAGATTGTTTCGGTATCACACCTTGACCAGTAAATACAGCCAACCAACTATCGTGTTTGAATAGCTCGTTGTCTTTGACAATAAGATGACCATCCTGCTCGAATAAGTCCATTCTTTGTTGTAGCGTTTGTGGCACCGTCATACTTTTACAGTATTGCCAAAAGTCGCTGTCATCGCGCTCTGTTGCTTTGTAGTGAAGAATAATAAAATCTCGAATATGTTCGTATTCATCGACGGTGACTTGATTGTATTGGTCGATATTAGTTTGATTACAGCTTTTATCAGGGAAGTAAGAAACCAATCGCATGATAGCTCGTTGGATAAGGTGTAAGCTGGTAGACTCTAGCGGTTCTAGAAAGCCCGCGGATAAGCCAACGGCAACACAGTTTTTATGCCAAAACTTATCTCGTCTTCCTGGTTTAAATTTAACGACCCTTGGTTCAGTCAGAGGTTCTCCTGCCACAGTTTGTTGTAATAGCTCAGTCGCTTGTTGGTCAGACATGAACTTACTCGAATAAACATTGCCATTGCCCATTCTCGATTGCAGCGGAATACGCCACTGCCAGCCAGCGTGATGAGCAATTGAACGTGTATAGGGGCGGACACTTTCGACATGCGATGTCTGCATTGCAACGGCGCTGTCGCATAACAAGTGTTCAGACCAATCTATAAAGTCGACATTTAATGTTTGGCCCAGTAATAGTGCTCTAATGCCTGAGCAATCGATAAATAAATCGGCGCTGTAACTTTGTCCTGACTGTAGTTGTACTGAGTCAATGAAACCACTGTCAGCGTTCACATTGACCTTTTCAATAATACCATCAATGGCTTGCACTCCTTGGCTTGTCGCTTGTTGCTTCAAAAATGCAGCATAGAGTCCAGCGTCGAAGTGATAGGCATAGTCCATCCCTGAAAATAACGAACGTTTATCTTGAGCAGGAGGAATAAACTTATTGTTCTTCGCCATGTGCCAAGTTGGGCTGTATTCCTGTAATGGCAACTCATTACCTTGTTTATGACTTTCTAACCAAAAATAAGGGAAGGGGATGTAATCAAAATCGGCACCGAAGCGGCCAAATTGATGAAAGTAGGCGTGATCTTGTTGCAACCAGTTTTCAAATTGAATGCCGAGCTTTATGCTGCCATTACACTTGCTCAAGAACTCGTTTTCTTTTATACCTAGCAAATTGTTAAACACTTTTATCGGTGGAATGGTTGCTTCGCCAACCCCAATGGTACCAATTTGCTCTGACTCTATCAGAGTGATCTTGCAGTTACCTTGCAGCTGATGGCTAAGCATAGCTGCGGTCATCCAGCCAGCGCTGCCGCCACCGACAATCACTATGTTTTCTATTGCATTATTCGACATTATTATCACTTACATAAAACTAGAATCGTGTAGAACACTTTACCTGTTCACTTTAATTAATTTTTCTGCAGACCGAAACAAAAACTGCCGCAAATGCGGCAGCTTTTCATTTTAAATCAGACTCAATTTGAGCTATTAGAACTTAGCGTTCAAGCCCAAGTAGAACTGACGACCAAAGTATTGCAGAGTACCTGTCAGGTAACGCTCACCGAAATACGAGATATTTGGCTCATCAGTTAAGTTGTTAACTGAGAATACACCTTGAATTTCATCGGTGAATTGATAAGACGCTTGATAGTCTACGATCAGCTCGTCGTTGAAGAACGCTTGTTGGTTTTGACCTACTGCAATCTGGTCACCTAAGTATTCATCACGGTAACGGGCATTAAGACGAGTAGAGAATTTTTCGTCATAATCGAAGAATAATGCGGCTGTCCATACGTTTTTAGATAAGCCTTTAAGCGGGGCTTTAACTGAGCCTTGGCCTGCAATTGCAGTAAAGTCAGTAGTGATCTCACTCTCAGTATATGAATAGTTACCAGAGAAACCTAAGCCTTGCCAAATACCAGGTAAGAAACTGAAGGTTTGCGTGTACGCAATTTCAATACCTTGTAAATAACCGCCTTCACCATTATTGAACTTAGCGAAGTAATCTCTAGGGGTAACAGGTAGCCCTTCTTCATCAACCGCTGGAGTAACAATACCTGCGCTTGCAAAGTCGAAGTCTCTCGCAACGGAATCTTGAACTAAAGATTCAATATCTTTGTAGAACAAGGCTACGACAATAGCTCCTTCGGTTTCAGAAAAATAATGTTCATACGACAAGTCATATTGATTAGCATAGAAGGGTCTTAAAGACGGACTCGTTGTAGCATTAAAGTCGGCAAATCGAGTGCCATTTTCTTCAACAAAAGTCCAAGAGCCGCTTACTCGCATATCTGGCATTTCAGTACGAGACATTACTTTTGCAGCAGCAAAACGAAGTTGGTCGTTTTCTGTAATTTGCAGATTTAAGTTAATTGACGGTAGGTAGTCGGTGTAATCGATACCTTGAACTACTGGCGCAAAGTTACAGTTCTCTACCCCAAAGTCATCACTGATACAGACAGCATCATTTGGGTCCGCTGGTGCTTGTAAACCAGTACTAGATTGGTCTGAATGAACAACACGTAGACCTATGTTACCTGTTAATTGCATGCCAGCAACTTCAGTATCTAGGTTAGCTTGCACGTATGCAGCAAGTACTTCTTCGGTTACCTTGTTTGACTCGAAAATAGACCAAGCGTTTGCCCAGCTTTGTCCCGGTGTTGTATTCACACCTTGGCTAGTTAGCCAAGCATTTTCGATAGCGCCGTTATTAATCGACAAGAAGTTGCCATAGCGGGCAAAGTCACCGCCTAAATTAACCACTTCGTATTCACCGTTTGATAACTGGTATGGTGGGAAAGCTAAGTCAATAATTGGGTTATCAGGATCGGTTTCATCCCAGATTGAAATCCACTTACCATTTCTTCGGTCAAGAAAATCAGCGTCTAAGCCGTAGCGATATACTCGACGAGTAAAGTCGTGAGTACGCTCAGCCCAGCGTAGCCCAGTTTCTATTGACGTAATGAAATCACCGTCTAGTGAGTAATTAAAATCAACCTTAAATGAAGTTGCTTCATTTTCTTCTTCATTTGGATATTTTTCTAATGCGGTAACTAGTGCTCTAGATGGATCAGACAGTGCTGCACGAGAGTCTGCATCAAGGTGAATACTTGGTAAGTCCAAACCATTTAATTCGTAGCGAATAACGGCATCATCTTTGGCAATTGGCAACTGAACCGTTTGCCCATTGGTATGAGTATATGGCACGGTTTGGTCGTTGAATAATGCTAGACGCATAACGCCATCGTATGCGATTGACTCACCGCGAGAGTGAGAAACGTCAAAGCTTAGCGTGTAGTCTTCACCTTCGTAAGTTAAATTACCTGCAATAGAGAAGGTTTCACTGTCGACAGTGGCATTATCAGATTGAGTTTGGAACTGAAACGGCACTCGGCCACCAGGTAAAGGCGGATTGGTATTGCCGTTAAGCGGGTCACCGTAGTAAGTAGCACCTAGGATAACATCGTTATTTTCGCCGCCAATGATAGGCTGTTGAAAATCAAAAATAGCGCCATCTTTGATCACATCTAAACCGTCAACACGATAACCACGGTCAAAGGCTTCTGAATCGAATTTAGTATAGAACATGTCCACTTTGGTTGAGATACGCTCTGATGGGACAAAGGTAATTGTACTCATAAAGCCATCACGAACTTCTTCACCACCACGAGCCATTAACTCGAAGCCTTTAGGAATAAAGTACCGCTTGTAAGCGCCAGAGTTGTCAGAATCTTCGCCTTTACAGTCAACATTCGAAGTAACCGCTAAACCATCATAAGGTAAAATGGCACACTCAGGCTGGTAGTTTACGAATTGGGTTGAGATCTTTGGTTGTTGTAAACGAGCATAACCAGCGGCAAAGCCTAGAGTGTCGTTTAAGAACTTACCTTGATATGAGAAACTAATTCGATTACCCATTGCGTCGGCATCAGGGTGATCACCTGCGGAGTCGTTATAACTCAACTTGGTTTGAATGGTGAACGTTTGATCTTCAGAGTTTTCTAAAGGGTTAACGGTTTGCAACTCAATAGTACCAGCAACGCCACCTTCAATTAGGCTAGCTTTTTGCGATTTAAATACTTGAACTGAATTAATTAACTCTGACGGGTATTGGTCAAACTGAACAGAACGGCCACCTTGGTCTGACACCAACTCACGACCATTTAATGTCGCGAATACATAATTACCAGATAAACCACGAATGTTTAATTCACTAGATTGGCCACCTTGACGAACCGAAGTTACGCCAGGTAAACGAGAAATGGCGTCGGCAATTGAAACGTCTGGTAATGCCCCCATGTCATCTGCTGAAACGGCTTCAACTACAGTATCAGAATAACGTTTGGTATTAAGTGACTCGATAAGACTACGGCGGAAACCTTTAACTTCAATGACTTCGACTTCATCGTCAACCACCGCTTTGGCTTCGTCTTCTTCGGCCGAAAATGCTGGCATAGAAGCAACCGATACGCCGCCAAGCATTAACGCGAGCGTTAGCGCGCTAGGCTTAAACTTTTTCATGTGTGTTCCTCAAACAAGTTGTTGTTATTTGTTTTGAAGAGTGTGGAAGCGTTTATTCGGACTAAACAAATTCACTTTATTAGCGTTTTTTACACTTTATTATTTTATTTTTTATTTCGGCAACATGACTAAACATAATTAACAAATTACAATTGCACAAGCTTGAAATCCACGCATACGTATTCATCATTAGGTAAGCAATTACTAGGTATACAAAGCGGGCTGGTGCGGGTTAAATTGCAATCGTTGAGTGTTAATGCACACAGCGTTTCGGACGGGTAAATAGTAATCTACGGCAAGGCAACAAATGACGTAGAATTGATAATGAATCAACAGGGTTACTGTGTGCCTAAATCTTCGGCTTATATACTGAAGACTAGAATCATTTTAATAGCGCCAAAAACTACAACAATAGTTAATTGGAGTTATTCATATGAAATTTAAATTAAAGCCATTGTCAGTAGCTATGCTAGCTACTGTTACAGCTCTATCCGGCTGTGGCTCAGACAATGATAACGTTGACAGTGCGGCTTTAACACAACCGGGCCAGACCGCTGGTAATGGGTTTGTTGAAACGGCAGCATCGGGCTTAACTTGTAAATTGCCTGATATTGTTCAAGTTATCGACTCAGATTTTTATCCTTTAACGCAATCTGAAAAAGATGCGCTGCGTGCTGCGGTTGACCCTGAAGGCACTTGGACTGCTGCGCAAATTGCCGATTGGAACTCTCCTACTTCTTCTGCTGCTTATGACTACGACTATGATGGCGTGGATATGTATGCCGTTTTTGCTGCAGCACAGGGCAATACCAATGCTCTTGGCCTAACTAACGAAGAAGCTGCTCGTCAAGCAACAGCTAAAGCAGAAGCATACGAGTTCAAAGCAAATAGCCAAAATCAAAAAGCACTATTTGGTGATGATTTTGACACTTGGTTCGATGGCTGGTTTGCCACTGTATCTTTGACTGATTACTTAGGTGAGTCACAGCGTTTACAACGAGCCAAACGAGGTTTTGAACTATCACTTTCTAGTGCTAACGACGCTGAGCAGGTGTGTTATACACCGCCAACATCTTGCCCGAACTTCCAAGTAGTTGACGATACAGGCACTTTCAGTTGTATTACGCCATTAGCAAACCCAATTGCTGACGATCAGCCAAATGGCGGGGTAACAGAAACTCAAGTCGCGGCAGGTAAAGCTCGTGTTTACTTTAAAGATGCAAACCACGTAGATGGTGAAACTGGCGGACCAAACAATGATGTTTATAAAGATGTGATCATCCACGCATGGAATGATCCTGATTGTACGTCTTATACAGAAGATACAGTAACGGCTTGGTCGCAAGGCCCAGTTGGTGATGGTATTGACCCAGATTACGGCATGTACTGGGATTTAGATTTAATTGAAGGTCACAGTCAGTGCGGCAACATTATTGTGTTTAACAAAGTTGACGGTGATGCTGGTAAGAAGATCTCTTCATCTGACTTGAGAATTCCATTAGGTGCACCCGGTACTGCTTTTGCTAATTTAGACAAGCAGTCGTACTTTATGGAAGGTGTAAATGCGATTAATTATGACGGCTTCTTATACGCTAACCAACATCCATTAATCGGCGCATCTTCAGGCACCAAATCATGTGGTTGGGGGACTGAACTAAATGAGTCAGGTGAAGCTTGTGTTGGTCAAGTTATCGAAAGCTGTCCAGCTGGCACTGTGGCGGTAGGTGTTTATATTGACCCTTCAGACCCAAGTGCGGGTCGTCAAGAAGATATCGCCTCTAAATGTGTCGTTGTGTTTGACCCTGATAATTCACCAGACTTATATGTTCGCGGTGGTTATCACGATGCCGGTTGGGCTGCCAATGATGACAATCGCATGAGCTATGCGGGCAATGGTATTTTCCAAATGAACTTTGCCTATGATCATGCTGATGATACCGATCCTGCAACAGCGGTTGCACACGGCTTTAAAGTAGCCGATGAAAACTGGTCAGAATCAACTAACTTTGGTGGTATAGCTGGTGCTGATGCGCCTACAGTCAATGGCGCTGCTGTTGATATGACAGTAGGTGAGGGGGTTGCACAGAATTTAACCGTAGGGTTTGTTGGCGATAATATCTATCAGTTTGTGATGGACGCTTCTAACCCTGAAGCAACTACTATCAAGGTTGCAACTGTACCTGTTGATGCGTTCCCGAAAATGACAATTGGTGATACGGAAGTGTCACTGGATTACATCGGTGAAGGCATCTACACAGTAAGTAAGTTGGCATTAGAAGTTGACACTTATACCATTGTTATTGCTGATCAAGATAATGACTTTGCGGTAGGTGCGGGTGATGTTGCTGAGTTAACAGATGGTGAAGCACTAGATGTGGTAAACAATGGCGGTCCTTTATCTTACCAAGTTACAAGTGCTGGTGAGTATGACTTTAGCTTAGATTTATCTGACCTTGCCAAGCCTAAATTTACCGCTAAACCTAGTGTACCTTATGGCGCAAATAAAGTATTTATTCGCGGTACTATGACGGGCTGGGGTGACCCTGCACCGGCTGAAGATGAACTAATCTATAATGCTGAAACAAGCACTTATAGCGTGGTCTATGGTTTAGAAGCTGTGTCAGGTTCAGATGCTCACCAATTTAAGTTTGCTAGCCAAGCTTGGGGCGGCGCACTTGACTTAGGGGGTGATCAATTTACTTTCTATCAAGGTGATGACGCATTGCCATTGGAAGGAACAGGTAATATAGCGGTTAAACCAGAAGTTTCTACGGCATACAACTTCTCGATTTCATTTGCTGCTTCAGCAACCGGTGAAGTGAAAGTAGAACAAGCACCAGTTTATATCCGTGGTGGCATTTACGGCTCAGGTGACTGGGGTACAGATGAAAGCATGCGTTTAAACTTTGAACCTTCGGATGCTGGTAATCCAACAGAAGCAGGTCATGTTTATTCAAGCGTGGTAACGACAACTGGTCCTGGTTTCTTCAAGATTGCAGATGAAGGTTGGGGTGGTTCATTCGGCTTTAACTACGGAACATCTTCTGAAGATGGTGCTGAAACTGCAATTCAGTTAGGCACACCTTTACAGCTAGTAGGTGGTGGAGACTCAGGTAACATCAGTTTCCAACACCCAGCTGGTACATATCGATTCTCATTCGATGATGTAACTAAACAAATCACAGTTACTAATGTGGAATAAGAGATAGTTCAACAAAAAGTAAAAACCCAGCCTCGGCTGGGTTTTTTATTATGCCAAATAAGTAAAGGATGGGGGCTTGGTTTTGCTCTCGGTTCTGTTAGTGATTATGCAAAGGCAACCACCAATCTTGATTTGCTAAGTACCAGTCTATGGTTTGTTCTAGTAAAGCATTGAAGTTCTCATTCGGGCTAAAACACAGTTCTTGTTTTATCTTTTCTGCGTTAACTGCGTATCTTCTATCATGCCCTAAACGATCTTCTACATGTACTATCAGCTCATGAGCTTTACCTGCAATTGCACTTTTAGCTTGAGGATACAAGGCTGCCAATGTCTTATTTTGTTTAAACTTATTATTCAACGATGAGCAAATTGCAGTGACGATATCGATATTAAACTGCTCGTTGTTACCGCCAACATTGTATGTTTGTCCAGCTTTGCCTTTAGCTAAAATAAGTTCTATAGCCTTGCAGTGATCGGTCACGAATAACCAGTCTCGTATTTGCTTGCCGTCGCCATAAATTGGCAGCGGTTTATCAAATAGAATGTTGGTTATTACTAATGGCATCAGTTTTTCAGGAAAGTGATAAGGGCCAAAGTTATTAGAGCAATTAGAAATTGTCGTGTTTAAGCCATAAGTTTCATGATAAGCCCTAACTAAATGATCCGATGCTGCTTTACTGGCGGCATACGGCGAGTTAGGTAGATATTGATTTTGCTCAGTAAAAGCTGGTTGCTCTGAGGTTAATGTGCCGTAAACTTCATCGGTCGAAATATGGTGGAATCTGTGGTTTGCAACTGGCGTGTCGAGCCAATTCTCTTTGGCTGCTTTTAACAGACTATGAGTGCCATTTATGTTGGTTTCAATAAAGGCATCAGGGCCTGTGATAGAACGGTCAACATGAGATTCTGCAGCAAAGTTGACAATGATGTTTATTTGGTACTCTTTGAGCAGTTCTGATATTTGTTGTTGTTGGCAAATATTGAGTTGGCGAAAGACAATTTTATTGCTCTTTATTAGCTCGCTTAAGGTTTGTTCATTGCCCGCGTAGGTAAGAGCATCAACAACAACAAGTTGGTCATTTGGATAGGCTTTGCTCCAGTGCAAAACAAAATTAGCACCGATAAAACCAGCGCCGCCGGTTATTAATAAATTATTGCTCATTGATCATTCTTAGTAAGTAATTACCGTAACCACTCTTTTTCAGTGGCTGTGCTATTTTTAACAGCTCTTCAGTGCTTATCCAATGGTTGCGCCAAGCAATTTCTTCAGGACAATTTATTTTTAGTCCTTGGCGCTTATCCACGGTTGCAATAAATTGTGCCGCCGCTAACAAATCGTCATGTGTGCCTGTATCAAGCCAAGCTACGCCGCGGCCGAGTGGTAAAACATTAAGGCTTTGTTTAGCTAAATAATGATTGATCACATCGGTTATTTCTAACTCACCTCTAACACTGGGGGTAACGTTTTTGGCAACCTCAACCACCTCTTTGTCAAAGAAATATATGCCCGGGATGGCATAGTTAGACTTAGGGTTTTGCGGCTTTTCTTCTATTGATATGGCTTTGCCTGCGTCATTAAACTCGACCACGCCGTAACGCTCTGGGTTTGATACATGATAGGCAAATACCGTTGCGCCTTGATTTTGACCTGCAGCTATTTGCAAGGTTGCAGGCAAGCTTTGGCCATAAAAAATATTATCACCTAGTACTAAAGCTGCGGCATCTCCTTGTAAAAAGGACTCAGCAATAATGAATGCTTGAGCAAGGCCGTCAGGGGTTTCTTGCACCGCAAATTCGAACTTAACACCCCATAGAGAACCATCACCTAATAGCGCTTGGAATCGAGGTAAGTCTTGCGGTGTTGATATCACTAGAATTTCTCTGATCCCTGCTTGCATAAGGGTCGCAACAGGGTAGTAAATCATCGGCTTGTCGTAGACCGGCATTAATTGTTTACTGACCACTTGGGTCAGAGGGTATAAACGTAAACCAGAGCCGCCAGCTAATATTATTCCTTTCATATTCAACTCATTGTTTTGAGTGCGTAAATACAAGATACAAGAAGTTTACCAATAGGTGAATAAGTAACGCAGTTAATCCCGTTAATTGGATATTTATTGGCAAAAGACATTGGCAAAAAAACACAGATCAGTAAAACTGCTTAAGCTTACAGAGGGGAAATAAAGATAAAAAAAAGAGCACAAGTTGTGCTCTTTTTTAGCGGTTCAAACAATTAAGCTGTGGTTATTTTAAACCTTTGTTAATTGCTTCGACGTCGCCTGCATTTAATGAGCCTGACGCTTGTTTTAAGGCAAGGGTTGCTAAAATGTAATCGTAGCGAGTATTAGAAAGATTACTTTTGGCGTTGTATAAATTACGAGTACTGTTTAATACGTCAACGATAGTACGAGTACCTACCTCAAAGCCTGCTTGTGTTGCCTTAAGTGCGCTTTCAGCAGATACAACAGACTGTTCTAACGCTTTGATTGATGACACTAAAGCAACGACGTCAGAGTATGAAGAGCGAACTTGACGAACCGCAGAGCGGTGAGTTAATTCCATGTCTTCACTAGCAATCACGTAATTAGCTTGAGCTTGGCGGACAGCAGCTGAAGTAGCACCGCCAGAATATAGAGGAACAGTTAAATTTAAGCCGATACGAGTTGTGTCCAATGTAGGTTCATTAACCGTAACACCTAATCGACTTACGTCATCTTGCCCTCTATTTAGTGAGGCAGTCAAGTCTAAAGTTGGATAATGTCCTGCTTCTGCTTGTTTGATGTCGTATTTAGCCGCTTCAACGCCTAATTCTTTGGCTTTTAGCTCTAGGTTATGATTTTCTGCTTTGGTCACCCAAGTCTGGATATCCGCAGGTGAAGGTTTGGCTGCATCGAAACGAGTTGTATTGATGCCATCAAAGTCATTGTAATATTTGCCAGTGATCTCTCTTAGCGCTTCTTTGGCAATTTCAATATTGTTTTGTGCTCTGATCTCTTGTGCTACCGCAGAGTCATAGTTTGCTTGTGCTTCATGAACATCGGTAATAGCGGTTAAGCCAACATTAAAACGTTGCTTAGTTTGTTCAAGCTGACGTTCGATTGCTTTTTTCTCTGCAACCACGAACTCTAGAGTATCTTGCGCTTTTAATACGTTAAAGTAAGTCGTGCTAACGCGAGAAATAAGAGCTTGCTGTGCTAAGTCATAGCCTGCTTGTGCTTCTAACGCTCTTTTTTCCGAGGCATCTAATGAGTACCAAGTACCCATGCTGAATAATTCTTGTGATAAACCTACGCCATAAGAAAGTGTATCGGTTTCAAGGTCGAAGGTGCGTCTTGTGTCATTATCAAACACCTCGGTGTCTGTCATGGAGTAACCAGCGGTAAAGTTTACTTTTGGTAATAAGCCTGAAAAAGCAATGTTTTCTGACTCTCTAGCTAGCTCGTAACGTGCTTTTGCTTGTAAAATTTGTGGGTCATTCTGTACCGCGTCTTGGTATGCTTCAAGAAGGTTGGTTGCTTGTGCACTAAATCCAAAGCCAGCAAACAATAGAGTTATCGACGCCGATAAAAAAGATTTTCTCATTTTGATTCCTTAGGCTGACGCCTTATCTCCAGAGTAAATTATGTCTATATATCAAAGTAAAAGCATTGTATCGCTTCTATTTGTTTTTCGTAATCTATTACTTGTTATAAAATACAAGCTAAGTGTAACAGAATATGTTTAAAAAAAAGAACATTCACATATCTTGGTAACCAGTTCTAAATTTGGTGTTAAAACATGAAAAAACAAGCCTTTGTTCATCAATTTGATCGAAATGACGTAAAAATAAATGCTATTACGCCGCTGCATGACCGTTTTTTCAAAGTTAATTTATATGACTTTGATCACGCAACCTTCGCAGGTGGAAAGTTAACCTCGGTAAAAAGAGAAATATTAGAACGAGGTCATGCCGTCGCAGTTTTACCTTATGATCCGGTTAATAATAAATTGGTCATGATTGAACAATTACGGGTTGGAGCATTAGCGACAAAAGAGTCCCCTTGGTTATTAGAGGTCGTGGCTGGCATGATTGATAAAGATGAGTCAATGGAACAGGTGGCAATCAGAGAAGCGCAAGAAGAAGCAGGGTTAACAATAACCAAACTGATACCTATGCTCGATTATTTATCCAGTCCAGGTGGCACAGATGAAAGACTTTATCTATTTTTAGGTATTGTTGATGCAACAGGGGTCGAAGGTGTATTTGGTTTAGAACATGAGCAAGAAGACATTAAGGTTCAGGTTTTTGACTATCAACAAGCTTTAGATCTGTTACAATCTGGGGAAATTGATAACGCGGCCAGCGTTATCTGTTTGCAATGGTTAGCATTAAATAAACAAAAGGTAGATGCCGAGCTTAATGTATCAAACTAATACACTTAGAAAAAAGTATGTCCCGGACCTGCAAAAGCTACAAGGCATTTGCAGTCGTAACTATGGACTTTTAGTTCGATTATTGCCTTTGGAATACCAGCAAGGGCAAAGCTGGTCAATCTCTGTTGCCAATTCACTGAATTTTAGTTTAGTGGTCGAGTCGAAAACGCCATACACGGAAACCATGACGCTAGTGCAAAATAACCC
>CBDAVN010000029.1:0-66389 GCA_965200905.1 Psychrosphaera sp.
TCGTGGCTGGCATGATTGATAAAGATGAGTCAATGGAACAGGTGGCAATCAGAGAAGCGCAAGAAGAAGCAGGGTTAACAATAACCAAACTGATACCTATGCTCGATTATTTATCCAGTCCAGGTGGCACAGATGAAAGACTTTATCTATTTTTAGGTATTGTTGATGCAACAGGGGTCGAAGGTGTATTTGGTTTAGAACATGAGCAAGAAGACATTAAGGTTCAGGTTTTTGACTATCAACAAGCTTTAGATCTGTTACAATCTGGGGAAATTGATAACGCGGCCAGCGTTATCTGTTTGCAATGGTTAGCATTAAATAAACAAAAGGTAGATGCCGAGCTTAATGTATCAAACTAATACACTTAGAAAAAAGTATGTCCCGGACCTGCAAAAGCTACAAGGCATTTGCAGTCGTAACTATGGACTTTTAGTTCGATTATTGCCTTTGGAATACCAGCAAGGGCAAAGCTGGTCAATCTCTGTTGCCAATTCACTGAATTTTAGTTTAGTGGTCGAGTCGAAAACGCCATACACGGAAACCATGACGCTAGTGCAAAATAACCCAACTATGGCTAAGTTTATGGCAACGGAAATTGAATTTCGAGTTTATCACGATGCGCAAATGGTTGAAGTGTTGTCGTTTCAAAAACAATCTAGACTAAGGCAAAAGTACAGCTACCCAAATCCGATGTTGCATCAAAAAGATGAAAAGCTGCAAGTCAATGCTTTGTTAAAAGACTGGCTTAACTTAGTCACAAATCAACAAGAACAACAAACAGGTGAAATTCGCCTGATAAGCTCAGTTTAAGCTACTTATATTTATGCATAACGTTTTATATCTGCACGGTTTTCACTCATCGCCGAGCTCAGCAAAAATTACTATTTTTCAAGAATATATCAATCAGCACTGCAAGCACATTAACCTAATTGCTCCGCAGCTTCCTTGTAAACCTAAGCAAGTACTCGACTTGCTTGAACAGCTGCTTGAAAAATATGAATTTAGTGCTGTTATTGGCAGTTCATTGGGTGGTTATTTGGCCACCTTTATTCACAATAAAGTTAATATTCCCGCTGTTGTTATTAACCCTGCGGTAAAACCATTTGAACTTCTGCATGATTATTTGGGTGAGCAAATTCATCCGATTACTGGTCAGCAGTATGAGTTAACTGAGCAAGATATGGTTGACTTGAAGTCGTTATACCAAGCGCAGATCAAAACGCCGAAAAAGGTTTGGTTACTGCAACAAGAAAAAGACGAAGTTTTGGATCACCGTGAAGCGTTGGAGCGATACAAAGACTGTAACATTACCTTCGAGCTTGGTGGCGATCACTCTTTTGTCGGTTTTGACCGTTTTGTCGCACAAATCGTCGAGTTTTTTGATCTCACTAGCAAATAGACGCAATTGTGCCGAGTAAGGCAAATTTTTACTTTATGTTTGCACTTAGCTTAGTTATCTTTGATTTCGTTATCTTGGGTAACAAGACAGTGCGCCAAGAACGTGGTTAGTTTCATCCTCCTATAAAGGCAGGCAAGTGACTGCGTTCTAACATTAACAATAATAAAAAGAACTTTATGACCAATACATCTTATAACGCTGAATCTATTGAAGTTTTAAATGGTTTGGAGCCGGTACGCCGCCGTCCTGGCATGTACACAGATACCACTCGACCGAACCATTTAGCGCAAGAAGTTATCGATAACAGTGTCGACGAAGCGCTAGCAGGTCATGCTAGTAATATCACAGTCACGCTTCATGAAGACAATTCCTTGGAAGTGCAAGATGATGGCCGTGGTATGCCAGTTGATATTCACCCAGAAGAGGGCATTCCAGGGGTCGAATTGATCCTGACCAAGCTTCATGCTGGTGGTAAATTCTCTAACAGCAACTATGAATTTTCAGGTGGTTTGCACGGTGTCGGTGTGTCAGTTGTTAACGCTTTGACCACTAGAACAGAAGTGACCATCAACAGAGACGCACAAAAGTATTTTATTGCATTTGAGAACGGCGACAAAGTTCAAGACCTAGGGGTCGTTGGCTCGGTTGGGCGTAGAAATACCGGAACTAATGTGCGTTTTTGGCCTGACCCATCTTATTTCGATTCGGCTAAATTTTCGGTTGCCAAACTGACTCACAATTTAAGAGCAAAAGCCGTACTTTGCCCGGGGCTAAGAATTAAATTTGATAATAAGCAAACCAAAGAAAGCCATCAGTGGCATTATGTTGATGGCTTAAAAGACTACCTTGTTGATTCAGTAAAAGGTTATCTAAATCTACCTGAAGACCCTTTCGTAGGCTCTTTAGCTGGTAACCATGAAGCGGTTGATTGGGCGGTAACTTGGCTGCCAGAAGGTGGTGACTTAGTCGGTGAAAGTTATGTCAACTTAATTCCTACAGCGCAAGGTGGTACTCATGTAAACGGTTTACGCCAAGGTCTGTTGGATGCCATGCGTGAATTCTGTGAATTCCGTAATTTGCTACCGCGTGGGATCAAACTTACGCCAGAAGATATCTGGGACAAGTGTTGCTATATCCTGTCGGTGAAAATGCAAGACCCACAATTTGCCGGCCAAACCAAAGAAAGACTCTCTTCAAGGCAATGCACAACATTCGTTTCTGGTGTGGTTAAAGATGCATTCAGTCTTTGGCTAAATACCCATACCGACATTGCTGAGCAATTAGCTGAACTGTGTATCTCAAATGCGCAAAAGCGTTTGAAAGCGGCCAAAAAAGTGGTACGTAAAAAAGTCACTCAAGGCCCTGCATTACCTGGCAAATTAACCGATTGTTCAACACAAGAAAGTGAGCGAGGCGAGCTGTTCTTAGTAGAAGGTGACTCTGCTGGGGGCTCGGCAAAACAAGCAAGAGACCGAGAGTTTCAAGCAATTATGCCGCTTCGAGGTAAGATCTTAAACACGTGGGAAGTCGATGCGGGCCAAGTATTAGGCTCTCAAGAAGTGCACGATATCTCAGTTGCAATTGGTATGGATCCAGACTCAACAGACTTGTCACAACTTAGATACGGAAAAATATGCATCCTTGCTGATGCTGACTCTGACGGTCTTCATATCGCAACTTTGTTATGTGCCTTATTTGTTAAGCACTACAGAGCATTAGTTGAAGCTGGTCATGTTTACGTAGCTATGCCACCACTTTATCGTATTGACGTTGGCAAAGAAGTGTTTTATGCCCTAGACGAAGATGAAAAAGAAGGTGTATTAGACCGCATTGCTGCCGATAAGAAAAAAGGCAAAGTGAACGTGCAGCGCTTTAAAGGTCTAGGTGAAATGAACCCAATGCAGTTGCGCGAAACCACCATGGATCCGAACACTCGCCGTTTGGTGCAGTTAACCATCGATGAATTAACACCAACGGTCGAAATGATGGACATGCTCCTTGCTAAAAAGCGTTCTGGTGACCGCAAAGAGTGGCTAGAAAGTAAAGGAAATAAGGCTGTTGTATAACAGCCTTATTAGGCTAAGCCTCGAACAAACTTAATTGTTATAACATTGAAAATACTACATACCTCAGATTGGCATTTAGGCCAAAACTTCTTCACCAAAAGCCGTAAACCTGAACATCAAGCTTTCCTAAAAGAACTACTTCACCTTGTTGTCGAGCACGACATTGATGCCATTATTGTGGCTGGCGATGTGTTTGATACTGGTACACCGCCAAGTTATGCGCGGGAAATGTACAACAAGTTTGTTGTTGATCTACAAAAGCTTGATTGCACATTAATTGTTTTAGGCGGTAACCATGATTCGGTTTCCGTGCTTAATGAATCTAAGCAACTGCTCGCTTGTTTAAATACTCATGTTATTGCGAGCACAGATATAGAGCCAGATTCGCAAGTCATCGAACTGAAAAACAAGAGCGACAAAGTCGCCGCTATTGTTTGTGGTATTCCATATATTCGCCCTCGTGATGTTATAAAAACTGCGGCGGGCGAGACCGGACTTGAAAAAAGGCAAGCACTAGGTGATGCAATAGCTCAGCATTATCAGGAAATTTATCAACTGGCGTATCAGCGACGGGAGCAGTTAGGTTATCAGGTGCCAATTATTGCTACTGGTCACTTGAGTGCACTTGGTGTTAGCCAATCGGAAAGTGTGCGGGATATATATATCGGCTCAATGGATGGCTTTGATGCCAAAGGTTTTCCGCCTGCCGATTATATAGCTTTGGGTCACATTCATAAGCCTCAAGTAGTGGCGAGATCAGAGCATATCCGATACAGCGGCTCGCCTTTGCCACTTAGTTTTGACGAAGTGAATTCAACCAAGCAAGTGTTATTGGTCAGTTTTGAACTTGACAGTGATGCTCCAACTCAAGCGCAAATTGAGTCTATTGCAATGCCAGAGTTTAGGCCTTTGAAAGTGTTAAAAGGCGATTTAAAAGAACTCGAAAAACAGCTTTCCCAGCTTCAACATCCATCAGATGCTGAACCTTTATGGCTCAGTATAGAAGTGCAAACACAGGACTTCTTAACGGATTTACAACAACGTATTCAAGACTTGTGTGAAGGTTTGAATGTCGATGTATTGCAATTGCGTCGAGATAAGAAAGTGAAGCGTCACGCTCTAAAGCAACAGCAAAGAGAAACTCTGTCGGAGTTAACTCCAGAAGAAGTATTTGATAAACGTTTAGCGATGGAGTCCTTTGATAGTGATGAACAGCAAGCACGATTAGCAAGAATGAAAGTGGCGTTTAATCAAGTGTTGGCAGAATTAGAGCAGGGCGAAGACCACAGTTCAATAACCGAACGACTAGAAGCTAAGCCACAGGAGATGAAAGAATGAAGATCCTGTCGCTTAGATTAAAAAACTTAAACTCGCTAAAAGGTGAATGGAAAGTTGATTTTACCGAGTCACCATTTGCCGATAATGGTTTGTTCGCTATTACTGGACCTACAGGGGCAGGTAAAACAACCTTATTAGACGCAATTTGTCTCGCGCTATATCACCAAACACCAAGGCTTGGCCCTGTCACAGCCAATAGCAATGAAATTATGACCCGAGGCACTGCGGAGTCGATTGCTGAGGTGGAGTTTGAAGTGAAGGGCAAACACTATCGTGCCTTTTGGAGTATGCGTCGAGCTAGGGGCAATGTATCTGGCAACTTACAGCCTGCCGATGTGGAGCTGGTGGCACTTGAAAGTAATAAAATTTTAGCCCATCAGTTGTCGCCAAAAATCAAGCAGGTTGAAAAGATCACTGGTCTAGATTTTGCCCGCTTTACCCGTTCAATGATGTTAGCCCAAGGCGGCTTTGCTGCATTTTTAAATGCCAGTGACTCAGAGCGAGCCGAGTTACTTGAAGAGTTAACTGGGACGGAAGTGTATGGCGAGATCTCAGTTAAAGTCCATGAACATCACTCTGGCACAAAGCAACGATTGGCTGAGCTAAAAGCTGGTATAGAGAGTGTGCAGATACTTAGCTCAGCTGAAAAACATAAATTACAATGGTTGCAGGCTGAGTTTGGGCAAAAACGAATGTGGCTTGAGGCTGGTCAAAATGATAAACAACAGCATGCTAAGTGGTGGGAGCAACTACAACATGCAGAACAAGAGCAGGTCGAGACCAAGCTGCGATTGAAGTTGGCGAACGAGGCAGCTGAACAAGCTAAAGCGCCACTAGAGCGTTTATCCAATAGCGAGCCCGCCAGTGAGTTACAGCCTACTTGGCTACAGCTAACTAAGCTTGAGCAAGAAAATAATACTCAGGCGACAAGCTTAGTCAGTAAACAGCAACAGCTCGATGCGCTAAGCGTAGAATTAAATAGTAATGAACAAGCACGCCAAGAGGCGCAAGTTAAGCTAACGCACGCAACTAAATTTGCTGAGCAGCAAGAACAGTTGATCACAAGTAAGATATTGCCTTTGGATAACCAAATAGCGGCGAAACAAGAAGCTTATTTGAATGCAACACAAGAGTTGAGTAGCAAGCAAAGTGAAGTTAATGAACTGATTGCTAATAACAGCGTCATTAAAAACCAGCTTGAAGGAACAAAAAGTTCAGAGCATGAAACTAAAGCGTACTTAACGGAACATGCTAATGATGCAGGTTTAATCGAGCACCTGCAAAGTTGGCAGGTGCGATTAGAACAAATAGCAAAAGAACAGCAAGAACAGCACACCCTCAGTCAACAACAACAATCTTTGCAGCAAGATATAGAACAAAGTATTACTCAGCAGAAACAATACCAACAGCAGCTTAGTGGCTTTAATGCTCAGGTAACTCAAGCAAAAGAGCAGCTAGCTCAAGTTGAAGCTTTATTGTCAAAGTTGAATGATCAAGGCAGTTATGACCATTTACAAGCCCAGCAGCAACAGAGTCATCAGCGCTGGCAGTTATTCCACCAACTAAAAGTATTGCAACAAAGCTTTATTGACGAGTCTCAATTACAGCAACAGAACCAAACAGACATTAGCCAGTATACGCAAAAAAGATCCGCGTTAGAGCAGGAAGTAAAAGCGTTACGACAAGCTTGGGGCGTTGAAAAACAAACACTTAATGACTTAACTCAGTTGATATCACAAGAAGAGTTATTATCGGAATATAGACGCCTGTTAACCCAAGGCAGTGAGTGCCCGTTATGTGGCTCAACAGAACATCCTAAGGCCAATATTGATGTAGATATTCCTGAAACTCAGGTGCGACGAGACCATAGCGAAGCTAAGCTCAACTCATTAGAGAAGCAAGGGCATGAAGTAAAAGAACAGCTGCAAAATACTGAGCTTCAGCTGTTAGAAACGGAAAAAAGGCAATCTGCTTTAAATCAGAAGTTAGCTGGGCTAAAACAGCAATGGCAGGCTCTAATAGAGCAGTTAGCTCAATCTTTAGAAATTGAGCAGCAACAACAGTTGAATGAACTTGAGCGAGAGTGGCAAGAGCAAGCACAATTACTTGAGCAGCAACTTACGCGCTTGCAACAAGCTGATAAAGATCATCGACAAGCCAAAGATAGTTTAGTTGCGGTGTTGGCAACTCAAGCGGAAATGGCCAGTAAGTTAGAAATTGTCGAGCAGAAAATAGTGAGCCAAAAACAGAACTTAGCCGACAAACAGCAACAAATTACTGATAACTCTGAGCAACTGTCACAACAACAAGCTTCGTTACAAAGCGATATGGCACAATGCGGCCAAACATTACCACAAGCCGATATAAATCAATGGCTAGAGCAAAAGCGTTTGGCTAGTAATAGCTATCAAGAACAACAACAAAAGTTGCAAACCCTACATCAAGAAATATCCCTGATCACTGAAAGGCTAAATTCAGTTGAGCAGCAAAAGGTAAAAGCAGATAAAGAGCTGAGTAAGCTGACAAGCAACCATGCTAAGTTGCAACAAACTATTGCTGAACTAAATAAAGAACGTGAGACTTTGTTTGGTCATCAGTCAATCGAAACGGTGAGACAAACTTTCGCTAAGCAAGTCAATGATGCAGAGCAAGCGGTGCAAATAGCAAGTGATGCTAAGCAAAATATTGAGAAGGAACATATTAGGCTAACCTCAGAACTTGCCTTAACTCAGGATAACCATAACCAATCCATTGCCCAGTTTGAAAAACTAAGTGCTGATTGGCAAGATTTATTAAAACAAAGCCCGTTTGCTTCGCAACAAGACTTTGAAAGAGCGGTGTTAACGGCAGAAGAAAAGCAGCAATTACAAAGCTTAAAAGCGTCAGTTGAAACTGAACTCGAAGCTGCAAATGCGTTATCTTTACAAGCGCAGCAACGGCTACAAAAACTAGAAAGCTCTGAGCAAGCAAAGCTCTGGGCAAATACGGCAAAAGAAATTGTACTACAACAGCTGCATGGATTAGAACAAGAACGCGAGCAAGTTATTACTGCCAATGCTCAAATTGAGCAAAAGCTGGACTCGGATGCCCAAGCAAATGAAAGACACCAAACACTAATGCAAGATATTGCGCAACAACAAGTGTTATTTGATGACTTGAGTTACTTACACAGTTTGATTGGCTCGGCCAGTGGTGACAAATTTAGACGCTTTGCGCAAGGGTTGACCTTGGATAACTTAATTTACCTCGCTAATAAGCAATTAGATAAATTACACGGCCGCTATTTACTAAAACGCAAAGAACAGGACGGCTTAGTGCTAAGTGTATTGGACACTTGGCAAGGCGATGTTGAGCGTAATACTAAAACCTTATCAGGCGGCGAAAGCTTTTTAGTGAGTTTAGCTCTGGCACTCGCTTTATCCGATTTGGTCAGCCATAAAACCAGCATAGATTCGTTATTTTTAGATGAAGGCTTTGGCACTTTGGATGCTCAAACGCTAGACATTGCCCTTGATGCCTTGGATAACCTGAATGCCTCTGGCAAAACAATTGGCGTGATAAGTCATATTGAAGCAATGAAAGAACGTATTCCAACGCAGTTAAAAGTATTCAAGAAAAGTGGTTTAGGGGTAAGCGAACTAGACAAAGAGTATAGAGTCTAACGGGTTACTATTTTTAACTACACCTGTCAGTTACTTGTGTCTTGGTAGGATGACCTTAGCAAAATTTGGAGATATGCTAATGCGACCATTATATTTGGCTGTGGCCTTTGTTGCCGCTCTTGTTTTTGTTTTCCCAGAACACAATGCATTTCATGCTGTTTCACTACTGGCAGCCAATGTATCTAACTGGGCGGAATTGCATATAATTAACTTCACTGATTTTAAACACTTGTTACAAGCGACCCGGTTACTTATTTATTAGTAAGGGAATATGAGGCGGCATTTGAAATTTAGGTTGAAATATCAGGCGCTGAAGCAATCGCCAAAAGTTTAATCTAGGATACACCCATGAAGATCACTACCTTGCTAGTGGAAGATAACGTCCAATTAGCAAAAACTATCGTCGATTATTTGGCTATTGTCGGCATTGATTGTGACTATGTCAGCAACGGTATAGCTGGGCTAAAGCTAGCCACAACAAATTCATATCACACCATACTTCTAGATATCAATTTACCTAAAATGAATGGCTTAGAAGTTTGTCAGGCGCTTAGAGAACAAGGCATTGAAACGCCTATATTAATGCTAACCGCGCGAGATACATTAGCGGACAAACTAGCCGGGTTTGATGCTGGCACTGATGACTATTTGGTAAAGCCATTTCAAATGGAAGAACTGGTTGCCAGAGTCAATGCTTTAGCAAACAGGCGAAGCGCACAAACCAAACGTTTTGTGCTGGGCGAGTTAGTCATGGATTTAACGCAAAAGCAGGTTACCCGTGCAGGTAAAGTTATCGAGATCACGCCAACAGGCTGGATAATTTTAGAAACTTTGATGCGTCGCTCACCAAATATCGTATCCAGAGCCGAATTAGAACAGGCTATTTGGCAAGATGACGTACCAGATACCGATCTGTTAAAAGTTCACTTGTACAGGTTACGTCAGCAAGTAGATAAAGCGTTTGCTACTCATCTTATTCACACCATTCCTAATCACGGTTTTGTTATCAAGTTGGAGCACAATAATGCTCCGTAAGTTATGTAACTTAAACCGAGTAGGAAGTTTAAAAAATCTATTAATTTATTGGATTGCTGGCAGTGGCTTAGTGTTAGTGATCGTTTATTCCAGCATGGTTGAAGTTAACTTTAGGTTTGGTGCTAAGCTGGTGTTAGCTGGCAATCTAGAGTGGTACGCACAACATTTTGAATCCGCCTATCTAAAAGACAAAAGTACCCCATTACCAAGTAACCTTGGTCTTAAGTCTTATCGTGATTTGACTGACTTGCCCGAACCCGTTTATCAGTTAATGAAAGGCCGCAAGATAAAACATCGAGGCTTAGAGTTCTTTTTGGAACACACAACAAAAGACGAAGTGAAGCTTGAAGCATTCAGAGATAAAAGCATTTGTGACATTCGAGTATGTGATGTGTTATTTCTATTCCCTTACCAATTAAAAAATGGCGAATGGATTTACATTGTTCAAGGCTTAGCGGGCAGTGATAAGCTTTATGAAGATAATGACCACATTGAATATGTCTTCATTACCTTGACCATAGTTATTTTGTTGAGCATAGGCGCACTTGCTTGGCGTTTGGTAAAAAAAGTATCAACTCCAGTAGAAGATTTGGCGCGGTGGGCAAAACAGTTATCTACACAAGATGCTAAGACAAGCCCTGACTTTCAGTATAAAGAGCTAAATCAAGTAGCTGAGCAGCTGCAACAGGCACTTATTGAGATAAGAGCGTCGGTTGATAAAGAACACCAGTTTTTGCAACAAGTCAGCCATGAATTAAGAACGCCTTTGGCTATCGCGTCAGGCAATATAGATATTATTAACTTGATCGCGCAACATTCGCCTAAAACAGAGCAAGAGGCGGATGCGATAGCACGGCTGAGTCATGCAGTGAATGACATGACTCAATTGACGGATACCATACTTTGGCTAAATCGTGACTTAGATGTGTTGCCCGAATTAACCCCAGTAAACCTGCTTCAACTAAGTAAAAGTATTGTCGAAGACAATCAGTATTTATTGGTTGGCAAGCAAGTAGAGGTAGAAGTCATTGGGGAGGGGGGCGAATTTGATTCCAGTCCAGTGCTTTGTTCTATTTTGTTAAGTAACCTAATTCGCAACGCCTTTCAGCATACGTTTGAAGGCAAAGTCACCGTCTCGTTAAATCAGCTGCAATTTGACGTAAAAAATGAAAATGTTTCACAAACCAAAGATTCAGGCAGTGAAGTATATGGCTTTGGCTTAGGTCTTATTTTAGTTGAGCAAATAGCACAGCGAATGCAGTGGCACTACCAATGTGAAGAATTAACAACGGGTTGGCTGGCAAGCGTACGCTTTGACAACTAGCTGACAATTTTTGACAAATATACGACATCTCTTAATGTACACCCGAGCTACACTTTAGTTTGTTTACCATAGCTATTAATGAATATTAATAGGACAAAATGAATGAATGTTAAAACGCTCGGGTTAGTGACTGTTTTCCCTATCTTATCTTTTTCTATCTTAGCAAATCCATCAAATGGAGAAAGCGCTGAAGAACAAAGCAATACTATGATTGGCTTGCTAGGCCTTAGCTCAAACTCTATCTATGTTGAAGGTGAAGATAAGACTCGGTTAATTCCATTTTTCGCTGGTCGATGGGGCAACATCTACTTAGAAGGGGCTTCGTTAGGCTACATCTTGGCGGAAACTGAAAGCTCAAGTTTTTCTGCAGCCATTGAATTAGACAGTGCATTTGTTGATGAACGTGATGACAGTCCAGCTCTAGCTGATATGCGTGAATTAGATAGCGCTTTTTCAGCATCATTAAATTATCAATATGAGTTCGATTTCGGGGAATTAGGTCTTTCTGTCGCTGCCGATGTCAGTGGCACCCATGATGGTTACAAACTATCTGCCTCCTACGGCTACCCAATGATGTTAGGTCGTCTCATGGTTACACCTAAAGTCTCTGTTGAGTGGCTGAGTGAAGAAATTAATCAACACTTTTATGGGGTCACTAGTGAAGATGCAAAACAAGGGCGAGCGCTTTACACGCCAGAGTCGGGAGTGAACTACTCAGCTGGGATCACAGGTTTTTATCCAATAACTCAACAGCACTCAATCATGTTGTTTGCTGAATACCAACGTTATGACGATGAAGTGTTTAACAGCCCAATTGTTGATGAGCGTTCGGCTACTTCATTTGGTTTGGGTTACGTTTATCGATTTTAAATCGAACGGTTACTCGGGGCGTTATGCCCTGAGCGTTTAGGAGTATTGCATGATGAAAAAATTGAGCACCTTTTTTACATTCGTTTTGTTGTCGTTATCTATTGCTGTAAAAGCAGAAGTGTCAGGTACTGAGCCTTATCAGTTGGTTCAGGTTATCAGTGCAAATCTGGTCAAAGAATTAGCGACTGTGCCGGCTGACGAGGCACAAAAAGCGCAGATGAAACGCATCGTTAATGACGTGATCTTTCCTTATGTGGATACTAAATATGTGGCGTATTCCGTTTTAGGTAAATATTTAAAAAGCACCAGTAAAGGACAAAGGGAAGCCTTTACCGAAGCGTTCTCTTACTATTTGATAAATACTTATAGCATTGCATTGACACAATTTAATGAGCAAAAAATTCGGGTGTTGCCAAATAGAGGTGATATTGCTAATAAGAGCAAAATAGCGATAAAAGCCCAAATTGTTGATCAAAAAAGGCCGACTATAGATGTATTTTTTAAGCTCAGAAAAAACAAAAAAACGGGTCAATGGCTGATGTATGACTTAGTGGCAGAAGGCGTGTCTGTACTCCATTCAAAACGCAGTGAATTAGCCAAAATGATCAAGCAACAAGGAGTGGATATGACCACTGAATATTTGTTGGAAAACAGTTGATACTTTTAGTCATAGTAACAGTCAATTCTTTAACAATAGGCACATAACGACGATTGGTTTTAATGATAAAAATTGACAAAGCCTCACCTGTAGATGAGGCTTTAAAGTATAACAAACGTATTTAGTCGTTTACTTTACACTTAGGGCGTGTACATAGCTTAGCTAAAGCACGGGCGTCACGTTTATTAACTATACCATCAAAGTTGAAATCATAGTTAAAATCGAAAGTTTGGCCATTGCGCAATGCTCGACGAAACTTACGAACATCTTTCTTATCAATGTCGCCATCCTGATCGATATCGCCAGTTAGGTAACCGCCACCAACTTCATCGCCACCGTCAGTATCGCCATCGCCACCAGTGTTATCACCGTCAGTATTGCCACTTGCGTTAATTAAGCGACCGCTGCCTTGCTCATCAGTAAAACGATTTGCAGGGTTGCCTTTATATGAAATGTCACCTGAACCGTAAAGTGCAGCTTGTAGTGTATTAGTTGCTGTCACTTCGATGTTACCTGCACCAACATTTCTAGCATTAACCGTTGCAGAAGTAACATCAAAGTTAAAGATATGACCGGCGCCTTCAAGTACAACAGTTTGATTGTCAATACTGCCTTTTAAGCTTATATCACCAGAGCCTGTTGAAACCACTTCAAGCGCATCTAGCTGTAAGTCTGTTCCTGCAGAAATACTACCAGAGGCTGCATTTATTAGCTTTTCATAGTCGCTTTGGCTAACGTGTACTTCTAAATCTACGTTAGTGTAACAAGAGGAATCGCCAATCTGCTTGAAGTCAATAGCTAGTGTGTCATTCTCAACTTCCAAGTTCACATACTCAAGGATGTTGTCATCAACCTTAACCACAACACTGTTTACGTCGCTTTGTGAAACCACTAATTTAGCAATGCTGTCATTGCTGATATTAATAAAATCTGCTGATGTCACGATTTCTTGCTCAACGATAACGCCAGAACCTTCGATACACTGTTGAGCTTGAGCTGATAAAGAAAGTGTTACTAAACTAGCAACAAGCGATAATTGTTGGATACAACTTTTTAACATGATTATTTCCTTTCAGATTGATACGTATTACTTAATTGCTGAGTATTTTATTTAGCCAACTTTTGAAAGCCAATATGTGAGTTGTTGCTGTATTATGTTGTGTTTATGCTTGAAGTAGCATCAACTAGAGTCAGGTTTTCTTCTTGAAGCTCGATGGCGTATTTACTGGATTTTTAAAGACAGTTAGGTTATTTAGCTGAAAAACATGTAAGTCTAAACGATAATGTTTATTATTATCTCTTAGTTAACTATTTTAGTCGGTCATAGGGAAGTATAAATGAAAGACGAATTAGCAAAAAACTTAAGGTTTCTCTGTAGCCACTACAAGTCGATTTCATTAGTTTGTAGAAAATTGGATATCAATCGTACTCAGTTTAATCGTTACTTATCTGGTGAAACTAAACCTAGCCCTAATATTTTAAAAAGAATAAGCGACTTTTTTGGCGTTGAAGAGTTTGAACTCGCGTTGCCGCACGAACAATTCGTCGCGCTTTTAAGTACAGCTCCAGAACAAAGTAACGACAGTGAAAAACCATTGGTTGCAGCTGAAATAACATCCACGTTTCAAAGTTTAATGGATACAGGTTATAACAATTTATTGAAGTATGAGGGGTATTATTACGGTTATCAAATGTCAATGACAACACCTGGTAAGGTGTTAAAAAGTTTGGTTAGTCTTGAGTCAAAAGACGGCGTAATGTATTACCAAAGAATAGAAAGGACACTTGATTCTATTGATCATAAATCTTGCTTTGATGTCTATAAAGGCATGGTTTTTTTTCTCGGCGATAGAATATTTATCACCGACTATTCCAGTTCTACCAAACTTGAAATGTCACAAACTATTTTATTCCCAAGCTTTAAAAAGAACGTCAGGTTTTTGAGTGGGATCATGTCTGGCGTATCAACCAGCGCAGAACGAGTGCCTTGTTCTATTAGAGTTTTCTTTGAATTCATCGGGCGTAAGCCAAGTGTTAAATCGGCCTTAAAACAGTGCCACTTTTATGATGTAACCGACCCAAGTTTAGATAAATTTATTATTGACACTATTGATAATAGGGCAGAGCAGAGTGACTGGCAGTTACGAGCCAAATTGATATAACAAACGGGCTTTATGCCCGCTTGTTATTAATCAGCTTTTCTATTTTTATAGCTAATAAAGATAGTTCTGAGCCATCTGTTATTGCTAAAACTTAGCGATCACTTTAACACTGCCATCGACAGAAGCGGCGTTTACGTAACCAATAGCAGATGCATCACTGGCAACTTTTTGTAAAACTTCTGCATCATTGTTTACCTGTGCAGGTAACTTACCTTTGCCAGTAAACAATAACTTTGACCAATAAGCTTTTACTTGGCTAGAGCTACGGTTAAGTACTTGTTTGTTAAACTCATCAACTACAGCATTACTCTTTTGATTAATTGGCGTTGCCGTTGTTCCTCCAGGGAAACGTTTGCTCTTACCCAAGAAGATCTTGCTAATGGCAGTTGCATCTAAGCTGTCAGCCATAGCTGGATTGACAACAACCGCTACTTCCGCTTGTGAAGCAGCAGATAAACATAGTAATGCGATAGAAATTAACTTTTTCATCTTACTTCCTTAAAATAATAAATCTACGCCAAGTGTCATACCAGTGATCTCTTCACCTGATTTGACAGGATCATAAGAGAACAATTCGAACTTAAACGCAGCATTGTCATGGAAGTCATAACGTACAGATAGTTTATCTTGGCTGAATTTTTGATCGGCTAAAGAGTTAATGAAACCAGCACCAACTGCACTAGTGATAGGGCCTAAACCTTGTAAGTTTGATAGGTCGACAATATTTTCATAGTCTTCACGGGTGTAAAGTACAACGACCTCATTAAAACGTCGGCCAAACGAGACATACCAAGTTTCATTAACCGAGTCCGCTGAATTTTCAATTTCGTATTCTGCGTACTCTGCCGTGAATAACCAGTCGTTGTAGTCCGCTTCGAAGCCATAGAAATAGTAATAGGCGTCACTGCTGAATGCCAAACGCTGTTTTAAGTCATTGACTTCAGCGGTTGATACTAAACCAGCTTGCACAAACTGCCCAGTTAAAGCATCGATGCTTGGGTTTAGTAGTAATTGGTTAGCACCTTTATAGTCAGCTTCAGTACTGATGTAGCCACCAAAGATGTTTAACCAGTCGTAGTTAAGTACTAGATTTACGCTCATTATGTCATTTAGATCATTGTTTGGTAGAGCTAATGGACCTTGTGGCGTGTCGGTATCTAGATCACCGTTCCAGCTTGCATAAATGAAACTGGCACTTATTGCCCAGTCGCCAATTGCTGTGTTGTGAGTTAAACGAACCCCTTCAGCGACTTCAAAAGGCTGTGGCGAGTATACACTTATAGGTAATGAGCCGTAGTTGTGGGCATAGCCTACGTCTTGGAACTCAGATTTATAAAATAAAGGTAAAGCAATTCGACCTGCTGAAATGCTGGTTTGATCGGTAATATCATAAGTCAGGTATGCCCAGCGAGCTTCAACATCCCAATCATCACTGCCTCGAGCAAAAAGCTGAATGGTTGCTGTTAAGTTATCCGTTAGGTCACTTGTTGCTTGTAGCGCGATCTTTGAGTCCTGCTCAAAAGCAATATCATCGTCATAACGACCAAAGTTTACTTGCTCTACTTCTTCGATTAAGCCATTGCCATTGAGGTCTTTTGCTTTATCAAAGGTCATGCTGCCTTTTATAGAAGCAAAGCCATTAAAGTAAACTTCAGCTGATGCCGTTAATGGCAAAAGCGCAAGCAGAGGAATGAGCCTCGATTTCATATTGAGTTCCTGTGTGTTGTATGGATGTAGGGAATAAGGTTGGTTGAGATCTTAGCAGAGAAGTTTAGTTTAGTTAACCTAGCTGGTTAAAAATTAGTTAGTTAATGATGACGGCAAAATGATGGTTGCAACAATGAGGGCCAAACCCTCATTGTGGTGTTTATTTACCGGCTGAATAGGGCTAACTCAAGTTGTTGATAGTTTTCATAACCATGTACCATTAAGTGCCACGTTCCAGCTTCTGGCGCTCGAATTAAAATATGTTCGTTGCTGCCTTGCTCAAATGGAGCATAGTCAAAGTCATCAAGACTTGGCTGTTGACCTTGTTTTAAATACAAGTCCGCATCACCAATAGTCCCTTTAGTGTCTATCCATAAAATACGAGCGTCTTCTGGCACTTCAATAGTGTAATAGGCTTGACTGTTAAGCTCTCCTGATAGTCCAGTCAGCACTTGTGCATTAACAAGTTGGCCATTATTACTGTTGTCAGTGTTGTCGTTACCACTAGAGTTGCCATCGTGACTTTCTACTTTACCGCTTTTGACATCAGCTATCCATTGTTTGAATGAAGCAACTCGTGCATATACACCGTATTTATTGGCTACGGCACAGCCTTCACCCCAGCTTACTATACCAGCTTGAATGAATTCGCCACCTTGTTTGACGACCAATGGACCACCGCTGTCACCTTGGCATGAGTCTTTGCCACCAGCGGCTAAGCCTGCACACATTTCAGTATCTTGAATTTGCCCGTTATATGCCTCAGCGCTATTACATACTTGGTTTGACACAATAGGTACTTCTACTTTCTGTAATTTTTGTGGGAACGATTCGCCGTCAGCACTGGTGTTGCCCCAGCCGCTAACAGAAGCCATTTTGCCTGCACTAGCCGCTGCTAACATGGTGTTCTCGTCAGCCAAGTTAATACTGGCAATTGCATCTGAAACCTTGCTAGTTAATTTTAATAACGCAATGTCTTTGGATTCGCCAGCTAGGTAACCTTGGTTGAGATAAATATCAGACACTTTATGGCTTTCACCTGTATTTGGCTCATCCAGTTGAGTAAAGTTTACTCTAATGTCTAAAGACGATGGATCTGTGACATCTTCTACACAGTGCGCAGCGGTTAAGATCCATTGTCTGTCGATAACAGAACCCCCACAAAAGTGTTGGCCGCCACTTTGCAAACTGGCCATCCAAGGTCGTTCACCTTTTGGTGCTTCAACCCCACCTATGATGCGTGGCAAAGTGAGTTGTTTCTTATGGGTTAGTTTTAAGCTAGGTGCCTTTGTTGTGGCAGTTGCGGTTGAGGTTGCAAGTAAGCTTGATAAAATTGCGGTTAAGGCTAAAAGTTTCATCTTCGTCTCCCGATTATTGGAGCTGTCATTTCACCGAAACAGCTGATGGATTAATAGACAAATTATGTTGGAAATACGTTGTCTTATTATTGCTTAGTGTTGTTTTATGTAGCTTGTGCTAGTTTATAAAGCTCAGCACTCGTTTAAAGTTCGGCTTAAACCGCCGATAATAAATTTAATGGTAAAAAATAGCAGGAGCAAAAGTAACAAAGGCATGGAACAAGAAATGTTAGTTTGTGATGAATGTGACATGCTCATCGCTATGCCGCCATCGTGCGAAAAAACAGATAGACTCGTGTGCCCAAGGTGTCAGCACACTATTACTATTGGCGTGGAGCGGCCAAAACAAAGAGTATTCGCGGTGGCAACGTCTTGTCTGTTCTTGTTATTTTTAGTCAATTACTTCCCGTTTTTAACCTTCCAAAGCCAAGGACGCAGTCAGTCTATTACGTTATTGCAAACCGTCAGTGAAATGTATGCTCAAGACTATAAGTTAATGGGCACATTGATTTTTTTGTTTATCTTTTGCTTGCCTTTAATTTATATCATCAGCTTATTCCTTTATGTCTTATTAACCCAACTGGCGCGAGCTCCGAAAATAGCTTTGGAGTTAGGTAAGTTGATCAGTAGCTTGTTGCCTTGGTGTATGGCCGATGTCTTTTTCACTGGCGTTGTGGTGGCCTTGATTAAGATCATCGCCATGGCAGAGATCGTTTTTGGCATTGCCTTTTATTCCTACTTACTCTTTGCTCTACTATTTCTATACCTATCTCAAGTGATGGACAGGCATAGGCTCTGGGGTTGGTATCAAGAAGCTTTTGAGAGACAAAATGGCAGATAATTTCAGTGCCAATTCGGCAGCGTCAAAAGGCATCGCTTTGTGCTCGGTTTGCCATAAAGCAAATAAAATTGAACAGCAGTATTGTCAAAGGTGCCATAGCGAGTTGCACTTACGTGAGCCAAACTCGTTTGAGTGGACGGTATCTTTACTGATCATGGCGGCTTTACTCTATATTCCCGCTAATATATTTCCTATCATGATCACCACAGTGCTTGGTGAACCAAAACCAAGTACCATTATTAGTGGCGTCATTCTTTTTTTCCAAGATGGCTCTTACTTTGTTGGGGGCGTGATATTTTTTGCTAGTATCTTGATCCCGTTGGTTAAGATGTTTGTTATCGCTTGGCTGTGCTATTGCACCAAGTCGAAAACTAAGTACTCGATGAAAGAGCTAAGCAATATGTACCGCTTGGTCGAGTTTATCGGCAAATGGTCAATGATTGACGTATTTGTGGTAGCGTTATTGGCTGCACTAGTACAGCTTAGTGGACTTATGATCATTCAACCCGGTATTGCCTTGCGAGCCTTTGGACTGGTGGTGATCTTAACTATGTTATCCGCTCATAAATTTGATGTGCGCTTGTTATGGGACAAAATGAAAAATGACAAATGATGTTGCTCAACCTGCTGTTGTGAAGCCGAAAAGAAAAGTCTCTATGATATGGCTATTACCGCTTATCACCTTTTTAATTGGGGCTGGGTTAGTACTTCATGCTTGGCAAAATCGCGGCATTCAAATTCGCGTCGAGTTTCAAAGTGCCGAGGGGGTAGAAGCGAATAAAACTAAGGTACGTTATCGCAGCGTAGATGTTGGTCAAGTCAAAGCAATTCGCTTTACCGATGATAATAAATCCGTTGTCGCTCATATTGAAATTGACCGAGATATGTTCAAGTTATTGAGCACAGATACTGAGTTTTGGGTCGTTAGGCCTAGGGTTGGCTCTGGCGGGGTTTCTGGTATTGGCACCATTTTTTCTGGCTCATATATTCAATTAGAGCCTGGTAAGTCAGTTTCTCGTTCTAATTATTTTGTTGGTTTAGAAGCGCCGTCATTGACGTCTCCAACCAGCAACGGCATCCATTTGACCTTAATTGCTGAAAACGGCGGAGATATAGCTGTTGGTAATCCTTTGCTTTATCGAGGCTACAAAGTTGGCGTAGTCGAGTCTTCAACTTTTGATCCTGTGGCTAGAAAAGTTAATTATGGCGTATTTGTGCAATCGCCCTATGACAGCCTAGTAACCACTAATACTGTATTTTGGAATGCTGGGGGAGTATCCATCTCTGCCACCACCAGTGGGGTAAATGTCGATGTCCCTTCGATGGAGTCATTGATTTCCGGTGGAGTCGAGTTTGATGTACTTGAACAAGAAGCTCTGGGTGAACAAATTAGTTCTGGTGCCGAGTTCACCTTGTATAAAAATAAAGCAGAGGTACTAGAGCAGAGACACTATGCTTACTTGAAGTATGTACTGTTAGTGGATGATACCGTTGATGGTTTAAACAAAGGCGCGCCTGTAGAGTATAGAGGCATTCGAATTGGTACTGTTGCTCGTCCTTACTTAGATTTTGCTGAGATCCAGCAGATAAGTGCAGAAGAAAGCAGAATACCTGTGCTTTTGCATATTGAGCCAGAAAGACTATATCGTGGCCAAGAATTTAAAATGAAAGACTTTTCTGAACGGTTTAACGGCTGGATCCTAGGCGGACTAACTGCGAAACCTGAGATGGCTAATCTACTGACCGGCTCACTACAAATAAGTTTAAGCCCTGGTAGCGAAAGTGTGTCTGAGCTAGAGTATTTTGGTGAGTATCCAATTATTCCAAGCGCGAAAAGTGAACTGGCCAATATGACTCGAAAAGTGGACGCTATTTTAGATCGAATAGGGCAGCTGCCAATCGAACAAACTTTCAGTCAGTTGGATCAAACCTTTGCCCAACTGGATAAAACCTTGGTCAGTGCACAAAGCAGTTTTGATGAAGTAAATAAAACGCTAAAAGAAGTTCAAGCTTCGTTAAAAGGTGTACAACCTAACTCTGAGTTATATCTAACGGTTGATCAAAGCATGATGGAGCTGCAAAAGACGTTAAAGTCGGTGCAACCTGTATTGTCTGAAATCAACAAACGACCGAACTCTCTGATCTTCTCAGGCCCTCCTAAGCAAGACTCACAGCCTAAGGGAAATAATAATGAATAAAGTGTTATCCGTGTTAGCGCCACTTGCCAGTAGCGTTTTATTAGTAGGTTGTAGTTTAAATACACCGACTCCAGCAATGACTTATCACTTGCTGGATCACAAAGAGGTAAAGCTAGAACAACGCCTGCCAAAAGCTAAATTTGCTTTAAGTAAAGTTCGGTTAACGGATTATTTGTTACAACCAAACCTAGTAATGCGTCGGGATAGTAATCAGTTAGAGTTAGCTAATTATCATCACTGGGCTGAACCATTGGATAAGGCTGTTCAGCGTATACTTATTGCTAAGCTGAATCAGCAAAATCCCAACTATGGCACAGTTAACCACTGTATCGATTGTAAGCAGTTGAGTTTGTTCATTGAGCATTTTTATCCAAATGAGCAAGGACAAGTTGTGTTATCTGGCCACTTCGTTATTGGTCAAGGTAAAGCATCGGATGTGGTAGAGTATTTTAGCCTTTCAGGAAATCAAAGGGATGCGGGCTACGCAGCCAGTGTCGAAGTGATGCGACAGTTACTCGATGAACTGAGTAACCAAATGGCTTCGGCATTAACTCAAAAAGGCGCATAAAGCGCCTTTTTTGTCTTGCTGTTTTTATTTCACTTTTTATAACTAGACTCCGCTAAGTACAGCTACTGTAATTGGCGTTAATATCACCAGCATTTGAAAAGTAAACTATATGGTGTAAAAATAGTATGGAAGCCAAAGTGAGATAACCATGACAGAAGTAAAAAAAACTCGAAGTGAATTAAAGCGCGAAGCGATAATTGCAGCATCGATAGAGGCCTTTCATAACAACGGTATTAATGAGACCAGCATGGACACTATTGCCCAGCTGGCCAATGTGTCTAAGCGGACTGTGTACAATCACTTTGACAGTAAAGAAACATTAGTTGCGCAAATATTTAAAGAGATGTGGCAAAAGTCGCAAACCTTAAGTGAACAGGTTTATCAAACTGACTTACCGTTAGATAGTCAATTAATAAGCCTGTTGCAAGGCGAAATTCAGTGTATGAGTTGTACAACTTATATTGAAATGGTGCGCTTTGCGTTAGGCTACTTTATTCATAAACCAGAAGAGATGCGAGAATACTCCGATGAGTTTATGAAAACAGAAACTAGCTTAAAAAGGTGGATAAAAGCCGCCGTTGCTGATGGCAAGTTGAAACCATTAAATGTCGACTCTGCTAATGACCAATTGATCAGCTTGCTCAAAGACCGCGCTTTCTGGCCACAGGTGTTAAGGCGAGATCCTTGTTTAACCGACACTGAGCAACAGAAACTTATTATTGATAGTGTCGGTATGTTTTTAGCCTATTATCAAGTTAACTGAGCGAATTAAATTTCGTTGCGACATTGACTGCCATCAGCAAAACACTGCAAATTGTCAATGGTAGTGCTGGCAATTTGCGCTAAGGCTTCTTCGGTAAAGAAGCCTTGGTGACCGGTGATCAGCACGTTGGGAAAGGTTAATAAACGCTGGAAAACATCATCTTGCACGATAGTTGTTGACCGATCTTCAAAAAATAATTCACTTTCTTGTTCGTACACATCTAGCGCCAAATGACCAATTTGACCACTTTTTAAACCAGCAATGACACTGTTGGTATCCACTAAACCACCCCGACTGGTATTGAGTAACATAACCCCAGGTTTCATTTGTGCTATCGCTTTAGCGTCAATGATATGTTGAGTTTGCTCGGTTAAAGGGCAGTGCAAACTAACCACATCGGATGTGGCCAATAAAGTATCAAGGTTGACATAATTGAAACCAATTTGTTTGTCCATATCACTTGGTACAGGATCATAAGCAATGACGTTAGCGCCAAAACCTTTCATTATTCTCGCCGTTGCTAAGCCAATTTTCCCTGTGCCAATTAAGCCAATGGTTTTGCCGTGAATATTAAAACCAAGTAAGCCCTCTAGAGAAAAGTTGTCTTCTTTGGTTCTATTATAAGCTTTGTGCAACCTTCGGTTTAACGTCATCATCATAGCGACGGTATGTTCAGCCACGGCTTCTGGACTGTAGGCTGGTACTCTTGCAACTCGAAGTGGAGAGTTGTTGTAACTTGTTAAGTCTAAATTGTTAAAACCTGCACAGCGAAGGGCGATGCCTTTGACACCGAATTTAACCAACTGAGATAACACGACCTCATTTAATTCATCGTTGACAAAGACACAAACTGCGTCAAACCCTTGGGCTAATTGCACCGATTGTTCGGTCAACCTGACATCAAAAAACGTCATGGATAGGTGAGGTGGGAGGTTAGCCTTCAAGCTTTTTTGGTCATAGCTTTTGCTGCTAAATACTGCAACATTGAACGTGTTCATAACAATTCCATTTCAGAGTTCTTGATTGAGTTAGTGTAAACCACTGGTGCATTTAATTTAATCCATACTTTAGCAGCTAAATCGAGAAATTTATTGATGTGTAACAGGAACCCTCACAATGACAATTAATAACACTTTTGCTCTTTGAAATAACATTTAATAACAGTTACTTATTTACAGGCTTGGTACTTTTACGTGAATTTTTCTATCAAAGAGAGGATGAATGAACAAATACCTATTGCTAGTGCTACCGACCTTGTTATTTGGCTGTAAGGTTGAGTTAAAGCCAAGCGACGATAACCCAGTTGCAGTGACGGTTAAATCTGATTTTGCTCAAGGAGCAAGTGGTTGGCGTCATGGCTTTTCCGATTATCCTGTCGCGGATAAAGAGATTTATCAATTACAAGCTGGCATTAAGGTTATTCCAAACTCAAATGGTAAGACCGGATATATGGTCGCTGGCAGTAATCGTAGTGACGACTTGTTTATGTATTTAAAACGACCTATCACTAACTTAGTCGCGAATACTCGTTATCAAGTCACTATGGATATTACTTTATGGTCGAATGCTGGCAATGGTTGTTTTGGCATTGGCGGCAGCCCAGGTGGCTCAGTATATGTTAAAGCTGGCGCGACCAATCACGAACCGAAACAAGCCGATTATTATATGAATATCGCAATTGGTAGCCAGTCGCAAAAAGGCGCAGACTCAGAAGTGCTTGGTAATATAGCGGTAAATGGCTTAGCCTGTGATGGTTCAAGATATGGTTCGAAACAACTGTCGTTAACAAAACGAGTATCGTTTGATGTGATCTCGTCAGAAAAAGGTAATGCTTGGTTATATGTTGGTTCAGACTCAGGTTATGAAGGGGTTACTCAGCTTTATTACCAGTCCATTAGTGCCACTTTAACTCCTTTATAAATATTAACTTTTCCTTCATTAGCTGTACTTAGATTGGTATTACTTGGCTGCTAAATCATGTTATAAAGCCATTATTGATATGGTTAGGTATAAAGGTAAATGATGAAAGTAAGTTTTATTGGATTAGGGGTAATGGGTTACCCAATGGCTGGCCACTTAGCAACCGCTGGGCATCAAGTAACGGTCTACAACCGAACGCAAGCAAAAGCGGAAAAGTGGAGCAGTGAGTTTGCTGGTGACTTTGCTGTTACGCCTAAATTAGCCGCGCAGTCGGCGGAAATTGTCTTTGTTTGTGTAGGCAATGATGATGACTTACGTTCTGTCATTTATGGCGATGGCGGTGTCCTTGCAGGTCTTAGCTCAGGGGCGTTAATCGTCGATCACACGACAACTTCAGCTGATGTTGCCAGAGAAGTTCATACCAAAGCGGCTGAGTTAGGAATAGAGTTTATTGATGCACCTGTATCAGGTGGCCAAGCAGGTGCTGAAAATGGCGTGCTTACCGTCATGTGCGGTGGTTCACAAACTGCATTTGATAAAGCTTTCCCTGTGATGGACTGTTATGCACGGTTTGCCAAGCTACTAGGTGAGGTAGGGGCAGGGCAATTAACTAAGATGGTCAATCAAATCTGTATTGCTGGTGTGGTGCAAGGCATTGCCGAAGGCTTACATTTTGCTCGCAGTGCAGGCCTTAATGGCCCTGATGTAATTGAAACGATTGCGAAAGGCGCAGCTGGCTCATGGCAAATGGAAAATCGTCATCAAACCATGTGGGATGGTGAATATGATTTTGGCTTTGCCGTTGACTGGATGCGTAAAGATCTGGGGTTTGCCTTAGAAGAAGCTAGGAGAAATGGCTCGCATTTACCTGTTACTTCACTGGTTGATCAGTTTTACTCTGAGGTTCAAGCAATTGGTGGTAACCGCTGGGATACCTCAAGTTTATTTGCTCGTTTAGAAAACGTCAGAAAATAAACGAAAAAGACAATTTTGGGATAACCAATAATTACAAATAATTAATAGCCTAGCTGGTGTGCACTATGGCATAGTGCGCACTTTATAAAATTAATCGAAAGAAAGAAGTACAGCAAATGAACAAGTCTTTATTAACTAGCTTATTGCTAACATTGAGTTTAGTCGGTTGCTCGGATGATGGTGAAGTTGAGATCACGACGGAAGGTGGGTTTGTCGATACCGAAGCGGCAATCAATGTGTCGCGTGGCGATTATGCTTGTTATCAGTTAGTGACCAGTATGGGTAATATTGATATTGCTGTCGATGAGAGATTAGCACCAATTACGGCAGCTAACTTTAAGCAATATGTGGCTGATGAATTTTACAATGGCACTGTGTTTCACCGAGTAGTAAAAGACTTTGTCGTTCAAGGCGGGGGCTTTACTCCAGATTACAAAGCGAAAGAAACCCGTTCACCAATTAAAAACGAATCTTATAACCGTTTATTAAACTACCGTGGCCGTATTGCAATGGCTCGTACTAACGATCCAGATTCTGCAACTAGCCAGTTCTACTTTAATACTACCGATAATAACGAGTTAGATTTACGCTCTGGTTTTGACGGATACGCAGTGTTTGGTGGTGTAATTGCGGGTATGGACGTGGTTGATGCTATGAATAACGTTGACGTTGGCTCACAATCAGGGTTAACCAATGTACCAACTACAGCGATCACGTTAGACTCTGTTGCAGCGATGGATTGTCCAGCGCAATAATAAAAAAACGATCTGGCTACTCAGTCAGATCGTTTATCTTAAAACCTTTATCGCTTAAGCATATCTTTTTGCTAAATAATCAAATACCGCTCTAATACCTACGGCTTCACCGCCTTTTGGTCGTCCAGGTAAGGCTCTTACATTAAATGCCATTACGTCAAAGTGACACCAGTCGATATCTTTTGGTAGGAACTCTTGTAAATACAATGCTGCAGTAATAGCACCGCCAAATGGACCCGCTGCACAGTTTGTCATATCAGCGATATCACTCTTTAACATGTCGGCATATGGTTGGTATAACGGCATGCGCCAAACTGGATCTTGTAAAGGTAAACCAGATTCAGTGATGCCTTGAGCGGTAGCGTCTTTCGTCGCAAAGAAGCCCGGTAACTCAGTACCTAGTGCAATACGCATTGCACCTGTTAATGTTGCAAAATCGATAATTAAATCTGGCTCGTCGTTAACCGCTTCATCTAGCGCATCACATAATACTAATCGGCCTTCCGCATCGGTATTGTCGATTTCTACCGTTAGGCCTTTTCTGGTTGTGATCACATCACCTGGGCGCAGGGCATTGTCTGAAATAGCGTTTTCAACTGCTGGAATAAGTACACGTAAATTGATATTTAAACCAAATGACATGATTAAACGAGCTAAGCCTAACACGTGAGCTGAACCGCCCATATCTTTTTTCATGTAGCGCATGCCAGCCGCTGGTTTCACATCTAAACCGCCACTGTCAAAACACACACCTTTACCAACCAAGGTTACTTTAGGAGCGTCTTTATTGCCCCATTTTAAGTCTAATAGTCTAGGCTGGTGGCAGCTAGCACGACCTACAGCATGAATAGTAGGGTAGTTGTGCGTTAATAAATCTTCGCCAACGATTTGGCTAAATTCAGCTCCAAACTCTTGTGCTAATTGCTCTGCTGTATCCGCCAAGTGTTCAGGCATCATATCTGCTGCAGGAGTGTTAACTAAGTCTCTTACTAATGCAGTAGCTGAGTATTGTTTTAAGGTTTCTTCAACCAAATCTAGATCGTCAATGGCTAACGTTGGTAAAGCTTTATTGCTGTTTTTATAGCGGTCAAAATCATAGGCACCAATGATCCAACCAAAAGCAACGGCTCTTTTGTATTGGTCTTTTGTTTGTAATAGGTATTTAGCTTCTGGCAGCTGCTGAATTAGGTTACCACAAGCAAAGTATTGTTCAGGTTGTTCAACAACGAACACCGCTTGTCTAATATTACCCGTAGAGGAAGGGACTAGAGTCAAGCCTTGGCCTTTAAAGTTGGTATTGCTTAACCAAGCTTTCGTTGCTTCGGTCTCTTGGTCTAACCAAGCTTGGTATTCTTCTTTGTTACAGACAAGAAGTGGAATGCCTTTGTTTTCAGCAGTTAATAATTGTGACATGGGATATTACCGTCAATTTTTAAGTGGCCTCAAGGGTACTCTTTATGACTATTCTAGGCAATGGATAGAGTTTTGCTTACAACCAAGGTAAGATGCACAACTTTGTATTGTCCTGTAGTTAAATGTTGCCATGAAGTTTTCCAAAGTTTTTACTTTTTCACTTGCTGGGTTTGTTGCCTTAGCAATCGTTGTATTAACCGCCCGCCAAGTGTTGGTCACTGATGTTGCTAAACCTTATTTAGCTATTGTGAACGCCAATATTGTAAACCAAGAGCAACAAAAGATTGCCACGGCAATGCTGCTTAAAGATGACAAAATTCAATTGTTTGGCAGCGAGCAGCAAGTATTGCAGGCCTTGCCAGAACAAGGCGTTACTTTGGATATGAAAGGCAAAACAATCGCCCCTGGTAAAGTAATGGAAGTGCAAAATTTAGCAGAGGAACTTCTAGCTAAAGGTATTACTACTGCGCAAATTAATGCTGAGTCTGAACAAGATGCGAATGAATATTACTGGGGCAGACAGCACGGTTGGTACGATGTTCGTGTGCAAGTTGTTAATAACGTAGAACTTGAGCAAACCCTAAGCGACCATTTATTTTTTGTCGGCAAAACTCATCCAAATAGCCAGTTTGTCGGTACCTTATCTGAAGGTGGTTTTGCTGATTTTCGAGTATTGGAAAACGGTGAACTTAAACAAACTTGGTTAGGTGGCGTTAAACGTTACCAAGTACAATAAGGAATTAACGTGTATTTAGCATTTAAACACTCTCATTTATTATTAGTCGTACTCAGTGTCGTACTGTTTTATTATCGTTTTACCATTCACAAACTGATGGGTAAACCATTATCAAAGTTGTTAAAAGTGGTGCCTCATGTTATCGATACCTTGCTTTTGTTAAGCGCCGCGGGCCTTTGTGTGATCATTCAACAGTATCCGTTTGTTCACGGTTGGATCACAGTTAAACTTGGCTTTGTTATTGGTTACATTGTATTTGCGGCATTGGCGATGAAGTCTGAGCAAAAAAGTAAAAGTATCCAAATGCTAGCTCTGTCTTCAGTGTGTTTAATGTTTGCAGCTTATATGGCAGTGACTAAAGGTATTTAGTCGTCTCCTAATATCCACTTTTTCGTGGTTTGGTTGGGTTGAATTTGATAAATTTGACCCAATATTGTCTCTTCGTCTTTTGACATGAATTTATGTAGTAGCTATGTCGGTAAATTGGTTATATCAACCATCCTATAAAAAATCCTTAATACGCCTTGTGTTAGAGCATGAGCAAAATTGGCAAGAACAGTTCTCCATTGCTGAGGTTGAAGCTGAGCTGGAGCAATTGGTCTTCGTGTTAGCTGAGCATAAACAAAACAAGGCCAGCGAACAGGATAAACTGTACAAGATCATTGATGTACTTATCGATGAAGTCGGCTTTACAGGTCCAGGCTTACAAATGTTGCCCGAGTCAGCACTGAGCAATTTAAGTTATTGCATCATGCATCGAACCGGTAATGAGCTTACCTTAGCCATTGTATTTAGCTATTTGTTAAATCAATTAGGTTACAAAGCAATGCTGTCTGACGTTGATGAGGGCATTGCTTTGGTGGTGCAACTGACTCATTCTGAGTACATTGTGATTGACCCTTTATCTGGTGCAACGGAGTATTTGATTTCTCAGCAAGACGTCAAAGAACACTTAACTAACGATATCAGTCGATATGCCAATCCGTGCAAAGTCGACGATTTAGTGAAAATTGTGCTGACGGAACAAAAGCTAGCCATGCTGGATGAAGGTTTGTACGTTGAGGCACTAAAGTGCGTGGAATGTTTGATGGAGTTGCTACCTGAAGACCCATATGAGCGTCGCGATAGAGGCCTAGTATTAAACCAACTGAATTGTGAAGCTTGGGCGAAGGACGATTTTGATTACTTTTTAAAGGCCTGCCCGAACGACCCTATGGCCACTTTCATTCGATTGCAGTTGGAAGAACAACAACATATAGTGGATACAATTCACTAGAATTTATCAATAACAATAATATAAAAATAACTATTTGGGGAAACTATGACGCCATTAATCACTAATGACGCTACGGTTCTAGGTTTACTAGCCTTAATTCTTGGCTTTGTTTTTTATACACAACAAAGCGCACATCCTGCGTGGCAAAAATTTTATAAATACGTGCCCGCCTTACTTATGTGTTACTTCTTACCTTCGTTACTCAATACTTTTGGTATTGTTGATGGTAAAGGGTCTGATGTTTATTACGTTGCATCTCGTTTCTTATTACCAGCCTGTATCGTGTTATTAACCATAAGCGTTGATTTAAAGTCGATCATGAGATTGGGACCTAAAGCTTTAGTTATGTTTTTAACCGGGACTTTGGGTATTGTTATCGGTGGTCCAATTGCGTTATTAATCATGTCTTCGTTCTTCCCTGAATTGTTGGGTGGAGCGGGCCCAGATGCTGTATGGCGAGGTATGACAACGGTTGCAGGGAGCTGGATTGGCGGTGGTGCTAACCAAGCTGCAATGAAAGAAGTATACGAAGTTGGCGGCGATATTTTCTCTGCTATGGTGACGGTTGATATTATCGTTGCCAATATTTGGATGGCTTGTCTGTTACTAATCGCTGGCAGCGCAAAGTCGATTGATGCAAAAACAGGTGCAGATACCACAGCCATCAATGAATTAAGAGAAAAAGTAGAAGAGTTCGAGAAGAAGCACTCAAGAACACCTAGCTTAGCGGATTTCATGATGATTTGTGCGATTGGCTTTGGGGTAACCGGTTTTGCCCATGTCGTTGCCGATGTAGTAACGCCATTTATGATTGAAAACTACCCAGGTACAGCTAAGTTCAGCTTCCACAGTAAATTTTTCTGGATGATAGTAACGGCAAGTACATTGGGGTTGATCTTGTCCTTCACCAAGGTAAGAAAAGTAGAAGCGGCAGGCGCCTCGAAAATTGGCAGTGCATTTTTATACTTCCTGATCGCCTCAATTGGTCTTCATATGGACGTAACTAAAATTGTTGATGCACCATTATTCTTCGTTTTAGGTGCGATTTGGATGTTGGTTCACGCAACATTAATGTTAACCGTTGCTAAGCTAATTAAAGCGCCAGTGTTTTATATGGCAGTGGGAAGCCAAGCAAACGTAGGTGGGGCAGCTTCTGCTCCTGTAGTGGCGTCAGCATTCCACCCTGCATTAGCACCTGTTGGTGTGTTGTTAGCAGTGCTAGGTTATGCCATTGGTACATACGCAGCTTGGTTCTGTGGTCAGATCCTGCGAGTAATTGGCGGATAAATTTCGTAGTTGTCCAGAAGCTGGGCAATGGACAAAATAGTAAGAGAAAAAAATGACAGATATTAATACGCAAGTGATAAAAATTGGCGCTAACGTTGAGCTAGCAAATGACAAACCGTTTGTGTTGTTTGGTGGCATGAACGTTTTAGAATCGAGAGATTTAGCCTTATCTATCGCTGAGCATTATAAGGAAGTGACCACTAAACTTGGTATTCCTTATGTATTTAAAGCCTCGTTTGATAAAGCTAACCGTTCATCTGTTACGTCTTATCGTGGCCCTGGTATGGAAGAAGGGTTAAAGATCTTTGAAGAGATCAAAACGCAATTCGATTTACCAATCATCACTGACGTTCATGAACCATACCAAGCACAGCCAGTAGCGGAAGTAGTAGATATTATTCAGTTGCCAGCATTCTTAGCTCGTCAAACTGACTTGGTTGTCGCTATGGCGAAAACCGATGCGATTATTAACGTTAAGAAGCCTCAGTTCTTAGCGGCGCACGAAATGCGTCATATCATTAAAAAGTTCAACGAAGCAGGTAATGACAAAGTTATCCTTTGTGAGCGTGGTAGCCAGTTCGGTTACAATAATTTGGTGGTAGACATGCTAGGCATGGATGATATGAAGCGCCAAGCGCCTGTAATGTTTGACTCTACTCACGCATTACAACGTCCAGGCGGCAGAGCAGATTCAGCAGATGGTCGTCGTGCTCAAGCGGCTGAGCTATCAAGAGCTGGTATGGCACTAGGTCTAGCTGGTTTATTCATTGAAGCTCACCCTAATCCAAACGAAGCAAAGTGTGATGGCCCTTGCGCATTACCTCTAGAAAAACTAGAAGGTTTCTTATCGCAAATGAAAGCAGTAGATGACTTAGTTAAGTCATTTCCAGCATTAGATACTTCGGCGAACTAAAATTTAGTTAAGTAAATGAGCCACCTCCCAAAGAGGTGGTTTTGTATTTATCCCTTAAAAGGGAGCACTAGCAACAGCGTCATTATCGTGCTTGATGCGATAATCCATTGTAAACGATCGTCAAGACGTTAGATCAGTCTTCGACTGCTAGATCGCTTCGCGCTAGAGGAGGGTGAGGCAGATTTTCTGAAAAATGGACTCTGGGTTTCCCCAGAGTGACAAACTTAAGTGCTAGTACCCTCATAAATAAAGTGTAAAAAGAGTCTAAGCTTTTTTAGGCAAAGCCCTTTGTATTATTAAATACTCATATGATGTTTTACTGGTAACTCTCTTATTCGCTTACCACTGGCGTGATAAATGGCGTTTGTGATACTTGGAATGATAGGCGGTACTCCAGGTTCACCAACACCGCCAGGGGCTTTGTCAGACTCGATAATATGAACAAACATAGGTGGTGCTTGATTGATCCTTGTCACTTCAGAGTCATGGAAATTAGACTGCTGAACCTTGCCATCTTTGGCGGTTATTTCGCCCATTAGCGTAATAGATAAACCAAACACCATAGCGCCTTCCATTTGCGCAACAACCCTATCTGGCGTGACTGCAACCCCCACATCGATAGCTGTGTGCATTTCTAGCACGGTCACTTTATTATTTTCTACCTTAACCTTAGTAGCTGCTGCGACGTAAGTACCAAAGCTTCGTAAAAAGCCAATTCCCCAGCCTTGACCTTCAGGTAACTTTTCATCTGTGTTGGCTTTTTCACAAATGGTATTGATGCAGTTTTTCATCCTTCTGATATCGATAGGGTGAGTGTCTAATGGTTGACCATAGTTACTGTACTCAAAACCTTCTTTTCTTGGGTCAACCATGCGATTGTTGCCTAGTAAGTTGAGCCACATTTGCTGGGTACTGATCCCCGCTTTTACCGCTAATTCATCGACAAATGAACCAAGAGCAAAACCATTGTTAAGACAAGCAACAGCTCTTACCCAACCTGTTCTGACGTGGCCTTCGGCTTCTTGAGTCTCTAAACTCATATTGTTGACCGCAAAAGGAGTATCACCAAAACCAACCGATAAATCTCCAGCAGAAGGGCGATTAGCCTTATCATTCCACAACCAGCCAATCGGTGGATAAGCTACTCGTTGAATCCAATAGTCGGCACTTTGTTTATCGTTTAATTCTGCTTTCATGTAATTGGCAGAAATAGAGTGATAAAAGCCATGTTGAATATCATCTTCTCGCGACCACACGACTTTAATTGGTTTTTGTAACTTGCTAGAAAGCTCAACCGCTTCAATAATAAAGTCAGCTTTTGACTTACGCCCAAATGCACCGCCCATTAGAGTTAAGTTAAGTTCAACTTGGCCGTGTTGCTCTTTAGTTAAGCCTAGCTCTTCTGCAACCATACCTTGTGCCCACTGCGGGTTTTGTGTACCTGCCCAAATTGTACATTTGGTATCAGTTCCAGTGCCTTGTACCCAAGCAGTAGCTGCCGGCGTTTCCATAGGACTATGGTTTTGATAAGGCATAAAATAGGTGGCTTCTAGAGTGTTATCACTGTCGTAATTATGTTGGTAAACGTCACCTTTTTTACGTTCAACTTGACCAGGATTATTCACCGTTGTCATTAACGCTTTTTTGTAACTAGCAGTATCGTGGACGGCATGAGCGCTTTGTTGCCACTGAATTTTTAACCGCTTCTTCCCTTCATGCGCGGCCCACGTATTTGTAGCAATAACCGCTACACCTGATAATGGCCAAACACCAACAGGTAAAGGTCGAGGTTTTAGCTGAATGACATCAACAACCCCTTTAACTTTTCTGGCCTCGGTATCATCAAATGAAACAACGCTGCTACCTACCACTGGTGGTCTTTGTATGCTTGCTATCAACATACCTGGTAATTGAATATCTTGAGCATAAACCGCTTTACCCGCGATGATATCGTCTTGGTCAAACAGCTTTACTTCTTTACCAATCAACTTAAATTCAGCATTGCTTTTTAACTTCACCGACTTATTATCAGGTGGTGTAAGTTTTGATGCTGCTTCTGCCAACTCGCCATAAGATAGCTTTTTGCCTGTTAGTTTGTGTATGACAAAGTGACTATCGGCATTTACGTTGCTTCTGTCTGTCTGCCAAATATCAGCCGCTGCTTGCTCCAACATTTGCCTTGCCGCTGCGCCGACTTTTCTCATCTTCATGTAATGCTGTCGAATTGACGCAGAACCAGCGGTGCCTTGCGGACCATAACGTTTATCAGCCTTACCTTGCACTACGTACACTTGAGACCAGTCTGCCTCAAGCTCGTCAGCGACAATCTGAGGCATTGAAGTTCGAATGCCTTGTCCCATTTCACTACGGTGGCAGACAATTGATGTTTTACCGTCTCGGTCAATGCCGACAAAAAAGTTAAGGGCAAAGTTAGCTTTTGACTTTCCTGCTGTATCAGCAGCCTGCGCTAACATAGGTGACAAACCTGGAAGGCTAGTTGCCAGTACAAGGGAAGTCGTACCCAAGCCTAGTTGTTTTAAGAAAGTGCGTCGGCTTACGTTTTCGATAGTAATATTTTGTTCGGCATTACTCGTTTTATTTTTAGCTAGGTAGTCAAACATAATTAACCCTCCTTGCTAAGGTTAGCGAGTGTTGACTCGTTATTGATTTGCGCGGCTTTTTTAATTGCTTTGCGAATTCGGTGATAAGTACCACAACGACAAATGTTGCCTTGCATATGTGTGTCGATATCGTCATCTGTTGGATTTTTAACTTGTTTGAGTAGCGCAGCTGCACTCATCATTTGACCAGACTGACAATAGCCACATTGTGGTACTTTGTACTCTCGCCAAGCGATTTGCACGGCGTGATCTGCATTTTCATCTAAGCCTTCGATTGTCGTCACACTCTTATCTTGAGCAAAGGATACTGGAGTGATACAAGAACGCATGGCTTGGCCATCAATATGCACGGTACAAGCGCCACAAGCACCTAAACCACAACCAAACTTGGTCCCTGTCATTTTCAATTCATCTCTGATGGCATAGAGTAGGGGCATATCACCCTCAACGTCTATTTCGACCATTTGGTTATTAATTTGTAACTTGATCATTGCTCGCCTCCGCTTGGCTTGTCCTATTCCAAGTTGATAGATCTTCTTGTGTATCTATGTCTACTTGTGCGTTGTCTAGTTGCACCACTTGGGTTTCATTCATATGTTTTTTAATAATGCTCTTTGCTCCTTTATCTCCCGTCAAAGCTATTAATTCAGGCAAAAAACTAACAGGAAAAATGGTTGGAGCGGTCAAACCTAATGTGGTTTGACTGGTTATTATTTTGTTCGGAGATGACTTTGCTGTTGATAACAAACTGGTTAAGTCATCGTTGGTTAAAGCAACTTGGTCAGCTAAGACAAAAACTAAATGTGTTGGCTGATAAAGCTCGTATGCCGTTTGGCTTATTTGGCTAATACTGTGTCCCATACCCAAGTTTGCTTTATCGCATTGATGTAACAATTGTGGCTCTATGTCGAGCTTTAACAGCTCGGGGTGATAGTCACCAGTTGCAATCAATATTGGCCATTCCAGTTGCTTAAGCTTGTTGTATTGATATTGCAGTAATACTTGTTTGCCTTGCTCAGTATTCACTTCAGCAAGTTGTTTAATGCCGTTGAAACGGCTACTTTGGCCTGCGGCTAAAATGATTAAAACTGGATTAAAATTAGCTGACATTTTGCAATCCCAGAGGTGTTGATAAGCTCAACTTGCCAGATAATACGCCTTGAACTTCCGCCAAAATTGACAAAGCAATGGCTTCAGGTAATTCGCCACCTATGTTTATACCGATAGGGTTTGAAAGTGGTTTGGTTAAACTTTGCCAAGTTAACTCCGCTGCTTTAAGCACCTTTTCAGTTCTGTGCTTTGGTCCTAATAAGCCGATGAAACTGGCCTTTGAAGTTTGACTGATGGCAAGTGCTTGAGCGTCTAGTTCAACATTATGGGTCATGATCACTATGGCATCAGCTTCAGTTAACCATGTTGCTTGTGTTAACTCTGAGAACTCTTGTTTAACAATGTTAGTAGCGTTAGTGAACTGGCTCGCTCTGGCATGGGTGACACGAGAGTCCACAACGATAACTTGCCAGCCCATGGTTGCTGCTAAATTACAGACGGGCAGGGCATCAATACCACCACCAAAAATAACCAGTTGAGGCACAGGTGATACTTTGTGCACGACCAAGTTTGAATTCGTGTCTAATATCGGCTGTTCAAGCTGAAGACTATTATTGAAACTAAGTTGGGTTTTATCTTGTAGGTAATAGCAAGTTTGTCTGTTTTTTAGGTGTTCTCTTAACAGGTCTAGCTGTAAGTAGTTATTACTAGTATTAATTGGCTGTAGTAATAATTTAACTATTCCGCCGCAGCCTATACCAAGTTGCCAGCCTATGTCATCCTCTTCCTGCATGTCATAGCAAACCGTTTTTGCTTGTTTAGAATCAAAGCATTGCCTAGCGTGACGCACTAAATCTGCCTCTAAACAGCCGCCACTGATCAAGCCATAAAACTGACCTAAGCTATTAATAAACATCATGGCTCCTGACTTGCGATAGGTGGAGCCTGCGGTTTCAATAACGGTTGCAAGCACCCAATCAAGTTGATCTTTTTTGGGATGCCATTGTTCTAGAATTTGTTCTAATTGGTTTGTCATGTTTTTATGATCAAAACAGTAAAAGTCTACCTAACAATAGTTTTAGACTAAATGTCGGACTATTTCGATAAACCGCACTTTTTACAAGGTGAATTACTAAAGATTTAGAGTGAATAGATTCAACAAAAAAGCCCCAGATCAGGGGCTTTCATTGCAGGTTATGTGCTTATACAAAATTAGATTTGTGAAGCTAGTTCAGCACCTTGTCTAATTGCTCGTTTAGCATCAAGTTCGGCGGCCACACTTGCACCACCAATCAAATGCACAGGCTTGCCTGCGTCGATAAGGCCTTGTTGCAATTCTTTTAGCGGTTCTTGACCTGCACAAAGGACAATATTGTCTACTTCTAATACTGTGTAGTCATCACCCACTTTGATATGCAAACCTTTATCGTCAATCTTTTCATAGCTGACGTTGTTTAGCATTTGTACTCGTTTTTGCTTCAGCGTTGCTCGGTGGATCCAACCTGTGGTTTTGCCAAGGTTTTTACCTACTTTGCTGGCTTTACGTTGCAGTAAGAATACTTCACGTTCAGGTGCTTCAATTTCACATGGAATTAGCGCGCCTGGGTTTTCAAAGTTCTTATCTATACCCCAGTTCTTCAGCCACTTCTCTGGCTCTGTCGTTAAGCTATGACTTTCAACAAGGTACTCAGATACGTCAAAACCAATGCCGCCAGCACCGATGACCGCGACTTTTTTACCTACTGGCTTTTTATCTCTCAATACATCTAGGTAAGACATAACCTTTTCATGTTCAACACCCGGAATGTTCGGTGTTCTTGGTGAAATACCTGTTGCTAGGATGACTTCGTCAAAATCAGAAGCCGCCAAATCGGCCACTTCTTTTCTAGTGTTTAGGTGCAAATGAACACCTGTGTTTTTGATGTGGTTATCAAAATATCTAAGTGTTTCGTAGAACTCTTCTTTACCAGGAATTTGTTTAGCAATATTGAACTGACCACCAATTTTGTCGCCTTGGTCAAATAGGTGAACTTCATGGCCACGTTCAGCTGCATAGGTTGAGAAAGCTAAACCTGCAGGGCCTGCACCAATTACAGCCAGTTTTTTCTTTTTGCTAGCTTCAGGGAAAGTCAGTTCGGTTTCGTAACAGGCTCTTGGGTTTACCAAACAAGAAGCACGTTTTTGCTCAAAAACATGGTCAAGGCAAGCTTGGTTACAACCAATACACGTATTGATGAGATGGGATTGGTCTTTTGTCGCTTTCTCAACAAACTGAGCATCTGCTAGGAATGGACGAGCCATCGACACCATATCCGCATGACCTTTGGCTAATACGTCTTCTGCAACTTCTGGTGTGTTGATCCGGTTAGTTGTAATAAGAGGGATAGATACCTCTTTTTTCATTTTTTCAGTGATCCAAGTAAAAGCAGCTCTAGGTACTGAAGTCGCAATAGTTGGTACTCTAGCTTCGTGCCAGCCGATACCTGTATTGATTATGGTCGCACCTGCTTTTTCAATTTCTTTCGCTAGGTAAACCACTTCATCCCAAGTCGCGCCATCTTCTACTAAATCGAGCATAGATAAACGATAAATAATGATGAACTTGTCACCAACCGTTGCTCTTGTTTGTTTTACTGTTTCAACCGCTAGTCTAGCTCGGTTTTCTAAGCTACCACCCCATTCGTCATTACGCTTGTTGGTGCGCTCGCAGAAGAACTGGTTAATTAAATAACCTTCAGAACCCATGATTTCAACACCGTCATAACCGGCTAATTGCGCGTATTTAGCTGACTTAGTGTAGTCCTTAATCGTGCGCCAAACACCACGGCTTGAAAGTGCTCTTGGAGTGAAAGGCGTGATAGGAGATTTAATTTTTGATGCTGATACTGCAAATGGATGGTAACCATAACGACCCGTGTGCAAGATTTGCATACAAATCAAGCCGCCTTCGTTATGTACTGCATCGGTAATTACTTTGTGTTTTTTCGCATGACGTTTGCTCGACATACGACCGCCAAATGGCGCAACCCAACCAGAGATATTAGGCGCAATACCGCCAGTTACTATGATTCCGGCACCACCTTTAGCTCGTTCAGCGTAAAAGGCTGCCATTTTTTCCATGCCGTCTTTTTCTTCTTCAAGACCGATGTGCATCGAACCCATTAAGGTACGGTTTCTTACTTTTACGAAGCCAAGGTCTAAAGGCTCCAATAAATGTGGATATGTGTTGTGTTGACTCATAGGACCGTCTTCTTTGTGTATTCATTTTTATTAAGTTGACAGTGTCAAGATAGCATGGGTTTTGACAGTGTCAAGATCTGCGTTTACCATTCGCTTATGAAACAAGTTCAAAAACAAACTAACAAAGCAAGTAAATACCACCACGGTGACTTGCGCCAAGCGTTAATTGATACCGCTGCTAGCCAAATTGAAGAAGAGGGCATTAACTCACTATCTATGCGTAAGTTAGGTGAGTTAGTTGGGGTATCGAGAACCGCTTTGTATCATCATTTTTCAAACAAAAGCGATTTGTTATGTGCTATTGCGGAGTCAGGTTTCAACGAATGGCAAGCGCAAACTGAACAAGCGCTTGCTGGCAAGTTTGATTCAACTAGCCAGTTATTGGTCAGCTATGTACAAAGCTATTTTAACTTTGCACTAGAGAACTCGGCCAAATATGAGTTGATGTTTGGTAACGAGATATGGGGCCAAAAACAAAGCTCAGAGTCGTTGCATGATGTGGCTTATAAGAGCTTTGATTTTCACCTTAGCGTTGTGAAGCAATGGCAGGAGCAAGGGGTGATTAATCCAGAACTAGCATCTTTGCGAGTAGCGCAAACGACATGGGGCACAATGCATGGCATAAGTAAATTGTTTATAGATGGTATTTATGTAGACAACAAAAACTTAGAAGAGCTGGCTGAAACTGTAGTGCGTTTACTATCTGTTAAGTAAACGTTCTAATTGATGACTTATTTTTGTTTGTAATTGGCTAAAAAGCCAGAAGTTAGACAATATTGAGCAAGGTAATAAGTGATCATGATCCAAAGTCCTGCATATGGAATTTCCATATAAAACTTATCCACGCCAATCAGTGAGTCAGAAATGGCAAAGCTGACACCGCCTAAAATTAAATAAGGGTTCGATAACTTTGATGTCATGCTAGTTGCGGCCATTAATAGCAGAACTAACATATAAATAAATACTGGCACAAGCAGTTCAGCCAAGTTAGGTGTTAGTAGACTCATCATAGTTATGCCATAAATAGATAAGACACCTAGACCTATAAGGTTTTGTTTAGTAATTGGCAACATAGCAGCAATATAAAAAATATGCCCAATTAAGAAAGAACCTAAACCAAATACAAACAAGTTCTCTCTGTCTACAGCAAGGAAAACATCTCCGCCCATACAAAAGACTAAGCCGATAATAAATAACTTAAGTTTGCCGTCTGGATATGCTTTGTATTGTTTTGCGCTCAGTGCAATTAGTAGCAAAATGGGGAGGATTTTAACGGCCCAATCAAGTGGTAGTTGAGCTGTTAAAGAGGTTAATAAGCAGTAAACAAAAGCGAAACATAAAAACAGTATTGAGAACTGTGGCGATATAGATGATTTCATGTAGATATAAAAATGGGGGTCAATAATATTGACCCCCACTATAGCAGTAAAATTTTTCTAACTAATAGTAATTAAAAGAAAATTAATTGTTTAAGATCTCGATTCGAACAATTTGTGAGGCGTTTTCAAAACCATCATTAACGTTAATGGTGAAAAACTCACTTTCATTACTGGATACTGCCAAAGTATTGATCCTCACTTGGTTAAGTGGACCATCGGCATCAGTATCACAATAAGGCTGGCCTAGTCGAATTAGCTCAGGCACAGAAGGTCGAATGTCATACAGCTGGATAAAGCTGCTTGAATTGTTAATCGTGATACAAAGCTCTTCTCCACCAGCAGGAATAGAAGTTCTATCAGCGATATCGCCATCAGTAATCGCTAAGTTAATTACTTGGTTTTGGGCTTCAAATAGCTGAATAAGATCGAAAGAAGCGATAGCAGGCTTATTGTTAACAAACTTAAGCGTAACATTAACATCTTTCTCGTCACCATGGCTTGAGTTAGAGCCCGGGCTTATTTCTTCTTGTACTTGCACTTTTATCGTGTCTTGGAATGTATCACCGTTGACGGCTAGCGAGCCTTTGTTCGCTGACAGGTAGCCAAACATATCTCGTTTTGAACTGCCATTTATTCTTATTTGGTTACTAGCGGTAGTGACAAATGAGTCAACGAAGAAGGTATAATCTCTAAATACCCCCATTTCAACTTCGTATCGACCACTTTTTACTGGGTAAATCATTCGAACATCTTGTCCTGTGGTATCAGGATCTTTAATGCCATAGCTCAATGTAGCAAAAGCCGAGTTAGCTAAAATGATCTCACCAGAGTCACCTGGATTTAAGCCATCAAGTACAACGAATTCAATTTCTGGTGGATCGTTCACCGGTTGTACCGTAACTCTTATGGTTTCTGAGTCAACTTCGTTATTGCTGTCGGTTGCGGCAAGCGTGAAGGTGTACTCTTTCTCCGATAATACGTTGTCTATTGGTGTGACTTCCAAATAACCTCGGTAACGACCCGGTACATTTTCTGTCTCCACTATCTTAGCGCTCAAGCCCGAGTTATTTGGAATGATAGTGCTCATGGTGATGTCATCAAAGTTGGCATCGGTGGCGCTAAAGGTAATAACAAAAGGCACTTCTTCTGGTACTTTTGGCTCGTAAAAATCGACAATTAAGTTCGGTGCTTCAGGGGACTTAGGCACAGTAATGACGATATTCTTCTGGCTCAACCCTAATCCTGGGTTTTCCGCAGCCGTAATAGTAATAAGGATCTCTTGTTCAAAAGCAGCATCACTGGCAACTTTGAAATCGATTTTTCCTGTTGCAATATTGTAGGTGTAGGTCACATCGTCTGAGTTTGCTTTTGAATCTATGGTTAAAGGATCATTCTCAGGGTCTGTAATGGATATCGTTGTTGAACCGCTTTCTCCCGGTAGTAGAACGAATGCTTCTTTGGCAATGGTGATAACAGGAAATTGATTATTAGGATCTTTAAATTGATATTCAACATCAATGACTTGCTCACCTTTAGCGCCGAACTCATCGGTTGCACTAATTTTTACCTGACCTTTGTAGTCTGCCCTTAGGTCTTTCGAGTTAATGGTTGCGATCCCGTCTTTATAATCAACCGTAATGAAATTGCTGTTGAAACTGAATGCTGGTGTTAGATCTGGTTCGTCTGGGTCGGTTACCGTCACTTTTACTTCTACAGGAGTTTGCTCAACTTCTTTAATGCTATAAGGCGCACTATCAACTTCGTCAGTCGCGACAAAGTCTAATGCTACTGTTGGCGCGGTATTTTTAATAATATTGATATTAATTGTGTGTTCTCTACGACTTTCAAATACATCTTCTAACCAAATAGTTATTGAGGTTTGTGTCGAGATCTCAGGTGTCAAAGTTGTTAATACCAAATTAGAGTCGGTTAACAGCGTGTTGATAAAGGCAGAATCTTTTTCTATCCCAATATCAAATGGGTGTCTTTCACGATCTGAGCTATTGAACGGGATCTCGTAACGCTTACCTTCCAACAGGGTTAGTTGAGTCGGCAAGTTAGTCATAGGTGCGGTATTAGGGTTACCGCCAAGAAACGTTAAAAAGTTATCTTTGACGTAAAAATGGAACGTCATTTTGCTATCAAACTTACCATCACTTGCTGTTAGCGTGATCTGATCATATTGCAGATCAGATATGTCGTTTGCACTGACGTATAAGTATGGTGGTTGAATGTTAAAGCTGTACTTACCATCGACAGATGCTTTAGCTGATAAGGTCATAGCATCGCCATCTGGGTCTGTATGAACAAATGCCAGCTCGGCAATTTGGCCTTTTTCATTGCCAGTAAATTCTTTAATTAAACTTACCGTCACGTTCTCTTCAATCGATAACACAGGAGGGCGATTGTCACTGCTATTTTGAGCTGTATTTCTCACCACAGGGTGAACTTGTTTGCTATTACCGCCGTTGGTTTTAGCAACCAAGTTGAATGTATGAATGTCGATGTTTTTAGCATCACTGACTTCCAATACTAAATCGTTGGCATTGGGGTCGATGGCGGCAATGGCGTTGATTGTGATCTCATATCCGCCTGGCACTTTCATCATATGAGTGGTCGTGAAAGCGGGAGAAGATAGAATACGGTAAGAGATGCGGTCGCTGTCTGGATCGTAAATATCAAAAAACTTCACTGTAGTACCAAACGGCGTGATCTGAATTTCGTGTTCAAGAAGCGCCACTACCGGTGGTTCGGTTGTGGTTAGATCACGGTTTTTATTGTAGTAAATCACATACATTTTACTTTCGTATAAAATGCCGTTTACATTGGTTACTGCGGTGATCTCACCATAAGTGTCTTCTTCACTATCTATTGCTGTTAGCGTGATCTGGCTTTTGTCGTCGGATACTGAGCCTTGAATATTATCGGTATTGAAATAAAACTCTTCGACAATTTGCTCGTTCATTTCATAGTTGCGTTTTAAATCGAGAGTAATGGTTTCGTCTTCATAAATAGTAATGTGATCAGACGGTAAGTGGATAATGAAATCCTGATCATTGTCTATCGTTGGTTTACCAGGGTCTGGGTCAACAACATCGGGGGCTTTAACTTGGTAAACCAGTTGTTTATTGATTTGTAAACTGGCGCTTTTAAACAAAACAGAGAAGCTACCAGAGCCTTCGGCATCAGAAGAATAGGTTAATCGATTATTATCAGTATCAAGCGCAACGCTACCAACTTCAGGAGCAGAGACAATACTGACTTCAATATTAAAATTCGTATCGCCTTCACGTGTTAGTGTGTAGTCAATGACTTGGCTCTTACCTGGCTCAATACTTATCGATTCTTGGTTAAAAGCAACGGTAAATGTTTCGACTACAGGAGTTGGAGTGCCACCGCCGTTGCCACCATTATCGCCACCACCACTATCTCCATCGCCATCACCTCCGCCGCCACATGAGGCTAGGGCAATAGCACTAACTAAAATGAAAAGTAAGCGTGAAAAAAAACTAGATACCATGGATCACTACAACCTGTATTTACAAAAAGACTTTAACTAACTTAGGGGCTATGTTACCCCATCTAAGTATAACTCTGTGTTGTGCTAAGACAAAACTCACAGTGTTAGCTCTAAGGCTAAACTCAATGGAGTAAGCAAATTTAGTACCACGGCATAGTAACAGGCAGATTTAAAAGAGGCTAGAGCTAACAAACTAACCTCAATGGCAACAGCTAGGCGGTAAGTTTAGCGACTTCGGCCTCTAACTTTTGAGCCAATTCTTGGTTTTTAAAAGTGGAAGTCTGTTGATCGAAATTGTCGTAAAAACTTGGCAAAGAAAACTCAGCTTTGACGTCTGCGGCAAAAAATGGCGCAGAACCTTTTGCCGCAGCCAATACGTTGCTTGCACCGCCTGGGCCTGGAGAGGTTGCCAACAACAGCACTGGCTTATTTTGATAAACCTTCATATCAATTCTAGAAGTCCAATCAAATAAGTTTTTATAGGCTGCGGTATAGGAGCCATTGTGCTCGGCAAAAGAGATCACTAAGGCATCGGCTTGCCCGATTTTATCGAAAAACTGCTTGGCTAGTTCAGGTTGACCTAACTCTGCTTCCTTATCTGTACTAAACAGAGGTAATTCAAACTCGTTTAAGTCTAGTACTTCTACTTTTGCATTGGGGATTAATTGTGCAGCATAAGTAGCAAAGGATTTGTTAATCGAGGTTTTGCTTGAACTTGCACCAAAGGCTAATACTTTCATGTTTGTCTCCAACAGATTAAATAAACTGGCAACAAGTGTAGGTTTTAAATCAAAAGGAATTAATAGGGTAAATGATAAGTTATTATTTCCATATGACGTGGAAAGTTATAAGAATGGCTTTGCCACAAGTTGTAAGCAAGAAAAAAGGCTAGAACATATAGCTAGATTTCAAACTTGCTCTGGCGTGTAACGATCTAGCAACCCTAGGTTGATCTAACTGGCTTGCCAGATCGCTTTTTACTTAAAGCTTTTCCATATGTGGCAAGTTAGCAAAAGCGTGACGGGCGAAACCTGCACCAGCCTCATTGTAGTAATTGAACACGGCATCGATACCGCACTGTTCTAACAGCTTTTTCTCATCTTCGTATTTGGCAACAGCGACAACTGAACCTGAATATCCGGCTTCTTTTAACTGGCGCATTGACTCTTGTAAATCTTGAATCGTAGGTAATGCCAGCATGATAAGTTTAGTACCTGATGTTTCTATACTGTCCCAAAAATCCGAGTCTTCGCCATCACCAAAGATGACGTTTTTATTCTCTTGTTTTAGGGCTTCGATGCGTTTTTCACTGGCGTCAACACCACAAACTTTGAAGTTTGATTCGGTCTCTAGAGTGTTGTAGGCACCAACCCCAACTCGTCCCATACCTATGATCAACACATCCACATCATCGGGCATTTTAGATAAAGGTGATGGCGCTATTTCGTCTCTTTGCCATTTTGTCCACAGTGACTTGTGTTTTGAGTAAGTGCTGTGCAAATGCGGGTTCAACAAAGATGAGATAACAAAAGAAATGGATACTGCCAGTGCTAAGATCACCATCCAATCTGCACTAATGTGTCCTTGGCTATAAGCAATACTCGCGACAATTAAGCCAAATTCACTGAAATTCGTAAGTGCACCACTACTTAGTAGTGAAGTACGGCCTCTAAAGCCTAGCGCTAACAAAATAAAGAAAAATAGCGCCGCTTTAATTGGCAACAATAAGGTCAAGCCCAATGCAATAATGAAGGTTTCTAAAGTGGGGAGAGCAGTAAATCCTATGGATAGGAAGAAACCGATTAAGAATAAATCTTTAAATGCCATCAAAGACTTGTTCAGCTCAGACGCTTTAACATGGCTACTAACCAGCATGCCCAAGAAGAGTGAACCTAAAGCGGCTTTTAAACCGACTAGCTCAAATAAAGCGCCACCACCTAGAGCTAGGCCAAAGCCTGCTAACGGCAGTAATTCATTATGTCCACTGAAGCTGATTATACGATTAAGCACAGGCTTAAGTAGAGGCAATAACAAAACAGATGCAGATAATAAACTCAACTTAGAGTCAGCAGTAACGGTTAGATATAACACTGCGATAACATCTTGCAAAACCAAGACGCTTAAACAAATTTGTCCGTGTTTGGTTTTTAGTTCACCTTTGTCTTCAAGCATTTTAACCACGCATATAGTGCTACTAAAAGACAGGGCAAACGCAATTAACATCACGGCGTTGTGGTTGGCTTCGGCAAAAAATGGCAATAACAAGGCTTTGGCAAGCAGTAACACACCAACACTAACGCCACCGAATAGCAACATGTGGCCAGTGGTTGAAATAATGGTTTCTTTTTTTATCAGCTGTTTAATATCCAGCTTGATACCAATACAAAATAGTAAGAGAGCAATGCCTAAGTCAGCAAGACTATCTAGTTGGGGGATGGGCTCAACGCCAAAAAAGTGTAAGGCAAATCCTGCAATTAAATAACCTACAAGCGGAGGCAAGCCAACTCTGCTTACCGTTAAACCAGCAACGAAGGCGACCAGTATCCAGATAGTTTCCATAGCAACTGAATTCCAACTTTAAAATGTTCTATATCAATCCACAGTGTATCTAATATGCACACAGAGTCTAGATGATTTTATCTGATCTAATACTTTGCTTTATCTCAAGGGACACCTTTGATATCAACGAATTTGTACCAATCGGAAATAGGTAAAGGGCGGGAAAATAAGTAACCTTGGATCAACATGCTAGCTTGTTGCGCTAGATAGTTAAATTGATAGTCGTGTTCGACCCCTTCGGCGACAATATCGAGGCCTAAAGATTTAGCCATGGTAATAATGGCATCGACTAATGGCACTGCAGAGTCTTGATTGGTGACATCATCAATAAAGCTTTTATCAATTTTTAGTTCATTAATTGGCAAACGTTTTAGGTAACTTAAGCTTGAATAGCCTGTGCCAAAATCATCAATAGAGAATCGAATACCAAACTCTGACAAAGTCGTCATACTAGCGATAACCGTTTCAATATCGGTAGCAAACACACTCTCGGTCACTTCCAATGTCAATGCATTTGCTGGAATTTTATGTTCTTTGACTGAGGCCATCACAATCTCAACAAAATCCGGCTGTAAAAACTCTCTGGCACTAACATTAATCGCGATACTGGTTTGGTGTCCTTTGGCTCTTGTATCGGCAATAACGGTACAAACTTGTTTCAATATCCAACGACCAATAGGCACTATTAGGCCACTGTCCTCTGCAATATGAATAAATTTATCCGGTGGGATAAAGCCTAGTTTTTCTGAATTCCAGCGCAACAAGGCTTCAGAGCAGACAATATTTTTACTGCAATTAAATTGTGGTTGCAGGTAAATTGAGAATTCGTTCCTGTCTATCGCTTTAGATAACTCTTGTTCCAATAAGTATTTATTGGTGTCTTCTTGCTCGGCGTCAGAGTCGTAAATACTTAAGTTCACGTTTGACACTTTTTTAGCCTGTAAGGTGGCAAACTCTAACTGGTGCAACACCTTCTCTTTTAGTACTTTCTCTAAAGGTCTGACTAAAATACCGACATTTGCTGAAATTTGATGATTGGATGTGCCTAAGATTATATCTTGTGCAACCGCTTCTAATAGCTCCTGAGCAATAGCTTTAAACTCTTCAATAATAGCCGCTTTGTCAGAGCTAGTTGAAGTATACTCAACTAAAAAGTCGGTGCCTTCTGAGCGGTACAAGCTGCAATTTTTTGGCAGTACCCATTCCATTCTATCAACTAGCAAAGTCAGCACCTGATCGCCCACATCATGACCATAGGCCTGATTAATTCGGTAAAAACCGCTTAAATCGACTAAGGCTAGTGAGACTAAATCATCTTTGAGTAAGACTTCAGACTTTCTTGATAATTCTTTATAAAAGTTGGTTAGGTTTGGTAAGTTAGTAACGGCATCAAAGTAGGCTAATTGATAAATTTCTTTTTGCGCTTCAATGCGTTCAGAAATGTTTCGGATCAAGCCAATGTACAGGGTTTCACCTTTATTATTAAACTCGGTTAAGGTTAACTCCATTGGAAAGGTTTGCCCGCTTTTCTTTTTTGCTGGTAGCTCTCTGCCTTTACCAATAATATTGTAGTTACCGTGAGCTTGGTGGCTGTGCAAATATTGATCGTGGCGAGAAGCGTATGGCTCAGGCATCAGAATTTCGACTTTCTCGCCAATTAGCTCGTTGCGTGTATAACCAAAAATAGTTGTCACCGCTGAATTGATAGTGACAATTACGCCTCGGCTATTTACCACCACTAAAGCATCACTGATTGAGTCAAGAATACTCTTAATATAAGCAGAGGTTTCTTCTTGTCTCGACTGTACTTCTAATAACTTATCTGTGGTGATCTCTAGCTTTTGAATGGTGACATAGTTTCTAATTGAGGTGTTTAGAATACTAACTAATCGGTAAGGGTTAAGGTCGGATTTTGGCAAGTAGGCATTAATTTCATGGCTTCTTGCCGCATCTCGTTCTGACGATAAGCCCGCTTGACCAGTTACCATGACAACTTGCGGTTGGGTTTGTAAATCTAATTCGCGGACTTCAGCCAGTAATTCAAAACCTGCGTTATCGGTTTCCATGATCACATCCAAAAAGATCATGCAAATATCGCCATCGAAGTTTTTAATCAATTCAGCTGCGTCTTTTTTTGAGTACGCACTAAGAATATTAATTGGGCTACCCAATACTGTTTCATGCTTGATCGACATCTTTATCGCAGCATGAATATCTGGTTCGTCATCAACAATAAGTACGTTGAATTGATTGTTAATAGGCGTTGTCTCGGTCACAGGTAACTTACTTGTATGGTGTTTTTTTTATGTATAATAACTCATTGAATTAAATTATAAAATCCGACCGCTTGTGTAATTTGATTTGCATCAACCGACAACGGCTCGGTTGCGTAAAGATCATTCAGAAAACAATAACTACTGGTTTTTAGCGACGCGTCTGGCGGACTAATTTATCAGCTTCAACTCATTACAATACAGCCTTACTCAAGTTTAGAAGTAAAACAGAAAAACTTCTAACTTGGCTGAATACGTATGTACTGAGTTGGGTTATGGCTAAGGGCAAGATAGGGTAGACTGTTACTAAAAATAATGACAACAGGTAAGTAATGAAACAACCTAAACTCTCTTTCTGGCAGGTCTGGAATGTTAGCTTTGGCTTTTTGGGGGTGCAATTTGGCTTTGCCCTGCAAAATGCTAATGTCAGTCGTATATTGTCTGACTTGGGTGCCGATTTGCACTCGCTTTCTTTATTTTGGCTAGTTGCGCCAATCATGGGACTACTAATTCAGCCAATTGTCGGTTCAGCATCGGATAGAACTTGGAATCGACTTGGACGACGAAACCCATTTATTTTAGCTGGTGCAGTTGCTGCGGCTATTGGTATGTTATTAATGCCAAATGCACCATTGTTTGTTGCTTTCATGGCACCAATGATCTTCGGAGCTTTGATGTTAGCGTTAATGGATGCGTCTTTTAACGTTGCTTTCCAGCCATTCCGCTCGCTAGTTTCTGACATGGTTCCGCCTGAGCAAAGAAACATAGGCTATTCAGTCCAATCTTTGCTCATTAACATAGGTGCGGTAATCGGTTCTATCTTACCTTTCTTATTAACCAACGTGATTGGCTTAGATAATGTTGCCGAAAAAGGTCAGGTTGCACCGTCAGTAACTTGGGCCTTTTACATTGGTGCTACAGTGCTTTTAGGCTCAGTACTTTGGACCGTGTTTAGAACAAAAGAGTACCCACCTGAGCAGTATTATCAATACAAAGGGTTAGATGCTGAAAAAGTTAAGGCAGAAGCAGAGCAAGCGGCTAAAAAGTCGTTACCAGTTAAATTAGCTGACTTTTGGCAGTTAATGAAAGACTCGCCAAAGACAATGAAACAATTGGCTGTAGTACAGTTCTTCTCTTGGTTCTCTTTGTTCATTATGTGGGTGTATACCATGCCCGCTATTACCCAACATACATGGGGCGTAGATAAGAAGTGGTTTGATCCGGATTATTTAGCATCGGTAGGTCAAGTGCCTGAAGCCATTTCTGCGGCGAAGGGGGCAGCTGGTGATTGGGTTGGTATTATTTTCGCGGCTTATTCATTGTTTGCAGTGATCTTCTCGGTATTTTTAACCAAGATTGCAGATAAGTTTGGCCGTAAATTAACCTATGGTGTTTCACTGGCTCTAGGTGGCTTGTCATACTTGAGCTTTATGCTGTTCCAAAGCGGTGAAATGACGCACCTAAATCTACTAATTACTGGAGTAACCGTGCCTTCAGGTGCGGTTGGTTTATTGGTTCCTATGATTGGTGTTGGTATTGCTTGGGCTGCAATTTTAGCTATGCCTTACGCTATTTTAGCTGGCTCTTTACCAGCTGAAAAAACTGGTATCTATATGGGGATCTTCAACTTCACAATTGCCGCACCACAAATAGTGTCAGGGCTATTAGCTGGTTGGGTGTTAAGTAGTGTATTTGAAAACGAAGCTATTTATATCATTCAACTTGCGGGCGTTTGTATGTTGCTCGGTGCGCTAGCGGTTTATTTTGTTAAAGATGAGAGTTAACTGCTGCTCGATCTGGCAAACCAGCCAGATCCGCCTCTAGCTGTCAGAGCTCAGAATGTCGATGGCCCATACTAGGACGGGTCACGGATAATAAAAAAGGTTGCTTTTCAGCAACCTTTTTTGCAAATCGATTCAGTATTAGGATGACCTAACGCTGGATCCTGAAACTAGTTAAGGATGACCTAACACTGGATCCTGAAACAAGTTCAGGATGACCTAACGGTCACATTACTCGCATACCCGGTTGTGCACCTTCATGCGGCTCTAAGATCCAAAGGTCTTTACCTCCAGGGCCTGCTGCTAAGATCATGCCTTCAGACATACCAAAGCGCATCTTACGAGGCTTAAGGTTTGCTACCACAACTGTTAGCTTACCTTCTAGGTCTTCAGGCGAGTAAGCTGCCTTGATACCAGAGAAGATTTGACGCGTTTCACCGCCTAATGTCTAATTGGAATTTAAGCAGCTTTTCAGCGCCTTCAACGTGCTCTGCTTTTACGATTTTAGCAATACGTAAATCAACTTTAGCGAAGTCGGCAAATTCGATTTCGTCAGCAATTGGTTCATCAGCTAATGGACCTGTTGGTGCAGGTGCCGCCGCCGCTAATGATTCTTTTGAATCTTCTACCATTTTTTCTACTTTATCCATTTCAACACGTTGCATTAACGCTTTGAATTTGTTGATCTCGTGGTTTTGTAATGGGCTGTCGATGCCATCCCAAGTAAGTTCAGCATTTAAGAAAGCTTCTACTTCTTTTGCCATACCTGGAAGTACTGGCTTCAAGTAAGTCATTAGGATGCGGAATAAGTTCAATGCCCATTGAACATACATCGTGAGTTTGTTGTTGTAGGTTTTCATCTTTAACCGATACCCAAGGTGCTTTGTCATCAATGTACTTGTTTGCTTTGTCAGCTAGCGCCATGATTTCACGAACCGCTTTTGCAAATTCACGGTTTTCAAACAGCTCAGTGATAACTGGTTTAGCCGCTTGGAACTCAGCTAATAGCTCAGGATTATCAATCGCTTCAGATAACTTGCAGTCAAAACGCTTTTTGATGAAACCAGCACAACGACTTGCGAATGTTAACGACTTTACCGATTAGGTCAGAGTTAACCTTTTGGCCAAAGTCATCTAAGTTTAAATCTAGGTCAGTAATGCCACTGTTTAGCTTAGATGCGAAGTAGTAACGCAAGTATTCAGGGTTTAAGTGGTCTAAATAAGTACGCGCCTTAATGAAAGGTGCCACGAGACTTAGACATTTTCTCGCCGTTAACTGTTACAAAACCGTGAGCAAATACATTAGTTGGCTTACGGAAGTTAGAACCTTCTAACATTGCAGGCCAGAACAAGCTGTGGAAGTAAATGATGTCTTTACCGATGAAGTGGTAAAGCTCAGCATCAGAGTCAGCACTCCAAAACTCATCAAAATTAACGTTATTGTTGTCACAGAAGTTTTTGAAAGCTTGCCATGTAGCCAATTGGCGCATCTAACCAAACGTAGAAGTATTTGCCTGGGGCATTTGGAATTTCAAAACCAAAGTAAGGTGCATCACGGCTGATGTCCCATTGCTGTAGGCCTTGTTCAAACCACTCTTCTAGTTTATTTGCCATTTCAGATTGGATACTACCGCTGTGTAACCACTCTTTTAGCATCGGCTCAAACTTAGGTAAGTCGAAGAAGTAGTGCTCAGAGTCTTTTAATACCGGTGTTGCACCAGAGATAACAGATTTAGGTGCCAATAAGTCAGTTGGGCTGTAAGTAGCACCGCACTTATCACAGTTGTCACCATTTTGATCTTCAGACTTACACTTAGGGCAAGAGCCTTTAACAAAACGGTCTGGTAAGAACATTTGTTTTTCTGGGTCAAACAACTGGCTGATGGTTTTCTTGGCAATGAAACCAGCGTCATTAAGCTTGTTGTAAATTAACGATGCTAATTCTTGGTTTTCTTCACTATGTGTTGAGTGGTAGTTATCAAACTCAATGTGGAAGTCAGCGAAGTCAACAATACGCTCTTCACGAACTTTCGCTACCATTTCTTCTGGTGAAATGCCTTGCTCTTGAGCTTTAAGCATAATTGGCGTGCCGTGCGCGTCATCCGCACAAACGTAATAACACTCGTTGCCCTGTGCTTTTTGGAATCGGTACCAAATGTCAGTTTGGATGTATTCCATTAAGTGACCTAAGTGCAATGAGCCATTGGCATAAGGTAATGCACTGGTTACTAAAATTTTACGTTTTGCTTGTGTATTAGCCATAAAGAGGTAAACGCCTTAATAAAACAATTTTCACTAGAGATTAGGGGGGCGATGTTACATAATTTACCATCAGTTTGCACCATCAAAGTCCCAACAAAGCTAGCTATTATGAAATTTTCTGATCTATTTTTAGGCAAATCCGAGCCAGAACTAAAACAAAGCTTAAGAAAACATCTATCTGAGTTGTCAACGCCGTCATTTCCGCAAGGGATCTTTGGTCAAATAGCGATCGAACAAAAAGGTAAAAACTTTGTCATAGAGTTGCCTTTTTGCGCAGATACAGTGGCTGATGAAATCACTGATGCTTTAGCTGAAAAAGGCTTCGATAGAAAAGTGACATTTACCTATAAACCAACTGCAGCAATGAAGCAGGCAATTGACAAAGTTAAACTGGTTATTGCCATTGCATCGGGTAAAGGTGGAGTTGGTAAGTCAACAGTCACGGCTAACCTTGCAACTGCACTTGCTAAGTCCGGTCATAAAGTAGGTGTGTTAGACGCTGATATTTATGGTCCTTCGGTCCCTATCATGTTTGGCCTGCAAGGTGAAAATATGGTGTCGAAAGATGGTAAGCGAATGGAACCATTTATAAAAAACGGCGTTGCCATGAACTCGCTAGGCTTTCTTATCCCTGATGAAAAAGCCGCAGTTTGGCGAGGGCCGATGGCGTCTCGTGCATTGATGCAGGTGATTAATGAAACCAATTGGCCTGAGCTAGATGTATTGCTGGTGGATATGCCGCCGGGTACAGGTGATATTCAGTTAACCATGTCAGAAACCGTAAAATGTGATGGTGCCGTTATTGTAACGACACCACAAACGGTGGCGTTAGCTGATGCAGATAAAGGCATCAATATGTTCAAAAAAGTAAATACGCCAATTTTGGGCTTAATTGAAAATATGAGCCTTTTTATTTGCGATAATTGTGGCAAACAACATAATTTATTTGGCCAAAGTGGCGGTCTTGAATGCGCCGAGCGTCATCAAGTGCCAGTTCTTGGACAATTGCCGTTAAATCAAAAGATTAGGGAAGGTGGTGATAGCGGCCAACCTTATGCATTAAATGATAACAATGAGTACCAAGCTGTGGCATTTTCCCTTATGATGCAGCTATCTAAACAAGTGCAGTCTGTTATTGCCTTGTCATAAAATAATTAGGAACAAAAATGCGTCTTTGTGACACAGATATTATTAAAAATTTAGACTCTGGACACATTGTGGTTTCACCACGTCCGGACAATTCTGCGGTAACCGGGATCACTGTTGATTTAACGCTAGGTAACAAGTTCCGCGTATTCCAAGATCACGCAGCGCCTTATATCGATTTGAGCGGACCAAAAGAGGCAACCGAAAAAGCATTAGAATCGGTAATGAGCGATGAGATCATTATCGGCGAAGAGGAGTCTTTCTTTTTGCACCCGGGCGAACTGGCTTTAGCCATTACTCATGAATCTATTACTTTACCGAGCGACTTGGTTGGCTGGTTAGACGGGCGCTCTTCATTAGCTCGTTTGGGTTTAATGGTTCACGTAACCGCGCATAGAATTGATCCTGGCTGGTCTGGCAATATCGTTTTAGAGTTTTATAACTCAGGCAAGTTACCACTGGCATTAAAACCAAAAATGAAAATTGGTGCGTTGAGCTTTGAAACACTGTCGGCACCAGCTGCAAACCCTTACACTTCAAGGGATGATGCTAAATACAAAAATCAAGATGGCGCAATTGCTAGCCGTATTAATCAAGATAAAGGTTAGTGTTATTTAAATTGCACATTTTCGTATGAATAAGTTGGCAAAATAGTTAATAACAGTTATTACTTAACTATGACTCATTATTTTGCCGACTACGTCAAATGGAGTTTGGATATTGAAAGTTCGTGAGCAAGTATTAGCAGCTTTGGTTTTTATCAGCGTGTTCACTTTGTGGTTTGCTTCAAGTGTGCAAGCTCACCAACATGACGATCTGAAACAAGCATTCGATATTTGGTACATAGATGATACGGATAACTCCCTTACTCTAGAACAAGTGAAAGTACTGCCCGATAATTTATTTGCTCGGGTTAATCGACAGATCCCACAACCCGAAACCCTCGATTTTAGCCTTTGGTACAAAATTACCCTAAAGGATAAAACTCAGCCGGTTGATCAACCCATCAGTATTTTGATGGATAATCCAACCTTAAACTTAATTGAATTCTACCACCTTGGCCGAGGACAGGTTATTAATGCCAAAGTCATTGGAGATACGCAACGCTCAGACTCAGTTCTGGATTATGTAGTGCCGCAAATTAACTTGTTTGACGGCTTTTTGCCGATGGATACCTTATATATAAAAGTAAAAACCAATGGCGCCAGTGCCAGCCCAATTGTGATTGATTATGCCAAAGAATCTGAGTTAAGAAACAGCGCTCAATTAATGTTATTAGGCTCATTTCTCGGAGTGGTTATGATCATGATGATCTACAACTTCTTTATGTTCCGCGGAATTGGCGACCCTTCTTATTTAAATTATATCGGTTATATCTTTTTCGCCGGGATGACCGTCTCCTTAATAAATGGCTTTACCTTCTACATTTTCCCAACTGAATTGGCCATTTGGATGCATAACCATATGCTGATCTCACATTTTTGTGGCCTTGCGTTTGCTCTGCGGTTTGCCATCAGCTTCTTGCGCTTTGACAGCATTAAACCTTGGTTTGTTAATTTGGGTAATTGGTCGTCGAGAGTGTGTTTTGCTATTGCCGCTTCAGCGCTTGTACTTGATGAAGCCACGCTAACGCCTATTTATTTTGTCTGTGTTGGTCTGATTTACCTGTATGCCATCTTATTAATGAGCCAAGTTTATAAATATAAATTGATATGGGTGAAATACTACCTAGCGTCTTGGGTGCCATTATTTGTTGGAGTTGGCGTAGGGATCGCGGCCTTTAATGGTGCCGTTGAATATAACTTTTTAACTCGAAACGCCGCCCTAATTGGTATTTTATCGGAAATTTGTATCATGGCGATTGCGCTGATGGATAGGTTTCGAGCCAATGAACTGGATAAAGACTATAGAGCCAACCATGACGCCGTAACAGGGTTACCTAATAGAACCAGCTTATTTACCGTGATCGACAGCTTAACCTACAGCAAAAAGCCATTTAGTTTGGCGCTGTTTGAAATACCAGAAGCAAAGGAGCTATTGCCTAAGCTTGGTATTGTAACGGCCAATTTGTTTTTCAAAGAGTTGTTTAAAAATATTTCCAAGTACACGGTTGGTTTAGAGCAGGTGTATAGATTTAAGAACAATATTCAAAACCGCAGTCACCACATTATCAGAATAAGTGATGCAAGGTTTGCCGTTGTTTTTGTTGGAGATATCAATAAATCGCTACTCAGCTATAACATGTTGACGATACGAGAAGCGGTTTCAACCATAATGACAGTAAATGGCGCTTCGATTTCTGTTAGTAGTTATGGTGGCGTGGTGTGCTACCCGAAAAATAGTGATAGCAAAGATCATTTACTGTTTCTTGCTAACCAAGCCCTTCATGCTGGGATGAAAAGTGAAGAAGGGTGGAGCCGTTATAAAAATGCGGAGGACACTAAACAACTAAGCGAGCAATTCAAGCTTGCAGGCCTTATTCAAAAAGCGATAAGTAATGACGATTTACAACTGTATCATCAACCGCAGGTCGACTTAAATACAGGGCAAGTTGTTGGTAGTGAATTGCTGCTAAGATGGAACCACAACGAGCTCGGCTACATTTCTCCAGAAAAAATTGTGCAAGCCGCGGAGCAAACGGGCATTGTTCATCAATTGACCGAGTGGGTAATAAATAAAGGCTTCAGCCAACATGCTAAATTGTTAAAGCTGGGCTTTAATCACCACGTTTCAATAAATATTTCTGCTCACGATTTAAATGACAATGGCTTAATTGCGAATATCTTAACCGCAACGATGGAGCATAAAGTACCAGAGAGCTCAGTGATCATTGAGATCACAGAGTCAGCAACCGCGAACAACCCCGAGCTAGCATGTAGAACAGTGATGGAGTTGCATGAGCAAGGTTATAAAGTGGCTATTGACGACTATGGTACAGGGTATTCAAACCTGAAATACATAAGTCAATTACCTTTGTATTCGCTCAAAGTTGATAAAAGCTTTATGAACATTGATGTTTCAGCTAGAAACCGCACTATCGTTGAAATGACCATTAATATGGCGCATAAACTAGGTATTGAAGTGGTTGCCGAAGGGGTTGAAAACAAAGAAATAGAAGACTTGTTAAAGGCATTTAATTGTCCTATTACGCAAGGTTTTTATTACGCCAAGCCAATGGCATTTTTAGATTACATGCGTTGGTTACAAAACAAGCCTAAGAAAGTTGAGAGCAGGGCGTTAGTTGTTTAACAATTTCACCTGTTTAGGCTATTAAATAAGCAGTTGAATAGTTTAGTTGAACGCACAACTTGCAAAAGCAAACCAATTTTATATGATGCGATCTCACACCGTAAATGTCGGACTGTAGCGCAGCTTGGTAGCGCACTGTCATGGGGTGTCAGGGGTCGCTGGTTCAAATCCAGTCAGTCCGACCAATTTTCTTTTTCGTACGTCACTAGCCGTGACTACTAACTCATTAGTTCATTTACCTTCTGGATTTAGAACCAGCGAAGCGGTTCACTGAATTGTCTGGAACAATTCAGAGCGTGCTTTAGCACGACCCGAAGGGCAAAATACAGGACGTATTTTGTAATTCCAGTCAGTCCGACCAATTCTTTCTTTCGTATGTCACCTAGGGTGACGGTAACTCAAGTCGAATAAATTCCCTCTGGATTTAGAACCAGCGAAGCTGGCTATGAACAACATCCATGTTGTTCACCTGCGAGCAGGCCAGCTAAAGCTGTTAAAAATCTTTCCCGAAGATTTTTTCACTGAATTGTCTGGAACAAATTATTCAGTACTTCCATGTACTTCACCCACAAGGGGCTGGCTAAAGCCATTCTATTTTGTTCCAACAAAATTTTGTAATTCCAGTCAGTCCGACCAATTCTTTCTTTCGTATGTCACCTAGGGTGACGGTAACTCAAGTCGAATAAATTCCCTCTGGATTTAGAACCAGCGAAGCTGGCTATGAACAACATCGATGTCGTTCACCTGCGAGCAGGCCAGCTAAGGCTGTTAAAAATCTTTGCCGAAGATTTTTTCACTGAATTGTCGGGAACAAATTATTCAGGACGTATTTTGTAATTCCAGTTAAGGCTGTAACAATGCTTTAAATCCACAGCTGATTTTTCAGTTTAGCGACTATTCACACTGACTTTAGCTTAAGAACATAAACTTTAAAGGTTTCCCTTTTATAGAAATCAAAAAACTTTAGAGCTTTGGTATTCAGAGACTTTTCTATTAGCTAGGCAAATGTTGTTGAGTTGCTTACGCATATTTGTTAGGTTATTTTTGTGTCTAAAAAACAATCACTGGTTTAATTCTAATAAGAGATTAATCAGCCTTTATAGCCAGCAAAGTGGCCTTTAATTAATATTTAAGGCTGATTGTATGATATTGGCAAAAAGCCACGGAAATCATTCAGTTTGATGTTTTAGATGGCAATGAAAAATTCATTACTTTGATGGGAGGAACTGGCGCAGTTGCTGGAGATGAAAGTTTCAAGTTGAGTGGCATTACTCAAGTCAATACGTCTAAAACGAACAGACTAAATGAATCTTACCCCCAGTTTATCGCAGCCATTCGAACATCGTTTCCCCTAGAAAGAACTTGGAAAATATATGTAATTTATTAAAAGAGGGATGCCATGGTAAATCCAGCAGCAAACATATTTATTTCGTACTGCAGAGAAGACACTAACGCTTCAGTCTTAGAGTTATATGTCGAAGAAATAAAGAAACTATTCTCAAGTAACGTCAACATCTCTTTTGATGAGATGTTAGTAGCTGGAGCCAATTTACATGACTTTATGGATAATATTCATGAGTCTTCAGCCATCCTAGTTTTCCTCACGCCAGAGTACAAAAATCGAGTGGTTAAAAAAATGGATACTGGGGTTCATTATGAATTTAGTATCATCAATGCCATTTTAGATAATGAGGATAATAATGTGCCAGTTATCCCAGTTCTTTTAAACGGCGACAAGTCCACATCTTGCCCTACGTCATTGCAAAATATGCTATATGCGGACTTGTCTTCGATAGATATTAGTAAGACCCACACCGGGTTCAAAATATCGAAATCCAGCCGAGTTTTATTCGATAAAGAATTAAAGAAAGTAGTCGGTGCAATACAAGCTGGCATTATTCAGAAATCCAGTGAGTTCAAACAACGCTACAGTAAATTAAAAACCACCCTGTTTTGCGACCGCAAAGGAGAGAATATATTTCTGCAATACAAGGATGAAGACTTAAAAAATTTAATCGTAAAAACCAAGAATTATAAGGATGTCTTAAATCAGGGCACCTATATTTTAATGGGGCGTAAAGGCAGCGGCAAATCAACCATTATTAATGCTCTGAAAACCCTAGATTCAAGCTCATATAAATGTTTTTGCCATGTTAACTTGGAACAGTTTTCCCTAATTAGATTGTTTAATAGAGTGTCGGCTCCTCAAAACAAGTCAGATGATGGATATGTTATCCCTTACATGAAAATATTTGAGGTGGCTTGGGAGATCTTTTTTTCAATATGCTGCATCAATATGCTTAAGCATAATGCACAGATTGATGCATTATCAGAACAACAGCTAACGGACTGTGAACCTTTATTTGACTACCTAGAAACCGTTAAAGGACAGACTTCAGAGCCGCTATTTGAAGAATTCTCACGAGACAATAAATTAATTTTGGCAGAATCGTCAGTATTTAACTGGGTTGTATCAAAAATATATGAAGTCATTGATAAATTTATTGAACAAGAGGCTAGAACAGACAGTGAAGCGAATTTTAATCATGATCTGGAAACCTTGAATGAAGGAAATAAGTTAAGAAACATAGTATTACCTCAGTCAGTAAGAATGGGATTGGAGGAGATTGCTAAGTCTTGCAGTAAGAAGTTCTTCATTAGTTTAGATGGATTTGACACCTCATTTGAACAATTTAGGGCGAAATATGCGTTCGAGAAAAATGGTGAGTCTATCACTTTAGAAAGAATTGATTTTGAAAACTCTTTTCTCGCCTCATTTTTACATCAAGTTATTGAAATTAAAACAGGAAATAAAAACTCACGGTTATTTAACATCGTCGATTTTTGCGTGATGGTGCCAAGAGACCGATTTCTTTCGATGAGAAGATCGGAAAGAGATGCTTATGTATATAGAGATAAGTATTCCGAGATTAGTTGGTCTGGGCCAGAATTAGCTGTGATGCTACGAAAAAGACTCGAAGCGCTTAATAATTATAGCTATAAAAAAGATGGTAAAATACTTCCGCCATTTGAAGCGTTAGATCAGGTGCTGCGAACGTGTTATCCAGATATACCACTGTATACCTCAACGACAGTTAGCGGTGTTGAGTATAAGAAACACATATTTATCGATGTATTAAGGCATACCTTTTGGCGACCTAGAGATATCCTATACTACTTCGCTGGGATATTAAGTTTGCTGGATAGCTATGCAACGACCAGTAGCGAAGTCAATGTCCATGCAATTAGTGAAGTCATTTCCAGTATTACTGATAATGTCATTAAAGACGAATTTCTCGGTGAGTTTAAAACCTATTTTACTAATATAGAAAATGTCATTTCGAAGTTTTCAAAATCAACCCAGATCATCACTTATTCAAACTTAAAAAAGATCTTAGATAAGTCCACATTTGAATTTAACCATGCAGCGGATGAGCAGTTAAGTTTAGAAGAAAAGTTAAAGTTACTTTATGAAATAGGCTTTCTAGGGGTGCAACTGCCGCCTAGGTTGATGAAAAAATACAAAATGTCCATCAGCGATATCTTTTTCTTTTCGTATGGCAGATACTTTTTAGACCGGGTAATAAATAACAAAGAGCTGGAGAGTTGTAACTTAGTTATCCACCCAATATTTTGTGAATTTCTCGACTTGGATACTGAAAATCAATCGCTCACTTTAGATTTTGATATTGAATATTTGACTAAAAATGAACAAATGAGAGCTGCAATAAAATGAGCAAGTAGCCGTGTTGAAAAGACATCAAGTTATCGCTTTTGTTACACACTCTAGCTTAGGCTTTTAGTCGGCACCTAATTGGTTAAACAGAAATACAAAATGATGCAACCGGCATTACCGACTCTTAACTTGCTAGCTTATTGTTTTTAAAGCAAACTGGACGGAACTAGGCTAATTACAGGTAACAGTATGGACACTGAGTTTTTATCATTTTTCTTCAATGTCTTTTTGTTCGTCGGGGTGATCATTGCGATTCAAGATCGCGGCCGTATTAATGAGTTGCTCAATAAAATTGAACAGTTGCAGCAAACGTTAAACTTTCAAACCAATCAAATCGAAAAGCTTAAAGGTAAACTTAAAGAACTCACTCCCGTTGCATCTGAAAGTTCAGAAGTGCCAAAGCAACAAGAGTCTCACCACAAAGAAAAGTTAATTGCACAGCTAAAAGAGCAAGTCGAAACAGAGTCGAAGCCTATTACTCAAGAGGGCGAAAATCCTTGGCAAGAGCGACAGCAGGCTGACAACAAAGCTGCAATTGCAGCAACAAAAGAAAGTACTTCACAGCAAATAAGCAAAACAAGCTTTAGCTTTGATGACTTGTTAAAAGGCAATGGTATATTTTGGTTGGGCGCACTGGTTCTTGCCATTGGTGGAGTCTTTCTAGCTAAATACTCTATTGAAGCAGGGCTACTGCCGCCAAGTGTCCGTGTGATCATGGGCTCAATATTTGGCATTGGTTTAGTCGTTGGTGCCGAGTGGGTTAATCGACATAAAGAAAAGCTAAAGGTTCACACGCCATATATCTCAGCGGCTTTAGCAAGTGGCGGGGTGATCACCTGCTTTGCTATGGCATTGGTGTCTTTTGATTTTTATCAGTTTATAACCGCAAATATCGCTTTTGCCTTGCTTGCGCTTATCTCTCTAGCTTCGACTTACTTGGCACTAAGGTTTGGCCCCTTATTAGCTGGCGTTGGTATCATCGGAGCTTATGCCGTCCCAGCTTTGGTTTCGACAGGTTCAAATAATGTTTTTGCCTTGTTGATTTATGTTGCTTTTGTATCTCTCTCTGCAGTTTGGGTCGCAGAGCATGTGAAACAAAAGTGGTTGTGGTGGCAAAGTTTTGTTGGTCATTTTATTTGGTTGGTGGTGGCCATTGCGATGGCCAATAAAGGTGATTTTGCTGTTTTAATTTTATTCGCTGTCTTCACTTTGTATTTATATGTGTTAGTGGGGCTTTTAGGTTGGAAGTTAAGCCAAACAATGGTCGATGCTTTACCCGTTAAAGCGCTTTTGATGCCAAGAAAAGAACAAGCCGTAATACTATTAACCCTGTTTTTCACAGCCATTCACTTAACAATATATAACGAATTTAGCCATTTTATTTGGGCGTCATTATTGCTCAGTGTTGTAGCTATGCTAGTCGCTTTCAGACATAGCGCTTTGGACTCTTGGCCGTTTTTGATGCTGTTGTTCAGCCTTTTTGCTTTTGCTGTCATGCCAAGTGTGATTGATTTTTCCGATCACCTTTTTCCATTCACAGGTAAATATTTGTTTGTCCAAGCTTCGGTTGTGATAGCCATGGTATTTAGTTTGTTTATGGTTCGCCGTTTTACCAGCAGAAACGCTTATCTATTGCTACTTGTCCTTGCGCCAATCAGTTTATTTGGCATCAGCTATGTTAGTGCAGCTAAAAGTGCAGAGTTGTATTTGTATCCTGTTTGGGTAGTAGAAATGCTGATAATTGCTACTATTGCTGGCTACGGCGCAATGAAAACCAAAGTGGCGCTGCGACAAGTCACTTATTTAGTACTGGCTAATGCTATGCTGACATTGAGTTTAACTATGTTATTGAGCGCCAGTACTTTAACGCTAGCTATTGCTATGCAAGTAGCGTCTATGAGTTATCTAAGTTGGAAATATCGAGTTAGGCTTCCTGACTGGATATACAAGTTGGCTCTTGTCGCTGTGGTGACGCGTTTAACACTAGCGCCATGGGTTGCTGATTATAGTGATGAAACTATCTTTAATGTGCACTGGACGCTCATTATCTATCCAGCGGTATTGGCAATAGTTTGGTTTGCCACTAAATACAACCCGTCGAAACAATTAAATCAATGGTTCACTGGCGTGTTTATTCATATTGTAGCTCTGCTGGTGACAACAGAAACAAGTTATCTGTTAATTGGTCAATACCCTGACTTAGCCAGTTTGTCTTACCAAGAGGCTGTTATACTTTCTGTCAATTGGTTGGTCCTATCAGGTGTGTACTTGTGGCGTAGCAAGCTAACTCAGTCGCTTAGCAAGTTGTATCAAATAGCAGCAGGCATACTCATCGCTGGAGCCAGTTTGTTACATTTAGATATTTCTTTATTAAACAATCCATTTATTGAGCGTCAGCTGGTTGGAGAGGGAGTGATTAACTGGACGTTATTGCAGTGGCTAGTGCCTGCCATAGTGTTGTATTTGTTTACCAAGTTTAAACTGCTTAAACATAGCTACAACTCAATTGTTTACGGCGTTATTGGTGTTTTTTTCACTGTTTTTTGTCAACGCCGAGATCAGAAATGCATTCAATGCGGGTTATGTATATATAGGTACGGGCGTAGAACAAGCCGAGCTCTACACATACTCTATCGTTTGGCTTGTTATCTCGACTGTGGCCATATTTGTCGCACAGCATTATCAACACAAAACCATGACAAACCTTGGTTTTATTGGCTTGGCTTTAGTGATCTTAAAAGCCTTTGGCATTGATATGTCACACTTGGAAGGGCTACTAAGGGCCTTATCTTTTATTGGTCTAGGTTTGTCTTTAGTTGGTATTGGCTGGCTGTTTCAAAAGGTGCAAAACAAGCCGAAGTTAGCAGAGCAATAAACTTGGCTGAAATAAAAAGCTCAGAGTAAATTCTGAGCTTTTTTATCTTGTGTTAGTTAGTGGTCAACTGCAAATTATCTATGGTTGCTCGTAATGCGGTTCCCCCAGTTACGCTACCATTAGTTTCAATTTGAACTCTTAAGGTACGCACTTGGCTTTCGGTATAGTTTATCGATATGTTTCCTGTGCTAGTACTTGCAGCGAGCTCTTGGTCATTAGAAGCATCTCTTAAACTCAGTTTATAACCCGCAGGCCAAGCTGACTCTGTTGCAACAACTGCTGTAAGACTATAGCTTTTACCAGCTTGAGTTTGCCCTAAGTCTTGATAAGCTTTACCTGAAGTACTACTTCCACTGACATGATCAACGCCTACGTATAAAGCATTGTTACCATCATTAGCGCTGCCAAATCCTAAACTTGCAGGATTGGTTGTGACACCAATAGTTGATGCATCACCCGAGATCACCCAATCTGTTGCACTGAGTAATGGGCCAAATAATGGTGCTCCAGTTTGCTCAAAGCTAGCGTTTTTAATTGCCAGAGGCTTGACCGTAGAGAGTTGAATATTATCAATACTGGTTCTTAGCGCCGTACCTTGACTTACTGAGCCATTGGTCTCAATTTGTAACCTTAAGCTTCTTTGTACAGTTTCTGTGTAGCTTATGGATACATTGCCATCTGCACTTGTTGAAGCTAATTCAGCATCTGTAGTGGCATCTCGCAAACTCAGTTTATATCCACTAGGCCAATTAGCTTCGGGGTTAACAACTGCAGTGATGGTATATTCGGTTCCTACTTCTGTTTGGCCAAGATCCTGATAGGCTTTACCAGACGTACTATTGCTACTTACGTAGTCAACACCAATGTATAAGGCATTATTACCATCAGCTGGATTAGGGGAAGCCAAAACTACTAGGGGTTGTCATGACACCAACGGTAGAAGATGCACCACTGAATACCCAGTCAGTCGCAGCCAATAATGGACCGAATACGGCGCTTCCGGTCGATTCAAAACTGCTGTTTTTCAAAGTGACGGCTGTTGCTGGTGGCGTGGTGCCCGTAAATGGCGTTAACGATACTTCAGTAATACCAATTTCTTCACGACCAAAGCCACTGTCCGTTATCTTCATCCACCTTGTTGTATCAGTGGAGCTACTTGTAACACTTGTTGAGCCAAGTGTAGTGAGTGCTGCACCATTTGTTGCATATTGCACTTGCCAAGTACCGTTTGCACCAGAAGTTTGTCGCCAAGAAACGGCAATTTCATACTTGGTATTGTTACCATGAGCCGCTGTGCTTACCGCGGGTACGCCAACACTGCCAAAGCTTGAAAAGTTTGTGTCACCTTGGTTTTTTATCGCTGCAACTAAAGTTCCAGCAGTAGGGTGAGTGCCATTGACATGCAGCTCAACTTGCATTTCTGAGCTAGCATCTTCGAATTGCCATGCAAAAACAGTTTGACCGACATGGGCGTCGACATATTCAAACTTTAAGGTAGCGTCGAAGCTGTGCTGTAACAGTTCGTGTTTCAGCCCTGTTTCCCCATCTCCGCCTTGGTCATATTTTAATACGTACATACCGCCATAGATACGGCCAGGTTGGCTAGGATCGACTTCTTGCCATTGCCCGTTTAATTGGTTGGAATAAACTTTCCTAGCTTGGTTCTGTGGGAAGGTTTCTGCAATGACATCCATAATTCCATCGTTGTTGGCGTCGACATCAATGTTATCGCCAAAACCATCGCCATCAGAGTCTAGCGTTTCTTTAGCATTGTCAGGAAATGCATCCGTACTGTTAGGTACGCCGTCACCATCTCTATCGCTATCTAGGCTGTCCTCGACTCTATCTTTGTCTAAGTCTGCACTCTTGCTGGCATCGTTAGGCCAAGCGTCGTTTATATTTAATACTCCATCACCATCAATATCAGCATCGACTAAATCAAAAAGACCATCACCGTCTAAATCACTGCTCGCACTGGTACAATCACCGCTAGCTGAGCCGCAACCTATAGTGTAAAGGTCAGTAATACTGCCGCTGCTGTTACTAACTTGGTCAGTGCTAGGCAGCAAGATGCCAAAGTGATTAGCTGGTAAATTGCCAAATACTAATCGAGGGCCTTGGCCTGGCTGTCTGCGTAAATCATTTTCTACCGCAGTACCTGAGTAGGTTAGGGCACTGACATCTAGCTTGTGATCGATCGAACCTGCAACGTGACAAGATAGGCAGAATTTATTTGCGGTGGTATCTGGTCTAGCCGAATTAACTAACAATGGGCCTTCAGGAAATATTAAATCTTCTCTAATCGCAACTGTGTTATCAGGCACAAAGCGAGTATCAATATCTAAATCGGTCGTGTAATCATGCAAACACGCATAGTTACTAAACGCTGGCTTACCGTAGAAATTTAAAAAGCCAGTTACCGCCGTGTGGCTTGACGCTGGGTAAGCTGCCGCTTGACTGGTAAGGTCTCCAGTGTAATTAGCTCCTAAACCAACAATGGTGCCATTGGCATAGTTACAAGCTAATTCAATTCCAACATCTTGCGCTATAACTTTTAAGCTATCAGTCCAACCATGGAAACCTTTGATTGTGCTGCCTTGCGGTTTACCGATAAGCAAATTACCTTGTTGTACTCTAAGTAATCTTGTTGCGCTACTACCGGCACTCCATTGACCCTTTTTAAAGCCGTTTAATAGAAATTCAACATCAGCACCGTCATTGGATATTTTAAAGCCTAGATGAGACCACTTTCTGCTTTGACCTGCGTTATTTAAGTCGAAAGAAACCGCCGCAGTATCAGTACCATTCGGTACTAGTTCAACTTGGTTACGACCAACTAAGCGAACGCTTGAACCATCTGGGAATGTGAGTAATTTTCTCTGGGTAGAAGAAGTGTCGTATGGGTCGACAAACAAGCCGACATACCAGTTATAGTTAGAAAATGTTTTGTCTGAGTTAGCAGGAATAGCAAAAGACACATTATTGTCTTCAAACAACCATAGGCCTCGTCATCAACCCCACCAGAGGCAACAGGTTCGGCTCGAACTGGTTTATTTGGGTCTGGTGCATAAGCTAAACCGTGGGCTGGAACTTGCCAATCAACACCTGTTGCTGCATTTTGAAACCAGACCGCTTCGCCAAAACCACTACCGGATGTGGTTCTTGACCCAGAGGTAAAGCCATCGCGATAGTGCATGGCGTTGTTTGGTCTATTAGCGCTAGGTACTGAAGTGTCGGTGTGAACTAAAGTTGGTATCCATTCGGCATTAATAAGCACATGGGGATTTAAGTATTCATCAAACACTAATTTGTCGGTGACTTTTGATATGTTCAAGTACCAAACCGTATCTCTAATGGTGCTTGGTTTCATTGCATCAATGTCATTAAAGATGTTTTCTAGTGAATCGATAATGTAAGTGAAGTCACCGGTTGTCGCTTGTGGTAAGTGCCCTGGCGCTGGATAAGGGGAAAATA
>CBDAVN010000030.1:0-31906 GCA_965200905.1 Psychrosphaera sp.
CCCAGGTATTACTGCATCAAACCTGCAATTTACGGTTAATCGAGGCTATGTTGGGATAACCTTAGTTGATGATAATGGCAACCAAACGGGCGACAGTATTACTCTAAATAAGTCTCGAGCCAATATGATGATTAATCGTATTGTATTTGACAATGGCAGCCAGCTTTCGCAGTCGCAAATCAGTGCTCTTATCGCAATAGCTACTGGAAACCAAAAACACCACCCTAACAGGAACTGAACAATCAGATATATTAACCGGTACGGTAGGCGATAACTCTATTTATGGTTATGACGGTGACGACACTCTAAGTGGTGGTCAAGGAAGTGACATTTTAGAGGGGGGCAGCGGCAATGATACTTACTTATTTAACATTGGCGATGGCCGTGACATTATTCGTGAGTCTTCAGGTCAAGATGTATTGCAGTTTGGGGCTGGCATTACAGCTTCAAATCTAAGCTTTAGCTCCGCGGATGGATTAACTCTAACCATTAGTCTATTGAACGCCAATGGTGAGCCGACAGGCGATCAAATTGTAATAGAAAGGTTTTTGTCTAATGTAGACAAAACTCTCGAAACCATCAATTTTCACGATGGTAGTCACTTATCTTTCAATCAAGTCGTAGTTGAATTAGCAAAAGCAACAGAACAAGGTGATGTCCTCTATGGTTCTTACTTGGAAAATTCAATCAGTGGTTTAGGTGGTGATGATTCGATATCGACAGGTGGAGGTAACGACACCATTGATGGAGGAAAGGGCAATGATAGGCTAGAGGGTGGCCATGGCAATGACATCTATCTATTTAATCTAGGCGATGGCCAAGATGTGATCATTGAAAGTTCAGGCTCCGATAAAATCAAATTTGGGGCTGGCATTACAGCTGCAAATTTAACATTTTCCTCACCTAATGGCGTAGATGTGATCATTTCTATTGTTGATGCTCAAGGTGTTGCAACAGGCGATCAAATAACAATTACTAGTATGTTACGCCGCCCAAAATTCGGTTTTGATTTTAGCAATATCGAAACATTAGAGTTTGCTGATGGCTCTAGCTTATCTGATGTGGATATCTTTTCTTCATTAACAACGGGCACAAATAATAGCGAGGTTCTCTACGGTTCTTACCGCTCTGATACGATTAACGGCTTCTCTGGTGACGATGTTATATATGGAAGAGAAGGTGATGACATTATCGCCGGAGGGGTAGGTAATGATGTATTGCAAGGTGGCGATGGTCAGGACACTTACCTGTTTAATATTGGTGACGGCCAAGATGTAATTAAACTTGGTGGGCGTGGTCAAGATAAGATCCAGTTTGGCCCAGGGGTTAGTAAGAATAATTTGTCATTAAGCCGTTTAGCTAATGGCGACGTAGTTGTCGTCTTACTGGATGAGCATGGAAAAGCTACAGGGGATAAGATAACGATAAAGAATATGTTCCGAATTTGGGATTGCATATTAACTTTTGCTGATGGCTCTGAACTGTCTGTGCAAGATGCTGATAGCATGATGACTACAGGTACAACTGAAGACGATAGTTTGTATGGTACAGGGTTCGCGGAAACTATGTCAGGTTTGCAAGGCAATGACACCATATATGCAGGGTCAGGAAATGACATTATTACAGGTGGCCTTGGTAACGACTTTTTATATGGTGGTTACGGAGATGATAAATACGTATTTAATTTAGGTGATGGTCAAGACACTATCTCTGATCGAGCTGGTACCGACTTTATCGAGTTTGGCGCAGGCATTTCCAGAGCGAATTTAACGTTCAGTGTGTCTAATAAGCAAGATATTATTATTCATCTATTGGATGATAAAGGGGATCAGACAGGCGATACCCTAACCTTAAAAAATGCCTTTTCTAGCTCTGAGAATTATATTGAAACGATTCGATTAAGTGACGGCACACAACTACAGATTAGTGATATTGCACCTTCATTACAAAGTATTACAGGTAGTGAAGGTGATGATACTTTGCGTGGAACGGATCAATCTGAGTCACTATTTGGACTTGGTGGTAATGATGTTCTTGAGTCAGGCTTTGGCAATGATTTGGTTGTTGGCGGCAAAGGCAATGACCGAATAGTCGATACAAAGGGCAATGAAATTTATGTTTTTAACTTTGGTGATGGACAAGACCAAATTGTAGATAGTGATGGTAATGATGTCATTCGGTTTGGCGCTGGCATCACTAGAGCAAACGTTCAATTCTCAACGCCAGATCGAAGCAGCATTCTGATCACTTTAGTCGATAATAATGGTGTTGCTACTGGCGACTCTATTCTGCTGGAAAATGCGCTCACGGACCCTAATTATCAACTAGAGATATTTGAATTCAGCAATGGCGATGATCTGTCGAAAGAATATGTTTTAAGCTCTTTGAAAAAGCTAATAGGGGACAATAATAATAATGCGCTTAATGGCACGCATGAAGCTGAATCTCTATACGGTTATGGTGGTAATGACGTAATTAATGGAGGCTACGGCGATGATATTATCTCGGGAGGAAAAGGTGATGATATTTTGTATGGCGGGGAAGGAGGCGATACTTATTTATTCGGCTTTGGTGATGGCAACGATGTCATTTCTGATGATAGTGGATTTTTGGAACGCTTCGGCGATGTCATCGAGTTTGGTGAAGGCATAACTAAAGATAACTTGTCTTATCGTCTTATTAACTCTCAAGACATACTCATAACCCTTTTAGATGATCAAAATCAGCCTACGGGGGATAGCATTACTGTAAAGAATATGTTTGTTCTTGATAGTGTTGGAAAGCTGGTATTTGCAGATGGCTCTGTCTTGTCAAGATATACAATATTTGAAGATTTGCTCGTAAGTACAGAGCAAGACGATACCATTTATGGCTCTTTTGCTGCTGATCACTTAAAAGGTTTGGCTGGCGATGACACCATTTATGGCAGATATGGAAATGATCAGATTGAAGGAGGAACAGGTAACGATATCTTGAATGGAGGAGCTGGTAGCGACACGTACCTATTTAACTTAGGTGACGGGCACGACACGATAATAGATGAGAAGGGGTACTATGACTACGACGACTTAGACTTCTCAAATAAAATCCAGTTTGGTGAAGGGATAACTCGTTCTAACTTATCTTTTGAAATCGTAAACACATACGATGTAAAAATTATTATCTTGGACGATCAAGGTAGCCCTACAGGGGATAGTGTTACTATTAAACAGCTCCTAGTTAATACTACCTATGGCATTCATCAAATATTATTTGCCGATGGCAGTAATATGTCACTTGCTGATATGTTTGTTGAGTTAACCAAGGGGTCGAATGAGGACGATACTATCTATGGGTCGTACGAATCAGATAGGATCGCTGGTCTCGATGGAGACGATATCATCGATGCTAAAGCTGGCGATGATATTATTACTGGCGGTAAAGGTAATGATGTTCTTGCAGGGTGGTATGGTGATGATACCTATGTCTTTAACCTTGGTGATGGGCAAGATACGATTAATGATTGGCAAGGTTCTAATAATATAAAGTTTGGCGATGGTATAACTATCTCTAATTTATTGTTTACCTCGACAAATGGCAAAGATTTAATTATTACTCTGATAGACAGTCAAGGTAATCCAACGGGCGATTCGATTATCATCAAAAATACGGTGTCCCGTCAAGTTCCGAGTATTGCACAAATCTACTTTGCTAATGGCTCGAGTTTATCGTCAGCTGAAATGTTCTCTAAGTTGGCTGAAGGGACAAATGGTGATGACACTCTGTATGGTACGTCTGCAGATGATACGATAAATGGTCTTGATGGTAATGACTCTATTTATACCGCTAGCGGAAACGATACTATTATTGGCGGTGAAGGTAATGATGTCCTAGAAGGTGGCTATGGTAATGATATCTACGTATTTAACCTTGGTGATGGTCAAGACACGATTAATGATTGGCAAGGTTCTAATAGTTTAAAACTTGGTGATGGCATAACCGCTTCTAACCTATTGTTTACCTCGACAAACGGCGAAGATGTAATTATTAGTCTGACAGACAATCAAGGCAATTCAACGGGCGACTCGATTACCATCAAAAGCATGCTCTCTGGTAGCAGCTCATATCTCGCACAAGTTCAGTTCTCTGATGGCACAAGTTTATCGTCAGCCGAAATTTTTTCTAAGTTTGCAACTGGGACAAATGATAATGACACTCTGTATGGTTCAGGCTTAGCAGATACGATAAACGGCCTAGCTGGTGATGACTCTATTTATGCCAATAATGGCAATGATACTATTATTGGCGGTGAAGGTAATGATGTTCTAGAGGGGGGCTATGGTAACGATACCTACGTCTTTAACCTTGGTGACGGTCAAGATACGATTAATGACACACGAGGTACTAACATTCTAAAGTTTGGTGATGGCATCACCGCTTCTAACCTCTTGTTTACTTCAACAGATAGCCAAGACCTAATTGTTCGCTTAGTCGATGCTCAAGGTAACCCAACGGGTGATACTATTTTCATCGAAAGCATGCTCTCTAGTCCTTATTATGGCATTGCACAGATCCAATTCTCTGATGGCAGCAGTCTATCGCGAGCGGAAATTAACTTATCAGGCACTGACGACAACGATACACTTTATGGGTCTAATCAAGCGGATACGATAAACGGCCTAGCCGGTGATGACTCTATTTATGCCAATAATGGCAATGATACTATTATTGGCGGTGAAGGTAATGATGTTCTAGAGGGGGGCTATGGTGACGATACTTACGTCTTTAACCTTGGTGATGGTCAAGATACGATTAATGACACACGAGGTACTAACATTCTAAAGTTTGGTGATGGCATCACCACTTCTAACCTCTTGTTCACTTCAACAGATAGCCAAGATTTAATTGTTCGTTTAGTCGACGCTCAAGGCAACCCAACTGGGGATTCGATTACCATCGCAAACATGCTCTCTAACCCAGCTTATGGCATCGCCCAGATCCAATTTTCTGATGGCACCAGTTTATCGCGAACGGAAGTTTTCGCTAACTTATCAGGCACTGGCAGCAATGATACTCTTTATGGCTCTATCCTAGCTGACACGATAAATGGCTTAGCAGGCGATGACTCTATTTATGCCAACCATGGAGACGACACCATTATTGGTGGTGAAGGTAATGATGTTCTAGAGGGAGGGAATGGTAATGATACCTATGTCTTTAACCTTGGTGATGGACAAGATACGATTAATGACACACGAGGTGCTAACATTTTAAAGCTTGGTGATGGCATCACCGCTTCTAACCTATTGTTTACCTCGACAAATGGCCAAGATGTAGTTGTTCGTTTAGTCGATGCTCAAGGCAGTCTAACAGGCGATTCGATTATCATCACAAACATGCTCTCTGATCAAGCTTCACGTATTGCACAGATCCAGTTCTCTAATGGTTCAAGTTTATCGTCAGCTGAAATCCTCTCTAAGTTGGCAGAAGGGACAAGTGGTGATGATACCCTGTATGGTACGTCTGGAGACGATACTATTATTGGCGGTGAAGGCAATGATGTTCTAGTTGGGGGAGATGGTGATGATACCTATGTCTTTAACCTAGGTGATGGTCAAGATACGATTAATGACTCGCAAGGTGCTAACAGTCTACAGTTTGGTGATGGTATAACGGCCTCTAATCTATTGTTTACCTCGACAAGCGGTCAAGATCTAATTGTTCGCTTAGTCGATGCTCAAGGCAAGCCAACGGGCGATACGATTACTATTGAAAAAATACTTTCTAGTTCCGTTTATGGTATTACACAGATTAAGTTTTCTGATGGCACAAGTTTATCGCGAGCGGAAATGTTAGTTAGCATATCAGGAACTGATGGTAACGATACACTTTATGGCTCTAGTCAAGCGGATACGATAAATGGCCTAGCTGGAAATGATACCATTTATGCCGATGATGGAGACGATACCATTATCGGTGGTGAAGGTAATGATGTTCTAGAGGGCGGCTATGGTGATGATACCTATGTCTTTAATCTAGGTGATGGTCAAGATACGATTAATGATTCGAAAGGGACTAACAGCCTACAGTTTGGTGATGGTATAACGGCCTCTAATCTATTGTTTACCTCGACAAACGGTCAAGATTTAATTGTTCGTTTAGTCGATGCTCAAGGCAAGCCAACGGGCGATACGATTACTATTGAAAAAATATTTTCTAATTCGGCTTATGGCATTGCACAGATTAAGTTCTCTGATGGTACAAGTTTATCTCGGGCAGAGGTTTTAGCTAACTTATCAGCGACCGATAATAACGATGTGCTTTATGGTTCAGGTCAAGCGGATACGATAAATGGCCTAGCAGGGGACGATACCCTATATGGCTATTTTGGTGATGACACTATTATTGGCGGCGAAGGTAATGATGTTCTAGAGGGCGGCTATGGTGATGACACCTACGTATTTAACCTTGGCGATGGTCAAGACGTTATAACAGATGAAAACGGCACCGATACTATTCAATTTGGGGATGGTATAACGGCTTCAAACTTATTGTTCACACCAGTAAATAGACATGACTTAATTATAACCCTAGTAGACAGTCAAGGTAACCCAACAGGGGATAGCATTATCATCAATGACATGTTATCTAGTCCCGTCACGGATATTGATCGGATTTTATTTACAGATGGCTCAAGTCTCTCACAAGCAGAAATGTTTGCTAGATTATCAGGAAGTGACAGTAACGATATACTTCATGGTTCGGTTCAAGCGGATACATTAAATGGCCTAGCTGGAGACGATACCCTATATGGCTATTTTGGTGATGACACTATTATTGGCGGCGAAGGTAATGATGCTTTAGAAGGTGGTTACGGCAATGACACATATGTGTTTAATATTGGCGATGGTCAAGACGTCATAACAGAGCAAAATGGCACTGATACTATCCAATTTGGTGGACAAATTACTTTATCTTCAATTGCATTTATTAAAAAAGTGAATAGTTCAGATTTATTCATTCGAGTGCTAGACGAACATGGAAACTCTACAGGAGATCAAATAACTGTCAGGAATATGCTGTCTAGCGCAAATTCAAATATAGAACACCTTACTTTCTCTGATGGCAGTAGTCTTAACCATCAAGATATTATGTCTAGGCTTTTGATCGAAGGTTCAGATTTTAACGATAATATAAATGGAACATCTGATGCGGACACAATTTACGGACTTGCAGGGAAAGACACTATTAATAGTGGAGACGGCGACGATACGTTAATTGGTGGTACTGGCAACGACATTTTAAATGGCGGACAAGGTGATGATACCTATATCTTTAACTTGGGGGATGGACGAGACGAAGTTGATGATTCTAAAGGGGTTAATACTCTTGAGTTTGGTGATGGAATAACTGAATCTAGCCTTTTATTCACGGCTACAAAACGTGGAGATCTGATCATCCGTATAGTTGATAATCAAGGTAACCCAACAGGGGATAGCATCAAAGTGAACAACATGCTTTATAGCTATATTAATGGTATAGGAAAGATTTTATTTTCTGATGGTTCAAGTTTATCTGAAGCTGAAATACTTTCTAAAGCCAGCGTTGGCACGGACAAAGATGACATTTTGTACGGCTCTAGTGAAGCTGATACGCTTAATGGGCTTGCTGGTAATGACTCTATTTATGCTAGTAGTGGTGATGACATTATTACTGGTGGCGAAGGCAATGATGTTTTAAATGGGGGGAGTGGCAACGACACCTATGTATTTAACGTTGGTGATGGTCAAGATAAAATATCTGACGATAAGGGAGCGAACAAGATAAAGTTTGGTGCCGGAATTTCTGAATCAAATCTCCAGCTCATAAGAAGGAGTGCCTATGCAATTGATATCGTGTTGGTTGATGAAAATGGCACACCAACAGGAGATCAAGTAAAGGTAGAAAATATGTTTTATTCCCTTTCTACATGGGTAATAGAATTTTCGGATGGAAGCGTCCTTAATGACTTTGCATACCTAGAAAGTCTTCCTATCGTTGGTACTGAAGGTAATGACAGAATCGATGGCGATGAAGAGAATGATACGATAAGCGGTCTTGGAGGCAACGATAGGATCTATGGAGACTATGGTGACGATATTCTCAGTGGAAACGAAGGTGATGACAAAATTCAGGGTAGTGGGGGCCAAGATACCCTTATTGGTGGACAAGGTAACGATACATTAAAAGGTGGTGCAGGCAACGATACCTACATATTTAACCTAGGTGATGGTCAGGATGTTATTACGGATAAAAATGGGGTTAACACTCTTGAGTTTGGTGCTGGCATTACAGCAGCAAATTTATCATTTATCGCTGAGAAACAAAATTTAAAAATAGTTTTGCTTGATGACCAAGGTAATCAAATTGGTGATCAAATAGTCGTTAAAAATATGTTGAAAAACGCTTCTTTTGCCATTGACCAGATCACGTTTGCTGATGGTAGCACTTTAAGCCAAGATGAGATCTTAGCCCAAGTACCAAAGGCTTCATCTGTTGCCGGATCTGCTATAACGCAGGGACAAAATGAGATAAATGAAGCTGAAGTAGCTTATAGTTTACGCAGTGAGAAGTGGCTGTTTGATACAGAAGAACAGAGTGATTTCTCTGACTACGGAATAGAACAGATTCAAGCAATGCCATACGATAAGGAGTCTGGAGTTGGCACTGTTGTTATTACCAATCCTAAGCTAGATAAACTGATCTCGGCTATGGGGTCGTTTGATGCGCCAAGTCACTTTGGTGGTGTATCGCCTTACGAGTCTCAACAAACAGAGCAGTTGATATTGGTGGAAAATTTCAATAATTATAATAAATAGCTGATATAGAGCCCTGTTACTGATTGTAGTTAAGTAACAGGGTAAAGCTCAGTTTATGCTCTTTAAAAAAACAGGTGTGCCTTGGCATATCTGTTTTTTTTATCTCTCAGCTATCAGTCATTAGCGCTTATTTCCTAGCTCTTAGCTCAAACAATAAGCAAGCAGATAAATATTAATAAACACGCCAATCCCCCAGACTAAACTACGCAGTTTATCGACATCAAACCAATAGCAAAATAGATAGGCCACTCGGCATAGAGTAAAACCACTTGCCAGCATAACAGTATGGTCATTTGCCATTCCTGTCGTCATTACCACTAGTAATGCAGGGGCAAACATAATGAGTGCTTCAAATGAGTTTTGGTGGGCGGCTAAACATCTAGCACCAAAACCACTTAGTGACTTTTGCTGCTCTCTTGGCAGCTTATTGTCATAGCCTGCAATGTTACCTCCACCGAGCTTTTTCATAGCAAAAGCAACAGGGGCTTTGGCAACAATTGGCAGTAAGGTAATGATGATTAAATTGATGATGAGATAGTCGCTAGGGATCACTGTTTTTCCTTATTTTTATTCGCAAACAAAGGCTAGTTTACTTTGGTCTGGGGCAACGGCTAATCGAGATATCTCGGTGCTGCAAGTCGTTGCTAAATTTGCTAGTAACTGCCAGTTATTCGATGTGTTGTTGTGCTCTGGATCATAATGCCAATAGTAAATATTGCTGCCAGAGGCAGATAAAACGGTGTCATCGTTCAACCAAGTATAATAGGCGCTGCCTTTTGGTAATGCTGTTAGCTTTGTTACTTCTTTGGTGTTGGCATTGAAGCTGTGTAAGACTTGTTGCTCTTTACCTTTGCTGAAAGTAAATAAGTCCTTTGTTTTGTTATATCTGAGGCTACGGCCAATATTTTTAGTGATGATCTCTGCCTGTTGCAAAGACGGCTTAGCTAGATATTGCAGCATCATTTCTTCACCCAAGACAAACAGCAGTAATTCATCGTTTTTGCCCCAAGCATGATAACCAACAGGCTCTATTGTGGTATTAATCGGGCTTTGTTCACCAGTTGCTATGTTGGTTTGCCATAACTTCTGACTACCTGATTCATCAACAAAGATCATCGATAATTTGCTGTCATTGTCGATGGGAGTAGGTGAGTATTCACTGTAGTTATTTGTATTAGTAATATTTTTACTGATGCCTGAGCTAAATGAATAGTACATGCTGTCAGTTTGACTATGCTCCCCGTTAGTGAACATAGCTGTATAAAACAAGCCTGAGCTATCAGAGTTGAACATGGGCTGGTTATCATAACCTTTGCGCTGGGTAATGTTTTTACTGTTAGACAGGACTGTTTGTCCATTGTTTGTCGTTAGCTCAGTAACAAATATGTCACTTGCCTGTGATATAAATGGCGATAACAAAAGGCTTATTGTTAACACCGAATAACGCTTAACCATAGTTAGCCGGATCCATTTCTTTGATTTGTTATAAGGATCTGTCAATGTGTTCTTGACGGAGTTTCGGATCCACTTTATAACAAAGTTTGAACAATTCTAAGAAAAATAATTATGTCTGTTAAACATCCTATCATTGCCGTTACAGGTTCTTCTGGCGCTGGCACTACGACTACCACTAATGCTATTACCCATATCTTTCGCAATTTAGAAGTCGACGCCGCTTTGTTAGAAGGGGATAGTTTTCATCGTTATGCCAGAGCTGAAATGGAATTAGAAATACGCAAAGCTCAAGAGCAAGGTAAACACATTTCCTATTTTGGTTCAGAAGCGAATGATTTTGGTGCATTGGAAAGTTTGTTTAAAAGTTACAGTGAAAAAGGCACAGGTAATATTCGCAAGTACCTACACTCATTTGATGAAGCGGTGCCTTATAACCAAATGCCCGGTACTTTTACGCCGTGGGAAGAATTAAGACCAAATACGGACTGTTTATTCTACGAAGGGTTGCATGGCGGCGCAGTGACAGATGAACATAATGTGGCGCAATACGTTGACTTGTTGATTGGTATGGTACCGATTGTCAATTTAGAGTGGATCCAAAAAATCATTCGTGACACCAATCACAGAGGCCATAGTCGTGAAGCGGTAATGAGCAGTATTGTTAGAAGTATGGATGACTACATTACCCATATTACACCGCAGTTCTCTCGTACTCATATCAACTTTCAACGTGTACCAACCGTCGATACGTCAAACCCTTTTAGCGCTAAAGACATACCTTCTCTAGATGAAAGTTTTGTTGTCATCCGTTTTAGAGACGCGCCGAATGTCGACTTTCCTTATTTATTGCAAATGATAGATGGCTCTTTTATGTCTAGGATCAATACCATTGTTGTGCCAGGTGGAAAAATGGGACTGGCATTAGAGTTGATTTTAACCCCACTGATTGAATCTCTGATCTTAAAACGCCGCAAGTTAATTGGCCAACTGGATTGGATTGAAAAATAATTTGTCGCATAAACTGGCGAATTACAATGGTTATATTAGAGTTTTACAGTGGTCAAAACCTTTTGCACCAAAAATGAAATTAACTGCACTCTTGTGGTGCAATTTAATATTTTTAGATTTTTTAATTTAGACTAACGCTTTGTATTTTAAGGTAAATATTCTATGGCACAGTTTTGGCTAGGATGTATTCACTTTAAACGGTCTTATACACTGGCCGCAGCTAATAACTATAAACTTCATTGGAGTAAACAATGTCTCAAACGGTATTAAATATCATCAAGGAAAACGAAGTTAAGTTCGTTGACTTACGTTTTACTGATACTAAGGGTAAAGAGCAGCACGTAACCGTTCCTCATCACCAAATCGACGAAGACTTCTTCGAAGATGGTAAAATGTTCGACGGTTCATCAATCGCTGGTTGGAAAGGGATCAACGAATCAGACATGATCTTAATGCCTGATGCTGACTCAGTTGTTTTAGACCCGTTTACAGAAGAAGCTACATTAAACATCCGTTGTGACATTGTTGAGCCTGCAACTATGCAAGGTTATGAGCGTGACCCTCGCTCTGTTGCTAAGCGTGCAGAAGCTTACATGCGTGCTGAAGGCATTGCAGATGAAGTACTAGTTGGTCCAGAGCCAGAGTTCTTCGTATTTGACGATGTTAAATTCAAAGTTGATATGTCTGGTGCTGCTTACTCTATCGATTCAGTAGAGTCTGCGTGGAACTCAGACAAGCATTATGAAGAAGGTAACCTTGCTCACCGTCCAGGTGTTAAAGGCGGTTACTTCCCTGTTCCTCCTGTTGACTCTGCACACGACTGGCGCTCAGCTACGTGTTTAGTAATGGAAGAAATGGGCCTAGTTGTTGAAGCGCATCACCATGAAGTTGCCACTTCTGGCCAGAACGAAATCGCGTGTAAGTTCAACACTATCGTTAGCAAAGCTGACGAAGTTCAAATCTATAAGTATGTTGTTCACAACATGGCACAAGCTTACGGCAAGACAGCGACATTCATGCCTAAGCCAGTAGTTGGTGATAACGGTACAGGTATGCACGTTCACCAATCTCTAGTTAAAGGTGGCGAAAACCTATTTGCTGGTGATAAGTACGGCGGTCTTTCTGAAACTGCAATCTACTACATCGGCGGTATCATCAAGCACGCTAAAGCAATCAATGCTTTCACTAACGCATCTACTAACTCATACAAGCGTTTAGTACCAGGCTTCGAAGCACCAGTTATGTTAGCTTACTCTGCTCGTAACCGTTCTGCTTCTATCCGTATCCCTGTGGTACCTTCACCTAAAGCTCGTCGTATCGAAGTACGTTTCCCAGATCCTGCCGGTAACCCATACTTAGGTTTCACTGCAATGCTTATGGCTGGTCTTGACGGTATCAAGAACAAGATCCACCCTGGCGATGCAATGGATAAAGACTTATACGACCTACCTGCAGAAGAAGCAGCAGCAATTCCACAAGTTGCAGCATCTTTAGAAGAAGCACTAGCGGCACTAGATGCAGACCGTGAATTCTTAACAGCTGGTGGCGTTATGACTGACGACATGATCGATGCATACATCGAACTTAAGTCTGAAGAAGTTGAGAAACTAAACATGACAACTCACCCAGTTGAGTTCGAAATGTACTACAGCGTTTAATCAGCGCTTTAGACATCCACTTTAAGATTCAAAAGCTCGCTACTTAGCGAGCTTTTTGTTTTTTAGATCTGGCAGGCCTGCTAGATCAGACTATGTCTGCCAGATCAGGTTTCACCTGCTAGAGTCCAGAAACAGCAACTTAAGGTCGTTGTTAAACACGAATTTAATACTAGCGAGAAACGATCTAGCAAACAAAGTTTGATCTGGCTAGCTTTGCTCGATCTGCTATAAGCCGAAGGCGGATCTGCAAGCCAGCTAGATCAACTTGCCGTTATCAGATGGCTACGCGACAGGTTGAACGTGAAGTGATCTAACAGTTTTTATATTTTTAATTTTCCCCTCTCTGTGTTCTCTGTGGTTAGTTCTCTTTTATCTCTTTCTAAGTGCCTGATTTATTTGAAATGGATTATCGCATCAAAGCACGATAATGACGCTACTGCTAATTTTATAATACGTCTTCTTAGGCTTTGTCTAAATTCTCGCTCCTCTGTATTCTCTGTGGTTAGTGCTTTTGGCTCTTTTCTAAGGTGAATCGATCTAGCGGCTTGCCGATCTGTTTTTAGGTGTCTGTCTCAGTTATTGGCTATAAATTTATCTCTTGAGTTGTTTTCTAAGCTTTTCCTCAAAACTAATTACCCCCTCTGTGTTCTCTGTAGTTAGTTCTCTTTTATCTCTTTCTAAGTGCCTGATTTATTTGAAATGGATTATCGCATCAAAGCACGATAATGACGCTACTGCTAATTTTTATCATACGTCTCCTTAGGTTTTGCCTAAATTCTCGCCCCTCTGTGTTCTCTGTGGTTAGTGCTTTTGGCTCTTTTCTGACCTGAAACCATATTGGCAAGGGGCTTGCACTATAGTGATACGTAACTGGATCTTTGCAGTATTTATCGCTAAATCACTCTGTTTTATTGTTATTTTGCTGCAATTTCTTTAGTCTCCAGAATAATGTTGCACCAGTTTAGTGCGAGGATGAAATGAACCCAGATTCGCTAAGTTATCAACTATTAGAACAGCTAAGGTTGGCTGTGGTCGTCATTGACGAACAAGGGCAGATCCGTTTTAGCAATCAGCATGGTTCTATGATGTTTGGTCAGAGTAAAAAGAAAATGACTGGAGTAAAGCTGTGGGACTTAGTAATAAAGCACACTTTCCCAGAACGCTTATTAGATGAGTTATGGGATTGTGGCCGCAGCTTTTTTGATAATGAAGTTGAGTTTGTTTTTCCCGATGGTCATCACATTATTACTGAAGTCACTGCCGATTCAGTAAAGATGCAAAATGAAACCTTGTGTTTGTTGCAGATTAGGCAAAACGATAATTTGCGTAAGATTAACCAAGAAAACACACAGAAGCACCATCTTAGTGCATCGCGTCACCTTATTCGTGGCTTAGCCCATGAGATAAAAAATCCATTAGGTGGCATTCGCGGTGCAGCACAACTTTTATCGCGCAGTTTAGACTCTGATGAACTGAAAGAATTTACTCAGCTGATCATTGAGCAGTCGGATAGGTTACGAGATTTAGTTGATAGGCTGTTAGGGCCAAATACCCCGCCAAAACGCATTGCTTCGAATATTCATGTTGTGTTGGAACGCATCTGTAATTTGGTTCGATTAGACAAGCCTGAGCAGTTAGAGATCATAAGGGACTATGACCCAAGCCTACCAACAACGGTATTAGACCCAAACCAGATTGAGCAAGCCATTTTGAACGTTGTTCGTAACGGTATTCAAGCGCTTACTAGCTACATGGAGGAGCAGGGAGAGGAGTATAAACCTCGACTTGTGATCAGAACCCGCTTTGCAGGCAGTAAAGTGTTACACGATATGCGCTTTAGAAAAGTATTGAAGATCTCTGTAATAGATAACGGTCCTGGTATCAGTGATGAGTTAATAGATACGATTTTTTATCCTTTGGTAACGGATAAATCAGATGGCAATGGCTTAGGTCTATCCATTGCACAAACCTTTATAGACCAGCACAAAGGCAAAATTAATGTTGAAAGCACTCCGGGCTACACCGCGTTCAATATATATTTGCCTGTACTGCAAGATACCTTTGAGCAGAAAAATGAAGGAAGTGATGTATGAACCGAGTTTGGATAGTAGATGATGACAACTCAATTCGTTGGGTTTTAGAAAAAGCATTGTCACAAGAAGGGTTTGAAGTTGAGTCATTTGCTTCTGCAAATTTGATGCTGCAACGTTTAGATTTTGATGAGCCTGACACTATTATTTCGGACATACGGATGCCGGAAATGGATGGCATGGATTTGTTGGATAAGTTACAAGTGAGTCATCCTCAATTGCCAGTGATCATCATGACTGCACACTCCGATCTGGACAGTGCGGTCAACGCCTATCAACAAGGGGCGTTTGAGTATTTACCTAAGCCATTCGATATTGATGAAGCTATTGCGTTAACAAAGCGCGCTGTTGAGCATGGCAAGAAAAAGAGTTCGAAAAGGAAAGCGAAAGCGGACACGCCTGTATCTGAAATCATTGGTGAAGCGCCGGCAATGCAAGAGGTGTTCAGAGCAATAGGGCGATTATCTCGTTCAAGCGTAAGCGTGTTAATTAATGGTCAATCAGGCACAGGTAAAGAACTTGTCGCTCATGCTTTACATAAACACAGCCCAAGAAAAGATGAAACTTTTGTTGCGCTAAATATGGCGGCAATACCAAAAGAGCTTATTGAATCTGAGTTGTTCGGTCACGAAAAAGGAGCATTCACTGGCGCTGCTGCAACGCGTAAGGGGCGGTTCGAGCAAGCAAATGGCGGCACATTATTTTTAGATGAAATCGGTGACATGCCATTGGATATTCAAACTCGCTTACTAAGAGTATTAGCCGACGGTCAGTTTTATCGTGTTGGTGGCCACGAACCTGTATCTGTCGATGTGAGAATTGTCGCAGCGACTCATCAAAACCTAGAAAACTTAGTCGAACAAGGTAAGTTCCGTGAAGACTTATTCCATCGGTTAAATGTGATCAGAATTCATATTCCGGCTTTAAAAGATCGCAAAGAAGACATTCCACAATTGTGTGAACATTTTTTAATTCAAGCGGCAAAAGAGTTAGGCGTAGAGGCAAAAAACCTATCTAAACAAGCAGCTGACTTTTTGAGCAGTTACGCTTGGCCTGGCAATGTCAGGCAGCTGGAAAATACGTGTCGCTGGTTAACCGTAATGGCAAGTGGTAAAGATATTTTGTTAGATGATTTACCACCAGAAATTTTGGACAAACCAACCTACAGTTCAACAACATCAAGTGCTGCGGTTTCTGACGACTGGGTGAGTGCTTTTGAAACTTGGCTTGACCAAGAATTTGGCGATGGTAAGTCAGATATTAGCGCACAAGCTCAGCCTGCGTTTGAAAAGGCATTGATTGAAGTGGCACTAAAGCACACTAGAGGCCACAAGCAAGATGCTGCTAAGCGCATTGGGTGGGGGCGAAATACCATCACCAGAAAAATGCAAGAGTTGGGCATGAGCTAAGTTATGACTGCTAGCGAAAAAGTTATAGCTATTCGCACTAGTATTATTTAGCAAAATCTAATACTTTTATTACCAGTGTAGCCAACCTTAGCAAGTGAGTACGGTGATAAAAGAATATAAAACGATCAATGGCGAGCTGATCATCAAACGAGAAGAGAACGTCATTGTCGCTGAATTTATAGGCACATTAGACTTAAAAATTGCTATCGCTTTTAAGAATGCACTGCTTGAGTTGACTAAACCGTTACAAGGGCAAAAGTGGGCTTACCTGAGCCTTTCGCCAAGAAATGATGCGGCAACGCCAGAAGCAGAAGAAGTATTAGTTGAGTGTCTACAACTTGCTTGGTCTTTAGGTTGTGTCGCTGGCGCATACGTTTTGAAAACAAATTTAACCATAGACCAAGTCGACAGAATGCTTAAAAAAGCGGGCTTAGCTACTGGAATTCAGGGTAAAATATTTAATAGCGCGGAAGAAGCTAGACAATCTGTTAATAACGCTTTAACCAATGTTTAAATGAGTTATCCGTTAAGCTCATGCCAATTAAAGCAACAGCTAATATCAACAACCTAACCTTAGCCTTCAAATACGACAATGAAAGTAACTAATTGCCGGTGAGTTAAATCAAAGTTATTGTCAATTAGATAAAAGTGATAATATATCACTCTAGTATTGTTGCTAGAGATCCAGTAATGTTACAACCATATTAGCGTATTGGGAAAAGCTTGTGATCAGAGAGTATAAAACAATTCATGGAGAATTTACTCTTGAACTGCACAATAACATTTTGACAGCCAAGTTTTCTGGCGCACTTAATATCAAAACCGCTGTGGCTTTTAAACGAGCCATTAGTGAATTAGCTGAGCCGTTAAATGGTGCTAAATGGGGATACTTAAGCTTATCAGAACAGGGACAAGCCGCGACCCCGGATGCGGAAGAGTTATTAGTTGAGTGTGTACAATTGTGTTGGTCTTTAGGTTGTATTGCTGGCGCTTATGTATTGGGTAGTAACCTAGCTATAGCTCAACTTGATCGAGTGTTTAAAAAGCTGGATTAGCATCAGGTGCCGAAGGCAAAGTGTTTGCAACGGCTGAGGATGCTAAACGAAATATTGAACAGTCCCTAGCTAACCTCTGATCCGAGTTTTAGCAATATTCAACGCGGTCGCTACATGCTGCCATTTGTTCATAGCGATCAAGTTACCAAAAACGATCAGCAACAAACCTACAACAGTCTGAGTTTGCCAAACGAAGCCCTCAAACATAGCAGATAATATTAAAGCAATAGCAGGGTAGACTAGTACCGCGTATCCAGCTTTGTCTGCACCAATATTACCGACCAAAGTTAAATAAGCCCAAAAGGCGATAACAGAGCCAAAAATAGACAAATAAACTAAAGATGATAAATATTTAAAGCTTGTGTCTATGGTGAGCGGAATATCCATTACGGCGATTAATAAAAATAAAAACACAGTGGCGTAACTCATACTCAAGGCGTTCGCCAAGGTAACGGGAACCTGTTTACTTTGGGTATAAGCTGAGGTGATATTACCCAGTGAAGCCAGTACACTACTAACAAATACTAGCGCTATGCCTACATAAGCAAACTCATTTAATTGACTGTCCTGTAGTTCGGGTAAAAATAACAAGAAGATCCCTAAAAACCCGATTAAAGCACCGAACACCACTTCTTTTTTTATCGGCTTTTTCAATAACAGCCAACTAAATAAAATATTCAAATAAATAATACTGGTACTTATTACTGCTGCCAACGCACTGGTAATGTAGTGCTCACCTTGGTACACCGCCCAATAATTTAAGCCAAATAAACAGATACCTTGTACTGCTAAAAAGCCATGAATACGAGCAGGCAAAGGTTGAAAGCGCTTTTTCCATGCGACAAAGCCAAGCAAGATCACTGAGGCTAGTGCAAAGCGGTAAGCTACGGACACAAGAGGGTGAACCTCGCCAAGTTGAAATGTGATCACTAGCCAAGTCGAGCCCCAGATCAGGCAGGCCGTAATAAATAATAATACATTGGTCATATTAAACAGTCTCAGACAATAATATGCGGAAGAAAGCGACTCATATCTTGGGTAATTGGCGTTTTATCTTCACGAATCGAAATGCCTGCAGCTTGGTCATCGACTAACCAGCTGCCTATTAGTGTGTAGTTGTCTGCAAATTTTGGCAGCAGTTGAGTTTGTTGATAAATAAATCCTTCTTCGCCATAAGGTCCTGCGGACTCGGTCATTGTGTTGCCACCTGCTATGATCTGAATATTGGCCCCTTCACGAGAAAATATGGGCTTTTTCACTAAGCTATCGTGCTGCTTGGCGCAAGGCAGTTGGTCTTCAAAATAGGCTGGCAGCAAATTAGGATGGTTAGGGAACATTTGCCATAACATCGGCAACATGGCTTTATTTGATAAAACAGACTTCCATGCCGGTTCCAGCCATAGGCTGTCTGATAGGTGTTGGTGGTACTCTTCCTGAAACATAAACTCCCAAGGGTACAGTTTGAACATAGCTTCAATAACTTGATTGTGGTTATCGGTGAACTGGCCTGTTTGATCAATTCCTATATCTTCGATAAACACAAAATGAGTCTCTATCCCTGCCGCTTGAGCGCAGTCTGCTAGGTATTGTACCGTGCCTTTGTCTTCCTCTGTATCTTTGCAGCAAGCAAAGTGCAGTAAACTCGAACTTTGCTTTTGCCATATTTGGCCAAACCTTGCGATTAACCTTTCTTGCAAGCTATTAAACTGATCTGCACTTCTTGGCAGCACGCCAGCATTTACTTGTTGCTCGAGCCATAACCATTGCCAAAAACCCGTTTCGTATACACTTGTTGGCGTATCAGCGTTATTTTCCAACAATTTTGCCGGACCATTACCGGAATAACAAAAATCTAGACGGGAATACAAACTAGGTTGTTTTTGCTGCCAAGCGTCGCTAACCAATTGCCATTTATGCTCGGGGATACAGAATTTACTCAATAGCGCTTCATCACGAACTACTTTATCCACTAAATGCAAACACATCTGGTGTAGTTCTTCTGTTGGCGCTTCTAAGTCTTGCTCGATTTGCTTTAAGGTGAATTGATAGTAGGCGGACTCATCCCAGTAAGTTTGGCCATACATGGTATGGAACTTAAAACCGAACTCATCCGCTTGTTGTTGCCAGTTACCTCTGGGCTTTATTGGCAGTCGTAGCAAAAGTTAACCACCCCAGCTAGAACGACTGGACTTGGTGCGAGCGACAGAGCCAAAACCGCCTCTTGAAACAGTTTTACTGACACTCGGTTTCTTTTTAAGCGACTTTCTTTTCATTTTATATTTGTCGTCTTCATCTTCGCCGATGATCTCACCGTCCGCGGTGACCAGTTTGTTGTGCAAAGATGAAAAAGGTCGGAAGTAGCGATAAACCGGGTTGTAGCTAGCCCCATAACGACGATTGTTGTCATCCCAAAGGCTATTGGCAAAGAGGTAACCTACCATAATAGGCGTGAAGCTACCTATGTTGTTTTGCTGGCATTGACCATTGCCAAACTCCGATTCACAAACGTCTTCAGTGCGATATTTGGGCCCGATTCTTTCTGACTCTGCTAATGCGTTTTGATAGGCTGTGCGACATTGTTCTACGCTCATAACCGTATCATCGACACAGTCTAAAATAGAAGTGACTACCTCTACTTCTTCACCGCCATCACAAGCACTTAAAGAAGAAGCGGCGACGCCAATTGCCAGTGATTTGATTGCCACTGACGCTGGCTTTTTTCGCATCAGGCCTAAGTCTATATGTTTTGTCCGTTTCATAAGTTACTCACTCCTAGTAACTCATGCTTGCAGCATTTAATAGTCCAATTGCAATGTTCACTGCGGCTAAGATAACACCAGCGCTAACTTCATTTTGTTCAACTCGTTCGACTAACTTTGGCATAAAACCAAAACGCAATAAAGCAAAGGCAATAAGCTGAGCAACAAGCGCAATACCGCCCCAAACGGCAAAATCAATTAGCGATACTGAGTTGCTAGCAGCACTAGCTAAGGCAATAGCAAAACCGACGATAGCACCACCAAAACCTAAAGCGGCGGCAACGCTTTTTTCTTCCTTGATCAATTGCCATTCATCATGCGGTGTCACTAAAGTGTAAATGAACTTAAAGATCACCAAAAAGACAATTGAAAGACCAAAATAAATGGCAAAGTTCGTGACTGCGCTTAATAAAGCTTGCTGTTCCATGGTATACCCGAATCTAAATTAATAACCTCGTATTATTAACTTAATCAAGGACTTTTGGCTAGTTCCGTTTATGGTTTTGCCGTTAAGTCAGCCCGTGGCGCAGATAATATTGGCACATAAACCAGCAAGAAACAGACAAAAGCGAAACACCAAAGTAATGCAGATAGCGTCCAACCCATTATGTGCATCCCCATCTCTGGTAATAAGACTCTTAAAATAGTGGCCAAAACCATAGCGACAAAAGACAGAGTAATGACTGGTTTTATCTCTAATTTTCGCCCAGTATGACCAAGCGCAACTCTGCTCATCATAGCTAATATCATCAGACCAATAGCGCCAACGGTTACTGTATGTAGGCCAGAACTAAAGCTGACACTTGCGGTGAAGTAGCTGCTTCCCATCAAGAGCAATCCAACTGGCATGGCTAAATAAGAAATATGCAGTGACCAAAGCAATGGTACTGATAGTGTTTTTAGTGAGTGCCACTTACTAATTCGAACCAGCTGAATAAGTGCTACTAATATCAGCATAGTTCCGATAATTAACGATAACTCAATAAGGTAGGATAAAGCGTAAAGAGCAGTTGTTAGCGCCATCAGGGGCAGCAATGTTTTTTCTAAAATAGCAATAGAGCCTGCTGGTGGAGTGCCTGCTCCACGTACAGTGAAAAATGGGATAACCCTGCCACCGACTAAAGTCATCAGCAGGCAAAATAAGATCACCGCCGTTCTTGCTAAATGCAGAGCCAAAGCTGAGTAACTATTAATATCAGCAATCAAGATAGTTAAATTTAAACACGCAATAGCGGTTAACACTGGGATAAATAAATAGTTTCTTTGGTTGTTAACACTAAAGACTATACGACTAAATTGGCTAATAACCAGCAGCCACCAAAGCGCAGAAGTGATAATAGCGGCATAAATAGAAAGTTCGGTATTTAGCCATATTAGGCCTCTAGTTAGTAACCAAATGGCAATTAACATAGCTAAAGGTTTGCCTTTTACACTGCTCACTCCAGTCCAAGTTTGTACAGCGGTTAGAACAAAGCCAACGGCTACCGTTGCAGCAAAAGCAAAAAGCATTTCATGGGTGTGCCAAATTAAGCCACTCAAGCCTGAAGTGGATAATTGCAATAAACCATTTAGGGCAGAGGCCCACATCGCTAAACTAAAAATAGAAAACAGCGAAGCCAACAGGAAAAAACTACGAAACGCCAAATTAAAAATAGGCTTAGCAAATAAACCTGATTCAACTGGTTCTGGTTCATTAATGTTCAGCATAATTAAAAGACCTTATAACCTAAGCCATAAACGCCAACACAGCGAATGACATAACCCACTTTAAACACGCCTGCAAATACTATGGTAAGAATATGAGCCGCGATGATTAAGGCCATATTAACGGAGGCTTCAAAACCAAAACTTAATATCAAACAAATTAAAACGATAAATAGTGAAAAGATCATGGTGTAGTTGCCAGCAACAATACACTTTTGATAGTTCATTTGAACTTGGTCGAATTGGTAAGGATTTTTAAGTGAAAACTGTGAATACATTGGACATAAACCAGATAAAACATAAATAACAATGATCCAGTTAAATCAAATTTAGTGCCAAATTAATATAATAATAAAATCAGTGGGTTACATGTGTCTTGTTGTTTTTTGAGTCAAAATGACATATTAATAGTTCGAGTCATATTGACATAAGTGTGTAAAATGAAAGAGATATCTCCACAAAGCTTATTAACCGCCGCTATTGAACTGGCACAAGGCGTGACTGCTGCCAATCGATTTGATGCCTTGTTATCAACAGTGCGCAAAACTATTAAATGCGATGCCGTTGTTGTTTTGTCCTATCACAAAGGCATATTGACGCCACTTGCTCAGCAAGGCTTGATGAGTGAAGTGCTAGGCCGACGTTTTGATTTAGCAAGTAACCCTAGACTAGAACAAATATGTCAGTCTGAACATGCGGTGCGATTTGATACTGATTGCACTTTGCCTGACCCATACGACGGTTTGTTGATTGGTTGCAAAGGTGACCTGCCAATTCATGCTTGTATGGGCTTTCCACTGTATTTTGAGCAAACCTTAATTGGCGCACTTACCTTAGACAGTATGGAGCCGGGCGCTTTTGAACTTATTGATCAACAAACTCTAGATGTGATCTCTTCTATGGCTGCGGTATCTCTGCATACCTCGCTGACCATTGCTAAGTTAGAAACCAATATTGTTAGCTCGAATCGTTTAGTTAACGAATTGAGTCACTACCGTAGCAATATGCAGCAATCTGAACTTATTGGTACAAGTGCAGTAATGCGGGAACTAAAGCGCAATATAAAGCTGGTGGCACCATCTGAGTACAGCGTTTTGATCCAAGGAGAGTCTGGTACAGGTAAAGAACTGGTGGCGGATCAGTTACATCAGTTTTCCTCTCGCTCTGAGTTACCTATGATTTATCTTAACTGCGCTGCCTTGCCAGAAAACTTGGTGGAAAGTGAACTGTTTGGCCATGTTAAAGGGGCATTCACTGGTGCAGATAAAAGTCGTCTAGGTAAATTCCGCTTGGCCGACAATGGCACCTTATTTTTAGATGAAATTGGCGAGTTACCGCTAGCGGCGCAAAGTAAGTTATTAAGAGTACTACAAGAAAATGAAATACAGCCAGTCGGTCAGGACAAAGTAGAAAAGGTGAATGTCCGAGTGATCGCAGCGACCAATCGAGATCTGGCCAAAGAAGTGGAGCAGGGGAATTTTAGAGAAGATTTATTTCATCGGTTAAATGTTTTCCCTATTAATGTACCGCCACTAGCGCAACGAGCGGGTGACTTACCTTTGCTTATTGGCTTTTTTACCGAAAAGATGAAGCGCAAATTAGGCATAGAGCAAATTAAAACCACAACGCCATTATTAAACCAATTAGAGCGTTATGATTGGCCGGGGAACGTTAGGGAGCTTGAACACCTACTGACTCGAACGGCATTAAGTGCATTGGCTAGGGAGCCATCGCGAAAACTACTGCAACTGAAAATTGAAGATTGTGGCGAACTTAACGCTAAAACGAATAGAACAAAAAGTTCTCAAGCTCCTGTGATACAACAACCGCTTCAATCAAGTTTGCCTTTAAAACAGCAAGTTGATGCGCTGCAACGCGAGTTGGTACAGCAGGCGTTAGAAGCACACCAAGGCAATTGGAGTCAGGCGGCTAAGCAATTAGGGGTAGACAGAGCCAACTTAACTCGTTTGGCAAAACGGCTAGGCATTAGCGTGAATAAAGTGATCAGTTCAAACTAGGCCAGTCAGGGATAGGTTGTATAACAAAGATCGTGACTGAATAAGTAGGGAGTCAAGAGAGTAGCCCGATGAAGAAACATCGGGCTAAAAGGTATTACAGGCTGAACGATAAACCTAAGCCAATGCTATCTACGCCACTGCTATTGATTGAACGTTTTTCCCAATCAAGTACAACCGCGATATTCTTATTAATGGCATAGCTCACACCTACACCCATAAGTAACTCAACACCTGTTTCTGACAACTCAACCGTAGTTGGTACACTTGCTGAGCCAGCTAGTGCAACAGTGTCATTGCTCCATGCTGCTAAACCTAAACCAGCTCTAACAGAAACTCGATTAGTCATAGGCACGGTAAATAAAGCTTTTAGATCAACTGACATTGACTCAGATTGACCTGATAAATCAACACGGCCTTCAATGTCGTTGCTTTTTAAAGTGAAACCACGAGTTAAATAGTCAGTGTACGCCGCTTCAAAAGCCCAGTAGTTATTTAACTGGTAGCCTGCGAAGACACGAAAAGGCGAACCTTCAGAATTAGATTTAAAATCAATATTGGTATAGCCATCAATCTGTTCGACTGTGGTGGTAAAGCTAGGTAATTTTACGTTTTGCTTTTGCGCTGCGGCGCCAACATAAAAAAACGAATTTGCTGCATTAACGCTAAAACTTGCACTTAATAACGAAATAAGGCCAACAATTAATAAACGCATGGTGTTCCTTTTACTACAAAATTGAGTTAGCTCGGGCTAGGTGGCTACTATACCCAAACTACCTCAAGATGCTAGCTTCAGTTGGAATTAAAAACGATTTAGGCAGGGCTTTGATTACTCCGAACATCCTGTTCTTCGCTAAAGTCAGTCTTCGACTGTTGAAAAATGTTCCAGACATTTTTGTGCAAACAATGGTTGTTCCCTTGTTACAATCAGTAAAGACAATATGCTCCTGCATTATCACCTTACCCCACATCCATGTGGGGCAACACAGCATAAATCGTTTTTAAACCAACCCATCTTTTGTTTATATAGGGAGGGCACTTCACAGGAACTTACTCTCTGTTGCAACTAATTGAAAGGGAGTGGCCATTCCTGCTTAGCTGCGCCTTGATATTAAGTCCCTGTGAAAGCGCTGAATCATGCACCCTGAGGTAGTTTGGGTATTGATAGTGTATCTATTTTAAGTAAATAGTTAGCACAATAAAACTTTGTAAATGTTGCTTTTCGTAACCGAGGGGAGAGGCTGCTAGTTTATTGTCCAACTTTGCTAGCATTGTAATAAAAAATTAAAGATCTTCATCATCTTGACCGATAGAAAGGAAAATAATTTGTTGATGTTGTAGTGATGAATCATTTCTCTGGTTTTTTTGTTTTTGCTTTGTTTTCTCTAGTCGGTTTTAGCTCGTATGCCTCGACAGCTAAAGACGTAACCTTTCACGCTAAGTTTGTCGCTAACATTAGTGAGCTGCATATCTCTATTCCAACAGACTTAATTGAGCCGACTCTGCAAGAGCATTATCAGCACCTTGGTAGTAGAGAATTATCGCAAGCCGAAATTAACCTATATTTAGAAATGTACCTAAGAGAAACGGTAAAGTTGCAATACGGAGCTTACCCAATGGCGTTAGGCGAGAGCGGAATTAAGCATGAGCAAGGAATAACTGAATTAGTGATCAACTTGGCTGGTTTGCCTAAAGAAGCAAATGAGTTATTTGTGCAAATCAATAGCTTTGCCCAAAACCCCAAGCAAAAGAATGTATTTCAAATTACTAAATCGATTTATAAACAAAGCTATGCGTTAAGCAACGCGAACGCGTTTACTACCAATGTTCCTTTGTAATTTAGAACCTAACTCGATAAATAAAAAAGCTCGATTTAATATCGAGCTTTTTTATTGGTTTCAATTAAAACTTGGTTAATTGAATTGGGTGTTGGTACACATTACCTTGGGCATCAATGACCGACTCGTCTTTGCCGCCAACATAACCTTTATAGCGCTTTGGTGTGCCTTTTACTCGCAACACGTCTTTTTGTCTAAAGGCATTTTTATTGGCAGAGGCTAAGATCTCAGCATCAATGTTACAGTTTTGGCCTGAACAGCTTATTTCACCGGCAACGGGTAAATACATATCGGCAATCTCTAACCAACCATGGCGCAGTTTATTGTCATCGCCAATGATAAACCTAAACTCAGAGGCACCTTTTACGTCACCAACAGTGACATGACCTTTGAATTTTTCAAATTGCCAAAAGCTTGAGCTTTCTTCAACGGCAAGCTGAGCACCGTACTGCTCTACATGAGCACCAGAGAGTAATAAATACTGTTTCCAAAAGTCGCGAATGTTTTCGTTTATTTTGGTTTCGTTATTCGTGTAATTGATGCCGTAAATTTGGAAGTTGGCATAGTTCAAGAACATTGGGTAACGCTTAGCGACGCTCTTCGCTGCTGCCATAGGATCAAAGTTGTTAAGCTTGAACAATTCACTGTTTTCCATCATGTCCGAGAAAATGATGACACGGCTGAATACATCGTCGATGTCTACGCGCTTAGCATCGTAATAGATAGCTTCAACTAGTTTCTTTTCTGGGAATGAACTCGCGCTATAAGTTGGCGCGGTTTCGTGTCTGGTTTTCTGTAGTGGATGGGCTAAAGCGCGCATAAATTGTTTTTTAAAGAACTTATTATCGTCTTTTAAGTTCTCATCTATGCCACCCATAAAGAGTGAGCCTACGCCTTCTTTGGCTTTTGCCTTTTTGTATTGCTCTTTCGAGTAAGACGGGTGACAAGTGTCCCAAATTAACTCAACGGTTGAGCCGCCATTGTTAATATTCACGAGTTGAATTTTCTCACCAGGACGGTATTCAACTTTGTTAACAATATCTTTGTACCAGTTCGGATCTTTCGAAGCGATAATATTCTGATCAAGGTAGATAATGGTTTGGCGATCACCAGGATTAACTTGGCAATACTTATCTAAATTTGTGGCTTTCAGAATATTTGCTGATGCGACAACAGGAACCAAGGCCAGCGCTGTAAGTATCTGTTTTACTAACATATTAAATTACCTCTAAGGCTAATGTTCTGCGAATAAAGTCAGCATCTACTGACACATTGTAAGCTCGATATTGATCCACTGATAAAGCATCAGGGCCAATTTTCACATCTTGTAAACCATTGCTATTAAACTCAGTGATCAGCATAGCGTGATGTTTCTCAAGCATGTTATTAACTGAATTTGTCGCTTGGGTAATGATGCTTGCTTCTTTTGAGGCTAAGCGCTCTAGCGTGTTGTTGACCTCTTTAATGTCGGTCTGATGCGAGTTAAGAGAGTTAGTTAATCGTTTTAACTTATCTTCAAACTCTTTACCAATACGCTCTACTTCTTCTTGCAAGCCTGTGTCTGCTTTGTGGAATTTAGCTTTTGCTTTTTCGTAGTCTTTTAACGCTTCTTGGTAATCAGGTCTTGGGTCGTGAATAAAGTAAGAGATAGCGACACCAACAATCCAAACCAACAAGTTCAATAAAATAAACTGAGTTAATACGCCAGTAATTGACTCTGTTTCTTCTTCTTGACCAGGTAAGCTCACTCCGCCTGAATCAAGCATGCTAGAGACTAAAATATCGTGTCGAGTATAGGTAACTAAAATTAATGCAAATATCAGTAATAATGAGAAAAAGCATTGTTTAATAATAACTTGGCGCTTTTCAGCTTTAGTTCTATGACTAGCAAATAAGGCTAATCTTTGTTTTAACAAACCACCGTGGAAATGAGAGGCCGTAGCGATTGAAAGAGCAACAATGATAGTCGCACCAAAGGCAATACCAGGAGGGTATTTAAAACTAAAGGTTGAGTAGTTAACAAACCACTCGATACAGCCAATGAATAAGATAGCGATGATGTACAACCACATGCGACTAGCAACTGGAGGCTTACCACCCAGTTCAGCGCGCATATCTTCGTAACGTCTTTTTGTACCTTCAAAGTTGGCTTTTAAGTCAGAGTAATTATTGTCTCTGATATAAGTATCGGTGGCTTTTGCTTTAGCGTCTTCCATTTCTTCAGTCAGTTGACGTTTTTTGATGTCTAACTCTGAATTCGATTGTTTGGCAATCATCCCTTTGGCTTGCAATACGGTGTCATTGCGCTTGCTTGCCCATCGGCCTAAACGCTCTTTAATACTGCCAATAGCAGCTTCTTCAATACGGTGAGTACGGTAGTTTTTGTCGGTGTGCAAAATACCCGATGCTTTGGCTTCTTCTAGGTCTTCTTTGACCAATTGAGCTATGTGCGTTTTGTCATGATGCTTGGTGGCTTCATCGACAGGAGATTCGTTAATCAACTTCTCTATCGAACGTTTTAACTCTTCCATAAAGGTCCTTACTTATTCAACAATATATTTGTCTGGGATCCGAAAGCCTTGTCGTATCTCTTTAACAAGACGTAGTACGGGTCTGATCTTTCTTTCAATAACAAAGGTACGTGGGGACATCCCCATTTTAAGCAGTTCCCTTTGATCATCTATCTCAAGTAACTGTTGTTCTTGGCTTGATGAATTACTTCTAAGGGCGCGTGCTAGTTTTTCTAAGTCATTAATCTCTGGAGAAAATATGGCAACTTGGCTGACCTTATTAATATCCAATTCCGCTTCGTTATTGACCGTCCTAATATCGTAAATATTCAACAACTTTCTCGGACAGTTTTCCCCCTGTGGACATTTTATCTGGCGCAAATAAGATTGAATGAGGGCGCGGCTGTCAGAAGAAATAACTTCAACGCGACGATTTACTTGTTTACCTTGTTTAGTGCGGTTGCTCGCTTTTGGAATGTGTTCACCAGCTGGAATAACTTTCAGTTTGTTAGCGCCAACACCACCTTTAATTAGCACGTCAACCACTGCTTGTGCTCGTCTTGCACTTAAACTGTAGTTATAATTTTCGCTGCCCGAAGAGTCGGTGTGACCAACGATGTATAAAAACTTACCTAAGGCTTCTGACTCATACAATTTGGCAAAGCTGTTTAACAGTTTCACGTCTTGGCGGCTAACAACAGATTTATCATGACCAAACAATAAGGCGTTTTTAAAATCGGCAATATAAATTGGGTTGTTCAAATCAAAGGTGTAGCGAGTCAGGTTGACTTTATCACGTAACAAAACCTGAGCATCGTTAACATTTTGGCTTGCTAACTTGTTAGTCTTAATGGCTTGGTCAACTGAAGCTGTGGCCAGCACTTCGTTTTGATTGCTATTTTCTTTGATAAAACTAAGTGGCTGCTCTGTTTCAGCTGGCGTTGTTGTTTTGCTGTTGGTCACAGCAGGTGTTGGCGAGGAAGTTTTATTCTTTGTAGCACTACAAGCGGAAAGGAAAGTGGCGAGAATAAAAATAAAGGTAAGCTTTTTACCGAGACCTTCCATCTTGTTTCGACTCCATTTGGATTTAACTAAGTACTACTGTTACAGAAAATAAGTAGATTGACTAGTAACGGCGCAATGTTACTGCTCGGGTTTATTAACATCAAGCACTAAAAATTGATTTGTCTGCACGGCTAATGAACTGCTATGGCAGTCATTGGTCAATAGACATAGATAGAAAGTTGGAAGTCGTTTTCTAACTCATAAAGTTTTAACTTTTCAATAATATTACTGGTTAATATGGCGTCTTTAGCTAATAAAACACCACCGTTCTTGTTGAGTATATTGGCCGAGATGCTCATCCCTTGCTCTAAATTTTCCGCGGATAAACTGTAATCAAGTTCACTGATCTCCATATCTGGTATTTTCTTGATCAGTTGGGCATAAGGGGCCAATAAACTTTGGTCATACATATAGTCTGTGTTGTCGTTTAAGTATTTAAAGGCTTCTTCGTGTGTCATCTTTTCGCCGGTTTTTAGCCCCTGTAATAGCTTGTCATAATCGGTTACTAGTCTTATTACTCTTGACTCTTGTGGACACTCAACGAGTTCTTGATTTTTATTTGGCATATTGGTGAATTGGTGTCTAACTATATTAGCTATGGTCTGTAATTGTGGCAGTTGTTGAATAATATCTGCGCCAGCTTGGGCGTGTTGTCTATACTCATTCAACTCTGTCTGATCTAAGTTGTATTCTGCCTGAACTAATAAATCATCAGAGATAGCAACTTTACCTACGTCATGAACCAGAGCGGCAATATAAGTATTGGTGACGCTAGCTCTGTCCCAATTTAGCTGCTCGGCAAGTAATTTACTGTGGATAGCGACTCGTTTGTTATGGCCTAATTGATCTTTTGTTCTGTCTTCAATAATGAGAGCGATCATATCCAGCACTTGCTGGAACATACTCCTGTGTTTTTGAATTGAGTTTTTTAACTTGGTATTCGATTGCGCCAGTGCTTGACTGCGCTGTTTTACTTTTAACTCTAAATTGGCGTTGAACTCAGTTAATTGCTCGTTGGCCAAGGTTAACTTTTCGGTAAGCGCTTGGTTTTCTTTTTTCAGCAGATAGTGCTCAGTGGCATTGTCCAATAATTGTTTTAAATCGTCGTTATTCCAAGGTTTACTAACATAACTAAAAATATTGCCTTCGTTAATTGCTCTGGCTGTGCTATCCATATCTGAGTAGCCCGTTAGCAGTATTCTTATACTTTGTGGAGATATCTCTCTGGCTTTAGCTAGAAAGGTCGCGCCATCCATGATGGGCATTTTCATATCTGAGATAATAATGGCGAAGTCGTTTTCACTCAGCGCCGCAATAGCTTGTGCTGGCTGAGCAAAACTAAAAATCTCATACTGTTTTCTCAACACGCGCTTTAACGCATTTAAGATCTCTACTTCATCATCCAGTAATAACAGTTTTAACTTCTCGCTCATTTTTATCCCTGTGGTTTTGTTTACATAAAACAAAGTTGCTCTTTTCAGCTAAAAAGGTGTAAAAGATCAATATCGTCTATATAAAATATAGTGCAGAAAAGTAATTAACAATCTAAATTATAAGAAGTTTAACTGAGTTAATTAATTATGAGTCGACTGCTGTAAGGAAACAAATGTGAGTGCCGAGTTAGAAAAGCAAGTAGCCAGATTGCAACGTTCGTTGGAACGGGAAAAAAAAGCTCGCCACCAAGCGGAAGAACTTTTAGAGAAGAAATCGAGAGAAATATATCAATCGAGTGAAGAGTTAAAAGTTAAGTTTGACGAAGCGGACCTCAAACAAGCACAGCTTTCATACCTGACAGGTTTATCCGCCGATATTTGGCATGTTGATACCATCACTGAAATTGTCCAATCTTATTTAAGAAGAACCAGAGAGTTCTTACACAAGTCTGAATGTGTGCTGTTCCAGTTAGAAAAGAAAGAGCAAGGGATAAGCAGCAAATTTAATGTCTACAGCGAAGCTGAGGTACTAGAAAAGAGCTCTAGCTATGCTGAGAAGTTAAATGTTGAAACTCTAGTGACTTCCGTTGAAGCGGCGGGGTTGGAAAGCCAAATATTAGACTCTAGCGCACTTGGTATTTCCGATAGTGATTTTAGCTACTGTTTTGCTCTGCCCATGTTCAGTATTAAAGACAGTTTAGGCATTGCTTGCTTTTTATATAAAAGTGATGAAATAGACGTATTTAAGTTGCAAACTGTGGAATCTTCCAGAGCCATGCTAACACTCGCCATTCAGCGCAAAACGGCAGCAACGAGTTTGCAAAAGCGTTATCAAGAACTCAAACAAGCTTATGAACAGATTGACGATGCACAAAAACAACTTGTGCAGTCTGAAAAAATGGCGTCGTTAGGCCAACTGGCCGCTGGTGTGGCTCATGAAATTAATAATCCAGTTGGCTTTATTTTGAGTAATTATGAAACCCTTGCTGACTATGTCTCTTCACTGGATGAGTTGCTGACGGTGTTTCCTACCTTGCTGGAAAATAACGCCGAAGGTAGAGCCAAATTAG
>CBDAVN010000031.1:0-63379 GCA_965200905.1 Psychrosphaera sp.
AAGGGAAGTGATAATAAGCGCGATAAAGCTAATAGCAAACATTACAAAAGCAAAGCTACTTCTGCCGTCCCATAAACGCTTTTTCGCCCGAGCAGAAAACTCAACCCGAGAAACCAGACGTCCAGGTTCTTGATACAACAGGTTTTCAATTGTTTCTAACACACTACCTTCGGTGCCCTCAGCCACTCGGACAATATAGTTAACCTCGGTATTGCGGCCATAAATGGCTTCAGGGACCACCATGGCGTTATACCATAGCTGATCGTAAGTAGCATTTTCACCCAGCATTTTATCGGCAAATGTGCCTATCACCTGATAAGGCGTTTTCGCACTGTTCAAATAGACGGTTTTACCAAGTGCTGAGGCGCCATCAAATAAGTTTTTAGCCAGCTCGTCACTGATCAAGGCCACACTTGCAGGCGTTGTATTCTGATCGCCTTGAACAAATTCATTACTGTAAAAGTCTCGGCCTGATGTGATAGATAAAATTAAGCTTTCCAGCCCTTGCTCATTAATACCAAATAAAGCAACCGTATGATTTTTCGCATTTTCATCTTGGTCATCAATCACCAGTTCATTGTTTGAACGGCGAGTATCGATCACATTCTCTTCACCACTGTAGGTTGCAGTTACAACTTCTGGCAAAGCCTTAATTGCCGCCAAATCTCGCTCTATTAGCTGGCCTTTATCCACCTCTTCATCAAACACATGGGTCACTACATTTAAGATCTGCTGCTCTTCTAACTTTGACGGGATCAACCAGTTTTGCAAAGTAGCATAGCTGATAAACGCACTGTTGCTAATGATCATTAAGGTGATGGCCACTTGGAAAACGATAAGCAAAGAGATGCTTTTTTGTTTTAAGATTAATTTAAAAATATGTTTCATCGACATCTTTATCCCCTTAGCTGCGCTGCTGGTGAAATGCCACTAACTCGGATCACTGGATATAAACCGGCGATCACAATTGAGCCGTAAATAAAGGCGCTGGTAGATAAGGCAAAGCCATAATCCATGGTGAATAATGTCTTAACCAATTCAGGGTCGGCCGAGTAGTCCATTTGGTACAAGTTAACCTGATACATTAGCTCTAAGCCTAAATGCGCCATCAAGATGCCAATCAGTATTGCGGTAAAAGCAATGATCGACACCTCTAACAAGTGAATTTTCATCACATAGGAACGGCTCGCACCAAGCGCTCGATAAAGTGACACCAGTTTGTTTTTCGCTTGATACTTTGCCAATAAGATCCCCACAGTGTTGACCAAACAGATGGCAAACAACAGATAAGCAAATTGCAAATAGACTCGCTCCCATCGCATAAATTGCATTAACTCTGCAAGCAGGGCATTTAAGCTTTGCACTTTAAATTTATCTTGATGCGGAAATCGGCCTAACTCAGCTTGCTGCTGCGTATAGTTACGCGCCCAAAGTTCAAGTGTTCCTAGCTGTTTTGTCAGTTGAGCTTGGTCAAACTCAACCCAAGCGGTTAAGTAACCGCACTCTGCTGATTTCAAACCTGCAAGATCTTGTTCTCTAAACCCGCCACTGCTTGCTCTTTCTTTGCTTTGGCATGGCATAAAGCCAGAACGTGGTAAATTGATTTGCTCAGCCGTTGTCATTGGCACCACAGCTAAGTCATTGTAACGATTACTAAAGCGCATGTTTTGTAGACGTCGTTTGTACTTAGATAGGTCCATTACTCCAACCACTTTTAGTAGTTGCTTGTTAACCTTAACAAATTCTCCGACCGAGTCTTCACCGGCAAACAGTTGGTCATTTACTTTTTTATCAATAACAATAACTTCACTGCCATTTTGCGCTTCGGCCCAAGGACCACCGTAAACAAAAGGCACCTGAAACACGTTAAAATAATCTAAGTCAGAGGCGGATGCTGTTGCAGTAATTGGCCTAGCAGACCCTTCCTGTACTGCCTCTATGATCAAACGGGTGTCGTAATTTAACGATAAGTGTTTTACCTCTAAGCCTGCATTTTTAAGCTGCATCGCATCTTGGTATGTTAAAGGAGGATAGCGAAAAGAGTTACGTAACTCATGATCCGCATCCATAAAATTGAGGCTGACATTCCTTACTAACTCACCTTTGCGCTCTAACCCTGTGCTGCCGCTTAACTTGACCGTAGTACTCATGGTCAGCAGTAAGGTGATGCCAATTACTAAGTTGATCACCATTAACAAGGTAAGTTTGGCTTTTTGCCTAACCCCTTGCATGGCCAGTTGAATTAACTCTTTCATTTTTACACCGCCAATTCTGTTAATTGATCTTTATTGATGTCACTCAGGTGGCCATCCAAGATCTGAATATTGCGGTGTGCTCGTTGTGCTAACTCATTATCATGAGTCACCATTAACAAAGTGGTGCCCTGCTGATTGATCTCTTGCAGTAAGTCCATGACCTGTCGAGCCATTAACGTATCTAAGTTACCGGTTGGCTCGTCCGCTAGTAAAAACCTTGGTTGCCCAGCTAAAGCTCTGGCAATAGCTACACGTTGCTGTTGGCCACCACTAAGCTGTGCTGGGTAGTGTTTGCCTCTACTTGCTAAGCCTACTCGCTCTAGTGCTTGTTCCACTCGCTTTTTACGCTCTGCACTGGATAGGCCTCTGAAGATCAGGGGCACTTCAATATTGTCAAAGATATTCAGTTCAGAGATAAGGTTAAAGCCTTGAAAAATAAAACCTATCTTTTCATTTCTTAAACGTGAAAGGTGTTTGTCATTGAGCTTGTGTACGTTTTCACCATCTAAGTAATAATCGCCACTATCAAATCCCTCAAGTAACCCGGCTAAATTCAAAAAAGTGGTTTTACCTGAACCTGAAGGGCCAGTAATAGCAATGAAGTCGCCTTCGTTTACTTCTAAATTTACGTCCTTTAAAGCATGTGTTTCGATCAGTTCAGTACGATAAATTTTGCTGATATTTTTCATCGATAACATAGTATTCCCCACTAATTACTAAGCATAACTTGTTGTTTATTTTGAAATAGATTGAGACTAGAGATAACTAGCTCATCACCGACTTGGACGCCTGATAGCAGTTCCACTTCATTGACACTTTTCGCTCCTACGGCAATGGTTTTGCGCTGAGCGATATCATCGTTGACCAAATAGGCAACTTTGCCTGCCCCCGTTTCCACAAAGGCGCCTCGCTCTATCTTCAGAACGTTGTCCTTTTTCGCCAAAATAAGTTGCGCATTAACCCTTTGATTTTGTCGTAACTTTTCCGGTTGCTCGGTAAACCGAATACGCCCAGCCACTCGGCCTTGCTCTACCTCTGGCGAGATAGCCACCAATTTGGCTGGGTAACTATCTTGATTAATTAAAATGTTGACTGGTAAACCTATGGCTAATTCATCCGCTAGATTTTCTGGAATATAAGCTTCAACCTCAAGCTCTGATAAGTCGACTAAAGACATTAGTTCGCTGTCTCGTTGCACGAACTGCTTTTGCTGCACGCTTACGGTGCCAACAATACCTGATAACGGCGATTGGATGGTTAGTTCATTAACTTGTCTTCTCAGTTCTGCGGTTTGATGTTGTTGCCTAGCCAAGGCGAGTTCTGCGATCTTTAACTCGAAATTTAGGTTTTTCTGTTCTAGCGCTAGCGCTTCTATCGCGTGCTTTTGATTAAGTTCAGCACGCTTTAAGGCAACCATTTTCTCTTCTAGCTCCAGTTTAGAGATGATTTGTTTATCGATACTGGCTTGTGCTCTGTTCATCGCACTTTGCGCCGCTTCTAAGTCAACTTTTGCCAATTCAGCTCTTTGTTTGGTATCGAGCAAAGCTTGCTCAGTTGCTATTTTTTGTCGATTAAATTCATTTTCCAAACTGGCTAACGAAGCTTCTTCTTGCAACAAACGATTGCGCAACTCTGGGCTATCTATACTCAACAGCTGTTGACCTTGCTCAATGGTATCGCCAGCTTTAACGTGTAGTGTGACGGTTCCAGCTGCGATGGCATAAACCGCAGGGTTAATTGCCGCAAGGGTTTTGCCTTGGACAAAAATATCTTCAATAAGATCGCCTCTAGTCACTTTTGCTGTTTGGATCGCATTTTTTGTTAATACCAGATCCGTTGATAACAATTGGCTAAACAGGGGAATAGAAAATACGCTTACAGCTAACAGCGCCAATACCCCAGCCCCAGCTAGGTACATGGGCTTATATTTTGTCTTGGTTGTTATGACTTTGTCCTGCCCTAACGTGTCTCTGATCATAATGTGTCCATATTTGAATAAAACTCAATCACTGGCGCTAATAAATCAATCTTAGTACCAAAAGTTAATCCATTGTAATTAAAGAATTTTATTTATTTTATGATTGATAAAATAGCAATTCGGACGGACACTCGGACAGGTTTCGGACAGATATTAAAGTGTCCAGTGAGCGTTATTATTGAGGCTGTAACTAAATGAAAGAGTGAGGGATAGACGCTACCGCTTTTCGTCTCTGTGGGCTTGGTCTCTGTGGGCTTGCCCCAGAGTCCACTCTTTTAGGAGATTTACTTCGCTTTCCTCTAGCGTGAAGCGATCTAGCAGTCGAAGGCTGATCTAACGGCTTGCCGATCTTTACAACGGATTATCGAATCGAAGCACGATAATGATGCTACCGCTTTTCGTCTCTCTGGGCTTGCCCCAGAGTCCATTCTTTTAGAAGGTTTACCTCGCTTTCCTCTAGCGTGAAGCGATCTAGCAGCCGAAGGCTGATCTAACGGCTTGCCGATCTTTACAACGGATTATCGCATCGAAGCACGATAATGACGCTACCGCTTTTCGTCTCTCTGGGCTTGACCCAGAGTCCATTCTTTTAGGAGGTTTGCCTCGCTTTCCTCTAGCACGAAGCGATCTAGCAATCGAAGGCTGATCTAACGGCTTGCCGATCTTTACAATGGATTATCGCATCGAAGCACGATAATGACGCTAATATTCACTTTAGCTATTCTGGCGCTTCCAAACTATCCACACACCTAAGCAAGGTTAATTCAGCCGACTTTAGATGTTTCTCTAAACTAAGCACCGCGCCTGCGGCATTTTGCATGACCAAATTATTTAAAATATCAATATGCTCATCCAGTGCTTCAGCAAATTTATCAAAGTCTTTTTTCTTGTCCCACTGGTAGTGATAATGGCAAATCGACGAGATCATTTCTAAAAAGTGGCTAGTAAAGCGGTTGTTCAAGATATCTTGAATGAGTTTATGCAACTCTCTGTCTAGCTTGGGAAACTCTTGATATTTGTTGGTAAAGTCAGCTTTAAATTCCTGATGTTTAATCAGCAGTAATTTTAGTTTTTCCCAGACGGGATCATTTGCAGGTAGCTTTAGTAATTCAGAAATTGCAGCCAATTCCATGATCCTGCGAAATTGCGAGACTTCTCGTGCAAAGGATGCATTAAAGCTGGCAACTTTCCATTGTCCTCTTGGTGCCTTTTCAATCAGCTTATTGATCGAGAACTTGTTAAGGAACTCTCGCACCGTGTTAGTTGAACAACCTGAGCTTTGCGCTAAGCTTCGTTCTGAAAACCTATCACCCGGGGTTAATTTGCCAGAGTGGATTAAATTCAAAAAGTATTTTTCAATTTGCTCGTCTTTTGGTCTATTGTCTTCTAACAATTCAAAATAATCGGCATCGACAGGGCGCTTTAGTATTATTTTTTGTGAACCATCACGTTCAATAATGCCCTGTTCACTAATATGCTCAACACACTTCCTAACCGTATTTCTACTTATATTAAGCAGTTTCGTTAACTCCATGTCATTGGGAGCTTGATTTTCTGAAGCTGGTAACTCGGCAATTAAATTAAGCAGTTTGTTTACCGACTCTTTAAACAAGTATGTGTGCTGTTTCAAGTTAGTTTCCTTTAAACCTATAAGCGGCTCACCAGCCTATTTCGTTCAGTGGGATGATTGAAGTTCATGCTCTACAGCATGCTTTATCCTGTCTAATTAGTAAGCGTAACTTTAACGTTTCTGCGCCACCATTGCCAATCCCCCTGTATCAATTATATTTAAACAGCCAACAGCAACCTGTACTTTTACTCACAAGAAAACAGATTAAATCTCACTTTTTATTTTTTCTTAACTCGCTGTAATTGGTTTTTTCACCGTTGACATAAAAACAGCCACAAAGTAAAAATAAACACAATAAAATCAAACAAATAATTAAAAACCCGATAACACTTCTGAAAAAAAATAGAGATTAATAAGAAATAAATTTGACTTTGACAAATTTAATGAATAAATTTTGTACTGTTCAATAACATATAATTAAACAGATAATATTATAATTAAAAATACAACAGGGCAGGAAAAACCATGGCTACAAGAAGAAATAAAGTAAGCGAGGCAATAAGCATAGTGCTATTGAGTACCGCGATGACGGGTTCAGTTGCCGTTGCAGCGGCTGAGACCAAAGCGGATGACGACTTAGAAGTTATCGAAATACGAGGCATACGTTCATCCATAGCAAAATCATTAGCAACCAAACAAGACGCAAAAGGTTTTGTTGACGCAATTAACGCAGAGGACGTGGGTAAATTACCCGATGCCAACGTTGCTGAAGCGCTACAACGCGTTACAGGCGTAACAATTCAGCGTAGCCGTGGTGAAGGTGACTTTATTTCTTTACGTGGTTTAGGCCCTGATTTTGTTAAAGGTAACATCAACGGTCGCTCACTTTTGAACTCAACTGAGACCGTTGACCCTATTTTCAACGGTAACGCAATAACAAGTACAGGCCGTGCCGCTAACTTTGATATTCTGCCATCAGAAGTTATCACTAACTTAGACGTTATCAAGTCGCCATCGGCAAGCACGATTGAAGGTGGTATGGCAGGTTCTGTTAATGTGCAAACTGCTCGTCCATTAGTAATGGGCAATAAGATCTCAGGCTCATTAACGGGTACTTACCGTGAATTCAATGAAGAGTTTGACCCGTCAGCGTCTGGCTTATACAGCTGGGTAAATGACGACAAATCCTTTGGCTTTTTAGGTGCGGTTTCGTTCTCGCAACGCACTTTGCGCGAAGACTTCTCACGTACTTTTGGTTGGTTCCCTGTCGCCGCAGGTGTCAGTTCTCAGCTTGATACTGATGGTGATGGTATTGGTGATACAAGCCCAGCAGATGTTGCATTTTCCTTGTCGAATAATGCCGAAGCGTATGAAGAAAACCGTGACCGCTTTACCATTACCAGTACGCTACAGTGGCGTGAAGATAACTCAGACTTCAGTATTGATTTCTTGTACTCAAAACGCGAAGTAGAAGAAAGTCACCAAAATTTAATCTTCCTGCCTTTTATCTTCAACTCTGATTTAGCAAATAACCCAGTTAACCCAGACGGCAGTGTGCAATTTGCCCCAAACCAAGTGACAAACGGCGCACTGACAAGAGCAGTTACTTCATTACGCCCTGAAGCAACAACTGACTTACAAAACTATGAAGATGACCTGTTATCTCTAGGCGCGAACTACCAACTGAGTTTAGACAAGTGGGAATTAGAAGCCGATTTCAGTTACTCGAAAGCCGAAGGTGACAATACCTTTAATCGTGTCAGGATTGATGCCAACAATGGTGCTTTTGCATTTGATACTCGCATCGGCCAAGATGGCTTCAATATAACTCAAACTAACCAAGGCGCCGGCGCAGTTGCGGACTTAGGTAATCCAGCAAACTATGTGGTATCGGTATTTGATGATCGTTTCGCCACCAACGAAGATGAAGAAATGGCGTTGCAGTTTGATGCGTTACGTGAAATTGACTCAGATTTCATTAGCTCAATCGAAATGGGCATGCGTATTCGCAGCCGTGAGAAAACCATTACTCGTGCCTCAAATGGTAACGGTGTAGGTGTTGGCGGTGCAGGCGTAACTGTGGCTGATTTAGGTTCATTCAATCGTGGCGCAGATAACTTCCTAGATGGAATGTGGCAAACCAACTTCCCATTCAACTCTTTAGTATTTCCTAATAACGCTGTGGCACGCTCAAACCCAGCTATTGTTGCCTTTATGAATGCCAATGGCATTTCAACAGACATTTCAGCTGACCCGTTTGGTTCGTTTGATGTAAAAGAAGATACCTATGCAACTTACTTTCAAGCTAATTTAGATGGCGAGATTGGTGGTTTACCATTCTCTGGTGATGTAGGCGTACGCGTTATCTTAACCAAACAGTTTGTTAATGGTTCAGACGCTGAGTTTGTTATCTTCGACCGTGGCGGTTCAGATACAACGGTATTTGATGAGTTAGCAACAGGCGCTGCAACGCCAGTATCGTTTGATGACAGCTATGCTAGCGTGTTACCAAGCGCCAACTTCCGTTTAGAGTTAGAAGACGATCTATTCTTACGTGTAGCGGGGAACCAGAGCATTACACGTCCAACGTTCAACGCCTTAGCACCTTCTTATGGTATTAATGCCAACGGTTCATTTGACCGTAACGGTGACTTTTTCGCTGTTGATTTAACAGCAGGTAACCCAGCGTTAAAACCTTATGAGTCAACTAACTACGACTTAGGCTTAGAGTGGTACTTCGACGAAGCAAGTGCGTTATATGGTGCCGTGTTCCATAAGTCTTTGGAAAACATCATTGCGACATCTCAGTTTGAACTAGCAACTGAGCTTGGCGGTCAACCAATTCGAGCTATCGGTGTACAACAAGATGGCAGCCGCAGCAACATTCCTGTTGACTCTATCCGCCAACCAGCGAACTCGGGTGAAGGTGAAATTACTGGTCTTGAGTTAGGTTTACAGCAATCTTTCGAGTCTGGCTTTGGTTATATCGCCAACTTAACATTAGTGGAAAGTAGCGCAGAATATGAAGATTCTGGTGAAAATATTGATTTCACAGGCGTATCTTCAGTGAGCTACAACTTTACTGTGTTCTATGAACAAGGTCCGCTGCAAGCTCGTATGGCTTATAACTTCAGAAATGAATATTTAGTTGAGCCAAACGCTATCGGCTTCGGTGGTCAATTATTTAACGATGACTACTCACAGCTGGACGCATCAATCAGCTACGACTTATCTGAGAACTTAACCGCTGTCCTATCAGGCACCAACCTGACAGATGAAGATCAAGACGTCTACTCAGTGCTGCCAAATGGCATAGGCAGACAATACTTGTCGACTTCTCATGTTGGCCCGCGTGTTTCGGTCGGTATAAGAGGTTCATTCTAGTCTCCCTTTGAAGCCAAGCTACTCTATGCGAGTTGCTTGGCTTCTGCGTTATTTCTTTAACAAGCTTTGTTATGCAGTCACGAGTCAGTTATGAACGTTAAGTTAAGTGTAAAAGAAAAAGTAGGATTCAGTTTAGGCGACATGGCGGGTAATTTTGTCTACCAGTCAGTCGTGCTTTTATTGGCTTTTTACTACACCGATGTATTTGGTTTAGACCCTGTTACCGTCACAGGTATTTTTGTTTTTGTTCGTTTTTTAGATGCGATCACCGACCCTATTATGGGCATATTAGTTGATCGTAATCACTCTCGTTGGGGCAAATTTAGACCCTTCTTGCTATTTTTATCCGTCCCTTACGCTATCGCATCCGTGCTAGTTTTCACCGTGCCTGATCTGAGCATGGAGGGAAAAACAATATATGCGTATGTCACCTATGCCGTATTAATGTTGTTATTTACTGCGACAAATATTCCTTACTTTGCGCTGGGCAGTGTTATGACTTCTTCAGTGACCGAACGGGTTTCACTCAATTCCTATCGTTTTGTCGCTGCAACCGGTGGTGGCTTAATCGTAACAGCTGGCGTGCTGCCATTAACTGAGCTCTTAGGTAACGGTGATGTTGCTGTCGGATATCAACAAGCGATGATAGTGATGGCTGTACTGTCGGTGATATTGTTTCTGATCTGTTTTGCCAGCACCACAGAAAGAGTAAAGCCTGTCACCACAGATAAAGGCAATATTAAAAACGAACTGAAATTAGTGCTGCAAAACGACCAATGGCGCTTACTTGGTCTAGCCGTTTTGGTTCTAGTAACCTCACAAACAATTAAAGGTACCCTGTTCGCCTACTACATTAATTATTACGCCAAAGACGCTGGCATTGCGCTATCGCTGTTTTTATCGGTTTGGATGATAGGCGGGATGATTGGCAGTGCTGGTTCGAGCACCTTGACCAAGTTTATGTGCAAAAGAAATGCTTGGGTCATGCTGTGTTTTATCAGCGCAGGGCTTTCTGCTGCAACCTACTTTATTTCAAATAACGCTTTGTACATGATTTTAGTCATGCAATTTTTTGTCGGTTTATTTAACCAAATGATGGCACCGTTAATCACTTCCTTTATGGCGGAAGTCACTGATTACGGCGAGTTAAAAAATAAAGTTAGACAAGATGGCTTGATTGCCTCGTTAACTATTTTTTCCTTGAAGATAGGTCTTGGTATTGGTGGTGCTGTTGCTACCTATTTATTGGCGGTGTATGGCTATCAAAGCGGTGGTGTAGAACAATCGGAGCAAACTGTATCTGGCATCTTAATTATATTCACTTTAGTTCCAGCCGCAGGCTTTGTCGTGACAGGCTGGATCATTAACAAATTTAAACTAGACAGCAAAACCTCAGCACAAAATGAGTTGTTGTTAGCTGAACTAAGACAAACAAACAGTTAAATTTAGGTACGAGAGAACATCATGAGTAGTAATAATTTTAATGGCTTAGGCGTGTCCGTCGCCAATCTTTCAAGACTATCAAAAGCCAAAACCCGTTCAATTTCCGCAGAAAACTTTACTGGCGAGCCAGGTAAAGGCGGTATGGCAACTGAAGGAACTGGCTCAGGACCGAGCCGCGACCTTGGCCAAGGCTGGAAAGTATCACCTTCCGTTGAAGTAGACAGTGAGCAGACTTTCGAACTAGCTAAAATTAATACCAGCGGCGCAATTCAACAAATTTGGATCACCGCTTTCGGGGTTAAGTTTCGCGACCTGATCTTACGCATGTATTGGGATGATCAAGAACAGCCTTCTGTTGAAGTGCCATTGGGCGACTTTTTCTGTTGCGGTTTAGAGCAGTATTGCCACGTTGACTCTCTGGTTGTTGCGGTTAACCCTGCGTTTTCTTTTAACTGTTTCTGGGAAATGCCGTTTAAGAAAAATGCCAGAATAACCATTGAAAATAGAGATCCGCTGCAAAAAGCCATTATCTATTACCAGATCAACTATACAGAAACCGAAGTGCCAGAAGATTGTGCCTACTTCCATGCTCAATTCCGCAGAAGTAACCCTTTGCCATACAAAGGCTTACATACTCTGTTAGACGGAGTTGAAGGCCAAGGTCAATATGTTGGTACTTACATAGCTTGGGGTGTAAACAATAATGGCTGGTGGGGCGAAGGCGAGATCAAATTCTTTATCGATGATGACGATGAGTTTCCAACAATTTGCGGCACAGGGACAGAAGATTATTTCTTAGGGGCTTATAACTTTGATATGGGCGCCGCCCAACCCAATAGATACCCTAGCGAATATACCGAATACACCACAAACTACGCAGGTTTACCTCAGGTTATTCGACCGGATGGCGTGTATAACGCACAACAACGCTTTGGTATGTATCGTTGGCATATTCCTGATCCAATTCGTTTCGAGCGCCAACTGAAAGTCAATATTCAAGCTTTAGGGTGGCGTGACTATGGTCGTTGGGGCGGCGATGAATCTCAACGTCGATACTTGCCACTGCAAGACGACATAGCATCAACCGCATTTTGGTATCAAACATTGCCAACTAAACCTTTCCCTGAGTTGCCACATAGGGATCTGCTAGAGGTAAACTAAAGATATAAATTTACCGCAAACACTTTACCTGACTTTCTCCTTCTTCCCCTTGATCTCATTTGAAGGAGAAAGTTTTTTCTATCCCATTCAGAAGCTCTGCTTGACCTTGCTCTAGCGCAAATCGAGCTATCTGTCGATGAAGACTGTTCTAACTGCTTGACGATCGGTTTTCTTATGGGTGTCTCTTTAATTTTTTGCTGGCACGCAGTGAGCTAGCAGTCGAGGAAGGCTGCTCTAACCGCTTATCTGGCTGTTTTCTTATGGGTGTCTCTTTAATTTTTTGCTAGCACGCAGTGAGCTAGCAGTCGAGGAAGGCTGCTCTAACCGCTTATCTAGCTGTTTTCTTATGGGTGTCTCTTTAATTTTTTGCTGGCACGCAGTGATCTAGCAGTCGAAGACTGATCTAGCGGCTTGCCGATCGGTTTTCTTATGGGTGTCTCTTTAATTTTTTGCTGGCACGCAGCGATCTAGCAGTCGAAGACTGATCTAGCGGCTTGCCGATCGCTCCTTCTCTTAACTAATTGCTTTCGCTCATTTTTCCCTCACATTCTGCTGTTAATTTGTTTCCATGACTTACACCAATCAACGACCTTGAGGGACGATATGTTGAAAATGTTCAAACACTTAACTGCGGTTGTTATTACGCTATTAGCAATGCAGGTTAATGCGGGTCTAATATTTTATTCAGATCAAACTAGTTTTAGTTCTGCCGTTGACTCGGCCTTAGCGTTTGAAGGATTTAACGACAACCAACTTGAGTTTTTACAGGTGCAATCTGGCTATATTCGCTATCGCACCACCAGCAGCTTAGTCAGCGAGGGTGAAAAGGCGTTAGTGCTAAAAGAAAGCAATTCAGTTACCTTCACTTTCGACCATGATGTCTATGCCTTTGGTTTTTATGTTAACGAACTTAATTCGACCAATTTAGATTACCAAGACAGCGCTGGTAATGAATTGCTCAACGCCTTAAAAATTACAGATGTTTGGAATGCCAGCACATTCTTTGCTGTCACTAGTGATGTGGCCATTACTTCATTTACTTTAATTGGTACTGGAGCCTCAACGGCTTTGTACGGTATTGATGCGTTACAATTTACCTCAGCAAATGTTGATGAGCCATCAACCTGGTTGCTGTTTTCATTGGCTCTGATCATTCTATTGATAAGAATAAAAATGAGTACGAAACACCGTTAATCAGTTTTGGCTACGTAACGGTAGCCAACGCCATAAACCGCTTGAATAAACTCGTGATCGGCAGAAATTGTTTTTAACTTCTTGCGTAGGTTTTTAATATGAGTATCAACCGTTCGGTCACTCACTATTCGATAATCTTGGTAAATGCCATTTAAGATCTGTTCTCTGGTAAAGGCTTGATTTGGTGACTTTTGCAACATGCCAATAAGTTCAAACTCAGAACGCGTTAGTTCCACCTTCTGCCCTTGATAACTGACATTGTATTCATTTGGGTTTAACAACAAACCAGGCTCAGGTTGCTCTTTGGCAAATCGATTGAGGAAGTTTTTCACTCGCAACATTAACTCAGGCGCGCTAAAAGGTTTGCAAATATAATCATCAGCGCCTAGCTCTAAGCCTTTTAATTTTTGTGAATCTTCAGCACAAGCGGTCAACATAAATATTGGTACATCAGAGCTTGAACGCAGTTGCTGGCACACTTGCATACCATCTAAACCAGGCAACATCACATCTAACAATACAAGGTCAACCGAGTTATTCGCCATAAAATCGGCGACTAAGTCCCCTCGCTCCAAATGAGAAACACTATATCCTGACTTGTTTAAGAAATTAGCTACGCTCTTAGCTACTTCAACTTCGTCTTCAACAATAAGTATATGTCTTGTCATTTTATCTCTGCCTTAAAGGAATATCGGTCGACACTTTAATGCCACCTAACTGACTTTGCTTCGCTCTAATTCTGCCTTTGTGCGCACCGACTAAGTCGCGACAAATGGATAAGCCAAGGCCACTGCCTCCGAGCTTACGACTTCTCGATTTATCAGCTCGGTACAAGCGATTAAATATTTTCTCACACTGTTCAGGTTCTAGCCCAGGTGAGCTATCTTCTATTCGCCAGCAAAGCTGGTTTTGTTGTTGTTTTACTGTAAACACAATTTGCCCGGGACTGGCAGTGTAACGACAGGCGTTACTGAATAAATTCATCAGCACTTGGCGCACTCTGGCGCGGTCAAACTGGGCAACTAGTCCTTCGCTTAATCGCATATCAAACTTAACTTGTAAATTATGCTTAGTTGCCAAGATTTGCAATTCTTCCCCAGCTTGTTGGAAAAAGCTAACTAGTTCAACGTCTTCCAACATTAATTCAAGCTCGCCTTTGTCATTTTGCGCCAGCAAGGAAATGTCTTTGATCAAAGCATTAAAGCTATCAATCCGTTCGTGCAATAGCTTGTACACAGTTTTCGGATCGTCGGCAATATCATACTCCAATTCTTCCATTTTCAGTTTAAATACGGTTAAAGGGGTACGCAATTCGTGGGAGATATCGGCAAAAAACTGCTTTTTTTGCTCCATTAGCTCATTACTCAACTGGTTTTCCCTGCGCAACCCGCGAGCTTTAAGCCAAGATACCACTATCAACATGACCAACACTAAACAAACAATAATAAACACGAACAGCATCAACCTAGAGTTTTGTTCAGCCTTGAGTTTTTCATTTTCTTGCAGCGCCGATTGTTGTTGTAAATTGATCAGTTGGTGTTCTTTTTGTTTTATTTTATAAAGCTGTGCGTATTGCGACAGCTGTGAGTCTCGACTTTGTTTTTGTTGTGCTTTGTAATGTTCAAACGACTGCAAGATCATGGCGTTAGCTTGGCCAGCTTTGCCCAACTGGCTTTTTATTTCAAAAGCCAATGTTAGCGCGTCTTGCAAGATAAAATACCGAGGCTCATATAATGGGTTATCAAATAGTTTATCTATGCTCTTTTCCGCACTTTGCCAGTCCTTTTTTTCAGCCGCGACAAACGCTCGGAAATAATTCATGCTGATGCTTTGTTCACCCTGTTCATCAGCTAATAGCAGACTTTGTGCATTGGCTAATGATTGCTCCAACAGTAAGTTATTTTTTGTTTCCGCCGCTAGCTTAATTAGCTCAAAATTCAAAGCGATTTGAGAACCGTTCAGAGCATTAGACTGGGCAACTTCCATAGCGATGTTAAAATGGTTTAGGGCTAAATCAAATAACCCCAACTCTTGGTATAACATGCCTAAGCGCTGCTGGCCTTCAACAAAACTCAAAGGCGCGAGGTTTTCATTTATCATAGATAAACCAACTAAGTAGTTTTCTCTGGCTTGGCGAAAATCTTTGATCAGGTAAAACACCTCGCCAATATTCATTACTGTATTAGCATGATGAACGGGATTTTGTGCTTCTTGATATAGCGGAACCGCTAATTGGTAGCTTTTAAGGGCATCATCAAAGTTACCCAACTTAAAATGAATTATCCCGATATTGTTAAACGTTGCCGCAAGCTGTTTAACATCGCCGGTTTCTTTGTAAAGCGCTTCTAGTTTTTGGTAACTATTAATTGCCAGCACCAGCTGATTTCTTAGCTGATACAACAAAGCTTGGTTAAATAAGTTAACGCTCAACGCTTCTGCATCTTGCCCCAAATGAGAGAACTCAAGCCCTTGTTCAATCAGACTTTCGGCTAACTTTAATTGCCTGCGTTCTAAGTGGATTTTAGTGACATACCCCAGCAGCAATGCTTTTTGCCCAGGCCAGCTGTGTCTTTGATGTAATGCCAAACCAAGCTTTGCATATTCAAGCGCTTGTTCAGGACTACTACGACGAGTTTGTTTGACAAGTTCAGTATAGATGGCGAGTTTATTGATATTGCTATCTGTCAGTTCGGTTAAATTAGCCTTTAATTGTTCCACCGAAGTAGGCACAGGTTGTAACTCAGCACACACCACGCTAGCCATCAAACCAGTAAACAACAAAACAAAAACATATCGAAACATGAATGCACCTATAAATTTGGGTGCCGCCTAGTTTACGTAGCAACTATGAGGAAACTATGAGTTTGACTGACGCCCTTCTTTTGCTTCGTCAATGCCATAATTATTTTAGTCACCGCGATGTCAGCCATAAAAGTGTCAGTTAATAATTTATAAAGCATTGATACTAAAAGATTAAAGTAAATTTAATAGGGCAATTAAAAAGTCTAATTTCACAACAAATCGTACACTGGGCATGATGCCTGCGTTGAACATTCAAAGTAGGGAAAAATTATGAAATCAATTTACTTATTACTTTTGCTTTTTGTTATGCCAGTAACGGCTAACGCAAGCTGGCTTTATTCAGATAAGAAAACCCCAGATGAAACGGTTGAAATTCTCACCTTAAACGATGAGTTGATGAATGCCTATCTTTGGCTACCGGAGAACTACGATCCTAATACCAAGTATTCAGCCGTAGTTATGGCTCACGGTTGTGGTGGTGCGCATTACAGGGACACTCCATCACAGTGGGTAGCTAAATATGTATCAGGCAAATACAAAGTTTGGGGCAAGCTGTTAAATCAAAACAATACCATCGCCTTATTAGTCGATTCGTTTACTCACAGGGATAACAACCTTGATGTTGGAGGTGGCGTTTGTGGAGGAGATCCGCTGTCACGTCCTAATAAAATAGATCCTATATCTGTACGCCCAGCCGATATAGCTTTTGCCGTTGCTTGGTTAAAGTCCAGAGATGATATTGCCGCCGACAAAATTGGCGTATTAGGCTTTTCCAATGGTGGAACTTCAGCCTTAGTTTATGCCAACCACCAAGCTTTGACACAACAACAGCAGGCATTGGAAGATGCTGGTAAAATTTGGTTCGGCTTACCATTTGAAGCCGAATACCAAGCTAGCACAGTCGTTAGTTTCTATCCTGGCTGTGGTTTAAATGGTTATTCGAGTGCCAGCCAAAACATCTTTTCAGACTTTTTCGCAACAAATGTTGAAACCTACCTATACGGGGCGTCCGACGATCACAGCCTGCCCAGCAACACCATAGAAAAATGTCACTCTTTGGCTGCTTTGGATGCCGCGACATATTCAGATAGCGCTAATATGCAATTTAATATTGTCGCCAACAGCGGTCATCAATTTGATTATTATGAAGAAGATGAAGTGGACGTAGAAAAAACCATTGCCCGAGTGCTCGCTATTTTTGCTTCTATGTAATACCCATCCGCATAATTTAAAAACGGTACTGGGAGTAAATTGGCATAGACAATTTATTCCTGTGCTCGCCTCATTAATAATAGCTAGACTTGTCGTTGTTCGAAGCCTATTGAGCGCAATAGGTGAACAGAAGCATCAAGGTGTTCAACTTGCACCATAATGTAGTCTCTTGTGTAGGTTGAGGTCATAGTGATATCAATATTATTTCTGGCAAACTCAGACGCGATAGAAGCTAAAAAGCCAACGCAATAAAATGGCTGACCACATTTAATATTGAGCAGCTTCCAATCTTCAGGATTGCGTTGGTACTCGCCAAGCAAAGGTAAATTTTCCAGTTTAGTGACGACCGTTACTTCATCTTCGTCTCGGCTGATCAGCAAGTGTTCCTGTGCATGCTGAACTTGTTGAACTGAGGTATAAACGTAAGTACCTGATTCAACAACGAACCAACTGTCTGCGATCACTTTTGATAATTGCTCTGAAATTTCTATTAACACCGAAAGTTGCCTTAAAGCTCATAACTTAGCTCAGATATTAATCTTTTAAAGCCCGGTTGAATACCAACTCAAGTTAATAAATTAATATATTTAATATCGCTATTAAATCTAATAATTGTACTTATCTGCGGCGCAAATTTATCCTCATCAGACGGTCAAATTATCAGCACAATGCTAAGTAACTTATTATGAAAACAATACTTTTCGGCTTATTAACCAGCCTTCTAATCGTCGTAAACTCAAACGCCAATGCCACTATCATCCTTTCTGGTGATGTATCAATTGGCTCTTCCATCAATAACTTTGGTGATGACAAGATCCTCACTAACCCGAACAATGCTCTGTGGTTCACAAATATCTTGGGCAATGGCACTAAAGTGTTTGTTCACAATGAAAGTAACCTGCCGGGGGTGGAAAACGCGATGATAGCGATTCATTCACATTTTGATAACTTAAACGGCGTTAACTCCACCTTTTTCAACCCTACTATTACCAACAACTTGTTAGCTAACATCGACTTGTTTATCTCAGCTCTGCCAGCTACCCCGTACACTAAAGCCGAACGACTTGCACTGCAGTCCTTTATCGGCACTGGCGGCACCTTATTTTTATTGGGTGATAACCATAATTCAGCTCCCGCTAATGCTAGGATCAATGAGTTACTCGAAGGGCTAAATAGTACACTTAGACTAGGTACTGACTTTTTAGATTCAGGCTATAGAACCACGCCAAATTTGCTGGACCATCCATTCAATAATGGCATCAGTGACCTAACCTACAATTATGTCAACAGCGTTTCTGGCGGAACTCCTTTGGTCAATACGAGAGATGGGATCACATTTATCGCTACTGAGTCTAATCGAGCGTCAGTGAGTGAACCCAGCAGTATGTTACTCATGTTGCTAATTAGCATAGTATTGTTGAGGTTAACTAGAGAGCCAAAAAATTCTGCTAAAACTGACGCTCTAGCATATAAAGCTTGAGCTTACATTGGAGAAATTTGCTAAATAAAAATTAGCAAACTAACTAAGATCAAATAGTATTGTAGTACTAAGCAGCCATTTACCTAGTAACGCTTAATGAAACTAAACACTGATCGTTTAAATGCATTCTTCCAAGTTGGTATAGAAAAAAACTTTTGCAAAGCGGCGGACGTACTCTGTATTACTCAGTCTGCCCTTTCCCAAAGGGTACTGAAATTAGAACAAGAGTTAGGCACTAATTTATTGATCCGTAACTCCGACGGAATCGCGCTAACAGAGCCTGGCAAAATTCTATTTGAATATGTTCAAGACCTTGAGAAGCGTGAGCTTGAAGCATTAAACCGTGTCACAGGAAAAAGTTCGATGACCAACGGCATCATTCGCATCGGTGCTTTTAGCTCAATAATGCGCTCTGCGGTAATGCCCGCCTTGATCCCATTAATCAATTCACCACATCAGCTAAAAGCGGAGTTTTTATCAAAAGAGTTACGCGAACTTCCGCCCTTGTTAATGTCTGGGGAAGTGGACTTCATACTGACCTACGAGCCAATTAAAGACCCAAGCGTAGGTTCTTGTATCGTTGGCAATGAAACTCTTGTCCATATACGTAACAAACAACATAGTGACAATATCAGCCAGCGTTGCTTTCTAGACCACGATGTTTATGACACTACAACCTATGACTTCTTTGCTCAGCAAGGCATGCACGATGAAGAGTTTGATCGCAGCTTTTATGACGATGTTTATGGCTTAATCGATGGTGTCAGAATGGGCTTTGGCGAGGCTATTGTTTCTAAACACATGATAGTTGAAGATGACGAAATAGAAATAGTGCCACACCGCAACCAAGTGCAACACGCTATTGTGCTCAATTATATAAAAAACCGATACGTCTCTGAGTTGCAAAACAAAGTGATTGAGCAGCTTTGCCAAAACATCCCTAGGTATCTATAAAGCGACAGTAACTCGTCACTTCCACTTCACTCTCCTAACGCGAAGCCGTCTGGCAACCAAAGTCTGATCTAGCGCCTCGCTGATCGATTTCTTGTGGGTGTCTCTTTAATTCTTTTCTAGCGCGAAGCGATCTAGCAGTCGAAGACTGATCTAACGGCTTGCCGATCGATTTCTTATGGGTGTCTCTTTAATTCTTTTTCTAGCGCGAAGCGATCTAGCAGCCGAAGACTGATCTAGCGGCTTGCCGATCTGTTTTTTAGGTGGGTGTCCCTTTAATTTGTAACAAAGGTGAGCAATTGCGCTCACCTTGTTGTTTATTGATCTTACTAATTCAATTAGAAGGATGTGTTATTTTGCTGTTTTCGGTTAACCAATACAAAACCCGCTATCGACAATAGTAACAGAGCAAAACTGCTTGGTTCAGACACGTTCGCAGCAGCCACCGCGACATTTTTCCCATTGCTAAAAGACGTCGAATAGGTTGGTGTTGAAAAGTCTAGATTAAAGCCATCAATGCCACTTACTTTAAAGTCACTGGCTCCGCTTTTTAATGCCGTTAATTGAAACTTGGCGATAGTAAAATTACCAGATACCGGGGCTGGATCAGAAAAAGTAAAACCTAAGCCAAAACTACGTTCAATGATCTCCAGTCCATCAAACAGACCTGCGGCTTTATTAACTAGGTTTAAACTACTTGTTATCGAGTTAAGGTCTAGGGCAAAAAGGCTAGTATCAAATACTAAGTCGAACCAAAATATATCGCTCGGTGCAAAGCCACTGCCAATGATCTCAACCGACAAGCTGTCATTTGCTGCAATTTGAGTTTGCTCCAACTTGGTTGTGATCATGCCAGCTTGTGAGCTGAAACTCAGGGCTAAAAGTAACGTAAGTATTATTGTTTTCATTGTTATTACCTATGTATAAATTTATTGTTGCAGGTATAGACTCTCCATTGTCGTCATATACCTGCATTTTCACTTGTTATTGTGCTAAATCGCGACAGCTTGCTACATCATAATCAACCACAACAGATGCACCTTTTAATGCACCAGTTACTTGGATATAGCCCCAGTATTCGTCTTCATTTTCAAGATTAAGTAATAAACAAGCACTGCCATTACCTTGTACTTTGAAGTCATACTCTTCATCGTGAGCCGATGGCCAGCCGCCACTTTTGTAGTAAAAGCTAAAGTCACCTTCGGCAAAGCCAACCGTAATAGCAGCTGAGCTGTGTCGGTTCATTTCTGCCGTGTTGAAGTCATATCGAGATTTCTGCTCTGGTACACACTTAGGTTTACTAGCTTGCAACAGGCTATCTTCAGTAACCACACAATCATTTCGGCTCATAGGTGGATGCAAAACTTCAATCGACTTAGTCACGGTTGTTGATAAACCTTTGTTGTTCACTACCGTAAGCGTAACTTTATGTTCTCCCGCTTTATTAAAAGTGTGAGTTGGATTGGCTTCGGTACTAACTTGGCTATCACCAAACTTCCATTGATAGCTTTGCACATAGCCATATTTGTCTGACGGATCAGCAATTGTTGCTGCACTTGAGAAAGCAACTTCAGTGTCTTTTCTGATCTCTTCAGGATATGTAAAGCTCACCTCTGGCGCTTTCGCCTCTGGTGCAACGCTAGAGCATGCAGGGTAAGAACATAAATCTCTGAACAAACGAACATCTCGGTTATCTATTCTGCCGTCGTTATTCAAGTCGAATGCCTTATCCATCTGTTGGCCTTGTCGGATTGCAGAAATAAACTGCTGCAAGTCAACTTTATCAACGTCACCATCAGTATCCATATCACCAACAGGTAAGACTTTAACTGAGCTAGCCGAGGTATGTTCTGCACCATCATTGTCAGTAACCGTTAGTGACACTTTCTGTATTCCTAGCTGGTCAAATGCATGGCTGATCACTTCTGTCGAATACTTGCTACCATCAGGGAGCTGCCATTGATAGCTGGCAATGTCACCATCAGGGTCTGACGATTTACCTGCACTTAGCGCCATTGCGCTGTTTAAATAAGCGAAGGCTTTACCGTCAATCACAGCTGTAGGTAGTTGATTCGGTAGAGAGTCATCAGCGTCATTTGCAATGTCATAGTAAGCTTTGAAAGTAACGGCACTGTATGCTTTTGGTGTATCGATAATAGCGTTGAATACGCCACCTTCTTTGAAATGACAGACCTCTGCAGCTCCAGGCCCTTCAAACGGTCGGCAGTCATAAACACTTGTCGATACCCCTTTGTTGCGGCTGACATATAAATCAGGATCACCGTTTGAGCCGCCAACAATTTCAATTGCGACTAAAGATGCGGCATTAGGCACTAAGAACTTATAACTGCGTGGCGTTTCGCCTTGCTCTGCTGACAAGTCAATTTCTTCAGTCAAATACACACGTTTACAGTTGTCACATAGAGTCTCATCGTCTGGACTTAGTAAGGTGATACTAACTTTACTTGATGTTGTTGCTTCAACTCCTTGATTATCAGTTACTTTAAGCGTTGCAGTATAATCACCAATGCTGTTGTAGACATGAACAGGATCTTTTTCTGTGCTGACATTGCCATCGCCAAAGTCCCAATAGTAGTTTGTGATCTCGCCGTCAACGTCGATAGATTGATAGCCTTTGAAGTGCACTTCATGATCAACAATCGCGCGGTATTTCGGTTTAGTAATGGCAATTGGTGCTTGGTTAGAAAGGTCTGACGTTTCGTAATAAACGTGCAGCGTACTTTCCCAATACTCGGCAAACGGGTCGATTAAGATATTAACTTTACCGCCTTTATCGAACTCGCAATATTCTGCTAATTTAGCCGCACTAAAAGGCACACAATCATCCAGATCTTTATTTACTTGCACTGGCTTATCCAAACTCACATAAATGTCTGGATCGCCACCATATTTACCCGCTAGTACGACAACGGTTTTGTCTGCATTAGCTGGGATATCAATTTGATATTCTTTTGGTTCTTTACCTTTAGGTGACCAAATATCCCCTTGCAGTAATACATGATGTCGTTTGCTGCCTTCTGGCAATAATGGATCATCAACCGCATATGCTGCTAACTTCGCCCCTGAGTATTGCGAAAATGCGTCAACGGTAACGTGATAAGCTTGTTCAGAGTCAGGCGCTAGAACGCCAACAAACTCTGGCGTGCCTGCAGATTCAAACGAGATATAGTCGGCTATCCAATTGCCTTTATCATCTTGGCTTGAGTCTTTACCTAAGGTCACGTACATATCTGGATCTTGGCTGTACTCCGACAGATAAAAGCCAACAGCTTCTGTGTTTTCAGGTACAGAGATTTCAAACGTATCTTGCTCACCTTTTTGTGCAGATAAGTCTGTATAACTAGCCAGTAGCTCACCTTCTGGTGCCGTATCAATACCTGACACGCCATCCCAATAGCGCTCTGAGTTGCTAGTGTATTGCTCTAAACCAGTCGCTACTAAATTGCTGTTAGACCAAAGGCTGCTACGCATAGGGCTATGCAAAGCTGCAGTCATACGAGCAACTTGGTCTTGAGTAAACATGGCGTAGTTGCTGGTATAGTGCATGAAGTTTTCAGTATTGGTTTTTTGCCCCAAACAGTTCTGCGAATTGTTATACATGTCGGTGCTTAGCGACATTTGTGGCGTGTCACAGCTTCTGTCACCCGTTAGTGCACAGAAACTTTCATTTTCAATTGAACATGAATTACCCGCAAAGGTGTGAGGTAAGTTAAGCCAGTGACCAAATTCATGGGTTAACACCGAGCGGAAATTTTCATTGGTATTGCTACCAACATAAAGGCCGTTATAAACCACCCGAGCTAAGTTTCTATCCGTCATCGATTGTTCAGGATACCAAGCAACACCAGAGTTATTGGTCGAGCCGTCGTTATATAAATCTTTCATGATGTAGATGTTCATATAACGATCGTTGTCCCACGCATCCGCCGCTATTTCGCTGTCATAACCTGAACCATTACCGTAGCCCTTTTTATTTTCAGCGTAACGGACAATGCCATTACTGGCTTTGCCGTCTGGGTCTTTCTTAGCTAGGACAAATTCAATGTTTAAGTTTTGTCGAATGGCCTGAAAAATTGGATCAATCGGTCCATCTTGAGTGTTGGTTCCTAAGAAATCTTCGTTGGTGCGATTAAGCGCATCCAGTACTTTTTCATCGGTTAAACAAACGCCGTCACCATCACTGCAGTTGAACTCTTCACCATAAATATGAAATACAACTGGAATATAGTAGCGTCCAGCCACGCCATTATCTTCAAACTCTGTTGAAGTTAGCTCACTAAACCTTGATTGTGATGAAGGGATAAGTTTCTGCGATTTTGCCATTTCTCTAGCTTGTACAACGTTTCTGAGCTGCTTGCTGAGTTTGAGTTGAAGCTGTTGCCAATCTTGACCATTATCGTCAACCGCACAAACTTGATGTGCTTGGTGTTCAATTTCGCGTTTACTGATTGTTGTGATCTTTTTTGCTTGTGTATGTAAACCACTTTTTGTATGTACGTGCTTACTTCCCGAGTTTTTACCGTTTTCACTATGTAGGGCAGACACATTACTGGCCATACCTAATAAGAGAAACAATAAACTTGTTTTTCCTTTTATCATAACTTTACCTGACGTTAGTTCGTTTATTTTTATTATTTTTACTACTGCTTAATAAATAAGCAGAGAAGGAATATAACAGCACGATATATTGTATACAATATACCCAGGTGAAAATATCAATAAAATGTATGAAATACTTAGAAGATAAAAAGCGGATTTTAAATTAACTAGTTATAAAGGACGTTCGGCAAGTCGTTAGATCAGTCTCGACTGTTAAAGGGTTTCGCGCTAGAGAAAGATAAAAATAACGGAGACACCCATGCAAAATCTCAATCAGGTAACTCGGTTTAGGTGGGTGTCTCTATAAAAAACTAGTCGTTAGATCAGTCTCGACTGTTAAAGGGCTTCGCGCTAGAGAAAGATAAAAATAACGGAGACATCCATGCAAAATCTCAATCAATAATAACTCGGTTTAGGTGGGTGTCTCTATAAAAAACTAACCGCTAGAATCAGTCTTCGACTGCTAGATCGCTTGGCGCTAGAGAAAGATAAAAATAACGGAGATATCCATGCAAAACCTCAATCAGATAACTCGGTTTAGGTGGGTGTCTCTATAAAAAGATTCTAGATCGCTTCGGGCTAGTGAAGAAAAGTAACGAAAAATAACGAAGACACCCATACAAAACCTTAATCAGGTGACCCGGTTTAGGTGGGTGTCTCTATAAAAAACTTAATGAGCGATCGGCAAGTCGTTCGAACAGTTTTCGATTGTTAGATCTCTTGGCGCTAGAGAAAAAAATAACAGAGACACCCATGCAAAACCTCAATCAGGTAACTCGGTTTAGGTGGGCGTCTCTATAAAAGGCTCTAGCTCGCTTCGCTCTAGCGGAAATTAAGACTTAGCTTCAGAAGAAGTGATAACGTCCCATCGAATTAGAGCCGGAAACAAAAACGCCGCTGAATAACAACGGCGTTTTTAAAGTTTAACTTAACTGAACTCAGTGCTATTTAGCTTCCGCCTTTTCAGCTGCTAATTCACGCTCATGGTGTTCAGCAATTTCTTGTGTGATCTGCTGCTTGCTTCGTTTATCTGACATCTTACGATCCGTCAGCCAGTAGAAGAACAATGGTACAAAGAAGACAGCTAAGAATGTAGCTGCGATCATGCCGCCCATTACACCAGTACCTACGCTGTGACGAGCGCCAGCACCAGCTCCCGAGCTAAGAGCAAGTGGAACAACACCAAGAATAAATGCCAATGAAGTCATCACAATTGGTCTAAAACGCAATCGCGCAGCTTCAAGTGCAGAAGCACCTGTAGTCCAACCTTCTTGTCGTTTCATTAATGCATATTCAACGATCAAGATAGCGTTCTTACTTGCTAAGCCTAACAGAGTGACTAAGCCAATTTGGAAGTAAACATCGTTCGTTAAGCCTGCAATCCAAATCGATACTAGTGCACCGAAAATACCAAATGGTAACGCTAGAAGTACTGACAGTGGCAATGACCAACGTTCGTATAATGCGGCCAGGATAAGGAACACCATTACTACAGCCATCCCTAACGCAAGTCCTGTTGAACCAGAGCTACGCTTCTCTTGGAATGCAGTGCCAGTCCATTCATAACTCATGTCTGATGGTAATACTTGTGCAGCAATTCGCTCAATCTCGGCAATTGCTTGACCTGAGCTGTAGCCTGGCGCAGCATTACCTAGTAGCTTCACCGCAGATAAGTTGTTATATCTGTCTAAGCTATCAGGACCACTATATGTAATCTATGTTGGCAAAGGCGGAAATTGGTACCATTTCACCGCTATTGCTCTTCACGTAAATACGAGCGATATCATTCGGCTTCATGCGGAACTCAGGCTCTGCTGACATCAATACCTGCCAGGTACGGCCAAACTTGTTGAAGTCATTCAAGTAATAAGTACCTAGAGTACCAGCCAAGGCGTTGAATGCTTGGTTAATTGGCACGCCCATGGCGCGAGCTTGTTCACGGTCTAACTCAACTTTTTAATTGCGGTGTATCAGAACGCCAAAGTGTTTGTACCCCTGCTAAAATTGGACTTTGCTGAGCAGCGCCCATCATAGCTTGCATACTTTGTTTTAACTTTTCTACGCCACCTTCACCACGATTTTGAATATAAAACTCAAAACCACCAGTGTTACCAAGGCCTGGAATTGCAGGCGGGTTGAAGGCCAGTACTAATGCTTCTTTGATGTTGGCCGTTTTCATAAATAACTCGCCAACTAACTGCTGTACGCTAACTTCTCGCTCGTCCCAGTCTTTTTGAGTAACGAAAATAGTCGCCGCGTTGTTTTTGTAGCCACCGCCTAAGAAATCAAAACCAGTGAACGACACTACGTTTTCATTTGCCGGGTTTGACTGAATTGCCGCAACCACATCTTCAACCACTTTTTGAGTGCGCTCTAACGAAGCACCGTCAGGTAAGAACACCGCTGAGATATAAAAACCTTGATCTTCTTCTGGTACTAACGAACCCGGCATTTTCATCCACATATTCGATGTGATCGCGACCATACCGCCAACTAATATCAGCGCAACTAAACCTCTTCGTAAGAAGAAACTCACGCCATTAACGTAGTAGCCTGTTATTCGTTTGAATACCTTGTTAAAGGTGTCGAAAAAGAAGTTGCTCTTTTTGTGCTCGTGTTTGAGTACCATGACACAAAGTGCTGGCGTCATAGTTAAGGCAACCACACCTGATAAAGTAACCGCGATTGAAATTGTTATTGCAAACTGTCTAAACAATTCACCAGTCAAGCCACCTAAGAAAGCAATTGGCACGAATACAGAACAAAGTACAAGCACAATGGCAACAACCGGCCCACTTACTTCTTTCATCGCTTTAATCGCTGCATCGCGTACGTTTTTGCCCTCTTCATGCATGATACGTTCAACGTTCTCTAGTACAACGATGGCATCATCGACCACGATACCTATGGAGAGCACCATACCGAATAGAGTTAAAGTATTGATCGAGTAATCCAGCATATAAAGGCCGGCGAAAGTACCAAGTAAAGATACCGGCACCGCCAAGATAGGAATTAAGGTTGCACGCCAGTTTTGTAAAAATACGAATACTACGATGAATACTAACGCCATCGCTTCCGCTAAGGTTTTTAATACTTCGCGAATCGATACTTCAACGAAACGAGTTGTGTCATAGGAAAGTAGTCTTTCTAAACCTTGTGGAAAGCGAGTCTCTAGCTCTTCCATGGTACGGTTAACTTCGTCCGCTACATCCAATGCGTTAGCACCTGCTTGTAAGAAAATACCTAATAAAACAGCCTCTTTACCGTTAATTCGACCGTCAAAGTCATAGTCTTTTGACCCTAGCTCAACCCTGGCAATATCTTTTAAGCGTAAAGAACTACCATCGCTGTTTGACCTGATAATGATGTTTTCGAACTCTTCAACGCTCGATAAACGACCTTGAACTTTAACGCTGTAGACTAGTTCTTGAGGCGAGCTTGACGTTGGTGTTGCACCAATACGCCCCGCTGCATACTGCGAGTTTTGCTCACGCACTGCATTGCTGATCTCATCAACGGTTACGCCCAATTGACTCATCACATCAGGACGCAACCAAATGCGCATTGCATAATCTTTGGCACCAAAAATCTGTACGCTTGTGGTACCCGGAATACGCTTAATCTTATCTAGAATATTTAACGTTACATAGTTGGATGTCCAAAGCGCATCACGGCTTTCATCTGGAGAATAAAACGCGTGAACGTGCAAGAAGTTGGTCGAACCTTTTGACACTACAACACCTTGACGCCTTGTTTCTTCTGGCAGTCGTGCTTCAACCTGTTTAACTCGGTTGTTAACATCAACTGCAGCTTGGTCTGCATCGGTACCAATTTCAAAGGTTACTGTGATTGTAGTTGAACCAGCACTGTTTGAAGTTGATGCCATATACATCATACCTTCAACACCTGTGATGGCATTTTCAATTGGCGTTGCTACGGTTTGCTCAAGAACTTCTGCTGAAGCACCTGGGTAACTTGCCACCACCTGTACTACCGGAGGTGACATTTCTGGGTATTGCGCAATCGACAAGCTGCGCATCGCGGCTAAGCCAGCAAGAATAATAAAAATAGATATGACGTAGGCAAAGATAGGTCTATCTATAAAATAACGAGAAAACATTAAATCGTCTCCCTATTATTGCGCTGGCGCAGCATCAGCTAGGCGAACAGGCATGCCAGGGAAGAAAATACGCGCCATACCGTCAATAATTACTTTATCGCCTTGCTTAAGACCCTTACGAATGATCCAACCGTTCGTTGTTGTCTCACCATTTTGCTCTTGCACCCACTCGCCAACTTCGACAGGTGCAGGTAAAGCTATTGATGCACCTTGTTCATTTTTTGCCATGACATAAACAAACTTACCTAAGCCGTTATCAAGGACGGCACGTTGCGGCACGACAAAAGCATTTTCACGAACCGCGCCTTCAAGCACAACGCGAACAAACTGACCTGGACGCAATGAAAAGTCGGAGTTAGGCACAATTGCCTGTAATTCACTAGTACCAGTTAAGCTATTAATTCGAATATCACTAAAGTTAACTTGTCCCTCTTGCGGGTGAAATGAGCCATCGAACAATTTAATCTTAGTTTTCCAGTGACCACCTTCTGGCAAGGTTAATGAGCCAGATTCTGCATCATTTCGCATTTCAAGCTGCTCACGCTCTGATAAACCGAAGCGAACGCGAATTGGATCAATTTGAGTTAGTTGAGTTAGTAATACTTCTGGACCTGAAACGTAAGTACCTTCCGATACTAATTCACGGCCTGCAATACCATTAACTGGTGAGGTTACTTTTGAATAGTCCAAACGTAATTGCGCTTGGTCTAAGCGAGCTTTCGCTGAGCTTAAGTCAGCTTTAGCAATATCTAATGCTGAAATAGCATTATCTAACTCGCGCTGAGATACTGAGTTTTTAGCGCGTAGAGGCCTTAATCTTTTCACTTCTCGCTCAGCTTGGTCTAAACGGGTTTGCGCCGCGTTTAATGCCGCTTTACTTTGCTTGACATCAACAATAAAAGCTTTGTCATCAAGGCTAAACAACGACTGACCAGCAGTAACCTTATCACCTTCACTGAAGTTACGAGTTTGCAAAATTCCTGATACCTGAGCACGAATTTCAACTTCTTTCGCACCTGACAAGGTCGCTGGAAGTTCAATACTAAAAGGCACAGAACGAGATTCCATTTCCATGATCGCAATAGCCGCTGGAGGCATACCACCAGCCTGTGCTTGTTGTGGTTGTTGTTCGCATCCTGCAAGCGTTACCACAGCGGCGATCATTAGCGCACATTGGGCAAAAGCGCCTACGCTGAGTTTATTCAATAACGAATTGGGCGTCATAATAAGTCCATTAAAAAGTAGTCTAAAAGAGAATATACGATATTTTGCGCCTAGCTTACTACAAACTACACTATACGGTGTAGTTTTTTATTAAAATAAAAAATAACTGCTAAGCCATGTACTGGAAAATATTTTTTACTAGGCAACAAAGTTTCACCAACCATAGTTAGATATTATTGGTGTAATTTAAGTAATTAGAAAGTAAAGCACTGATATACAAAACAGCGTAGTTTGCCCCGCCTAGTTGTTGGCATGATTATTTTGACCAACTCATCTTTAATCACTTTTAGCTATAGCAAAAAACCAAACGTAGCTTATTTTCAGTGAAACCAGACATACAAAACTTCGTTTCCTGTCTACACTGAATACAAAATGCTTAGTTCAAACAAAAGGACAGTATCGAGTGTCAGACTTTTTGTTTAATGATGGTTCAGATCATTTTGATGTCGAAAATAGCAATCAAGGCGATAGCTGGAAAATATTGATTGTTGATGACGAACCAGACATTCATCAGATCACCAAATTAGTATTAACAGGCTTGGACGTTGACAATAAACCACTAGAGTTTATTTCGGCCTACTCTGGCAAAGAAGCACGAGAGTTACTTAGCAAAGATAATACTATCGCCGTAGCTATTGTGGACGTAGTGATGGAAACAGTTAACTCAGGCTTAGAGCTAGTCAAGTATATTCGCGAGGAGTTGAACAACCATGAGATCAGATTAGTCTTAAGAACAGGCCAACCCGGTGAAGCACCCGAAGAGTCTGTGATCCGAGACTACGACATTAACGATTACAAAAACAAAACAGAAATGACCAACATAAAGTTAAAAACCTTGCTTTATGCCACAATCCGCTCGTATCGCGATATCCAAGTTATTCAATCTCACAAAAAAGGCTTAGAAAGCATCATTGACGCCATGATGCATTTTATCAACTGTGAATCCATCTCTCATTTTGCTTCTTCTTTGTTAAAACACGTCGCCAATATTTTAGAGATCACTGAGCACCAAATTATATGCTGCGTTGCGTTTAATGAAGGGCAAAAAAGCGTGCGCTTCAATTTACTGGCCAGCAATACCAAAACGCTAAGCGATGCAGAAGAGCAGATCCCTGAACACATACAACCTCTGTTGTTAGAAGCACATAAGAAAAAACGTTCGATTCATGGCCCGGAACATTTTGTTGGCTATTTAAAAACCAAATCTGGCCGAGAAAATTACATCTATGTCAGCTCCGGCAATAAGCTGACAGAAACTGAGCATGAATTATTAGAGTTTTTCTCCCACAGCCTAGCCGTGTCATACGACAACATTTATATGCGCGAAATGGTCAAGCAATCACAAAAAGAAATCAGTTACATCATTGGTGAAGCGGTAGAACAACGCTCAAAAGAAACCGGCAATCACGTTAAACGCGTCGCTCACTACAGCTATATTCTGGCCACCTTATATAAACTGAATGAATTCGACGCCAGCATTATTCGCTTAGCTTCACCTTTGCACGATGTAGGTAAAATCGCTATTCCTGATGCCATCTTGAATAAACCAGGAAAACTCGAACCTGACGAGTGGGAAATTATGAAAACCCACGCTCAGATTGGCTATGACATATTGTCAAAATCAACCAACGAAATTCTGCTCATGGGGGCATTAATATCTGGTCAACACCATGAAAAGTGGGATGGCAGTGGTTACCCCAAAGGGCTAAAAGGCGAAGATATTCATATTGCAGGGCGTATTACTGCTATTGCTGACGTGTTTGATGCCTTAGCCAGTGAAAGATGCTACAAACCGGCTTGGCCACTAGATAAAGTGTTGGAATTACTGAAAGATGAAAGGGGCAAACATTTTGATCCAAAACTTGTTGATTTGCTACTGGGTAACTTGGACGACTTCTTAGCAATTCGTGATTTATACCCTGACGTCTAGTCTAACTCTGGTAATCTCATCTTTAGTTTTCAAATTGGGGAATTGATATAATGTTACATTATATCATTCAACCTTGATTTATCCCCTCTTAACGCGTAAACGTTTCCTGTTGGTTATTTTTCATCTATGTTCGTAATGGGAAAATAATAATAACTATTCGGTGGAAACATGAATACTCTATTGAAGGCTGCCATCAGTGCAGCACTTGTCGTTTCCAGTGTCGATGCTTTGGCACTGAAAGCGAAAGACTCAGATGAGTCTATGTTCAACAGCAAAACCTTCTCAGCTTTAGAAATGCGTAATATTGGCCCAGCTTACATGTCTGGCCGTATTGCCGATATTGAAGTTGACCAAAACAATCCTTCTACTTGGTACACAGCTGTCGGTTCTGGCGGTATTTGGAAAACAGTAAATGCTGGTACCACGTGGACCCCTATTTTTGACAAACAAGCGGTTTATTCAACCGGTGACGTTACCATTGATCCAAGCAATTCAAACATCATTTGGGTTGGTACAGGTGAAAACAACGGCGGTCGTCACATCAGTTTTGGTGACGGTATTTATAAGTCTCTAGATGGCGGCAAAACTTGGAAAAACATGGGCTTGAAAAAGTCTGAGCGTATTTCTGACATCATCATTCACCCTACTGATTCAAATACAGTTTGGGCCGCCGTTCAAGGCCCACTTTGGACTGGTGGCGGCGAGCGCGGTTTATATAAAACAACCGACGGCGGTGAAACTTGGAAACAAGTATTAAAGCCAGCTGACGAATGGACTGGTGTTACGTCTTTATTAATCGACCCACGTAACCCTAAAAAACTGTATGCAGCGACTTGGTCACGCCAAAGAAAAATTGCTTCATACGTAGGGACAGGGCCGGGTGCAGGCATCCATACTTCAGATGACGGCGGTGAAACTTGGACTGAACTGAAGACAGGTTTACCAGAAGGTAACATGGGTAAAATTGGTATGGCTATTTCGCCACAAAACCCAGATGTGGTTTACGCCACTATTGAAACCGATAACCGTGGCGGTGGTTTCTACCGTTCTGCTGACCTAGGTCAAAGCTGGAAAAAGCTTTCTGATGAAGTTGGTGGTGGTACAGGCCCTCACTACTACCAAGAGATCTTTGCTGACAAACACCAGTTTGACCGTGTTTACATCGCCAGTAACTACTCTAAAGTTTCTGATGATGGTGGTAAAACTTGGACACCTATCAATACTCGCCGCAAGCACGTAGATGACCATGCAATGGCATTCCACCCGACTGATCCAGATTTTGTTCTTATTGGTTCAGACGGTGGTATTTATATGTCTCACGACCGTATGGAAAACTGGCGTTACATGGCAAACTTGCCGTTAACCCAATTCTATAAAGTTGCGCCAGATGACGCCGAACCGTTTTATAACGTGTATGCTGGCGCGCAAGATAACTCTACTCAAGGTGGTCCATCAAGAACCAACCGTTCTGAAGGCATCAAGAACAAAGATTGGTTCTTAACACTTGGTGGTGACGGTCACCAGCCAGCAATTGAGCCGGGTAATCCAAACATCATGTATTCGCAGTGGCAACAGGGTAACCTAAACCGTCACGACAGAACTACAGGTGAAAATGTTTATATCAAACCGCAACCTCGCCCTGGCGAACCTGCTGAGCGTTATAACTGGGATGCTCCAATTAACGTATCTAGCCACGATCCAAAACGTCTTTACTTTGCATCACAACGCGTTTGGCGCTCTGACGATCGCGGTGACAGTTGGACACCTATCTCAGGTGATTTAACGAAAAACGGTAACCGTATGCACATCCCTATGATGGGTCGTACTTGGTCTGTAGAGGCGGGCTGGGATATCTATGCAATGTCAGAATTCCATACCATTGCTAACTTCTCAGAAAGCCCAGTCGATGAAAACATCCTTTGGGTTGGTACTGACGACGGCTTAATTCAAGTATCAACGAACGGCGGTGAAAGCTGGAAAAAGATTGACCTTAAGAAAGTAAAAGGCATTCCAGAAAACGCTTATGTAAACGACATTAGAGCGGACTTATTCGACCCTAATACCGTTTATGTCGCACTAGATAACCACAAAGAAGGCGACTTCAAACCTTACCTAATTAAATCAACTAACTTAGGTAAAAAATGGACTTCACTTGCTAAAACAATTCCTGAGAAACATTTAGTATGGCGTATCGTGCAAGACCACGTGAACAAAAACTTAATGTTCATCGGTACTGAGTTTGGCATTTTCTTCACCGTTGACGGTGGTAAAAAATGGGTTGAACTTGACGGCGGCATGCCAACTATTTCAACTCGTGACGTTAAAATTCAACGTCGTGAAAATGACTTAGTTGCAGGTACATTTGGCCGCGGTATTTATATCCTAGATGACTACGCTCCTCTGCGTCAGCTAACTGAAAAGTCACTAGAAAAAGAAGCATTGTTGTTTGCTCCAAGCCGTCCAGTTAAATGGTTCCAGCTTGACGATAACCACTCAGACTCTGACGGTGACGACCGCTATGCAGCGAAAAATCCAGAGCACGGTGCTACGTTAACTTATTTCTTAAAAGACAGCTTATTAACTGCTAAAGAAAAGCGTCAACAAGCTGAAAAAGAAATGATTGAAGACGAGAAGTATCCTAAGTATCCGTCATGGCAGTCTGTTGAAAAAGAAAACCAAGAAGCAAAACCAGCGGTTTACTTTGATATTAAAGATGCTTCAGGCAACTTTGTTAACCGCGTTGCAGGTAAAACCACAAAAGGGTTACACCGTGTAACTTGGAACATGGGCTTTGCTAAGCGCACTGCGGTTTCTGACAAAGAGCTGTCTAAGTGGCACCCATTTGTAAATGGTGTAATGGCACCTCCTGGCAAATATACGGCAACTATGTTCAAACGTGTTGGCAACGAGATCACGCAATTAGCTGACCCTGTTGAATTTGAATTAAAACCAATTCAAAAAGGCGCATTAGCTAATTCAAACCCGTCTAAAGCAGCTGAATTCGCTTTAGAAGTTGCGAGCGCAGATAGACGTTCTTCAGCAATTGAAGAAGTGTTAGAAGGCGTTGATGCAACAATGAAGTCAATCCGCACTGCACTTAATAGAACATCTGGTGATATCGCTTCACTTGAGCAGCAATACGCAAGTATTCAGCAGCAAATCAATGACATTAATCTAGCTATGTACGGTTTAGAGTCTCGTAACTTTATGGGCATTAAACCAGCGAACATCTCTAGCCGCATTGGTTACGCGATGACAACCACTTGGTCTTCTACTTACGGTCCAACCAAACAGCACATTGAGCAGCTTGGTTTTGCCCTTGAAGGATTGGATAAAGTGACTAAGCAACTTGCTGAATTACAACAAAATACGATCCCAAGTTTACAAAAAGCAATTATTGACGCCGGTGGTCCTTGGACAATTGGTGCACCTGTTATTGCGAACTAAATCGTAACTCGTAAAATGTAATTAATCGGCGCCAACAAGGTGCCGATTATTTATTTGTATTCCTGATGCATGCTTTTCTAAGCCCTAATACGTGCAATTTTTAGGTTTTAGAAAAGCAATAACAATACAAGAACAATAACTCTAATAGGAACACAGTGTGAAATTTCTTCCAACTCTATTAGCTGCTTCTGTCGCTTTAAGTTTCTCTGGAGTCGCTACAGCGGCTAAATCAGACAAAGCAACCGACGCCTCTATTTACCAAAATATTCAACTTAGAAACATGGGACCTGCAGTAACAGGTGGCCGTGTTAGTGACTTTGCTTTCAATCCTAGTAACCCTGCCGAGTACTTTGTTGCAACGGCTTCTGGCGGCATGTGGAAAACCAATAACGCTGGCGTTACTTGGCAAGCAGTTGCGGATTCTATGCCTAGTTATTCATATGGCGACGTCACTATGGATCCAAATAACACTAACGTGATTTGGGCTGGTACAGGGGAAAACAACTCACAACGTTCAGTCGCTTACGGTGACGGTGTTTATAAATCAGTAGATGGCGGTAAGAGCTGGAACAATGTTGGCCTTAAAAGCTCAGAACACATTGGCGAAATTCTAATTGACCCACGTAATTCAGACGTTGTTTATGTGGCATCACAAGGCCCACTTTGGAGCAAAGGCGGCGACCGCGGTTTATTCAAAACAACAGACGGCGGAAAAACTTGGCAAAATGTTCTAGAGATCAGTGAACACACTGGCGTTAGTGACATTGCTTTTGATCCGCAAAACCCAGACGTAATTTACGCAACCTCTTATCAGCGCCGCCGTCATGTATGGACACTTATCAATGGAGGCCCTGAGTCGACTATCTATAAATCGACAGATGCTGGTAAAACTTGGAACAAGATCAACAAAGGCTTACCAAGTGTTGATTTAGGTCGCATAGGTATTGATGTTGCGCCGACTGATGGCAATATCATTTATGCCATTGTTGAAGCCGCTGATGGTCAGTCTGGCTTCTATCGTTCAACGGATGCCGGTGCGAGTTGGACCAAGCAAAGCAGCTATGTTTCTGGTAGCCCACAGTATTACCAAGAAATCGTGGTTGATCCAAGAAATCCAAATCGCGTTTATTCACTTGATACTTATTTAATGGTGTCTGAAGACGGTGGTAAGAACTTCACACGCGCAGGCGAAGCACACAAACACGTAGACAACCATGCCCTTTGGATTGACCCGAACAATACTAACCACTTGATCATCGGTAGTGACGGTGGTGTTTATGAATCGTGGGATAGAGCTAAAAACTGGACATTCAAAGACAACATGCCTTTAACTCAGTTCTACAAGGTAACGGTAGATAACGATTATCCATTCTACAACGTGTTTGGTGGCACACAGGACAACGCTTCTTTAGGTGCGCCGCACAGAACTACAAACAGCTCAGGTATTCGCAACAGTGACTGGTTATTCACCCAATTTGGTGACGGTTTTAAAACGGTAATAGACCCGAAAAACCCTGACATCATTTACTCGCAATACCAATATGGCGGCTTAGCTCGTTACGACAAAAAGTCAGGTGAACGTGTGCAAATGCAACCTGTAACGCCAGATGCATCAATTGCTCAACGCTTTAACTGGAATTCACCGTTATTGATCAGTCCTCACAATAATGAGCGCATTTACTATGGCTCACAAACTTTATTCCAATCGGATAACCGTGGTGATGACTGGCGTGCTATCAGTGGCGACTTATCGAGAAACGTAGACCGTAATAAACTGAAAGTAATGGATACAGTTTGGGGCGTAGACAGTGTTGCTAAAAACACTTCAACCTCTTTCTACGGTTCGCTTATCGCTCTTACTGAATCACCTCTGCAAGAAGGTTTACTTTACACTGGCAGTGATGACGGCGTAATGCACGTTACTCGTGACCAAGGTCAAAAATGGGAAAAGTTAGACTGGCCATCAAAGGTACCTGATAACTCTTATGTTGCCGATATGGAAGCCTCATTATTCGACAAAAACACAGTATTTGCCGTATTTGACAACCATAAGCGTGGTGACTTTAAACCTTATGTATTCCGCAGCGATAACAATGGTAGAAGTTGGAAAAACATCACAGGTGACTTACCAACACGTGGTTCTACTTACGCAATCGCTCAAGACCATGAAAATAAAGACTTATTATTCGTGGGTACCGAGTTTGGTTTATTCTTCACTCAAAATGGCGGTAAAAACTGGGTGCAGTTGAAATCAGGTTTACCAACAATTGCGGTACGTGACGTTGAAATTCAACGCCGTGAAAGTGATTTAGCACTAGCTACCTTTGGCCGTGGTTTCTACATCCTTGATGACTACTCGCCACTTCGTCAAAGTGCAAAGCAAGTTAAGCAGCAAGACGCCACTTTATTTCCAGTGCGCAGAGCGTTCCAATTTGTTGAGCATGATCCGTTAGGCTTACCTGGCAAATCTATGCGTGGCGCTGATTTCTATTTCGCAGAAAACCCAGAGTACGGTGCTACGTTCAGCTACTACATTAACGATGAATTCAAGTCGTTAAAGCAACAACGTCAAGCGAAAGAAAAAGAACTTCGCAAAGAAGGTGATCCGGTTTACTACCCAAGCTGGGCAGCACTAAAAGAAGAAGATTTAGAGCAAAAATCAACGCTAGTATTCACCGTTCGTGACAGCGAAGGCAACCTTGTTCGTCGCATTCAAGCACCAGCTAAAAAAGGCTTTAATCGCTTAAATTGGGATTTACGTTACCCAGGTTTCGAGCCAATTAGTCCTAGTGGTGACATGGACAGCGGTCCGTTAGTTGTACCTGGTACTTACTCTGTGTCTATTTCAAAAATAGTAAATGGCATGGAAACGCCATATGAGCAATCTCAAAACTTTGAAGTGGTGACTATCGACAACCGCACTTTCCCAAGCTCAGATCGCAAGGCCGATTTAGCCTTTGATATGAAAGCAGGACAACTGTACAAAGCAATCTCAGGCGCTCGCAAATACTTAGGCGAGTTAGAAAATCGCATCAAGCACATCAAGGTTGCGGCAAACGAAACCTTGGCGGCTAGCGCGAATACAACAGAAATTGCTCATCAAATGCAACGCGATCTTGCTGAGATTAAACTGCTATTAAATGGTAACTCTGTGGTGTCTAAACGAGCGGAACCAACAGCAACATCAGTATACGGTTACATTAGCTACTTAATGTGGTCTCGTAGCGAAAGTACTAGCCCAGTGAATGGTCAACAAAAGCTTAGATTCCAACGCGCAAGCGAGGGTTATGCCGATGTTTATCAACGCATTAAGCAATTAGCTGAGTCTGTTGAATTAACAGAACAAGGCCTTGCAAAAGCAGGCGCAAACTGGATGCCAGGCATGATGCCAGCGAAAGGTATGTAATAACTTAATTGCACATAACCGAAAATTAAAAACGCCAGTCTCGTCGGCTGGCGTTTTTTATAGGATAAAGCTCTTGTCCTGTTCTACTTTCCACTCCTATTTGATGATAAAATCGAGTTGTTTTTAACCCCATGAAACCAATCATCGATGATGCCTTCGTTAGGCTTTAACCTCAGACCAAAATATGCGTAATACCTCAGCTTTACTATTCTCACTCACCTTTCCTTTTGCCTTATCAGCGCAACAAGAACTACCTGAGATCATAGAGGTTCTAGCGCCTAAGCAAAGCCTTGGTTCAGCCGCGAGTAACAGTAATAGCAAGTATTTTGATGATCGATTTGAATACACCCCAAGTCGAACTATCGCCGATCAATTAGCCACCATATCTGGCGTCAGCTTAAATGGCCAAGGTGGCCAATTCCAGAGTTACGCAATTCGCGGTTTTAGTCGAGGCAGAATACGAACTGAGATTGACGGTATTCCTATCATTACCGACCGACGTGCGGGCAACTCAATTTCTTTTATCTCTCCAGAGTTATTCAGCTCTGCAAGCGTAATTAAAGGACCAAGCTCTAGCCTTTATGGCTCACAAGCTTTAGGCGGAGTGGTAAGCCTAAGCACCCAAGTTACCGAGAGCAGCTCGATAAAATTAAGCGCTCAAACAAGCGGAAATAAAGTGGGTGTCTCTTTAAAATATAAGCCACCGTTAAAAAATAAAAACAATCAATTAACTCTCGGTTTTGCTTATCAAGATAGTAATAACGAGCGAGCTGCAAACGGTAATGAACTTAATACTGGCTTCAAACGTTTATCAGGCTTATTGAGGTACGAACACCAGTATCAAGGCTACAACACTATTGTCTCTTGGTTGCCAAGCTTAGGCAAAGACATAGGTAAAAGCAGCAGCCGATATTTATCGAGAGAAGTCAGCGATTACCCAGAAGAAATACACTCTCTTGCCCAAGTTCAACTAAACGCTGATACAGGCTGGTTAGTGAAGCTGTTCCATCACTATCAAAACTGGGATAGCACAACACTTAGGTTGGATAAATACGACTCGCTCACTCAATACCAAAGTCATACGCTTGGTGGCCAATGGTTAACTCAGTTAAATGGAATAGCCAACAGTAACAGTTATTTAGGTCTAGATTGGACATCACGAAAAGGCGTGAAAATAGGCAGCGAATACGAGCTATTTCAACCGAGTAACGAATTAAACTTAATAGCCAATCAACTTATTGGTGAACAAGATAATCTGGCCTTATTCAGCAAAAATCAGTGGCAGTTTGCTAATGCCCAGCTAGCACTCAGTTTGAGATATGATTGGTTAAACCAGCAAAGCCAAGGGGCAGACGACATCACTGAACAAGAGTTCAACGCTTCCGCTGCCGTTAACCTAGCTGTCAATGAAACATTAACCATGAGCTTTGAGCTAGCCAACGGCTTTCGTTACCCTACTTTGTCTGAAAGATACTTCAACGGCAGTACACCAAGAGGCTTGGTCCAAGGTAATCAGGAGCTTGTGCCGGAAACCAGCCTAGGTTTTGAAACAAGCTTAAACTGGCTCGCCAACGAAGACTTGGCATTTTCAGGCTCTTTCTATTTTTATGATCTGGACAATTACATAGAGCGTTATCGTATCCATGACAACTTGCTGTCATATCGCAACCTTGAACAAGCAGATATTCACGGCTTTGAACTCGAAGCTATTTGGTACACCAGCGATAACCTAGAACAGCAATTCAGTTATCAGCAACAAAGTGGCCAAAACCAACAACAGCAAAGGCTGGATGATTTACTGCCAAAACAACTAAACTGGAGTATCATCGCTACCTTTGACAAGGCACAACTGAGCAACTCGCTAACTCATTATTTCGATGCCAATGAAATTGGGCCATCAGAACAACAAAGAGAAAGTTACACGCTTTGGCACGCTTCGTTGAGTTATCAAGTGAGCGCACAACAGTCCATTACCTTAGTCATTAATAACCTGACGAACGAAAGCTATTTCGGCAGTTTAGATGAAGACGCACCGTTGCAGCCAGAGCGCAACATAAAACTTACTAGTACTTGGCAGTTCTAGTCAGATAAATAAACACAAGCAGTAATAGGGTTAACATGAGCTTTAACAAAACTAACCGAACCATTCATAAATGGGGCAGCATCATTATTGCCTTGCCACTTTTGGTAGTCCTTGTTACCGGTGTGTTATTACTGTTAAAAAAGCAATTCAGCTTTATCCAGCCACCAACTATCAAAGGCCAAAGTGCCCAGCCAACGTTGAGTTTTGAGCGAATTCTAACCGTAGCCAAAACCGTTGAATCGGCACAAATATCGAGCTGGGATGACATAGATAGATTAGACGTACGTCCTAGTAAAGGCATGCTAAAAATTCGCAGTAATAATGATGTGGAAATTCAAATAGACAGCGGTTCTGGCGAAGTACTGCACGTTGCGATAAGACGTTCAGATTTCATAGAAAGTATTCACGACGGTACCTTTTTCGAAAAAAACGCCAACCTGTGGCTTATGTTACCGGTTGCCCTCATTTCAATCGTATTATTGATAACCGGCGTTATCCTGTTTTTCGTACCTTACTTAAAAAAGAAACACCGTTAAAAATATAATATAAAAGACACCCATTTAAAGTTTGGTAGACGTTATAACTACAGTTAAATTACTTTCTCAAGTTAATAGCTGCTGATTTGCACTAAAAAGTAGAAGGTTTTAGAGATAATTTATGGTTGTGCCGTAGATAATTTGACCAAAGAAAAAGACTGTATTGCCAGTAGTCAAGCTGGCTAATATATAAAGAGATAATTAACTGAGCAATTTAACCAAAAAGCTTTTGGCAACTTTGATAATTGCTTCGCCGTTTATGTTGATGCCGCTCATGGTATTGCTCTAATAGTTCTTCACGTCCCACCGCCCCATGGAATGTTTTAGTAAAGCATGTGCTCATGATGAGCCAGCTATGCTCACTAATTCTCAATCGAGCTAATATGCTTGGTAGCTCTGGCTCTATGAATCCTTTCTTATCTTCCTTGATGCAACGACCTGTCATATCAACTAACTCAATATATTCTTTCACGCAGAAAGCTAGACCTTTAACCACAACGCTCTGCGAATTGCCTAAAAAAGGAAGTAATGAAGCAGGTTGTTTATTATCTAAAACATGCAGGAGCCTTTGTTTTATACTTGTATAATTCGACTCTTCTGGAGTTTTAGCTATGTTAGCTCTTACTGGATTTAAGTCGACATACGCCATACAAGAGATAAGTGCAGCCTCATCAAGTAAAGCTTGGCTCTTAAACCGCCCTTCCCAAAATCGGCCACAACACTCATCTTCTTTATTCGCTTTTCTTGCTATCCCTTCATTGAGCACTCGCATAAACCAGCTGATATCACAGAGTCTTGATTTGTAAACCTTTGCTATGTCTTCAACTGTTAGTAACTCTGTATTCGATAGCGCTTCCCCTTCAAGAAATTGTTGGCCTAAAAGTGTCCCTTTAAACAACTTATGCCAACGCTCTAGTATTTCTTTTGTACTCCAATCTGCTGTTTGTTTTTCATCAATATGTAAAACAACATGAGTATGGTTGTTCATTACTGCATAAGCACAAACGTCAATGGCAAAAACGTTTGGTAAAAATAGTAATTTGTCTTCAACCCATTGTCTTCTGTGCTCATAAGAGCGCCCAGTAAGCTTATCTATGCCGCATAAGAATGCACGACGCACACATCGGGAAATGCAGTGGTAATAGGGTGTATCTTCTAAACTAATTTGGCTCTTCCTTGACTGAGGCATCAATCTTCCTGATTTATACTAGTGGCATCTGTACCTTAAATATAGACAAGGAAATAATATCGTCAAATTTGAATGGGTGTCTCTTATCTTATCTTCTCTTACCTTTTATCAACTTTTAAGGTTGTTGAACTAGAGATTGCAGAGATTGAACCGACTGATACAGTCGCTCTGCCAATGATTTTTCGCTAAAACGCGACAAGTCATCTATCTGCCACGTGCCTTTTTTCGCTTTTTTACCACTACTTAAAGTAACGTATTCTAATCCCAACTCTTGTGCATCTTGTTCAGAGCTAGTATCACTTGCCAAGCTAGCAACAAATGGCGCTAACCTCTGGTTTTTAGCCACAATAAAGGCGATTTCGTTATTCATTAAGCTGTCATCAAGGGCAAGGTTCACCTGTCTGATCTTAGCGGCAAGAGTTTGATAGTTATCATTAAACTGCTTTCTGTACTCTGGCCACACAGCGCTGATATCACGCTTTAAAATACCTAACATCAACAATAGGTTATTGGTATTCAGCCAGAAGTACTCTCCTTCTGTAGCCAGTACCACTTTTTCCCCACTTGGCATGATAGCTTGAGCAATATCGATATCGATTAAACGAATATTGCTCTGCCTCAACGTTGGAAAAAAGTCTAAACCAGAGTTCACTGCACTTGTGCTGACAAACACGTCATAAGCCTCGAACTTATTACTTGCGCTCTTTCTTAACCAGCTAGGAACTCGGTTTACAGGTAAACGTTTTGGCGGTAAATAAGCCACCTCTACAGGCGTATGATTTACCATGGCTTTGCTCAAGCTGTAGCTAATTGGGCTCACTGTCGCAATGTTCTGTTTTGCCAATACAGTAAAGCTAAACGAGCTACAAACTAGAACCGACACAGCAATCAACAAACGGGTTAATGTCATGCCCTACCCCTTCTTGTGCGCTAAGCTGTGTGCCGTAATGGCAAACATAAACCAAACACATGCAACTAGAATAATTGCAGGTCCCGTTGGCACTGCCCATTGCATGTACATAGGCAGCAACACACCAGCCAAAGCACTTGATGTCGCAATCAACATTGACCACGCCAACATGGTTTTAAGATTTCGCGCTAGTAATCTCGCGCTTGCCGCTGGAATTAATAACAAGGCACCAACTAACACTGCACCTATTATTTTCACTGCCGCTACCGTCATTAAGGCGATAAGAAGAACAAAACCATAATCATGCAACTTAGTATTTACCCTAAGACTCTTAGCTATTTCTGGCGACAATGCAGTTAAATACGCTTTGTTCGAATATCTAAACGCCAACACTAAGATCAACACAAACATAACAAACAAAATAATAATATCTTGCGCATCTGCGGTTAATACTGAGCCAAACAGCACCTGCTCAACTAAGTGAGCATTAACTTTTTTCGCGACAATCATTAACAACGCTGCACCTAATGCTAGTGCGAAAGATAAAAACACGCCGATTAACGCATCATAAGGAACTGTCGTTCGGCCTCTCACCCATTGCAGTGTTAGCGCAAATAGAATTGAGAAAGCAAACAAACTAATCCAAGGAGCCGTCACTGGTTCACCCAGTAAAATACCAATAGATACGCCAGTTAAAGCCGAGTGACCTACTGCTTCTGATAGGAAAGCCAAACGCTTAACCACAACTAAAGTGCCCAGCACACCTAAAAGTGGGCCAATCATTAAACTGGCTAAAAAGGCATTAACTAAAAAGCCGTAGCTGAACATTTCTGGTAGCCAGCCTTGTTCGGCTAGCATTTTGAAAAACTGATGAATGGATTCTAACATTTCGACTCTCTAACCCATGTTGGCAAAATCTAGTGGTGAGGCATTTTTTTGTAAGATATTGAAGATCTGCTCGGCTGAGCCAGCTTCAACTAAAGTGCCATCCACTAACGCTATTTGTTGGCAGTACTTGGCAACAATGTGCCAGTGGTGCTCCACCATCAAAATAGAACGGCCGCTTTGATGGAAGTCGTTTAAGATGTCTAAGATCAGTTGATGACCTTGTTTATCAACTCCTGCAAGCGGCTCATCAAGCAATAGAATGTCTGGCTCATTTAATAACGCGCCGCACAGAAGTACACGTTGTCGCTCACCAGTTGAAAGAGTACCTATGCGCTTGTCAGCAAAGTCACTGATTTCAAAGCGCTGCATGGTTTCACTGATCTTTTTGTTTTGCTTGTATTTAAACCAAACGGGACGGTCTTCAGATACCATTCTCAAATAATCGAGAACAGTAATAGGCAGTGTTGCATCAAAAGGTGCTAATTGAGGAACATAACCTACAGCCCCTTTTTTACCTTGATGCCAGTCCAGTGAGATTTGGCCTTGATGTGGCACCAAACCCAGCATGGCTTTTAATAGCGTTGATTTACCGCCCCCATTTGGCCCAACAATACCCAACCAACAACCAGGTTCTACGGTTAAATTAAAGCTAGTTAGAAGCTGATTTCTTTCAATCTTTACCGCGGTATCAGTAAAAACAACACTCGGTGATGAGCTTTGATGGGTTGTATTTTTTTCTTTTGTATTAGCCATTACTCTGCCTTATTCGATGCATAAGTTAAGGCCTCAGCCAACTTGGCTAGGTTGTGTCGCATTTCCGTTTCTACTAATTCAGGGCTGTACTCGCCATGAGTCATATGTGAGAAGTGGTAAACCTTAATCCCCGTTTCTTTCTCAATCACATCAACGTAACTGTTAGACATATTCAGCTCAGTGAACAAAACGTCGATGTCAGCTTTGCGGATCTCATCTATAGTTTGCTGTAATTGCGAAGCGCTTGGTTTTACTCCGTGCGCAGGCTCTACAACTGCTGATACAGTTAAACCAAACTCTTGTAATAAGTAACCATAAGCATTGTGCGTGCTGGCAATCTTTACTTTGCTCAAATCTTTTTTAATTAAAATACTTTGCACATTTTTCTTCATCGATCTAAGTTTCTTTGCGTACAAAAATGCGTTTTTACTGAAGTACTTAGCATTTTCAGGCTGTAACTTGCCCAGCGCTTTAGCAATGCTGTATACCTGACGGATAGCGGCATCAATAGAAACAAAAGTGTGAGGGTTGGACTTATTCTCCTTACCTAACAAAGGCACATCTTTATTTGCATAAATCATGGTCAGATCTTCAGGGTTCACCCTTTCAACCGCATGAATGGCAAATTCATCATGTCCAATACCATTTACAACTAAAGCATCAAGCGCGTTTAAACGTTCAATATCAGCGGGGTTTAATGAATAGTTATGAGGGTTAAAACCCGTTTCGATTAGAGGCAGCACTTGGCCTTTGTCGCCTAGTACTTTGGCAACATATGAGTAGTACGGATGCAGAGTAATACCAACGACTAGTTCTTGTTGAGGCTGCTTTTGTGCTTGCGCCAAGGTGCTAATGGCAACTAATGCAAGCATTGCTAACTTAGCTAAAAATTTCATTTTGGGAGGTCTTCTTGAGATTAGTTAACAAGGTTTGACGCAGCTAACCAGCTATCGTCGTTAACGCATGTTTGAGTTTGAGCGCTGGCATCATAGTGATCGCCATGATGGTCAATAGAATTATCACGCCACTGTACTTGCCATGACTGTTCAGGCAACTTCAACAAACGCAAGCTCACTTGCTCTTTATTAATTACAAAGCAGTTCACGCCAGCCATCACCACAGGCTCGGTTGTAAAAGGCGATAACTCTTGTTCTTGCAGCTGCTCTAAAGTCGTTTCTTCACTCAGTAATTCGATGTCTTGCAGCATCACAATTTCATCACTGGCAATGCTTAGTTGCGTTGCTAAATTGGTTAAGTGACTTGGTAAACGCACGATTTTCTTGTGATGATCTGTGGTAAGCCATAACAAGTAAGCCGCTAGCCAAAGCACTAAAAACAGGGTTAGGAAGAAATAACGATTCTCTTGCTGGCTGTCATTACTTGGGATGATTTCTTGAACCAGCTGAGGTTCAGTATTTACTGGCTTAGAGTTCGGCATAATCAAACTCTGCTGGGCTTTCATGACCAGGATTAAAGACGATATAGAATTCGCCCTCTGGCATTTTCAATGATGCGCTGCCGTCACTGGCTGTATTGACTTTAAACAGTAACTCTTCGTCATAAGAGTATACTTCAAGCTCAACTTCACCAGCTAAACTTGCATCGCTGTAACCTGCTAGACAGTAAAGCTTGGTCTTGTCTTGGTCACGTGTTTCACAACTTAGGGTTGGAAAATGCGCAAACGCCTTGCTGCTAAGCAGCAAGGTCGTCGTGACAATAATTGATTTGAATAATAATTTATTATTCATAAATCACTTCAAATGCGTAGTAAACACGAGTGATCTCGAAATCCGCTTCAGGGTCTTCACTTGCTTGCTTGTGGTAAACCTTCATCATGAAACGGCCACCTTGGTCTAACGACATATTCACCATGCCTTCACCGTCAGATTTAAGTTCTAGTGTAAGCGGCTCTTCTTGGTATTGTGGACCTTCTTTTTCTACCACTAACTCTTGGTCTTTAACTGGCTTGCCATCAAATAACAATTGAACTTGGATTTCTTCACCCGTTACATAATCAGCAGGGTGAGTAACAGGCACAACTTCAAAACCTTTGTTCTTAGGTGCTAGCACTGCGTCACTTGGCGCTTTATTAGTCACGTAAGACATAGCAATTGTGAAGTATCGAGTGGTTTCTAAGTCTTTCGCGTTCTTAGGCATTTGCTTAAGTGCTTCTGACTTGTTCGCTCTCATGCGTTTTTCAGTTTCACGTTTACCAACTAAGTAACGAGAGTGGTATGCAGGACCGCGCTCGTAAACTAAACCGTATGTGCCTTCAGCTTCTACTGCTAAGTCAAAAGACGAACGGCGGTTACCTTGAAAAAAAGGACCCACGCGACGGATTTGCTTACCATCAACGCCGTATGCTTTTACGCCACTGCTTGGCATTGCAAAATCAGGTCGAAAAGTAGTGTGAGAGGCAGTGATATCAACAGGAACAGTTGTGCCTTTGTCAGTATCAACCGAGAAGTAACTAGGCCAAATATAGATATCATGAGCGGTTGCAGAGAATGCAGATAGAGCAACTAAAAGGCCTGCGGCTAACTTTGAAGAGCCTTTAGCCAGTTCAGATAGATGGTTAAATTTCATTGATTAATTTCCCGGTTATTATTTTATCTTGATCACTACAGGGCCAATTTCTTTATCAGCCTTTAAGTTAAATTGTTGTGGTTTACCGTTCAGTTCGATTTTTTGTTTCAGTAACGAGCGAGCACCGTCTTCACGTACGACTTCGATATATAATTTGAACTTGCTCACATCTGAGATTTCAAAAGTTTCTTGGTATTGCCCTGGGCCTTTTGTGGCGCCAGTTATGCCATCAGGTAAGTCACCATAGCGGCCTTGTTTACGCCACCAGCGACGGATGTCTTTTAGCCATTTGTCTTTTTTACTCTTGTGCATGTGCCAAAGCAGTAAAGACTCGTTTTTCTCTTTACTCTCAAGCCAAATCGCTACATAAGGTTTGTGATAGTTGGCAGTATCAAAACTTGGTAATTCAAAGCTCACTTCCAGCTGTTCAGCCTGAGCGCCTGCACTGCAAAGTATTAAGGCTAATATTCCAAAAAATTTACGCATGATTAAGCGTTTCTCCTAATGCATTAAGTACACGGCAACAGCAAAAATGCCGGTGCCGACAAACATGGCAATGTTGGCTGGTATGCGTTCCAGTCGGTTAACCACAACGAGCCACAAACCACTAAGACAAAACAACAACATGCAAACAGCACTGATGTCGGACAAAGCTCGCCAAAAACCAGTAACGTGTTTTGCTCTATGCAAGTTGTTGAACATCGCTATCGCTGACAATTTTCTGCTGTCTACCGATATCAACTGTTCTGCAACAAACACTTCGACTACGGTTGAACCGTTAGGGCCGCTAAGGTCAATGACGAGCAACTCGTCGTACTCGTCCCACTCAGTAGAAAAATCGACGCCTTTGATGCCATGTTCTTTGTCCAACCACTGCAATAAAACTAAACTGTGCGAACTAAAGTTTTCTGGCCAATTTGGCAACGACTGTGCCCATTGTGGTAATGCCAGCTCTTGCACTTCATTTTCTACCTCACCCAACTCAAACTCTGGGTGGTTAAGCAAAAAACCTGTAACAGAGAAAAACAACATCAACGCCAGCACTGGTAAAGCGCTGTATATGTGAATTTTTCGCATAAAGCTGGTCACTTGATGCCAATGAATTTGATACTGACGACGAGCAGTACCTGAGCTGTTAACGGATTTCAAACTAGTACCTGTGTTAAATTGGGTGGTGATTCTAATGGAAATCATTATCATTTAGCAATAGAATATGCGAATTATTCTTATTTAGATTTGAAATTTCAACGAACTCATGATCGCAGCTATCCAATCGCCTTTGATCCAACGCTTTGTTCCTTACTTAGCTAGGCTCATGCATGTCATTAATATCACTATTATTTGTTTGTCCCTTTTGTTGTTTATACAGGTCTGGTCAATTGGTAATAGTCATACTGAGCAGAGCACAGAGTTAACGCAGGCTCAGTCTTCTCAATTCATAGTCAGTGATAAGCAACTTGATAACTCTCGGCTGTGGTTTGTTAATGCTGAGCTAGGTGGTGGAGCCATGGTGACAGACAGCAGTGGCTTGCTTAAAAACCGATTAGGCAATAACGAGTTAGCCATGTATTTAACGGCTCAATCCGTTTTATTGTGGTTGCTCAGCATGGTATCTCTGAGCGCTTTAGTGTTATTAGTGAGTAACAATTACTTACGCTTAGTTGTCGTCTCAGGCGTCACAGTATTGATTACATTAAAATTGCAGACGCCTTACCTATTTGTCCAAGGGGCAGATATAACAACACTCACTAGTTCAGCAATTTTACTTACTAGCCTTTTATTATTAAGTTTATTTATCATCAGTAAGTGGTTACTACAGAATAATCATATTAGTGATACTTTGATTGCTTATGCCAGCCAGTCTGGCAGTGCTATGTCGCTAGCCAAACGTTTTAACAAGTCAATAACCCACACAACCGACGTGCGTTGTTTATCTAGTATTAATCCGAGCATATTGCCTAAATATAACGAGGTACTGATCATCGCAAGTACTTATGGTGAAGGGCAACCGCCAGAAAAAGTAAAAAGCTTTGTCCACAAACTGAATGAATTTGACGGTTACAAAGAGCCGGTTAATTACTCAATTTTAGCGCTGGGTGATAGCCACTACCCTCACTTTTGTGCATTTGGTCATCAACTTGAGCAATTGCTTAGCAGCAAAGGTGCTAAGTCGCTGTTTAATTTGGTCGAAGTTGATAAATTAGACATCAAAGCAATCAATACTTGGTGGCAAGGGTTAACGAGCAGATTAAATTGGCAAACAACTGAGGTAAAACAAACGACTCAGGCATTACAAGTGGTTAACAATACTTGTGTAAACCCTCGTCAGAGCCAAAGACTAGCGCACAGCATTGAGTTTAAGAATGCCAACCTTAACTACCAAGTCGGAGACTTGCTTGAGGTTACTCCAAGGCGTTCACTGGAGCAAAGCCGTAACCTTATCACCTCACTCGGCCTAGATAAGCAGGAAGAGGTTGTGCTAAAACAACAACATACAAGTTTAGAACAAGCAATGACTATCCTTGAATGGCATGGCGAACAAGCAGACTCCGCACAACAATTAGTTGATAAATTGCCCGAGATGGCAACACGGGTTTACTCAATAGCTAGCACACCAGAGCAAGATAATATTGAAGTATTTGTCCGCAGATATAAACGACCAGACGGCAATATGGGCGTTGCGTCTAATTATTTGTGCGACCTTGAAGTTGAGCAAACCGTAAACGCCAACATTCGTGTTCACCCCAACTTCCACTTACCAAAACAAGACGTGCCATTAATTTTAATCGGTGCAGGCACTGGTATTGCGCCACTTATTGGCTTTTTACGTCATAAAACGGCAGTGTCGAGTGCTGAGCCACATTGGTTATTTTTCGGTGAACAACATCAACAAAGCGACTTTTATTACCAAGATGAAATCGAACAAATGCTACTGGAAAATACCCTGACTAAGCTCAACCTTGCTTGGTCCAGAGATGATAACGGCGGCTACATAGGTGCTCAAATTGAACAAGAGACAGACACCCTTTTAACTTGGGTTAACGATTTAAACGCACATATTTACGTTTGTGGTAACCGAAGTGGCTTTGGTGACAGTGTTTGTTCTATTTTGCTTACTATTTTAGGCCAAGAGCAATACGACCAGATGCTACAAGAAGGTAAATTACGCACCGACTTGTACTAGCTAAAAACAATCCTTAACCTTTAGCTAGAACTATATGCATACCGGGGCAAGCCCGGTATAATTTTTAAAGCCTCTCCAGTAAGACTTTCACAGCTTGTTATTTATTGCCTTTTAACAATACCAACCCAGTTAACCCCATTGCCATCGTTATGGTCAGTACACTGAGTAATGGATAGTCAAAAGGATAAAGGTAATATTCGACGATAAGGTTCATCGAAGACAGCATTTCCACCCATGACCAAAGCAATACGCCTATTGGAATTGAATAGCGAAACACGTAACCATTCGAACGGAACTTGCGAACACGGTAAATCAGGTAAAACGGCCAGAACATAAATGCCGTATAAATCAGCATGGATAACCAGTGAGTTGGCCCTAACACTCTAGGGTCTAAGCAAGCTAAGCTGATGACGTAGATAGTCCAAATAACAAATAAGGTTTCATTTGCCGTGATGCTTGCGTAAGAACGTGTTTTCGATGTCATATTCAAAGGCAATTTGATCGCGAGTTTACGTCGGCACCATAATATCATATTGCAACGCACCTCTGCACTTACGCACATCAAAAGTAACAGCGGCAACAACAATAGTCCTGATAGTTCAAACACTTGCAAACTAGGAGCGAGTAGTACTGCATTTGTTTTTGGGTCTAAGATTGGTGCTATATTTAATACTTGTGCAACCAAGGCAAAAGCAAATTCAAAAAAGCCAATAAAGATCAAATGAGCGGCAATAAAACCCAAAATAGACGCTGTCGTTTCTGCTCTTTTATTGCCTTGCAACACCAGCCAAATACCAGCAACACCGATACTAAGGTGTGAAGTAATCCAAATTGGCCAAGACTCAATTTGCCTAAGCAGCATTACGATTAAGTGACCTACAGGCATCATAGATAACACCAACAAAAGACTTAATAGCCAAAACGTTAGTTTCATTTTCTCTACTCTGTAAAAACAACAAAGCTCCGAACTACTGCTGTAGCCCGGAGCTTTTATTTTTAATTATCGTTAACTAAAACAATAGATTAGAACGAGTACGTTAAGTTAACGCTAAAGCTACGACCTGGTTCTGAGTAACGCTTATAACCGTTTTCAGATACACCACCGAAGAAACCACCACGTCCTGGACGGATGCTGTTTAGCACCTCCCAACGGTAGTATTCTTTGTCAGTTAAGTTGTAAGCCGCCGCAGTTAAACGAAGGTCGTCTGTGATCTCATAGAACGCAGTTAAATCAAGTACAGTGTATGAGTCTGGGTATAGCGCTGGACCACTGCCATTGTTTAATGATGTGAAACTTAAGTCGGTTGATTCTTTAACTTTATCAAACCATAAAGCATGTAAAGATACGCCCCACTGGTCGCCATCAGCTTGGTAACCAAACGTTAATGTACCTGAGTCTGGACCTGCCGTCTCTAAGTCATCACCTTTGTCGTGGAAACCTGCTAATGCATCTTTGTATTCGCCATCAATAGTGGCAAACGTAAAGCGCGAGTATAGGTTGTCGGTAAATGCGTAACTTGCATCAATTTCAATACCTTGAACATCAATTTCGCCAACGTTCTGCGGTTGCTTGTACTCGTCTTCCGTGTGTGTTGTTTCAACATAAGACTGAGTCCACCACTGGTAAGACTGGACAACAACTGGCTCTGAGTATGGCGTAGATAAAGATACGTTTTGAATTAAATCTTCATAGTTAGTCTTATAGGCCGTAATAGTTACACTAGCTCTTTGTGTTTCTAGTTTATAACCTAACTCAATACTTGAAGAAGACTGAGCGTCTAAGTCAGCATTGGCAATAACGTCTAAATCTGTGTATTCCTTACCGCTGTCTTTGTCTACTAATACGCTGCTGCCGTTAGTGTCTAAGTACAACTGTTGAACAGTAGGCGCTTGGTAACCTTGCGTGTAGCTTGCAAGGAAGTAGTTGTTTGGCATGAACTCATATTCAGCAACTAATTCCCCAACAACCGCACTAAAGCTTGAATCTACAACACTTGTGCCTGAAGCATCTTTAAACGTGTCGTCAACTTTAGGGCTGTAGTCTGTTGTGTCATAGCGAAGACCAGCTGTTAGGTTGAACTTGTCGGTTACTTGCATTGTGTCACTTACATAAATGCTTAATGCGTCAGTGTCTGTGAATGGAACCCATGATGGATCAGCAATTGGGTAACCCTCTCTGTAACCAGACGTATCCGTTAAGTCGTTGTAACGACGGTCAAATAACGTGCTCTTGATGTCACGTTGTTGGAAAGATAAGCCGTAAACAAGCTTGTGAGAAATATCGCCTTCGATGAACTTTTCAAAGTCAATGCCGAACGATGTTGAGTTTTGCTCTGTGTTACGGTCTTCACGACGTAAGTAACGAGCGCCACGACTGCTATAACCAAAAGTAGTGATACCAGAAGTGAATAATTCTTGTGAATCTAACGTCACTGATAGGCTGTCAAACGCTACGTTATTTGCATTATCCCAGTTAAAGAATACGCCAATTCGCTCTTTGTTGTTTTCATCATCTGTTGCAAAGTCAAAATATGTCGAGCTATTACGACTTTCCGGCGTGCCTTGAGCATCGCGGTCTTTGCTATCGAAAAGCACACCAACACGCATGTTTTGATCTATGTTGTAAGCTAATTTAGCTAGTACAGCTTGTGACTCTACTGAGAATGAATCAGCAACTTCCGTTGCACTTGCTGAAGAAACTTGATTGCCTTCTGCGTCAAATACCGTCTCAACTCGTTTGCCACTACCGTGAGCTTCTAACTCATTACCGTCGCGAATAGTCACTTGTAATAAAGCTTCAAAGTTGCCAGTACGGTTAGCAAACGTGCCGTGTAATAAAGTTTCGCTAAGGCGTGAGTCGTAACCTGTTTTAACTCTAAACGCAGTGTCATCGCCTTCTTCATTTAAGAAATCAGCCGCATCGTTTGTCGTGTAAGCAACTGAGCCAGCTAGTGCATTTGCACCGTTTGCTACTGAGCTTGGACCTTTGGTGATAGTGATTGATTTTACGTGCTCTAACTCAACTTGACCACGAGTAGAGTCATACATGCCGTATGCTGAGAAATTAGCTGGTGCTAAAGTTTCACCTAGACCTACGCCATCAACTGTTACTGCAACTGCGTCACCTTGTAAACCACGAATGTTAAAACCATTATCACCGAAACGATTACCCGCGTCGTTCACTTGCACGCCAGGAATGTAGCGAGTGGTATCTTCAATACTGCTTAGTGACTTTTTGCTAATGTCATCAGCACTTACTTTTTTAATTGTGTGCGATACGCTGCTTTCGTTTTCCGCTTTTACTACCGTAGTAGCAAGCTCTTGTACTTGCTCTGCGTTGGCTGTGCCAGCGGCTAAAGCGGCCATTAATGCTAAATGAAGCTTACCTTTAGGAGCATTAAGTTTCATAGTTTTTCCCATAATTTGTGTGTTTGAACAAAGGTTTAGACGGATGAGATCTAGCCCTTAATTTTGTGTTTTAATTGTTTATCCGTGCGACGAGCGGCGCTTGTGTACACTTGACTCTAAGGTCAAAGACTCAATTTCTTTTTTGCCTCGTTTACTAACTGACTGTGGTTCCTGTCCTAACTGAAACGGCAGTGATATTTTTTCGTAGCTTCCGTATTCTCGAACTGCTTCAGCGAATAATCGGTATTCACCAGCTGGTAGCGCTTGGCCAAAATCATCTCGACCATTCCACAGCAACTGGTATTGCCCAGGGCGTCTTGTTGGCCGAGCAAACCCATCAATTAAACTTGGAGACTTACGACCTTGCTTGCGCCACCATGAGCGAATTTGATCAAGCCAGTTCTCACCAGTGCCCAGCAGTAATAAGTTTTTAACGATTTTGCCTTTGTTATCAGTGATCCAAATGGCCACATAAGGTTTGCGATATTTGGCAACGTTAATCTTTGGTAGAGAAAATTGGATTTTAGCTTGGAAACCGGTCACCGAGTGCTGTTGGCCTTTTGCGGTATAACTTTGGTACCAATTAGTTGAAGCAAATTGACGACCTTCGCTGTCGATTAATAAAGCCGAATATTGTGGGTGTCTCTCTAACCAGTCTAAGGATTGAGATACATCGTTTACTGCAAAGGCTGTCGCTAGTGCGTCTGCGCTTGTTGCATCCGGCGCTTTTACAATTGCGGTCACAGGGTTATGTGTTGGCCAACCATCTCGTGGTGCCAAGATGTGGCTGTAAGAACGACGAGCAATATCATAAGTTCGGCTTGAATGACCACTGTATGCAATGGCGCCAGTATTAATTTCAACTGTACCTAGTAAGTTGTCATTGCTGTCATCTATCGCATTAGGAATAGCAATGCCGACATTCCAATCTGCGTTTTTGCTTTGTGATGACTGCCAATACACGGCATCACCACCTATATCAATTTTGATCGCATTAGCCTTGCTCGCAGCTTGCTTAGCAACAACCATTGCTTGGTCAAGAATATAACCTTTGGCAATGCCGCCAAAGTTCCAGTTAAAGTCTTCATTAACTTTTTCCGCAACTAAGTCGTCTAGATTATAAGAGCTTTCAAGCGCTGCTCTTGCTACTGCCCTAAACTCAGGGCGAACAGGACGCTTTTGCTGTTGTTGGTGCAAACGCCACATATCGATGACTTTGCCCAATCGGCAGCTGAACGACTTTGGTTGTGCTTTTTGCCACTGCTGACAAGCTTGAATAAGAGCCAGCATATCGTCTGAAAGCTTAATGCCTTCACCTTTGGCCAGTCGATTTAACTGACTAAGTTCTGAATTTTCATCGTAACTACTGAATACTTTTTGCAAACGGGCGATTTCAGCTAACACTTTAACTTGGGCTTGCTTGGCTTGTTCGGCTGGCGCTGCAATGCTCATTTCAAAAGAGGTGCCTAGCACATTCTGCGCAACAAATTTGCGTAGCTCATTGCTTTTAGCCTGTGCCGAGTTTGACAGTAGTGAGGTTGCTATCAATGTGATAGCAACCCACAACTTGGACGTTGTTTTAAACACCTGACTACTTACCAACATCTGCGCTAGAGATCACGCCGTCTTGGTTTTTATCCCAACGAACGAAAATACGTTTACCTGAGATCTGCAATTCTTCGAAAGTCAGTTGCTTATCTTCGTTGTCGTCTAATGCATTAAAACGCACATAAGTTTGCTTAATTGACGCACGGCGGCTTTTGCTCACCTTTTGGTCGATGCGGTCTTCGAACTCACCTAAATACTCAGCTTGTGATAACCCACCGTCTTTGTTACTGTCCGTGATGTAGAACACTGAACGGCGTTCATTGTTAAACTCATCAGCAGTGACTACGTCATCTTTGTTTGCATCGTAAATATCTTTTAAGCCTTTTAGCGTATGCGTAGTTGGCATTCTGATAAAGTCGATTGGGTTTCTGCTGTTCCAAGAACTGCCGTTGCCTTTGTACTCTTTTTCTGGGTCGTTTTTATCTACTTTGCCATCGTTATTGGTATCCCAACGACCAAATATTTTGTCGCCTGACGCTTCGTATTCGCTCCACTCAATCGAGCCATTGTCGTTTTTATCCAGTGAAGTAAAACGGCGATTGGTTTGTTTAACATGAGCCTTACGACCTTGTTCATAACGATTGTCTAAGCGGTTTTCAAATTCATAAACGTACTCTTCAGCATCAACAACACCACTGTTGTTAGCATCTGTTTTATCAAAACGTTGTTTGCGGAAATCGTTGTACTCGGCCCAAGTTAACTGCTTGTCACCATTGTCTTTGTACTCTTGTAAGATCCACGCTAAACGCTTTTCAGTCATTGGCATAGCTCGGTGACCACGGTCATCGTTTTGCGCTTTTTTGCGATCATCTTTAGTCAAGCTCGCCGTGTTGTTTTGCGCTACTGAATTTTGTTCAGCCGCTTGTGTATTGGTTGGTTGTTGGGTTGCACTACACCCAGCAAGTATTGCCATAGCAATGGAAATAGACGCTATTTTTTTCATTATCTCTAATCTCTTTTAACTCGAGTTTTCATTAAAAAGTCCAAACGGACTGAGCAAAGACAAACCACTAACACGACTTTGCTAACGCTTGAGAAACCGCTAATTCTCTTGTTTTGCAATCAAATAAGTCGTTGCTGTGGCGTCAAGGGAGGCGAATCTTAATGCGAATTATTTTCATTTGCAAGATTAGGATGGATTTAATTTTCATTCGTTTTCTGTGTTTTTAGATTTAAATCTCTGCGCTGTCAGGTTTAAACCAATGAAAACACAAATGATTCTCATTAAGTTTATTTTTCTATTGAGATTAGGTAAACTTATTTCCGTTTTTTTAACTGACAGATAGTTTGATGAAAGCTTTGCTCCCCCTTATGAACACTAGCCTGAGCGCAATAACTGTTGTTGCCTCAATGCTTTTAGTTAACTTTGATACACACGCAGAATTAACCGCAGATAGAATTGATCAATTGACCAAAACTTGGTTAGAGACCGAAAGGCAGGCCAGTTATTTAAGAGCAAATTGGCAAACTGAAAAGCCACAGCTTGAGCAACGCATTAAACTACTTAAATTAGAGCAAAAGCAGCTCAATAAATTGTTGAATTCAAACCAAGCTAGCAGCAATGAAGTGGAACAAAAACGTGCTGATTTATTACAACAGCAAGCCAATTTAGAAAACGAACAAGCCTTAATATCCAGTACTTTGTCTCAACTAAAAGACAGGTTAGATAGCTTATATGCCCTTTTACCTCCGCCGCTACAGACCAATTGGCAAACAGAGCCAAGTGACAACAGCTCTGTTGTATTAGAGCAACAGCTTAGCCGTCTAAGCAGGCTAAAAGACTTTAATGAAAGGATAAGTTTGCACTCTATGCGACTGACTAATGAACAAGGCGAACAAGTTTTAGTGAAGCAGCTTTACCTTGGTCTGTCACAGGCTTGGTTTAGCAGTCAAAACGGCGACTTTGCAGGCTTTGGTCTAGTTGAAAATGGGGTGTGGAACTGGCATTTCAGTGAACAGCTTGATGCTCAGCAAATTTTAGCGGCCATCGCCGTTGTGGAAAATCAAAGTGCGCCTACGGACATTAATTTTGCCATTAAACGCCTGCCTGCAGGAGTGAACTAATGAATAAATACTTACTTCCCCTACTTTGTTTATCTTTACTGTTACCAAACACAGCAAGCGCTGCCGACAACAGCAAAATTGAGCAGGCATTATTACAGAAGATCAGCAAAGCGGAAGCTGAACTTAGCAAGATTGAAGCACAAGTTGCAAAACAACGTGCCAGCCTAAGTAAACAGTTAGCAAGTTTGGAACATGCACTAATAGATTTAGAAAAAGAAGCCATTAGTGCTCGTAAGGTTGCCGACGAGCAGAATCTTAACCTGAACCAATTGCAAGAAAGGTTGGAAAGCTGGCAAAACCAAAATAGCTACCAACAAAACCTGTTACAGCAGTTTTTACGCCTGCACTCGGGTTCCAGTTCAGCCACTTTGCCAATAGAGCAAAAGTTAAGTCAGGTCGCCGATATTACTGAACAAGTGGAGTTTTGGTTCGAACCTGCCTTCACGAATAATGAACTGGTGTTAGAAAGTGGCCAAATCGCCAATGCGCAGCTGATCAGTTTTGGTCCAACTCATTGGATGTTGGCAGGTGAGCAAGCTTATCGCAGTGAAGTGGTCGACGGCGAATGGGTTGTTCAACACACTTTGCCAGACGCTATGGCGGAAGCTTTAATCAACTTACAACAAGGCCAACCTGCCACTCTGAGTTTTGACCCAAGCTTTAGTAAACTTACCCAAGTGCCACAAGAAGGGTTAATTGACCATGTTTATAAAGGTGGTGTTTGGATCATGCCAATTCTGGCATTTGCTTTAGTTGCTCTATTAATTGCCATTGCCCGAGGCATTACTTTATGGAGTTTACCTAAAGTAAAACTGTATTCGCCTTCATCACTGATTGAGTTAATTCAAGACAGTTCAACACCAAAAGCCCTTGGCAAAATGCAAGTGGCCTTACTTAACATTGCCAAGCAGTCTCGCACCGATTTAGAACGTGATGATCAGCTATTCCAGCAATTGCAACAAGACAAAGTTACTTTAGAAAAACGCTTAACGGCCATTGCTATCACCGCCTCTGTTGCTCCATTACTGGGCTTATTAGGCACAGTTAGCGGCATGATAGAAACCTTTAGAATGATGACTATCTTTGGCTCTGGTGATCCAGAAGTCGTATCTGGCGGCATAGCCCAAGCTTTGATCACAACGGAGATGGGCCTAGTTGTGGCTATTCCGGCATTAGTTATTCACGCCATTTTATCGCGCCGAGCCAAAGCATATTACAGCCAGCTTGAAAACTTTGCGCTAATGCTAAGCCAAGCTGAAACGCCAACACACAAGTAGGAGATAACTCGATGAATCAAGATATCTTAATCCAGATCGGCAATAGCGGTACTTGTTGGATCATTTTGTTAGTCGCAGCGGTTTGTTATCAACAGTTATTTGCTCTGTGGCTAACCCCTGTAGAACAACGAGAGTTTGTTAAAGACATTACTCCAACTCTGATTAAAGTGCTGCCTTTACTGGGTTTATTAGGCACGATCATGGGACTACTAAGTAGCTTTGCTGCACTGCGAACTGGAGCAAGTGGCACTGACCTTTTCAGCCAAGGGGTTGGTGATGCCTTACTTACAACTCAACTAGGTTTGTTATGTGCTGTGCCAGCTTGGACTATTCACAGTGCCATTAAAAGCAGTGAAAACAAGCAGAGGCTAGCGCATGGCGAGTAGGTTAAAACAGCGAATTGAAACCCAACAAGCGGAACAAGGTATTGATATTTCGCCGCTTATTGATGTGGTTTTTATTCTGTTGATCTTTTTTATCGTGACCACAGTGTTTGTCAAAGAAACGGGAGTTGAAGTAGATAAGCCACAAGCGTTATCTGCCTCGACACTGGAGCAAAACGTTATCTTAATCGCCATTACCGACGCCGGAAATGTGGTTTACGACGGCAGCAATATTGGCATTGTTGGTGTTCGATCAGTAGTTGCTCAAGTCAATGCTGAAAGTGAACGCCCTGTGGTTATCCAAGCAGACAAACGAGTGCCAACGGAAAAGCTAATTGCTGTTATTGATGAAGCTAAGCTAGCCGGTGCAAGCAATATCAGTATTGCTTCGTTAAAGCCATAAGCTCATGTTTAGTTCAATCCAACAGCCTGCCAAGTCAACTCAATCTAAAAGGTTATTTTTAAGTAGCTTTTTAAGTGCTGGCTTAATGCTCGTTTTAATTGTGGTGTTAATGGCTGCGCAGTACTTATCTGAAATGGCGGAGCCAGAGTTAGAAATAAGACCTTTGGCCGCTTCTATGCCGCCACCGCCACCACCGCCTAAACAGCCTCAAGTTCAGCAACAACAAGAGATCACCTTAGATATTGCAACCGAAGGCAGTGGCGCCGTATTGCCTGACATTGAAGTGCCAGAAAAAATTGAAGTAACCAAACCCGACATGTCCGAGCTTACGATGGATGAGGTTAGCATTGCTGAGTTCACACCAGAGATTGATATTTTCAACCTAAACCAGCTCGATACTTTGCCTAGCTTAATAACCAAAGCTCGAATTGTAATGCCAGAAAGCTTGAAAAAACGCGGAGTAAGACAAGTTCGATTGCGTTTGGATGTCACCATTAGCAGCAGCGGTAAAGTAACGCTAAATCGCGTTGTTGAGAATCCGTATGCCGAGTTCGACAAAGAAATTCAACGCTTAATTCGCCGCAGCAAATTTACCCCGCCGAAACGAGATGGCGAAATAGTAAATGCCCGCTTTATCTGGCCTATTGATATTTCAGTATGAGAAGTTCCATGACAATAAACACATCCTATAAAATGTTAGCCCTAGCCTTCACCGCCTTATTAGGTGTAACAAACCTTAGTGCTGATGAGATAAACATAAAGCTCGCGGAGCCGACATGGACTTTTTCAGTAGCAAACAATGCGGTTAACCCGAAAGCGCTCAAACCGGCAGAAAATAGCTTTGTTCGAGATTTGCAAGAGCAGCTAAAAGCTAAGAACTATCAAGCGGTTAATCAGCAATTACAAGGCTTTACTAGCTCAGAACAAAGTGGTGCCATGTTATTACTGCGTGGCCAAATTGCCCTTGCTTTAAAAGACTTTACTCAAGCACAAAAATGGCTAGAACAAGCGGCAAAAAAAGAGCCGTCGCTAACTTCTGCACACAATGGTTTAGCGTTAATTTACCTCACTAACAATAAGCTTGAACAAGCCCGTCCTCACCTTCAAGCTTCGCTAGAACACGGTGAACAAAATAGTCAGATCATTGGCCAATTAGCTTATGTGAATATGCAGTTGGGTTACTCAGCCGCCGCGGTTGCAGGATTCCGCCAAGCCATGTTTTTAGATGCCACGAATAAAGAATGGCAACAAGGTCTGCTGTTCTCACTTATTCGATCAGGCGCATTAACACAAGCGTCTGCGATGTTGGACAAGATGCTAGATAAAGAGCCGCTCAATAAAGAACTGTGGATGTTAAGAAGTCAGGTTGCCCTACAAAGCAAAGACAACCTTGAAGCCTTGAGCAGCTTAGAAAGTGCGCTCACCTTAGGCGAAAAAGACCCAGACAATATGATGACAGCGGTACAGCTGCATTTAACTTCAGGTAGCACCAAAAGAGCGGTAGAACTGTTATCAGCTCCAGAGTTATTGAACAAATCAATCAAACCACACCACCAGCAAGAACTACTGCAAATTGCCAGCTGGCTGGCCGCCAAAGGCCAGTGGAGTGATTTACAAACTCTGCTCACTCGCAGCAAAAAACAAGCAGTATCAAAACAACTAAGTGCCGTATTAGCGGTGAGTGAAGCCAAGCTAGCTATCCACCAAGGCAAACTATCAACGGCGGAAAAAGCGCTAAAAAAGGCATTAAAACAAGCCCCTACGCTAGGCGATGCTTTGCTTGAATTTGCCAAGTTGCTAAAACAACAAAAGCGTTACACCCAAGCAAAACAATATTACGTCCGAGCAGAAGCTTTACCAGAATATAGAGAGCAAGCGTTATTAGGTCGAGCTAAAATAGCGATTGACCAAGATAAGTACTCAGAGGCACTGCATTTGGTTGGCACGGTCGCCAAAGAAAACCCAAAACGCACCGACCTAGTCGCCACCATAGAAAGCTTAAAGAACCTAGTGCGCAATACTATTTAACTGACATCGCTCATATCTGCTGTTGAGGTTCAGATAAATAGATTCAGCCTTTACCTGACTGGCAGCTATGAGCGAATTTTCGACATTTAATTAAGTCCACCTTCTCATCATCGACTTTTGCCTTCCTGAACTTGATTCAGGCTCCCTATTTCTTAAACAAAGAGCATTAACCCAAGAGCAGAATTTAAAGAAAGCAGCGTTTTTTTATTATCAAAGAAAAACGAACCACTATTCGTTTTAATAATATTAGTAATCGGTGAGTTATTTTGTTTAAAATAAGCCACATAAAAAGCAAACATTTTCGCGGTAAAAATATGCGCAAATTGTTTGCTATTGAATTATTAGGGCTTCAGAAAGGAAACAAACATGGCAGACTCAATAGAAAATAATAGCGGACCTGAGCTACCAAAAAAGATGGATTTTTATGAGTCTATAAAAGCTCTAGAAGTAAGGGCTAAAAGAGCACGTCGCACAATGCTAATGATTGGCGCTGTGCTAGTGATAGTGATTCAAATTCTTGTAATGTTCATTTTTTACCAATATCAAGATCAAGAATTCTCTTTCGATAAAGCAACTCTTAGCTTTTCTCCTATATCATTAAACGACTCTCTTGAGGCTAGAGGAGCCCAATTAGCTAATAGACTCGTTGCAATAGAAAATGACTCAGTTTCTGCCGAACAAGCACAAACCAAACTACAAGAGACAATAGCCTTACTTAAAGAGCTACAATCAACAAATAAGACGCAAACTGGCTCATCATCCGGGTTTGCATTTAATTTATCTACAATAGCCTTCAGCTTTGGTGCCGTTGGATTTGTAATTTTGCTTATTCAAATTGCAGTTCAATTCATGCGTTATTATGCGAGATTAGCAGAACTGTACCATGCTCAGGCAGATGCGCTTAGAGCCTCTGGAGGAAACCCTGTCGTAGCCTTTAAATTCATTGAACACTTTTCACCCTCATCAATTGATATTGGTAAATCACCTACAAGTGTTTATGAAAAGGCTCTTGAAACTATCTCTTCAGTTGCAAAAAAATAAGCCCTAACAAGGCATTTCTATAATTTATAAAACTCACCGAAAGGATTCTAAAATGGGTAGAAAAGTATTTGTTTCATATAAACACAGCGATAGTAACGTAGAAAATTTACAAGACTACGGAAGTACAGCTCGAGCTTATGTCGATTACCTTATCAAGCATCGATTAAATGATGAAATATATAAAGGTGAAGGCAATGAAGATATAAGCCAATTTAAAGACGATACAATCAAAACGCACTTAAAAAATAAAATCCATGATAGTAGTATCACACTCGTATTAATATCTCCTGGAATGAAAGAAGCTCACACAATGGAATCAGAACAATGGATCCCATGGGAAGTTTCGTATTCGTTAAAAGAAATAACTAGAAGTGATAAATTAAGTCATACCAACGGTATACTTGCCATTGTTCTACCAGATCAATTTGGTTCATATGAATATTATATTACTCAACCCTGTAATGTATGTAAGACTCGACATTTAGCAACAAATAAACTATTTCAGATTATCAAAGACAACATGTTCAACTCAAAAACAAAAAGCCAAACTAGAGAACAATGCCCTGCTTGTAATAGCACTTTCTATCGAGGAAGAACCTCTTACATTGACACTGTAAAGTGGGTGGACTTTTTGAGTAACAAAGACCACTATTTAGATAAAGCTGCAAGTATTAGAGATAATCGAAAATCATACGACATAGTGAAAGAGGTGAAAAGTGGATGGTGAAGAACGAGTTGTAAAACATTTGGAGATTACCCAAGGCATAATTAATCGGTTAGCCAACAACTCTTTTTTAATAAAAGGTTGGAGTATGACCATATTGGCAGCGGCAATGCTATTTATTGCAAGAGTTGAAAGTG
>CBDAVN010000032.1:0-7175 GCA_965200905.1 Psychrosphaera sp.
TTCATCTCAACTGGCAGTATTCCGTTATCGTGCTCAAATTGTAGTTTTACTAATGCCGGGCGAGTAACCCTTGCTCATGGCTCCTACGACAACACTTATAATGTAGGTAATATTAGTTCACGCGCTTCAGGTGGTGTTTCTATTCATAACCTATCTGCTCCTGGTATTTTATCGCTAGAAGTTATTGCCGAAACCATTAATGTCACAGGTACGCTAGATATTAATTTACGAGCAGATATTCACCCTGAAGGAGGGATGGTTGTCCATGAGCAAGGTGCAAAAATTGTCGGTAGTGGCGGTGTTAACCTGTACCCAGGTAGATTCTCAATTCGCTATCAAGATTTATTGTTAAACTCAATGTCAGCATATGGTGGTCTGAATTTTTCAGGTCATATCAATGCGGCGAGTATCGCCATTACCAGTCCAAAAAATATCAATATTCCAAATGGCTCAAAGCTCAATACGTTAAGTGATGCGCTATCAAGTAGTACGAGAAATGGCGAGTTTTACGCGCCACTAGAGGGTATCTTTTTATCAACGCTAAAATCAACTAGCGCCAATATTAATATCAGCGGGATACTGACTACAGACAATAGTATTTCCTTAAAGTCTCATAATGACATCTCGCTGAACAGCTCAAGCCAAGTTATCGCAAAAAGCACTGAGTTAATTGCGAACAATGTAGTGAGTACACAAGGTCTTGTGCAAACCACTAACTTTGATGTGGCTCCCGCGCACTATCGAAATACCGGCAATATTTCAGCGCAAACGATACTGGTTAGCGCAAGTACCGCAATATCGAATGGTTATGGCGGTATAATGAAAGCGAAAAAAGTAACCTTGTCATCACCTGCAGGCACGATTATTAATGGTTCAAGAAGCAACAAAATAAACTATGGTGATGTCAATAACTTCACGCTTGATGTTGATTTGACCGCATCCGTTTGGGGCGTTAAATCACATGTATCTAGTTCAGGCACAAGCGCAAGCAAGCTATCAGCTCATATTTTGGCAAATGAAATTTACATTGATAGCCACAAGTTTGAGAATATAAATCCTTACGCTATTCAGCGCCCTAATCTAACCGCCTGGGACCAAGGTATTTCTGTCAACAACAGCGCAAGTAATAGGGTGTCCATCCAAGCTGAAAATGTACTTAAGATAAAAGCCGCGCATTACGCCCTTAATTCATCAGCAATTCTTGGCTTAAACCAAGAAGGTGATTTTCACTTAAATACACCTAAATTCAGCAACGAGCGCTATCATATGGCGGCTGATATATTTAAGTATACACAGCTCTTGCTAAGTGATGATAAAGCTAGGCAGCATGATTCAATCGACACGGGTGATATTACAAGAATAACTTGGTATGCACCTCCCGGACGCTTGTATTCTTTTGGTGAGTTCAAATTTAATCACATCGCCGAGAACACGAAAGCTGAGTTTATAAATGAGTTTTCCTATTTTGAAGTGTTCAAAGATCTTTATTTTTACAAGGCTAATGTTAAAACACTCGGCTTAGAAACAAGCCAACTTCCCACAGGTGCGGAAATTCAACAAATTCGTGCATGTCTTACTTTTCAGCATTGCCCAAGCACAACCATTATGACAAATGCAGAGGCTGAAACACTGTTTTCGGTGCGTGGTAACATTTATGGTATTAACCCCAACAACCCGTCTCAAAGTGACTTAACCATTGATAATATCAACGTTTACGACGCTCAAGTAAAAACATTAGCAGACGCCTACTTAGCACAATTTTATGTAAATGACTACAATGACCTTTTCTATAGTTACGTTGTTAAGTCGAGCATTGATAACTCGGTACTGACAGCACTGGTTGAAGAATGCCGAAAGATTTACATTCAGGTAGATAAACACCTTGAACTTGTGTGTGACACTAAAACAATCACAAAAGATTTTACCGAAGAGTTAACCGACCAAGCCTCGAATAACGAGTATAAAGATACAGGCTATACGTATAATCAAATCAGTGCCGCAATAATGAATTATATTGCTCAACTTTCAGTTGATGGTTTTTACGATCAGGTTAGCGCTCACTCAAACAACTTAGTGAATTTTGATTACGACCCTGCAACCAAAAGACTGACAATTAATTATTCCCAGTCAGTTACCTATTTCGACGAAACAGCACCAAAACCAGGTAATAAGCCCGGTATAGGAGCAATAGTCACGCAAACAAAGGGCATTACTATACACCCGCTTTTTTCAATATTAGTGCCATATATCAAATAGCCACAAGGAAGGATAAATAATGAAATCGAATAAATCATTAAGTGTTGCACCTGTTCCTTTGTGGCAACGTATTACGGCTTACATCAATATTTTCCTGTTAATGTTTTATGCCTTACTGCCAGGCAGTGTCGCCGCGTATGAGGCAGTAAGTAATGGCTTTATTGAAACTGAGTTAAACGGTAATCCTCAGTTTCAATTGTCAGCTAATAATCGCTACATTGCTGAAAAAGCTTACTATGTGACTGACACAACCAGTGTCAGTACTCAAACCATTGAATCTTTTCATGCTAGATTACTAGAGCACCGCAAAGAATCGTTGCCAAACCCACTAATGATACCAATTATCAATGGTGGCATTACTATCATCATTCCACATTATCCGTTGGGTAAACAAATTGGCGACAGTTTTGTACAGGCAAGATTTATTCGCTCACAAATCTTTAACCAACTAAACAGAAACCTCTTACGGGGTGGTGAAGACAACGAAGCAGCGCAAATCAACGTTTTATACAATAGAGCTTTCGACTTCTCTGCTAATTCAAGTAAGCGTTTTGGTGACAAACTGACCCGAACCGATGTTAATCAATTTGGTGATAATCTTATTTGGCCAGAGTATCGAGACATCAATGGCCAAAAAGTGCTTGTGCCTGTTGTTCATTTAACAGATGCCACAATTGACGACCAGCTTGTTGATAGCCACGTTGTTGAACTTAGCGGTAGCGAAAGTAATTTTAACAACATTACCATTAATGCAGGTACCTTAAACACGCGCAGAAGCTCTTTATTAAATGTTGCAGGCAACTTGAGCCTTGCCGAAGGCGCAGCGTTAAAAGCAAGCCATGATTTAAATGTTATGGTTGGTGGTACGCTACAAAATATCTCTGGACAAATTTCAGCGGTTGAAAATGTAGATATTATTGCTCGCCAGTATCTACAAAAAACGGTTGTTCATCGTTACCAAACACCATTTTCTCAAAGTACGCGACTGGGTGAAATTGCATCGGTTGATGCAGGCGGCAATATTTTAATTAGAACCGCAGGTGACTTAGTTGTTAACGGTGGTACCGTTTCTGGCAACAATATTATTTTTCATGCCGATGGGGATATTGTCCTTCAGTCACAAAGGTCGACATTTAACCGTAATGAAGAAGTAGGTGGCTGGAATGAGAGTGAATCGGTAATTCAGCAATACCACAGTCAATTAACTGCAGCGCATAGTATCCAATTAATGGCTGCAGGTGCCATCGAAATTAATACCACTAATTTATATGCTGACCAAGGCACTATCAATATCCTTGCTGGTCAAGGTGTATATATTCTTGACTCTAACAATCAATTTCAAAGTCAGCGCAGCGGAAAATTCGGTCGTACAACTATACAAGAGCAAGAGTTCCAAACCATTGCGATGCGCTCAGCACTTGAAGCTGGTCGCGGTATCGTTATTGCGACAGAACTTGGTGATATAAACTTGAGAGGCGCACAACTTACCTCAACTACCGGTACTGAAATAAACGCGCTTAATGGTGCGGTAAACTTTTTATTGACAAAAGAACAAAAAGACTACTTCTATCAAAAAGTCGTAAAAGGCTTCTGGAAAATAAAAACTACCACCCAACAAGACAATGTTGAAACCGCTGTTTATAACGAAATTATTGGTGGAGTAAAAGTTAACGCTACACATGGTATGACACTTGAGCTTGGTCAATATGAAGATGGTGATGTTGCAACAGGCATTAATACCGAGACCTCTCGTATTAGTAAGTTGATACAGGATAAAAAAGACGAAATAGCATTCAACCAATCACTAGGTGTTCCTCAAAGTACAATTGACGCACTTGAAGCAGATTTAGCTAAGTTGGGTCAAGAACTACTTAATGAGCAGTTAGCACAACTAGCACAAACTGATAGCTTAGCTTGGATGCAAACTCTGCATAACGACCCAGAATATCAAGAAAATTTTAATATTGTTTACCAAGAGTTAGTTGAACTTCATAAGTTTGAAAAAACTAGCACTCTTAGTCCTGCCGCAATGGCTATTATCGCTATTGCTGTCGCAGTAGCTCTTGGACCAGCTGGCTATGGAGCAATAGGGGCTGAAGGTGCCATTAGTGTGTCTGCAAGCGCTGCTATATCAGAAGCCACTGCAGCAGCTTTAACAGCATCACTACAAGCTGGGGTTGTTTCTATCACAACGCAGGCTGCGACTAGCTTAGCCAATGGTCAAGGTATAGAGGGTACAGTTAAATCATTGTATCGTTCTGACTCTATCAGGGCTACTGTAACGGCAATGCTCACCGCCGGTGTATTGGCCTATGTTGATGATATAACACTTTTTGGCGAAGCAACCCACGGAACTGAAGTTAGTGCTATTGCGAATCAATCAGTACAATTGATTCGAGACTCCGCTATAAGAGCAGGAATTTCTACCGTTGTAAATGGTGGAGATTTTCGAGACTTTAAAGGTCAATTTGTACATTCACTTCAATCTTCTGCTATTGACAAGCTAGGACAAGAGTTGAGTTCATCTATAGAAACACACTCTGGCGATTTAGGGGTTGCACTCGAGTACGTAGCGCATGCTGCAACAGGATGCCTTGTTGGTTCTTTAACTAGCGATGTAAATAATGATGACGAGCAAGAAGGGTGTGTTGCAGGAGCCGGAGGAGCGGTAATAGCAAATGCTATAGCCAATAGTTATGATCATGAACTCGATAAATTAAGTACGAATGGTGAGAATGTCGCCGATATGCTGGGCAAAGATTTGAATATTGCCGATACTGACCCCAGCAGCTATTCATCCCTGATTGATGAGGGATATATTGATTCAGCTCACTATATTCAGGCTAGGTATGTTAATTCGAGACAGAGCATCATAAGAAGATATCAGGCTAGTGGAGCTGATATGTCGAGGTTGGCGGCTGGGCTAGCTGCTTTTATTGCGGGAGGTTCTGCTAATGCAATAAATATCGCAGCAGATAGTGCCGGTAATGCTGCAACTGCTTCTCTATGGCGTAACGTAACACCAAGTGTAAGAAACGCAATAGGGTTATACAATGACATAGTGCAGAGCAATTCATTTAGAACGATTAGTCAAACACCAATAAGCGCATACACAGCATTAGATAGAGGAATAATCCCTCAAGAATTATTTGACGCAAACCCAATACGTTTTTTCTCAGGAGCTGAAATAGGCTTATTTATAGGTTTAAACTTACTAACTGAAAATCACTCTACGCTAATCAATGATGTTGCTTCATCAGACGATTATAATGATTATATATTAATAGCAAGCTTGTCGGAGCAAGGATTTTACAATGAGCTAAGGCGTGACCCTGATACAACACCATCGGAGCTGTTTTTATATCTAATTGATAGAGTAAATGAGCCAGACTTAAATGATGTTGCTAATATCGAATCATTCAGAGCGGAGCTTAGATCTACATATGATAATTGGCGTATAAATTACGGTGAACTGTTTGATGGGCTAGAAATTGTCAACCATAATTTGCGATTTCGTGTTGCGTTAGACGGACTGGAACAAGGCGTAAGGTCCATAAGAGCTATTGAGGAAGAAGCTAGAAGAATAAAGGACTTTTTTACTACACATCGTGAATCAAGTAATATTGTTCGTGCAGTCGCCGAGAAGTTTAAAAAAGCACTACGAGGTGATTTACAAGACAGCAACTTTAGGCAAGCCATAAAAGATAATCCTCAATTATTGGAAGCTTGGAAGAAGCTTCACGAGCAAGGAGCTAGCCAAGCTGCAAGGCGAAATATTACGAACTTGGAGCAAAGAGGCCTAATAGACCAATATGCCGACAATATTGCTACGGCCAGTGACCAGCGCAAAGGGAATTTTGGTGAAATAGGCATGGATTTGGACCTAAACACAAAAGGCTATACTTCACTGCAAACAAGAATAAAAAATATTGACGAGGGTGGTCACCACGGAGTTGATGGAGTGTATGTGAAAGATGGACAGTATTTCATTGTAGAGGGTAAATATGCTGGTTCTGCTAGTATAAACCCTGCAAATCCAAATACAGGGTTACCCAGACAAATGAGTGACGAATGGTTGGTATATAAAGACAACCTGATAAATGCTGTTGGTCCAGATAGGGCAAGTGTTATTATGCGTCAGGGTTATGAAAGAGTCTTGGCTAAAGTAGCTTCTGATGGTACCGTAAGATATCAATTAATTGATACTCGAGGTTATGTAGTACCTATTAATCAAGGTGGTCAATGGACGCCATAGAGATAAAAATGAGAGATAAATTAAAAGACTTTGAGTACTTTGAAAGATTTATTGTTGAAACTCAAAAATATATAAATGACAGTAAAAAGATGTTTAATAAAGGAGAGGTTCGCAACGATAGAATTAACTGGCATTATTATGATCTTTATAAAAAGCAACTCTCATTATGTATTGCAAAGTATTCTTTAGGAATATCCATTTGTGATGTTAAAACTGAGTTTATCAGCTTTATAAGTGATGTGTCTCCTACTAAATGGTGGGGAGATACCTCAAAAGTTTGTGTTAAGCGAGGTAAACTTACTGACCAATATATGGTTGAACCGCACAATAAAATGCTTAGTTTATTATCTTTGGCTTTTTTATTTAAAGTGGATTCAAAGTTGTTTTCAGTATTTTCTGATATTATTGATCATGACAATATCAGTGATAATCTTTATGAATTTATTCTAAAGGCTGAATTCTTAGAGCGTAAGCCTAAAAGGCCTGAGGAGTATGACTCTAAGCATTCGGTGATATTAAAAGTATATAGAAGTTTACGCTTAGCAATTGAGCAAACTGATAAAATAGAAGCTCAGAAGCTAATCAAACATTTTCTCGAAAAGGACTTTTATCACGAACACTCAGGTTTCTATAATGCACATAAAGCGAGGTTTGATCTTTATTA